>NZ_BONC01000029.1 GCF_016862515.1 Asanoa iriomotensis
CCAGTGCGGGAAACGGTCGCGGGTGTACCCGCTCATCGAGGCGGCCCGCGCGACGGCCAACTGGTCGAGCAGGCGGGTCGATTCAGTCGCTGTCGGGGCTCCTGTGGTGCTTCGCGGTGTGCCCGACGGGCCGAGCGAACCGGGCTCAACCGGGACACACCCGGCCACTCCGACGAGGAGCAACGCGCTGGCAAGGACATTGACGATGATGCGGGGGGTACGCACCTCTTCAGCGTGCGCGACGCGCGCCAGCGAGGCCAGAACCACGCATCTCTCGGCGATTCGTTGGTAGTCCGGGACCGGGCGGGGCAGATTGGGCACATGACCACCCCCACGCCCCTGCGGCTGAAGTCGTCCGCCGGTCGTGGCGTGCTGTTCGCGACCATCCTCGCCTCCGGGATGGCCTTCCTCGACGGCACCATCGTCAACGTCGCGCTGCCGCACATCGGCGCCGACCTGAACTCGAGCGTTGCCGGTCTGCAGTGGACCGTCAACGGCTACCTGCTCACCCTGGCCGCGTTCGTGCTGCTCGGCGGGTCGCTCGGCGACCGCGTCGGCCGGCGCAAGATCTTCATTCTCGGCATCGTGTGGTTCACCGTGGCGTCGCTGCTGTGTGCCATCTCGCCCACGATCGGCATGCTGATCGGCGCCCGCTTCCTGCAGGGCGCCGGCGCCGCGTTGCTCACCCCGGGTTCGTTGGCGATCATCCAGGCCTCGTTCCAGGCCGACGAGCGCGGCAAGACGATCGGCCTGTGGTCCGGCTTCTCCGGCATCTCCACCGCCCTCGGCCCGTTCGTCGGCGGGTTCCTGATCGACGCGCTCTCCTGGCGCTGGGCGTTCCTGATCAACCTGCCGCTCGGCGTCGTCGCCGTCCTGGCGGCGCTGCGTTGGGTGCCGGAGAGCCGCGCGCCCAAGGAGGCGACCCGGTTCGACGTGTCCGGTGCCGCGCTCGCCGCGCTCGCCCTGGCCGGCATCACGTACGCGCTGATCGAGTCGCCGAACCGCGGCTGGGGCTCACCGCTGGTGATCGGCGCACTCGGCATCGGCGTCGCCAGTGCCGTCGGCTTCGTGCTGGTCGAGCGCCACAAGGGCGACGCCGCGATGACCCCGCCCGCGCTGTTCCGCAGCCGGGTCTTCTCGATCCTCAACATCTACACCGTCGTCGTGTACGCGGCCCTCAGCGGCCAGAGCTTCTTCGTCGCCGTGACCCTCCAGAACGTCGCGGGCTACGACGCCTTCCAGACCGGCCTGGCCACGTTGCCCGCGACCGTGCTGATGCTGTTGCTCTCCGCCCGCTCCGGTGACCTGGCCACCCGGATCGGCCCGCGCTGGCAACTCGCCGTCGGCCCGATCGTCGCCGCCGTCGGGGTGCTCCTGCTGCGCCGGATCGGCCCGCACGCCAACTACCTCACCGACGTGCTGCCCGGTGTGCTGCTCTTCGGCCTCGGCCTGGTCACCCTCGTGGCGCCGTTGACCACCGCGGTGCTCGGCGCCGTCGAGATGCGGCACTCCGGCATCGCCAGCGGGGTCAACAACGCCGCGGCCCGGGCCGGTGCGCTGGTCGCCATCGCCGCGTTGCCGCTGCTGGTCGGGCTGACCGGCGCGGCGTACGAGGTGCCGGCGCAACTGACCGCGTCGTTCCGGGAGGCGATGCTCTGGTGCGCCGGCCTGATGGTGGCCGGCTCGGGCCTGGCGGTCGTCTTCTGCGGCCGGCTGCCCAAGATCGCCTGGCACCGCGCGGTGACCACGATGACGACGGCCAGCCATTCGGTGCACCCGGTGCGCGAGACCACCTCCGAGCCGACGTCCTGAACAGGCCGGAGCCCGGCACCCCGTGTTCGGGTGCCGGGCTCCGGTCTTTTCCGGGATCGCCGGTTACTTACGGGCGCGGTTGACCGCGCTGGTGATGGCCCGCATCGAGGCGTTGACGATGTTGGGGTCGAGGCCGACGCCCCACACCGTGCTGCCGTCCACATCGCACTCGACGTAGGCAGCCGCCCGGGCGTCGCCGCCCGAGGACATGGCGTGCTCGGCGTAGTCGAGGAGGCGTACCCGAATGCCCATGGTCTGGATCGCGTTGACGTAGGCGTCGATCGGGCCGTTGCCGACCGCGGTCAACACCCGCCGCTCGCCGGCGTACTCGACCGTTGCCTCGATCTCGACCTTGTCGTCGACCGTCGCCGTCGCGTACCCGTTGAGCTGGATGTCGCTGCTTCGGGGTGTGAGGTACTCCGCCGCGAAGATGTCCCACATGCGGTCGGGCTCGACCTCGCCGCCCTCGCTGTCGGTGCGCGCCTGCACGACGCCGGAGAACTCGATCTGCAGCCGGCGCGGCAGGTCGAGGTTGTGCTCCTCCTTCATGATGTACGCCACGCCGCCCTTGCCGGACTGCGAGTTGACCCGGATGACCGCCTCGTAGGTGCGGCCCACGTCGCGCGGGTCGATCGGCAGGTACGGCACGCCCCAGGTGAAGTCGTCGATCGGCACGCCGGCGTCCTTGGCGTCCTTGGCCAGGGCGTCGAAGCCCTTCTTGATCGCGTCCTGGTGCGAGCCGGAGAAGGCGGTGTAGACCAGGTCACCGGCGTACGGGTGGCGCTCGTGCACGGGAAGCTGGTTGCAGTATTCGACGGTGCGCTTGATCTCGTCGATCCGGCCGAAGTCGATCTGCGGGTCGACGCCCTGCGAGAACAGGTTGAGGCCCAGCGTGACCAGGTCGACGTTGCCGGTGCGCTCACCGTTGCCGAACAGGCAACCCTCGACCCGGTCGGCGCCGGCCAACACGCCCAGCTCGGCGGCGGCGACGGCGGTGCCGCGGTCGTTGTGCGGGTGCAGGCTCAGCACGACGCTGTCCCGGCGAGGCAGGTTGCGGTGCATCCACTCGATCGAGTCTGCGTACACGTTGGGCGTTGCCATCTCGACGGTCGCCGGCAGGTTGATGATCAGCGGGCGGTCCGGCGTCGGGTCGATCACGTCGATGACCGCGGAGCAGACCTCGAGCGCGTACTCCAGCTCGGTGCCTGTGTAGGACTCCGGCGAGTACTCGTAGAAGATCTCGGTGTCCGGGGTGTGGATCTCCGCGTACTTCTGGCAGAGCCGCGCACCGCTCGTGGCGATGTCGGTGATGCCGTCCTTGTCGAGGCCGAACACCACTCGGCGCTGCAGCGTCGAGGTCGAGTTGTAGAAGTGGACGATCGCCCGCTTGGCGCCGCGGATCGACTCGAACGTGCGGTCGATCAGGTGCTCGCGGCACTGGGTCAGCACCTGGATCGTCACGTCGTCCGGGATCATGTCGTCTTCGATGAGCTGGCGGACGAAGTCGAAGTCGGTCTGGCTGGCCGACGGGAAGCCGACCTCGATCTCCTTGTAGCCCAGCTCCACCAGCAGGTGGAACATCCGGCGCTTGCGCTCCGGCGACATCGGGTCGATCAGGGCCTGGTTGCCGTCGCGGAGGTCGACGGCGCACCAACGGGGCGCGGTCTCGGTGCGACGGGTGGGCCAGGTGCGGTCGGAGAGGTCGACGCCGAACTGCTCGTGGTACGACGCGTACCGCTGGAACGGCATGCGGCTGGCACGTTGGCGGGCGATGGGATTTTCGGCCGATACGTCAGACATCGCGGAGAAGCTCCTGAAGAAAGGAAGTCATGGGCGCCGCCGGGCGGCTGGGTGATTTCAGGTGCGGTGCAGCGAGCGGACGGCGCGATTCAGCTCCGCGACGGGGTGCCGGCCTTAGAGGGCCCCGTCGCGGCAGCGAAGCAGGAGCTGCCGGTGCCACATGACAACGATCACCCTACGTGACCCCGCCGTGATTTTGCCAAGGACCTTCCGGACTCTGAGACGCACGTCTCGTCAAGTTGCCGGGTGCGCACTCCCGGTGACCGTCGGGGTGGGGGTCGGCGGGGCCGCCATGCCGAGGGGCTTGTCGTCGGTGACCGGGCCCGGCAACGCGACGCTGGTGGGCGCCGGGCCGGGCGGGCCGGCGAGCACCAGGTCGCCGTAGTCGAGGCGGGCCGCGGTCAGCGTGCCGTCCTGGTCGTAGCAGTAGATGCCGACGTCCAGAGCGGCGTTGACCGAGGCCGTCGTGGTCTCCACGGCGAAGCACTGGCCCTTGGCACCGGCGATCCGGGCGGTCGTCGACACGTCCAGCGGCGCGTCCGGGTCGGTCAACACCTGGCGGACCGTGACCAGGGCCCGCTGCACATCGGGGTCGATGGCGCCGGGCACGTCGGCGTCCGGGCCACCGATCTTGACGCAGTTCGGCGTGACCGCCTGGTCGGCCGAGGGCAGGGCGCACTGGAACAGGCCGATCTCGTTGCGCACGATCGAGATGTCGACGGTGCCGCCGAGGGCCAGGTCGGGCACGTCGACCCGCCAGCTCCCGTCCTTGGCGATCGTCACGGAGACGCTGCGCTCGTGGTTGCCGGCCTGGTACGTGTAGATCGCCGTCAGCGTGCGGTCCTGCGCGGCGGCGGCGAGGGCGGCGAGCTGGTCGCGGGCGTCGGCGGTCGTGGTGGGGGGCGCCGTGGTCGGGCCGGGGGTGTCCGGGGGCAGGTCGCCGCCACAGCCGGTGAGCAGGAGCACGGCGGCCAGCGCGCCGGCGAACCGCCGACGCGGGCTCACCCCGTACGCCCACACGGGTCTCATTGTGGCGGTGTTGGCATGTAGACCGGTCCATGCGTACCGGCGTGTCTTCGGTCGTGTCGAACTTCTGAATGTGAACGGTGCGTGACGGTCCGTCAGATGGTGGGATCGCGACTCCCCTCACACCCAGGCCGCCGGTACCCTGCAAAGGGAAAATCGCGCGCCGCCGGCGGCCAACCCGGCGGCGCTCGGCACGTTTGCTGTGAGAGGGAGCGACCCGCGGTGGCGCTTGTTGTGCAGAAATACGGCGGCTCGTCAGTCGCCGACGCCGAGCGAATCAAGCGGGTGGCCGAGCGGATCGTCGACGCGCGCAAGGCGGGCAACGACGTCGTGGTCGTCGTGTCGGCGATGGGCGACACCACCGATGAGCTGCTCGACCTGGCCCACCAGGTCAGCCCGCTGCCGGCCGGGCGCGAGCTCGACATGCTGCTGACCGCCGGCGAGCGCATCTCGATGGCGCTGCTCGCGATGGCGATCCAGAACCTCGGCTACGAGGCGCGGTCCTACACGGGCTCGCAGGCGGGCGTGTTGACCACCTCGGTGCACGGGCGGGCGCGGATCATCGATGTGACGCCGGGCCGGTTGCGCGGTGCGCTCGACGAGGGCGCGATCGCGATCGTGGCCGGCTTCCAGGGCGTGTCGCAGGACACCAAGGACATCACGACCCTCGGCCGTGGCGGGTCCGACACCACCGCGGTCGCGCTCGCGGCTGCGCTGTCGGCGGACGTGTGCGAGATTTACACCGATGTTGACGGCGTCTTCACGGCCGACCCGCGTATCGTGCCGAACGCACGCCACATCAAGCAGATCACCTACGAAGAGATGCTGGAGCTGGCCGCCTGCGGCGCCAAGGTGCTGATGCTGCGGTGCGTCGAATACGCGCGGCGCTTCAAGGTGCCGATCCATGTCCGCTCGTCGTACTCGCACAACACCGGCACAATCGTCACCGGATCGATGGAGGATCTTCCCGTGGAGCAGGCACTGATCACCGGAGTCGCTCACGACCGGAGCGAAGCCAAGATCACGATTGTCTCGGTCCCGGACGAGCCCGGCGCGGCCGCCAAGATCTTCGAGACCGTCGCGGGTGCCGAGATCGACATCGACATGATCGTGCAGAACGTCTCGACCGGCCAGCCCGGCGCACACCAGACCGGCCGCACCGACATCTCCTTCACGCTGCCGCGGGCCGACGGCCCGGTGGCGATGGCGGCCCTCAACCGGGTCCAGGCCGAGATCGGCTTCGAGACGCTGCTCTTCGACGACCACGTCGGCAAGGTCTCCCTCATCGGCGCCGGCATGCGCTCGCACCCGGGCGTCGCGGCCAAGTTCTTCGGCGCCCTCGCCGAGGCGGGCGTCAACATCGAGATGATCTCCACCTCGGAGATCCGCGTCTCGGTCGTCTGCCGCGACACCGACCTCGACGACGCGGTCCGCGCCGTCCACGATGCCTTCGATCTTGGTGGCTCCGAGGAGGCCGTGGTCTACGCGGGGACCGGGAGGTGAGCCCGGTGTCCGGTCTGCCTTCCCTCGCGGTTGTCGGCGCGACCGGAGCCGTCGGCACGGTCATGTGCGAGCTGCTGTCGGCGCGCAAGAACGTGTGGGGCGAGATCCGCCTGCTGGCCTCGCCGCGGTCGGCGGGCAAGAAGGTCTACTGCCGCGGCGAGGAGCTGACGGTCCAGCCCCTGTCGGAGGAGTCGCTGGCCGGCGTCGACGTCGCGATGTTCGACGTGCCCGACGAGGTGTCGGCGGAGTGGGCACCGCGCGCGGCGGCCCTGGGCGCGGTCGCGGTCGACAACTCGGCCGCGTTCCGGATGGACCGCGACGTGCCGCTGGTGGTCCCGGAGATCAACCCGGAGCAGGTCCGCAACCGCCCGAAGGGCATCATCGCCAACGCGAACTGCACGACACTGACGATGATCGTGGCGATCGCCCCGCTGCATCGCGAATACGGTTTGCGCGAGCTGGTGCTGGCGTCCTACCAGGCGGTGTCGGGCGCGGGCCAGGTCGGCGTCGACACGCTGCACGACCAGCTGAGCAAGATCGCCGGAGACCGGGTGCTGGGTTCACGCTCGGGCAACGTCCGCCAGGCGGTGGGCGACGACCTGGGTCCTTTCCCGGCGCCGTTGGCTTTGAATGTCGTGCCATGGGCGGGTTCGCTGAAGGACGCGGGTTGGTCGTCGGAGGAGCTGAAGCTCCGCAACGAGTCCCGCAAGATCCTGGGCTTGCCCGATCTGAAGGTCTCGGCGACGTGCGTCCGGGTCCCGGTGGTGACGGGCCACTCGGTAGCGATCCACGCGGTCTTCGGCGCCGAGGTGACCTCGGAGGGCGCCCGTGAGGCGCTGCGCAACGCACCGAGCGTGATCCTGGTCGACGACCCGGCGGCGGGCGAGTTCCCGATGCCGATCGACGCGGTGGGCACCGATCCGTCGTGGGTGGGGCGCATTCGACGGGCGATGGACGACCCGCGGGCGTTGGACCTGTTCGTCACTGGTGACAACTTGCGTAAGGGTGCGGCTTTGAACACGGCCCAGATCGCGGAACTCGTCGCTGCGGAGCTAACGGCGAAGTAGTCGTGGCCTCGGCCGGAGATCCGGAGTAAGGCAAACTAGATCTCGATCTTGCCAGCGCCTGCCTCGATGAGACTGTCAGCGGGCTATTGCCGCCTAGTCAGTTGTCTCGAACGAGTGACTTCCGCGCAAGTTGACCAAGGAAGCGCTGGCTCTCTTGAGTTTGACCGAGCTTCTTCCGGTGGCGTCATGCATGCGATCGAGCAACTTGTACTCGATGGGTTTTGTGGAGACGCCGCGACTGCTAGCGTTCGTGGGTGCCGATTGGCCTGTTCTCGTCTGGACAAACTTCGTATGAATACCGACGCCAGAACAAGATCGCCATTGGGCGGTTTAGCTGGCGGGCCGTACCGTCGTGAGCGCGATGCCGCAGCGCCGACGAGCGCTGCTACTTGGCTGCGGGACGTATGGCGACCCCGCCCTCGCGCCGTTGAGATCTCCGCGCCGTGATGTTGATGAACTTGCGCGCGTGTTACGTCAGCCTGGATCTGAATATGAGGTTTCTGTCGAGGTCGACCGTACAAGCCGTTCGGTGCAGCGGTCAATCGAGGAATTCCTATCTCAAGCGCGAGTCTCGGATAGCGTGAACCTCATCTACCTTTCGTGTCATGGTGTGCAGGACGCTGCGGGTAAGCTCTATTTCGCCTTCTCCGACACCGAGAAGTCATATCTGCGGTCTACGGCAGTATCTGCGGACTGGGTTCGTGACCGCATCAACGAGAGTCGGTCTAGGGCAACGGTGGTTCTTGTCGACTGTTGCTTCAGCGGCGTGTTCATCAGGGGCATGCGGGCGCGCTCCGTTGCTGGACCTAATTTAGGCGCACTGGTCCAGGACCTGCCTCAAGGTAGCGGAGTGGCTATATTGACGGCGTCCGGCGAGATGGAGGTGAGCTTTGAAGAGGAAGATCCGTCCGCAGTCAGCTGTTCCTACTTCACCGCTGCCGTGATCGCTGGAATCTCGACCGGTGACGCCGACATGAATCGGGACGGACGAATCACTGTCGACGAACTCTACGAATTCGTTTACGGATACGTCGTGAATGGACCGTCTCCGCAGCGACCGCGCAAGCTCGGCATGGGCGAGGGCTCTCTTGTGATCGCGAATGTTGCGCACTCGATTGAGGGGTCGTCGTTCAGCTCGGCCCAACGCAGCGGCGGGCGCGCCGGCGACGATTCACAGAGCCCGTTCATCGCGAAGCAACGAAACGGCGTCCAGCCAGAGCAACCCCGGCCGCACGAGCCTTCCGCAACCATGTCGAGCCCTCGCGTTAGCGGCGCGGAGACTCCGACGTCTTTCCACGGAATCGTGGTCTCGTCGGGCTATTCTGCTCCCGCGCGGCACTACCCGCAGGTGGTTCCACCCGTAGTCGGAGGACCACGGCCCGCATTGGGGATACCCCAGCCCGCTGCTCCTGGATGGCGACCCCCGAACTCTCCCCACCAATTCGTGTCCGATCCGAAGTCGGCGGGGCCTCGGCGCGGTATGTGGGGACGAGGTCCCGCAATTGTTGGAAATGTCACTCTTTGGGTGTTGGCCGTTTTTGTGGGTGCCATTATCAGCGCTGGTTCGACTGAGACAGTGGCTGAATTGATCGGTTACTCCAAGTCCACCAATCCGGTGTGGGCCGCCCTTTTTGCCTTGGGTTTTCTCGGCGCTTTGCTGTATCTCCTGGTTTGGTTGGTCAGTAGAAGGCCGATGCAAGGGGTATATTGCCTTGCAATCTCCTTGGCATTTCCCCTACTCATTCAAGCGATCGTTCTCGCGGCCGATGGCTTCGCCTGGTTTGGACTCCCCAGTATTCTTGTCTGGTTAGCGGTTCTGTGTGGATCGGTTGCGCTGTTCGTGAGAGATGTTCGCTCGTCGCGGATCCAACCCCACCATGACCAGCCGACCTTTTGATGTAAAGGATCCCGTGGTAACTGGATTTCGTCCGAGTTTCGATCGGCTACGCGGCCACCAGGTTTGATGGGCCGTCCGGTCCATTTCGCGATTTGATGAAACCGGGACAACGACGTCCGCTGCTTTGGCAGCGGACCGAAATCAAACCCGCTCGTCCTAGGCGACAGAGCGGCGTGGGGCGGTTGGGTGCAGGGACGCCTGTAGGGCGTTCGCGCGGGGGCGTTCGCTGGTTTGTTCCGTTGAGAACGACAGGTCGACCGCCCGCTCGGCCGCGGCCATTGCCTCCGTGTGGCGGCCTGCCGTGTCCAGTGTGCGGGCCAGGACCTCCGCGCCGATCACTCGGCTGCGGACGTCTTCCGCCGGGACCGTTGCGGCTCGTTGGGCCCAGTCAAGCGCCTGCTCGCAGCGGCCTGCGGCCAGCAGCGCCGATGCGTAGGTCGCTAGCGCCTGCTGGCGCGAGAACAGCAGCGATGGCGCTCCGCTGGCTGACGCGATCGGGGCCAGCAGGCCGATCGCGGTGGTGGTGTCGCCGGCTCGGGTGCGGGCCGCGGAGAGCAGCACCCGCGGGCCGACCTGGGCCGGTGCCAGCGGGTTGTGCGGCTCCACCGCTGTCATCACCGCTCGGGCGTCCGCTTCCGCTGCGTCGTTGTCGCCTCGGTCCAGGGCCACGAAACCTCGCAGCGTGCCCGCCATGCCCATCAGCAACGGGTGGCCGATGCGGTGCGCGTAGGTGACCGCGTCCGTCAGCAGGTCCGTCGCGTGTTGGGGCTCGCCCAGGCCGCGGGCGACGACTCCACGGACCACCAGGGCGAAGCCCCGGCCCCAGTCGTCGGACGCCGCGGCGAAGTCGCGGTAGGCCCGCCGGGCCTCGCGGTCGGCCTCGGCCAGGTCGCCCAGCTCCGCCGCCGCGAAGGCCTCGACCGCGCGGAGCGTGCCCACCGCCCAGGCTTCGCCCACGCGTTCGCCGAACGGTAGGAAGATGCGCGCCAGGCGGCGGGCCTCCGAGAGTCGACCGGCCAGCAGGCGGGCATAGGCCGTCGTGCCGCGTAGCCACGCTCGGCCCACCGGGTCGCCGAGCTGGGCGAACAGGCGTGCCGCTCGGGCCAGGACCGCGTCCGCGCCCGAGAAGTCGCCGCGGGTGGTCGTCACCCACGCCAGGTTTTGCAGGGACCACGCCTGGCCGCGTTCGTCGCCCGCGGCGACGTTGACCTGGTAGGCCGCCGCGAAGCGGCTGCTGGCCTGGGCCAGCTTGCCCTGCAGGAAATCGGCCATGCCCAGGCGGCGCATCGCCTCCGCGCGCGGGCCCGGCAGGTTGGCGTCCGTCGCTACCTGTAGCGCGTCGCGCCACATGACTTGAGCTCTGGCGAAGTCGCCCAGCGAGCGGTGGGCGCGGCCCGCCAGCAACAGGGCGCCGGCTCGGGCGCTGGGTTCGGCCGAATTCGCGGCGATCTTTTCCGCGTACGCGAGGGCGTCGGCGACCCGGCCCGTCTGCTGCAGCGCGCGGGCGTGCACCAGGCGGTCGGCCGTCGGGAGCGCGTCGCCGGCCATGGCCGCTTCGCGTTCCGCGTATTCGACCGCCGTCGTGGGCTCGCCGGCCGCGGCCGCACGGCGGGCCGAACGGCTCAGGGCCGCTATGCCAAGCGGCACGACGTTGCGGGCGGCCGCGTCTGGGCGCAGGCCGACGACGTCGGCGAGGGCGACGGCCCGCTCCGAATGGTGGGCGATGAACTCGTCGCGGTCGCCGTCGGACCAGCTGCCCGGGTCGGCCGCGGCGCTGTCGACCGACACCGCTCGCCGGCCGACGACCACCTCGCCCGTGTTGGTCGGCGCCGCCCACTGGGCCAGGAACGCGTGCCGCTCGGCCAGGTCGGCCTTGCCGATGCCCGAATAGGCCGCCTCGTGCATCAGCGGCGTGCTGAACGCGTAGCCCGCCCGGGTGCGCTGCAGCATGCGCCGCTGCAGCAGCTCGTCGACCGCACGCTCCAACTCGACCGCGACCACCGCGGCCGGTCGGCCCGCGCGGCCGGCGTAGTGCTCGCGCAGCGCTTCCAGCGTGCCGCGCGGCACCTGGTCGCCGATGACCGCCGCGTCGCGAAGCACCGCGCGGGCGTCGCCCGGCAGGGCGTCGATGCGGGCGGCCAGCACCGCCGCCAGGTCGCGCGAGAGCAACCGGCTGGTCAGCGAGCCGGGTGCCAGGCGCCAACGCTTCTCGCCGGGCTCTCCGTCGACGCTGACCTTGGTCAGCGCGCCGCGCTCGATCAGCAGCGTGATCAGCTCGGCGAGGTAGAACGGGTTGCCCTGCGCCGTTGCCAGCAGGCCGTCGGTGTCGGGTTGCGGCAACTTGCCGCCGCTCAGGTAGGAGGAGAGCAGGCGGGACGCGTCGGCGCCGCGCAGCGGTGGCAGGTTGACCACCTCGGCGTCGGCCAGGCGGGTCAGCGCGCCGGCGGTGCGCACAAGCTCGGGGCGGCCGAGCAGGAGCACGAGGACGGGCCCGGCGAGGCGGGACAGCATCACGCCGAGCGCCTCGACGGTCTCCGGCGTGGCGTCGTGGAGGTCGTCGACGACCATCAGCAGCGGCGTCTCGGCGGCCAGGCCGCTCAGCAGCGCGGCGACCGCGCCGGGCACGGCGGCGGCGTCGGCGCCCGGAATGTCGCCGGACCATTCACCGGGGACGGGCTGCACCGCGGTCGGCAGCTCGCCGTAGCCCATCAGGGCCAGCAGCAGGTCGGACGCGACCGGCGGCGCGTCGGGGAGCCGGGCGAGGCGGGTCGTCAACCGGCGCAGGCGCTCCTCGACCACCGCGCGGCTGGGTGGGGTGCCGTTGTCGGCGGGTGCGCCGATCGCGGCCCGGACCAGGTCGGCGAGGGGCGCGAGCCGGCGGCGCTCACCGAACGCGGCACAGCGCACGGAGAGCACCCGGGCCCCGGTGCGGGTGGCGAACCGGCCGGCGCCGACGTCGTAGCCGGCGGCCAGCCGCTCGGCCTCGCCGGCGAACCGGGTCTTGCCGATGCCGGCCTCGGCGGTCATCAGCATGACCGTCGGCTGGCCCTGGTCGATGACCTCGGCCAGCCGGCCGGCGATCCGGCCGAGCTCGGCCTCGCGACCGACGAACGGCGCCTCGTCGCCGAGGCCCGACCGCGTGCCCGGGGCGTCGTGCAGGCCCAGCAGCTCGTAGGCCTCCACCGGGTCGCGCTTGCCCTTGAGCCGCAGCGGGCGGAGCTGCCGCCAGGACGCGACGCGGCGCGTGGCGGAGAACGTGCTGGCACCGGCGTAGACCGCGCCGACCGCGGCGGCGTCGGCCAGCCGGGCGGCGGTGTTGACCGTGTCGCCGATGACCGTGTATTCGATCGCGGCCTGGATGCCGGCGACCACGTCGCCGGTGTTGAGCCCGACCCGCAGGCCCAGCGGCGCACCGCCGCCGCGCTCGTCGTCGAGCACCCGGCGGACCGCCCGCTGCATGGACAGCGCGGCCCGGACGGCGCGCTCGGCGTCGTCCTCGTGCGCGACCGGTGCACCGAAGACGGCCATGATGCCGTCGCCGGTGAGCTTGTCGACGTGGCCGCCGAAGGTCTTCACCGCGCCCGCGAGCGCGGCCAGCACACGGTCGGTGACCGCGCCGACCCGCTCGGGGTCGACATTTTCCGACCACGAGGTGAAATCAGACAGATCGCCGAAGAGGACGGTAACCACCCGGCGCTCGGCTGCCGGGAGGCTCGCGGCCGCTGGCAGGGCCGCGCCGCAGTTGTGGCAGAAACGGGCGCCGGGTATGGCGACCGTGCCGCACACGGGACACGTCACGGTCCATCCAACCGTTGTGACCCCCGTCGCGATTCCCCGGATGGCACACCGAGATATGCGAGTTGGGCGCGGACCGACCACTCGGCCGCCGGCCAGAGGCTCCGGTCGACGTCGGCGTAGACGGCGGCAACGACTTCTTCGGCCGTTTTGGCGCCATTTGCGACAGCCTGCCGAACCTGCTCGAGCCGCGCCTGGCGGTGGGTCAGGTAGAACCGGGCCGCGACCGCGCAGTCGGCCAGCGCCGGGCCGTGGCCGGGCAGCACGAGGTGGCCTGGGTAGGCCGTGAGCAGCTCCAGGCTGGCGAGGTAGTCGCCGAGATCGCCGTCGGGATGCGCCACGACGGTCGTGCCCCGGCCGAGGATGGTGTCGCCGGTGAGGACCGCCCGCTCGCCGGCCGCCGAGACCACGAAACACACCGAGTCGGCGGTGTGGCCCGGCGTGGGGAGCGTGTCGACCAGGACGCCGGCCAGCTCGCGCTCGCCGAGGTCGCGGGCAACGGTCGCACCGGTCAGCTCGGCGAACCGGTCGAGGCCCTCGACGTGGTCGTGGTGGCCGTGGGTGGCGAGCACGGTGCCGATGGGGCCGTGCTCGGCGATGGCCCGCAGGTGCCCCTCGTCGAGGGGCCCCGGGTCGACGACCACGGCCGGCGCACCGGGTGTGGCGCGCAGGACCCAGGTGTTGGTGCCGTCGAGGGTCATCGGGCCCGGGTTGGGCGCCCGGACCAGCGTGGCCCACTCCGGCAGGCGTTCCGCCAGGGCCGCCGCCGGAGTGGTCACGTGGGCCGTCATGGGTGCGATCGTACGACCGAGGTGCGACAGAACATTCACACCGCCGTTACGCGGTGGCGACCTCGACGATCGCCTCGACCTCGACCGGGGCGTTCAGCGGCAGCTCGGCGACGCCGACGGCGCTGCGGGCGTGCCGGCCGGCCTCGCCGAACACCTCGCCGAACAGCTCCGACGCGCCGTTGACGACGGTGGGCTGGCCGGTGAAGCCGGGCGCCGACGCGACGAAGCCGACCACCTTGACGACCTTGACGACGTACTCGAGGCCGACCAGGGCGTCGATCGCGGCCAGCACGTTGAGGCCGCACTGGCGGGCCAGGTCGCGGGCCTCCTCGGCGGTGACGTCGGCACCGACCTTGCCCTTGGCGAGCAGTTCGCCGCCGGCGATCGGGAGCTGGCCGGAGACGTAGACGTAGACGCCCGACTGCACGGCCGGCACGTACGCGGCGACCGGCGGGACCACCTCGGGCAGGGTGAGGCCGAGCTCGGCCAGGCGCTCGTGCGGAGTCGTCACGACTTCGGCCGCTTCATGTAGGCGACCAGCTGTTCCGGGTTCGGGCCCGGGATCACGGAGACCAGCTCCCAGCCGTCTTCGCCCCAGTTGTCCAGAATCTGCTTGGTCGCGTGGACCAACAGCGGCACGGTCGCGTACTCCCATTTCTGCATGCGGCTGAGGTTACCGGTGCCGATCCGCGCGGCCCGAGGTCGGCTACCCTGCTCGGCGACGGCTCGAACGGACAAAGCCTGGGGAGACGATGACCGTGCCGCCCGACCGCGAGGAGAGCCGTCCGGCCGACGCCTCCGAGCCTGGCGACGAGGGCTCCGACAAGCCGCCTGTGCCGCCGCTGCCCCCGCCGCGGGATCTGCCCGCGCCGCCCCCACCGGAGGCCGCCGAGGAGGCGCCCGCGGTCGAGCCCGACCGGACCCAGGAGATAACAAGCGCCGCACCGGCACCACGGCCCATCAGCGCACCCCCGGCACCCCCGACACCAGCGGCGCCGCCCCTGTGGACGCCGCCAGCGTGGAGCCCCGGAGCGCCGCCGCCAAGTGCCCCGCCGGTGCCGCCGGACACGCAGAGCTGGGCGACAACTGCCCCGTCGCCCCAGGACGCCGCACCGCCGTGGGCCCCGGTGCCCCCGATGCCCGGCCCCGGCCAGCAGGATTCCGTCGTGCCGTGGCCCGCCCCGCCGCGCGTACCCCCAAAAAAGAGACGCGGACCGCTCGTTCTCGCGATCGTCCTCGCCGCGGTCCTGCTCTGTGGCGGTGGTGGCCTGGCCGCCTTCCTGATCGTGCGGGACGTGGAGACGGGCGAGGGCGCCGCCGATCCGGTGGCCGCCGTCGAGAGCTTCCTGAAGGCGATCTACGTCGACCAGAACGCCGCCGCGGCCACCGGCCTGGTCTGCACCGCGTCCCGCGACCAGCGCGCCATCCAGGACAAGGTCGAGGAGGTGCAGCGGTACGCGCGCACCTACCCGAACCCGCGGTACCGCTGGGACCCGCCCAAGGTCGAGCAGCAGGACGCCGATAAGGCCGTCGTCTCGACGAAGGTGACCGTGTTGACCGCCGACGACCGCAGCGCCGAGCAGCAGCTCCGCTTCACGCTCGTGCACCAGACCGGCTGGTGGGTCTGTGACGTGGGCTGACGCCTGCCCCTAGTCTGGGAGCGTGACGACTGCGACGGGCCGACGTGCCGATCTCTGGCCGGCGCGGCTCCATGTCGTGACCGGCAAGGGCGGCACCGGCAAGACGACCGTGGCCGCCGCGCTCGCCCTGGCGCTGGCCGCCGGCGGACGCCGCACGCTGCTGGTCGAGGTCGAGGGACGCCAGGGCGTCGCCCAGCTCTTCGGCACGCCGCCGCTGCCCTACGAGGAGCGGCGGATCACGGCCGCGGCCGGCGGCGGCGAGGTGCGCGTGCTGGCCATCGACGCCGAGGAAGCGCTGCTCGAATACCTCGAGATGTTCTACCGGCTCGGCGCCGCCGGTCGGGCCCTGCGCCGGCTGGGCGCGATCGACTTCGCCACCACCATCGCCCCGGGCCTGCGCGACGTGCTGCTCACCGGCAAGGTCAAGGAGGCGACGACCAGGACCTCCAACGGCCATCGGGTGTACGACGCCGTCGTGCTCGACGCACCACCGACCGGCCGCATCGGGCGGTTCCTCAACGTCACCGCCGAGACCGCCAAGCTGGCCAAGGTCGGGCCGATCAAGACCCAGAGTGACGGCGTCCAGGCCCTGCTCCGCTCGCCGATGACCGCTGTGCACGTGGTCACGCTGCTCGAGGAGATGCCGGTCCAGGAGACGGTCGACGCGATCGAGGAGCTGGCCCGGCTGCGCATCCCGGTCGGGCACGTGATCGTCAACGAGGCACAGGAGCCGCTGACCTCGGTCGGCAAGGTCACACAGGCCGAGTTGCGGCGCGGGCTGGCCGCCGCGGGCCTGCCCACCGACAAGGCGACGGTCACCGGCCTGTACGCCGAGGTCCGCGATCACCGGACCCGCCAGGAGCTGGAGGATTCCCTCCGCGGCGACCTCGCCGAGCTCGGCCGGCCGGTGCTGGAGCTGCCTCTGTTGAGCGGTGGAGTCGACCGGACCGGCCTCGACCTTCTCGCCGCCGCTCTGTTGGCTGCTCCGACCCCATAAACTCGGCCATGTGTCTTCGGATCAGCACCCGCCGCGGCTGGACGTCGACCGGATCCTGAGTGATCCGGGCGTCCGGATCGTGGTCTGTTGCGGGTCGGGTGGGGTTGGCAAGACCACGACGGCCGCGGCGCTCGCGCTGCGGGCCGCCGAGCAGCACGGCCGGCGCACCGTCGTGCTCACCATCGACCCCGCCCGCCGCCTCGCCCAGTCGCTCGGCCTGACCGAGCTCGACAACACCCCCCGCCCCGTCAAGGGCGTCGGCGAGGGCAGCGACGGCTCGCTGCACGCGATGATGCTCGATATGAAACGGACCTTCGACGAGGTCGTGCTGGCGCACACCGACCCGGCGAAGGCCGCGGAGATCTTCGCGAACCCCTTCTACCAGGCGATGAGCTCGACCTTCTCCGGCACGCAGGAATACATGGCGATGGAGAAGCTCGGCCACCTGCACGCGCAGGGCGAGTGGGACCTGATCGTGGTCGACACGCCGCCGTCCCGCTCGGCGCTGGACTTCCTCGACGCGCCCGCCCGGTTGGGCCGGTTTCTGGACGGCAAGATGCTGCGGCTGCTGCTGGCACCCGCGCGGGCCGGCGGGCGCAGCGTGTTCGGCCTGGTCACCGCGTCGTTCGGGGTCTTCTCCCGGGTCGTACAAAAAGTGCTCGGCGCGCAGCTCTTGACTGATTTGTCAGGTTTTGTCGCCGCGCTCGATTCCATGTTCGGCGGCTTCCGGCAGCGGGCCGAGCAGACCTTCCAGATCCTCCAGGCCGACGAGACCGCGTTCCTGGTGGTGGCGACCCCGGAGCCGGACGCGATCCGCGAGGCGTCCTATTTCGCCCGGCGGCTCGGCGAGGAGCGCATGCCGCTGGCCGGGCTCGTGGTCAACCGGGTCCACACGGTCAAGGTGCCGGGGTTGACCGCCGATGCCAGCCTCTCCGGCGCGGCCGGGCTCGACGAGGCGGGCGAGCAGGTGCCCACCGCCGACGCGTTGCGCATTCACGCGGCGCTGGCGGCCCTCGCCGACCGGGAGCGGGCCGTGACGGCCGGCTTTGCCGCGGAGTTCCCCCACGTGCCGACGGTGGCCGTAGCGGCGCAGCCCGCCGATGTGCACGACATCGACGGGCTGCGGATGATCGGCTCGGCCATCAGCCGGCCATGACCGGCGACTTGTCCTTGTTTCGCAGTGCGGCCTCGAACATCTTGCGCCAGCTCGCCACCTGCGGATGGCGGCGCAGCAGGGCGCGCCGCTCGCGCTCGGTCATGCCACCCCAGACGCCGAACTCGATGCGGTTGTCCAGCGCGTCGGCCAGGCACTCGTATCGCACAGGGCAGCTTCGGCAGATCCGCTTCGCGACGTTCTGCTCGGCGCCCTGTACGAAAAGCGCGTCCGGGTCTCCGTTCTGGCATGCCGCCAATGTCGGCCAGTCTGTGATCATGCCCATCAGTCCACGTCCCCCCTTGCAGTCCGCTGCCGAACCCCCCACATCAGTCGGACTCCCGACCTCGAATCGGCAGGTGTTGCCCCCGGTCACCCACCGATCCGTGTCCCCCGGGAGACGGCGGGTGGCGCGCGATACTCGCCGGACCATCATGCTCCGTAGTCGTCTGATTACGCAACGTTGTCAGATAAATACATCACAACTGGGACACTCTTCGCCTACCCCATAACAGGCGGTTGAAGATGCCTCGTACGCGGAAAATCTTGGTTGGATTCGGTCAAAAGCCAACACGAACCACAGCAGTCCGGCAGAATTCTCGATGCCGATACGCATCGGCTGCCGGAGCGTGCGCATAACACATCAACGACACCGGCTCCGGAAGGACGTGCTCGCGGGCGCGTCGTCTTTCGCGTTGTCCTCAGCCGGATCACCGCGCGTCCGGTCTCGTGCCCTTACCGCCACCAACGCGGGACGCGAGATTGTTGTGCATTCCCGTACCCTGGCGTGGTGAGTGAGCGGACTGCGAAGGCTGTGAAGCCGCGCAAAAAGAGCTGGATGCGGCGACGTGATCACAACATCTTCGCCAACGCCGCATCGCTGGTGATCTGTGGCGTGCTCGCCGGCGTGGTGGTCGCGGCTGCCGCGTTCCCGGCCGTCGCGATGTCCGGCCTCGCCGCGAAGGCCGGCGTCGAGACCTTCGACAAGCTGCCCACGGAGCTGACCCTCAAGCGCCCGCCGCAGATCAGCTACATCTACGCCCGCAACGGCAAGACGCCGCTGGCGACGATGTACGACGAGAACCGGCGCGACGTCCCGCTCAAAGACGTCTCCAAGACGATGCAGCAGGCGATGATCGCCGCCGAGGACCACGACTTCTACAAGCACAACGGCGTCGACATCAAGGGCATCGGCCGGGCGTTCGTCGCCAACAACCAGGCCGGCGAGACCACCCAGGGTGCCTCGACGCTGACGATGCAATACGTGCGGCTGGCCATCGCCTACTCCGCGACCGACCCGCAGGACGTGGTTGCCGCAACCGAGGACACCCCGCAGCGCAAGGTCCGGGAGATGCGGTACGCGCTCCAGATCGACAAAGAGCTGGGCAAGGACGAGATCCTCGAGCGCTACCTCAACACCGCGCCGTTCGGCAACGGTGCCTACGGCGTCTACGCCGCGGCCCAGGTCTACTTCGCCAAGCTGCCCAAGGACCTCACGATCGACGAGTCCGCGATGCTCGCCGGCATGGTGAAGGCGCCGTCGGAGTTCGACCCGACCACCGACACCGGTTACCCGCAGGCCGTGGCCCGGCGCGACTACGTCATCGACAACATGTTCAAGATCGGGCAGATCACCGCCGAGCAGCGCGACAAGGCCAAGGCGGTCAAGCTGACCGTCAAGGGCAAGCGCGCGCCCAACGGCTGTGTGGCCACCACCAAGAACAGCTGGGGCTTCTTCTGCGACTTCTTCTACCGCTGGTGGATGGACCAGGAGGCGTTCGGAGCCACGTCGTACGACCGTGAGCGGCGGCTCAAGAGCGGCGGCTACAAGATCGTCACCTCGCTCGACCCGGGAGTCCAGGACGCCGCGAAGGCCAACGTCGAGCAGTACTACAAGACCGCCAAGAACCATCCCAACGCGCTGATGGTCGCCGCGATCGAGCCGGGCACCGGCTACGTCCGGGCGCTCGCGGTCAACCGCAACTACAAGCTCGACTCGACCGACAAACCGCAGAACGGCATCTCCACCGACCCGGCCAAGAAGAAGCGCAAGGTCCGGGGCACCTACCCCAACACGACCAACCCGCTGCTGACCGGCGGCGGCGACATCACGGGTTACCAGGCCGGCTCGACGTTCAAGATCTTCACGCTGGTCGCGGCCCTGGAGAAGGGCTATCCGCTCGGCTACACGATCAAGGCCGAGGAAAAATACACCTCGAAGTACATCGTCGAGTTCAACGGACCGAGTGCCTGCCCGGGCACCAACAAATACTGTCCCGAGAACGCCAACAAGAGCATGGCCGGCGTCCACACGATGTGGGGCGCGTTCGGTCGCTCGGTCAACACCTACTTCGTCCCGCTCGAAGAGCGGGCCGGCGCGGCCAACGTCGTTGACGCGGCCAAGCGGATGGGCATCAAGTTCCGCTCCAAGAGCGACGCCCGGTTCGCCAACAACAAGGACTACGCCGACGGGTGGGGCGCCTTCACGCTGGGCGTCTCGGCCACGACGCCGCTCGACCTGGCCAACGCGTACGCGACCCTGGCAGCCGACGGCACCTTCTGCGAGCCCAACCCCGTGCAGGAGATCATCGCTCCCGACGGCGCCAAGCTCGACGTCGCCGACTCCCGGTGCAAGAAGGTGCTCGACGTCCAGGTCGCCCGCGCGGCCGTCGACGCGGCCCGCTGCCCGCTTGGCGACCGGTCCTCGACCTCCCGCTGCACCGGCGCCACCGCGGGCGGGGTGCGCGGCACCGTCGGCTACCCGGTGGCCGGCAAGTCCGGCACCACCGACGGCGAGAAGACCGCGTCGCTGGTGACGATGACCAAGCAGCTCTCGGTCGCCGGCATCCTGGCCGACCCGGACTACGCCGAAACGCCGCACGACATGGAGCACGACATCGTCAACCCGGCGGTGTACGAGACCCTGCGCGACGGCATGAAGGCGATGAAGGCGCCGAAGAAGGAGTTCACGGCGCCGAGCACCGGCAAGATGATCAACGGTGACCAGCGCTCGATCCCGAACGTCGAGTGCGCGTCGGTCGACACGGCCCGGTCCCGGATCAGCGCGGCCGGCTTCGACGTCGAGGTCGACAACCTGCCGGTCGACTCCAAGTGCCCGGCGGGCTCCGTGGCCGGCACGTCGCCGGAGGGTCGCACGATCAAGGGTGGCGTGGTCGTCATCCAGGTCAGCAACGGCAAGGGCGGCGCTCCGGCGGGCCCCGGTGGCAACCAGCCGGGCAACGGGCCAGGCCGCGGCCCCGGTCGCGGCGGGGGCTGACGAACGGCTCGAGTCGCGGGAGCGGCTGACAAAGCAGCAGGTCAACGGGTCCGCCGGCAGTTGCCCGGCGGGCCCGTTGCCGTCTGCGCAACAGGGGTGACACCGCTCACCCAGCATCCGGGATGGCCGGGTTCGTCCCGATGCCGACGGCAACGATCCGGATACAGTCGGTAGGCTGCCGAAGATTTTTCTTCTTCGTCGCAGCAACCCGATTCCTGCCCAGAAAGTTGCCGTGCGACTGGATCACGAACGCATCGTCAGCGCCGTGACGGCGCGCCTGACCCGGGCATCGTCCGCCGAAGAAGCCTGCCGGGTCGCGGTCAACACGATCAGCGCCGAGACGGGCGCGATGGCGGCCGCGCTGCTGCCCGTACGAGATCATCTCCGGTGCGTCGCCGCCGCCGGCTCCTGGCACGTCTTCACCGCCGTGCAGACCGGTCGTGGTGTCTCCGGCCGGGCCTTCCGCACCGGGCGGACACAGACCGTCACGGCCGTCCGCGAGGACCCCGACTACATCCCGGTCGGCATCGCCGACGTGACGCTCGAGGTTTGCGCGCCCCTCGTCGACACCGACGGCCAGCCGATCGGCGTGTTCGACGTCGAGTGGTGTGACCCCACCGACGTCGCCGCCGCCCGGGCCTGCATCGAGGAGGTCGCGGCGTGCCTCGGCGACCGGATCACCCGCCTCGGCGGGCCACCGGCCGAGAACAGCAGCGAGAAGCTGCTCCGGCACGCCGGCGCGCTGACCGCCGCGGCCACCGAGTGGGAACTGATGGCGGCAGCCAACGACGCGGCCCGCGACGTCTCGGGCCTGTGCGCCGCAGTGCTCGTGGTCAGCGAAGGCCAACGGATCCGGGTCGGCATGCCGACGGCGCTGCCGGACGAGTTCGAGGCGAACCTGCGCGACGTGCTGACCACGGTGCCCGAGTCGGCGCTGCTGGAACTGGTCACGCTGGCACACCGGCACGGCTCGTCGCACACCCTCGGCGAGACGGGCCACACGGTGCCGCCGGTCTACCGCCCACTGCTGGACGCGGGCGTGGCAACACTGATCACGGTGCCGGTCGGCCCACCCGGCGAAGGCGGCGTGATGCTGATCGCCGACGACCGCACCCTCGAGCCGGACTCGTCGACGGTCAACCTGATGGAGTTGCTGGCGGCGCAGGCCTGGGCGTGCCTGGACCGCCTGCGCACGCTGGCGGCGCTCCGCGAGCTGGCGATGTCGGACCCGCTGACGGGGTTGCGGCACCAGGGCCCGTTCGGCGAACGCATCCGCAACGCGGTGCCGGGCCGCACGGCGCTGCTGGCAATCGACATCGACCAGTTCAAGTACATCAACGACACGTACGGCCACCAGGAAGGCGACGCGGTCCTGGTGTCACTGGCCCGCGCGCTGCAAGGCGCCCTGCGCCGGGTGGACGAACTGTTCCGCCTGGGCGGCGACGAGTTCGTGGCGGTGCTGGACGTGCGCCACCCGAGCGAGGCGATGACGATCGCGGACCGGCTGACGGACGCGGCCCGGGCGATCGGGCGCACGGTGAGCATCGGGGTCGCGCTGGTGGCCGACGAGGAACCACCGGAACGCACCCTGCGCCGAGCGGACGCGGCCATGTACGCGGTCAAACGCGACGGCCGCGACGGTGCCCGCCTGGCCCCCGCGTCGGCGACGGCTGACACGTGACGGCTCAGCCGCCGGAGCTCGCATCGAGGTCTCGGACGGCGAACCGGTGGTGTTCCCACTCCTCTTCGAGGATCACGTGCAGGCACGAGCGGACGGTTTCCGGATGCTCCGGGTTGTGCGGGTTCTCGCGCACCGCGACGAGATCCTCCGGCGTGACCGCGGCCAGGAAGTCGCGCACCATGGCGACGCGGCCGGCCCGGACCGCGAGCACTTCGGCGTAGGTCGGCGTTTCCGACCCGTCGCCCCCGTCCGCCAGCCCTAATGGGTGGAACGGCTGCTCCAACTTCATGATCGCCCGCCCCAGCCACACGTCCGTCGCGTGCACCAGATGCCGGAGCGTCTGGGCGAAGGACCACTCGCCTGCGACTCGGATGTCAACGGTGCCGGCGGGCGCCGCCGCCGCGCGGGCGAGGGTGGCCGCCCAGGTTTTCTCGAGCGCTGCCCAGGCCGCTCGCAGGCCGTCGGGATCTTCGGCCCGCCGTTGGGCACGACCGGGGAAGCGCAGGTTCAGCTCGGCATCGACGAAGGGTGCCACGTCGACACCGTTGACCCGCAGACCGCTCCCATCCTCGAAGAGCCAGGGTGCGTCGATGTCGGCACCCGCGATGTCGACACCGCGCATCACCACGCCGGACAGGTCTGACTCGACGAACCGCGCGCCGTTTAGGGTGACGCCGCGGAATTCGGCTTTCCGCAGGTCATCGGACCGGTCGAAGGTCTTCATGAAGTCCCTCCCGTCGAGTGCCGCCAGGACTCGGAGCATAGGGACACCCACCGACACTCGCGGTCCCGACCGCGACCCGCTCGACGGAAACGAGTCAGGGCCGGTCCCTCTCGTGAGGAAACCGACCCTGTGGCGGTGCTATGTGGTCGGGGTGGCCGGATTTGAACCGACGACCTCTTCGTCCCGAACTAGGTCAGGCCCGGCCCATTACATGGGCATCTGGCTATACATACTGGTCGGCCTCGTTGTTCCTGTAAGTCTACGAAGGCTGGCGTGGCAGCGAACGACAAGATCGTCTCCCAGACTTCTCCCAACCTGGCGATTCGCGTTCCGGGGGCTATCCGGTCTCCGGCCGCGCGGTCATGAGGTCGAGCAGGCGTGCGTTCTCCACGGTGATTGTTGCCGGTGGCGGCCATGCAAGCGCCCGGTTTGTCGGCGGCCAAATTGCTCCGACGAGTCCAGCACGCTCAGCGGCTGGTATGTACCTCGCACCGTCAAAGCTGTGGACGTACTGGGCCGCGAGTCGTCCGATCACCAGCGTGGCCGTGTACGCCAGCCACGTCCCACGAGTGCCTCCCGACTTCGCGGGCGGGGTTCCCGGTTGCGGACCGACAGGAAGGTGTTGGCCGGCAGCGGACTCGTCCAGCGCTCCAATGTAGATCCAGCACCGCGCGGACGGGGTGCCCTCGACTCGAAACCGCCGGTACTCGGCCACAGGTATCAGCGCTGTCGGCGTTCGGTCTACCAGCGCGCGCATCAAGACCGTTTTAGCGATCCAACGCGCGATGAGGTCTACGGCCGTCGCGGGCATGGTATGCGCCTGCCCGGCGATCAACGGGATGAGGATGGGCTTGGCCGGGTTCTCGTACTGGCTGTTCATCCACCCATTGCATGTCTTGCAGACGGCTCGCGTCACGGAGGCCGGTGGTCGCTTCCCAGCGTATGGCGTGCCTCGATCCCACCCGGTGAACTGCTCGGCGACTTGCGCGGCGGCGTGGTTGCGTACCCAATTGGGCAACGCATCTTCCTTCGACACCTGGCCGGACGAGCCACACAGTCGGCATCCGTGTTCTTGGCTGCGTCGCCTTGGCGTATTCACGACGTGACGGTACGCCGCTGTCCATTAAGAGTGCCCGAGGTCTGGGCCTGTATGGCATCCCGTCGCGCAGGCTTCGCCCAACCGGGCCGCGCCCACCTGGTCCAGGTGGAGCGCCCCACTGGACGAACGACCTGGACCAGGTGGGCGCGGTCTGGCTGCCTGTGGTGTGCGACGGGCGCACCGATCGTGCCGGCCATCCCAGAGCCGCCGAGGGTCCAGGGGCGAGTAGCCCCGGCCGCCGGAGGCCATCTCCGGGTCGTAGGGCCGGAGGCCCTACCCGCCGGAGGCGTGACCCTGGTCGACGCGCGACCGCGAGCCGCGCAAGGTGGCCGGCGTCCGCCGTAACCGCGCCCCGGTGATGGCCGGCCGCCCGGTGACTGCGATGGTTCGTAGTCGCCGGGCTTCGGCGTGCCCGCTGTCGGTTACGCGCCCCGCCGGGCCGGCGCGCCGCGAGCGAAGCGGCAAGGCGTGCCGTGTCCGGCTAGGGCGCGAGCGGCCGCTTGCGGCCGCCTTGAAGACGTATAGAAAGTTCTCACCGGCATCAGGTGGGACTCGACATCAGGTGGGACTAGACAATCGGGTGGCCGTGCGCTCGCGCAGATGAGATGAATTCGCTATCGGCGCGCCTGTGTGTGACGCCCTGCCCGCCTTCGGTAACCTACGCCCGACCGACACAAGACATCGGAGGCGGGAATGGCAGACGGGTCGGCAATTGAGTGGACTCAGGCCACCTGGAACCCGACCACGGGATGTGATCGGATATCGGCTGGATGCGACAATTGTTACGCTTTGACCTTGTCCAAGCGCCTCAAGGCGATGGGTCAGGCGAAGTATCAGAACGACGGGGATGCGCGAACCTCCGGGCCGGGCTTCG
This sequence comes from Asanoa iriomotensis, assembly GCF_016862515.1. GTDB lineage: Bacteria > Actinomycetota > Actinomycetes > Mycobacteriales > Micromonosporaceae > Asanoa > Asanoa iriomotensis. The sequence continues at coordinate 25,137 of NZ_BONC01000029.1, forward strand.
GTCTGACGGTGCACCGGGATGCGCTTGACATTCCCCGCAAGTGGCGCGCACCGCGCCTGGTGTTCGTGAATTCTATGAGCGATCTCTTTCACGGCAAAGTGCCCCTGCCGTTCATTCGGGAGGTTTTTGAGACCATGGAGGCCTGCCCGCAGCACACCTTTCAGGTTCTGACGAAGCGCGCTCGGCGCCTACGCCGACTCGCCCCCAATTTGCCTTGGCCAAAGAACGTGTGGATGGGCGTTTCGGTCGAGTCCAGCCGTGAGGCGCACCGGATTGACGAGTTGCGTGGCGTGCCGGCGGCGGTCCGGTTCCTCTCTTGCGAGCCCCTCTTGGCATCGCTCGGTCAGATCGACTTGAGCGGTATTGGATGGGTGATTGCCGGCGGCGAAAGCGGACCCAACTATCGCCCGGTCGATGTGCGCTGGGTTGCGGAACTGCGCGATAGGTGCACTCAGGGACATGTTCCCTTCTTTTTTAAGCAATGGGGCGGTCGGACGCCGAAGGAAGCTGGTCGCAATCTGGACGGGCGTACCTGGGATGAGATGCCTGCCCGAGTAGCTGTTTAGTTGAACTCGGCCTGGTCCGCATCGCGGAGGTCAGCTTCAGAGTAGAATCTGACGGTGCATCCTTCGGGCCACGGAGTCGTCGCTTCGAGCGGCTCGACTCTGAAAGCCAAGCCCGTCATGCGAAGTTCCTGGAGGCCTGCCCGCAGGAGCCTATCGGATTGGCCCGCCTGCATTGCATCGATCCGCATTTGCTGCCACGTCTTCTCTTGCCCGGCATAGCCACGGAGTATCTCAACCATTGTCGACGTTATCGCAATGCCGTCGAAGAGGGTTGGTGCATCGATGGAAGCCGGAGATGCGCCCCGTCCTAAGACTGGGTCGATCCTGCGCTGCATCTTGGTCCAGCACTCAAGGCCCCGTTCCGCGTGCGTGAGAAAGACGAGATGGTATCGCGCAGTTTCATTCGGCACTCTTATCGCGAAGTAGCTAGCGTAGAGGCCTGTGGAACGCCAGTCGGAACAGTACGCCTCGACAAGGGCCGTCATCCCCTCCGGTTGGGATTGGTGGTCTAACACCGTTCGCCATGAGTTCGTTCCGAAGTGACGCTGCATCGCGGTTTGCCACGTGCTTACAGTCTTGCGCTGGTGCATCTCTTTACTGAAGAACGAGATTATTGCCTCGTCGCGTGGCCCGCTATCTAGGCACGCTCTCACACTCTCCGCCGCGAGGTCTGCAGGGCCGTATGGGTCCAGCAACCAAAGAACCGGGTCCCCGTCATTTTCTCGATGGGTGTAGTCACGAAGCTTCTGGGCATTCTCGGCGAATGATCCGGGCGGCAGCACCCGCCATTTGAGTTGCGCAGCGGACGGCACCTTTTGTCGCTGCCGTTCCAGTTCGGCGGCTCGATCGGGTCGCTCCTCCAGTGAGAGGAGACGAAGGGTTCCCCGAAAGCGTTGGAGTCGTGAATGACCAAGAAGAGTTTTAGCCACGACCACAGATGAACCTGGGTCGCCTTGGCTGTATATTCCGGCGCCCGCAAACGCGTCGACTACCGTGGCGGTGTCGCGCGTCTGAAGAAAGACGGGAAGCCAGCAGTTTAAGTAATGGGCATACGAGCGGTGCTTGATAAATGTGTATGGGTCACTTGGGTAGATCGTTTGTTGCATCTGACTGCGACGACTCCGCAGGTGCATGACAAACTCCGACCGGGGGGCGATGGGCCTCCCAGAGTACCGATGCGCTCACCCAGTGTCACGCTCCCGCCGCGAGAGCACGCAAAGTCCACAACGGCGCGGTGTCACCTTGAACGCTCTGGTTCGCCGGAATGGGCGTTTCGGCGTCGGCCTACTCAGCGTCTGCGTCTGCTGGCGGGGGGTCAGCCCATCGCAGGAAGCGGTCGAAGATTGCGGCGGGTTCTGGCAGCTTGTGGGGACGCAGCCGGTGGAGATCGGCCATCGCCTCGAAGAGCTGGCCTGCGAGATATACAGAGAGGGCCGGGCGATCATCGCCGTACTCCGTGAGCAGGGTTGCCCTGGCGTCTCTACAGGGCCATTCCTGACCGTCCTCCTGGCAGAGCCAGATCGGGCGTGCTGGCAGATGCGCCCGCGGCTGGCTGGGGCTCGGCTGATGCAGAAGCGGCCACGGCGACCACGCCGGAGGCGCCGAGGCGCGACGTGCCCAGTTAGGCTGCGATGTCATGGCATTACGTTGACGGACGACCACAGCATAGGTCAAGAGCAGACGTCGCGTTGACGTTCGCCATGATGACGTACGCCCTCGTGACGGCTGCCTACGGTCAGGGTCATGGCACCGAAGCGGAAGCGCGAGCGGCTGATGATGTCGCACGAGATCCGCATGCGGCTTGGTGGGATCAGCCGCCAGCGCGTCTATGCGATTACGAGTCACAAGAACTTCCCGGACCCGGTCGCCGAGTTGGCTGCGGGGAAGATCTGGGCGACGGATGACGTCGAAGCGTGGATCAAGGAATACCGGCCCGAGTTGGGCGAGGACTGACCCCAAAGGTTGGTTGGCAGCGAGCTTCTTACCGTTCTTGCCTGCGGTCGAGTAGTTCTGGGAAGACAGGCTCCAAGACGCAGATCTCGTTGCCCCACGGGTCGCGCATCACCCAGAAGTCGAACCCGCGTGCCTGCTGGTGGTCGTAGCGGCGCGCGCCGAGGGTCTCAAGTCGCTGCACCTCAGCCTCGACGTCCTCCACCTCCAGGTCCAGGTGCATGCGCTCCTTCGACAACTTGGCGTCGGCCGTGTGCTGAAGTAGGACCCGGATCTCTGAGTCCGGTAGGCGTAGCCGTCGGTAGATGTGGCGGCTTTGGTCCGCCACGGGTTCCTCCGTGGCGTCGAGCGCCGCCGACCAGAACTGAACAGCTCCGTCCAGGTCGTCGCAGTCGATCACGAAATGACACACGCGACTCTTATGGGCGGTCATGACTGCGACCCCGGCTCTCTGGTCTCCGAGATGATCCACGAGATGTACGTCGGGTTGCCGCTCTCGATCGGCCATGCGACGACGCAGGGGACTTCGTAGGGATGCCGCTCGTTCGTCAGGCGCACGATCTCGGAGACGTGGGCGGTCCTTGTGTGCAGTGCGACCCTCGCCTCTTGCACCTCGTTGACCTCGCCACGCCACCGAAAGACAGAGCTGATCTCGTTGATCGTGTGGCCGCCTGCACACAACCGCAGGTCGACCAACTCGCGAGCGAACGAAGCGAGCCAGTTTGGGTCCGGTGCCGTAATCACAACCTCGCAGACCTGTTCAGGCACGCGCCACCTCCGACGCCTTGAGTTCCTCGATCGTCGCAGTCGCTGTTTCCTGATCACGAGCCATGGCGCCCCAACCGGTGACCACGCTGCCGTCGTAGCTGAGACCGACCCACCGGCCGGACATGTACTGACCGTGCGGGTGCAGCACGAAATACATCGTGCCCTTCGACCGGACGGCGCCGTCGGTGGCTGCATACCAGCCCATGACGATCTCGTTGTCCCACAGCCGCAGTTCGCCTCGCCAGTGGTAGCCGCCCTCTTCGACGTCGAGGCCCCGCGTGGTCGTCTCGACGTCGATCCGCTCGCCTTCCTGCCGGAATCGCACCTCTTGAAGCGTGACGATTTCCTCGCCGTCCTTGAAGGTCTGCCATGAAGCCCACCAGTCCCCCGACAGGTGGATGCGGTGACTCGCGAGTCCCGCTAGCTCACCTACGGAGATGTCCAGGGCGTTAGCGATCGCGACCGCGACCGACAGGACGGGCTGCTGTTCGCCGGCCTCATATCGCCGGATTTGCCGGCGGTCGACGCCGGCCGCGTCGGCTAGCTCGGCCTGTGACATTCCAAGTTCTGACCTGCGTCGACGCAGGACTTCCGCCATTTCCACCTGCCCATTGTGTAGGACGTATCAGTCCTAGCCAAGGGACCCCTTGGTCACATCGGGACTCATTGGTCCTTGACTGGGACTCAACAGTCCCCATATCATCGGACTATCTAGTCCCATCAAGGGACTCATGAGTCACACTGGAGGTGATGCAAGTGGCAGGAGCGAACCTCTTCGACCGGCCGGGCACGGTCGCGGTCGTTGAGGCGCCGGTGTCTGCGGCGTACGCAAGGCGGGCACGCCTGGCTTTCGTTGGCGTGTCGCTGTTGGTGGCGGTGCTGACCGGCGCAGTGTCGGCGTTGTTCTGGCATCCACTGTTGGCGGTGGTCTTGGGCCTGGCTGCTGGCCTGGCCTGTGGCTGTGCGGCTGCGGCGCTGGTCTTCGTTTGGCCGGTGCTGCGGGCGCTATGGCGCTGGTCGTTCGAGCTAGCGGCGCTGACGGTACTGACGGTGGGTCCGGCTCTGCTGGTCAGGGCCGTCAACGTGTGGTCTGCGCTCACGATCGTGCTGGCGGTGTTGGTCCTCGCGTTCGCGGTGCGGCCGGTCCGGCGTCGGTTGTCGGCCTGGTCGTGGTGTCTGGTTGTTCGGCACCGGCTGCGGGTCGTGTTCGCGCAGCTCGTGCATTCGGCTTCGCGGTCATCGGGTGCGTTGCCGCTGATCCTGTGGGCGCGGCCTACTCCGGCCGGCGAGCGGGTCTGGGTGTGGCTTCGCCCGGGTCTGGATCTGTCTGACCTGGAGGGCAAGGCCGGCAAGGTCGCTGTGACCTGTTGGGCCGGTGAAGCCCGCGTGGTCCGGGCCTCGGCACGGTTCGCGGCGCTGGTCCGTGTGGACCTGACTCGTCGTGACCCGCTGGCCAACTTGGTGCCGTCTCCGTTGGCGGCGCTGCTCGCGCAGGTGCGCGAGCCCCGGCCATCGCTGTCTGCGGTGGTGTCCCCGGTCGGCCTGGACCTGGCCGACGTCCCCGAACCGGTGGAGCAGCCGCGGGCAGGTCGACGGTGACCACCCGAACCGCTTCCACCGGACCCGATCTGTTTCGAGACAAGGAGAGCCAGTAATGGCAGCAGGAGACACCACGATCACGGTGATCGGGAACCTGACCGATGACCCGGAGTTGCGGTTCACCCCGGCAGGGGCCGCCGTCGCGAAGTTCCGGGTGGCGTCCACGCCTCGGTTCATGGACCGCGAGTCGGGGCAGTGGAAGGACGGCGAGCCGCTGTTCCTGACCTGCACGGCGTGGCGGGACATGGCCGAACACGTGGCCGAGTCCCTCACCCGGGGCACGCGGGTGGTCGTCTACGGGCGGCTGCGCCTGTCCCGCTGGGAGGACAAGGACACCGGCGAGAAGCGGTCGATGTTCCAACTCGACGTGGACGAGATCGGCCCGTCACTGAAGTTCGCTCAGGCGAAGGTCACCAAGATGAACCGGGCACGGGCCTCCGACGGGTTCACCCCGGATCAGGTGCCGGACGACCCTTGGAACACCGCCACCCCGGCCAACACGGCGGGTTCGGCGGCTGAGTCCCGGCCGGCGGCGTGACCGCCATGCCCACGCTCGTCGCTGACACCGGACCGGGAAGCCAGCCGGTCACTCTTGGCCCGGTCCTGTCGATCTTCGACCCGGTGCATATCGGGATCGATGAGTTCGGGCAGCCGGTCCGGGTGCCGCTGATCTACCGGAACATGCTCATCGGCGGCGAGCCGGGCGCGGGCAAGTCGGCGTTGTTGAACGCGGTCGTCGCGCACGCGGCGCTGTCGTTGGACTGCCGGCTAGTCCTGCTCGACGGCAAGCTGGTCGAGCTCGGGCAATGGCGGGCTTGCGCCGAACCGGGCGGGTTCGTCGGCCCTGACCTGGACGCCGCGAACAAGCTGTTGAAGCGGCTTCAGATCATGATGGACCGCCGGTACGCGTACCTAGTCGACTGCGAACGACGCAAAGTCGCCGCAGGCGATGCGTTCATGCCGTACGTGGTCGCGATCGATGAGATCGCCTACTTCTCGGCCACGGTCGGTAAGAAGCAGGATCGCGAAGAGTTCGCGGCGCTGCTGCGGGACTTGGTCGCCCGGGGTCGTGCGGTCGGGATCATCGTGATCGCGGCGACGCAGCGACCGTCCTCGGACATCATCCCCACCTCGTTGCGGGATCTGTTCGCGTGGCGGTTCGCGGGCCGGTGCACCAGCCACTCAAGCTCCGACATTGTCCTCGGACACGGCTGGGCGCAACAGGGCTGGACAGCCAACAGCATCAGCCCCACCAACCCGGGTGTTGGTCTGCTGATCGCCGAGGGCGGCACCCCACAGCTCGTCAAGACCGCGTACCTGGACGACGCCACTTGCGCGGCGATCGCCCGCTACGCGGCCACTCTCCGCACCACCGTCAACCGCCAGGCTGCCACCGACACCGGCCAGCAGCCGGGCGCGGCAGACGCTGCCTGACCAACCAACCCATAGGGAGGGCCACTCATGGCCAAGCAACTGCCGGTACAGCAGCCGGCGGCAGTCCGGATCATCCACTACATCGACCCAGCCACGGGCGGCGGCGACCTCCAGACGCTGACTGAGCGGGAGCTGATCGCGAAGCGTCAGCGGGACCAGATCGTCTACGCCCGCTGGCTCCAGCGCCGCGCCGTGATCGCGGAGCGGGACCGTAAGGTCCGCCGGTTTTGGCTCGGCTTCGGGATCGTGTTCGGGCTCGGCGCCCTGGCCGTCATCGGCGGCGTCGTGTGGTTCCTGTTCAACATGACCGCAGCCCTCGGCCTCGGCCTGCTCAGCATCCCCGTCGCGATCCTCGCGCTCGCGGGCCTGGCGGTCGGCGGTCACCGCTGCGTGACCATCGTCCAGCACTGGCACTGATCCCGCCCGGACGGCCAGCCCACCTCCGCCAAGAAGTCGCCGACCGTCCGGCCTAACAGCCACCGATTCCCCACAAATTGGAAGGGAGGTAGCTGCGATGCAGCCTACCCAAAACCAGGCCGAGCAGACCTCGGCCACCCCGTTCCGCCGCTGGGACAGGGCACCGGAGACCCCCTCGGACAGCAGGTTCTTCGACCTGCGCGAGGCCGGCTACCTGGGCTGGATCGACCAGGACGGCTACGCCGTCCAGGAGTTCACTGAGGTCGACCCCGACCCGGCCACGGCCACCCCGGCGATCCGGCTGCGTACTGCGGCGTGCTACTTGCGCCGGCACGGCTGGCACCAGGGCGACATGTTCGCCGACCCGGACGCGCCGTACCCGGCGGCCTGCGCCCTCGGCGCGATCCGCATGGCCGTCTACGGCACCTCGGTCATCGACGCTGACGCGCCTAAGGGTGCCGAGGCGTTCGAGGCCACGGTGTGCGTTTTGGCGGACTACCTGGTGATGCACCTCGACGTCCCCGACCCGTCGGACGCTCTGGCGGCCGGCTACGGCGAGGACCTCGAGGAACTCGTCGGCGGCTGGAACGACGACCCGGCCCGCAACGTCTCGCACGTCATCGCCGCCTTCTACGGCGCCGCTGACGAGTGGGACCGTATCCAGCGGAAGCGGTCGGTACCGGTCTGCTGCGGTGCCCCGATGGCGGAAGACAACGCTCTGTCGCCGTCGGCGTCGTGCTTCCCTGGCGACGGCGTTCGGGTGGAACGGGTCTACCGATGCGGCCTGTGCGACAAGTGGAAGGCCGTCGAGGTCACCGACCCCGACGAAGCTGACCGGCTGTTCGGGCAGGCCCTCAACGGCGACGTTGACCCAGGCGGTGCACGATGACCGACCGGACCAGCAAGCCGCGGAGCACCCGCAAGCGGGCCAAGCAGTTCACGGAAACGACGGAGTTCGACGCGTTCGCGCGGCGGATCCTGCGGGCCTACGGCCGCCGTGTCTCTGCCGGCGACGTCGAAGCATTGCAGTCACTGGCAGACCTCGCTTCCGAGGTGGACGCGGTTACCCGGCTCGCCGTGGTGAGCCTCCGCAAGCCGCCCTACCGCTACTCGTGGGACGAGATCGGCCAACGACTCGGCGTCACCCGGCAGGCCGCACAAGCCCGCTTCGGCGAGCGTCCTGACCGGCCCGGCGCCATGGACGCGCGTTTGGTCCAGGCCGGGCAGCTCGTCACGGTCGCGACGTTGGCCGAGGTGTTCGCCGACCATCACCCGGGCCGCCCGGCACGATCCGTGTGCCCCGGCTGCGGGTTCCGCTACACCGACAACATCACCGAATGCCCAACCCTGGCCACCGCCCGGCCGCTGCTCTACCGGCGGCGCGCCGAAGACCAGAAAGCCATCGGCCGGCTGACCGGTGACCAGCTCGACTACCTCATCGGCACCCGGTCGGCCCGCAAACCTGGGGCGACCGCACGCCGCACCTTCAACCCGAACCGTCCGCCTGAGCAGGGGCCACCGTCCCTGTTCCCGATCAGCGTTCCCGGCGGTGCGTGATGGCCGCTACCGGGACCGTGTATCTGCTCCACTTCGACCGTCCGTACGGCCACGCCGGTCACTACACCGGCTGGACCACGAACCTGACCGCACGCCTGGCCGACCACGCATCCGGTCGCGGTGCCCGCCTCATGGCAGTCATCAGCGCAGCCGGCATCGGGTTCACCCTCGCGCGGACCTGGCCCGGCACCCGCTCACTGGAGCGGGCTCTCAAACGACAAGGCGGCGCGTCGCGTCGCTGCCCGCTATGCGGGATCACCCCTGCCACCCGTGCCGCCACTGCTGCGGCAACCACCCGGGCGGCCAGGGGATCGACCCCCTTCCGCCCGACACCTGTGCACCACCCGTCGAACGGAAGGGGAAACCGATGACCCAGACCCGCTACTTCGTCTCCTACATGTACCAGGCCGGCGCCGGTCTCGGCGTCGGGAACTGCGAGGTGACCTGGCCCAAGCCGATCACCTCCATGACAGATGTCCGTGAACTGACCGCATTCCTTGACCGGCAGGGGCTCAACAACCCGACGGTCCTGTCGTTCTGCCCGCTGGACGCAACCAGCGGCGGCAAGCCGGGTGGGGGTGCGGCATGACCATGTCGCCAGCCCTGCGGGCCGCGCTCGCAGAGAACGCGAGAACCCTCTACGAGCTGCTGCTCGCCGACCCTCACGTCCAGCCATGCGCGTTCGTCTATGACGGCGACCGCGTCATCACCGCTGGACCGGTCACGGTCCGTTTCACCCCGGCCGCCGTCGAGATCGCCTTCGCGGACCTCGATGACGACCCGGCCGACTCGGTGACCGTCACCGTCGGCGGCTACCGCTGGAACTTCCGACACCTCGCAGCGGTGGTTAAGGGCCTGCTCCACACGCTGGCGGTGCCGTCATGACGACGAATCCTCATGTCGAGCCGTCCGCGACCGTCATCGGATGTCCGGTGTGCGGGTCGACGCGGCCGGACCTGATCGCCGCTGGTGTCTGCTACACGTGCGAGTTCTGGCAGGAGCAGTTCGCCAACCCTGGCGGGCTGATCATCGATGGCCACCATTACCGCATCGGTGCGGAGCCACCCGGCGAGAAACTCGCCGTCTTCCCGAAGGGATACGGCTGCTACGGCACCGGGTTCCTCATCCGCCGTGTCGACGGCACGGAGATCGTCACCCACAACCTGTGGCACCAAGGCGAGATTCCGCCCGGTTTGGTGCGCCCGGACAACGCCGCGTTCGTCGCGGTCGGCGACCAGGTACCCAAGCCGGAACCGTCACACCGACACGCAGATCACCTACACCACTACACGAACGTTCCGGACTCCTTCGTCTATCAGTGCTGGTTCGACGATTGCGGCAACTGGTTCACCTCGCCTGAGGAAGCCGCTGCGACCGACGACCGCGTCATGGCCTACCTCCGAAACGGAGGCACGGCATGACAACGACAAACAATCACGGTGAGCCGCGTCTGGCGTCGGTGGCGTCGTGGGCGGTGCTGGCGGCCTCGTTCGGGCTGTCCGCTACCACCTGGGTCGCCCTGGCCGAACTGGCCGGCTTCACCGCAACCCTCTCGATTGCCGATCTCGTGTTGCGGCTGGCGTGGCTGATGCCCGTCGCGGTTGACGGCTATGTCGTCGTCGCGCTGGTGCTGTGGATGTCCCCTGTCCCGCCGAAGGTCGCAGCGTTCGCGAAGAAGAACACCTACGGTGCGGCTGGTATCGGGATCGCCGCTCAGTCGGCGTACCACCTGCTGCACACCGCATCCACGACCGACCAACTCTGGCGCGTGGTCCTGGCCGCGATCGTCGGCGCTCTACCGCCTGCCGTCGCTGCCCTGGCCGTGCACATGCGCGCCCTGATCCGCCGGGAAGGCGCCAATACGCCGACCCCGGCACCGACCACATCCGTACCCGCCGCACCCGCCGTCACCGACGCCGGACCGGCCCTGACCCCAACCGTCACCGACCCGGTACCGCCGGTCCGGCAGGCACCGCAACCGGTGCCCACCCCGGAACCGACCCCGGTCCCGGCAACGGTGACGGAGGCCCGGCCGCAGGTTCCGACTCCGGCCGAGGTCGCTTCCCGGATCACCCCGACACCGACGGCTGGCACGGCCATCCGGCCGGCGACCGTTGACGAGCGGCGCACCGCGCCACCCCGACCCCACAAGGCACGTCCTGGTACCCCGGCACCTGCGCTGGCACCGTCCGCCACTGACACTCGTGTCTCCGCGCCCGACGCTGCACAGCTCACCTTGCCGGTCGTATCACCGGACGTGTTCAACAGGGCCACCGAGGCGGCACGCGCGTACCGCTCCGAACACGGCACGCCGATCACTGCTGGCAAGCTCGCCGTCGAGCTTCGGATCACATCGAAGGAAGCGGCTCAAGCCATCGCACAGATGGACCTGCTGCCCGATAGCCCGACCGAACCTGCTCCGACCGTCAACGGCAACCGTCCCGCACGGGCGGCCCGGTGACCGTCTCGACGCTGACCGTCGTACCCGAGACTCACGTCTCGGGTACGGCCCCATGCGCCGAGCCAACCACCATGGCGCCGCCGTGGTACGTGCGCTCCACCGACGTCCGTTTGCAGGCCATCGCTCGGGCGGTCCGTGACGACTACCCGGACTGGCTTGACCACGTTCGCTCGGCGGCGGCGTGCGTGCGCCCGGTCCGCCTCGCCGGCGCCATCGCGACGGTGGAAGCCGACACCGGCCGGATCCTGTCCACGGTGTCGACGGCGACGATGCCGGACGGGGTGATCTACAAGGCGTGCGGGAACCGGCGGGAGACGGTCTGCCCCGCCTGCTCGCAGCGGTACAAGGGCGACGCGTACCAGGTCGTGCGGTCCGGGCTGATCGGCGGCAAGGGCGTGCCGGAGCAGGTCGCCACCCACCCGGCCGTGTTCCCGACCTTCACCGCGCCGTCGTTCGGGCCGGTCCACACCCGCCACATCAAACGCCACACCTGCGGGCGGCGGGCATCTTGCGACTGCCGCCCGGAACCCTGCCACCCCCGCCGCGACGCCGCGTGGTGTGAACACGGCCGGCGGCTGGTCTGCTTCGCCCGCCACGCAGACAGTGACCGCGCCCTAGGTACGCCGTTGTGTCTGGACTGCTACGACCACGATGCCCAGGTCGTGTGGAACCTGCAGGCTGGGGAACTCTGGCGCCGGACCACCATCGCGATCAACCGGTACATGCGGCGGCTGGCCCGCGAGCGGGGGATTCCTGACGTCCAGGTCGTCACCGTGCGGGACGGGAAGGTCCGGGTCCGCAGTGTGGCGCCGTTCCGGCTCTCGTTCGGCAAAGCCGCCGAGATGCAGCGCCGAGCCGCGGTTCACTTCCACGCCATCATCCGTCTTGACGGCTTCGACCCCGACGACCGAGACGCGATCCTCCCGCCTCCGGCCGGACTCGACGCGGGCGACCTGAAAGCGGCGGTGGACCACGCAGCGGGGACGGTGGGGTTCACGACCGGCGACCACCCGGCACGACCCGAAGGTTGGCCGATCGCCTGGGGTCCGCAGACCCTCACCAAACTGATCACCGTCGCGGCCGACGGTGAGGTCACCGATGGCATGGTCGCTGCGTACCTCGCGAAGTACGCCACCAAGTCGACGGAGATCACGGGTCACGCCTCCAGCCGCCTGAACGACGACACGATCGGCGTCTACGCCGACCCGGACGGCACCCACACCGAACGCCTCGTAGAAGCGTGCTGGATCCTCGGCCGGCCCAGCGACTGGCGACGCCTACGACGCTGGGCACACATGCTCGGCTTCGGCGGCCACTTCCTCACCAAGTCCCGCCGCTACTCGGTCACCTTCACCGTCCTACGCGCCGAACGCGCCACCTGGCAACGCGTCCAAAACAGCGGCCCCGAGGTCACCGAACCCGGCGAGGAACCGACGACCCTAGTCGTCAACTTCCTTCAGTTCGTTGGTGCCGGGTGGCATACGACCGCTGACGCCCTGATGGCCAACACATCCGCAGCGCTCGCTAGAGAACATCAACAACTCGCCCGCACGGACCTAGTAGCCCTGGCTGCGTAAGTCGATTCACTGTCAAACCCGCCTTGACACCCGATCGGAGAGGAACCAGCGAGCGTGGACAGGCAAACGTCGGCTCCGACGACGTTTTACCGCCCGGCCGAGGTGGCTGAGCGGTTGCGCTGCTCCGTGTGGTGGGTCAAGGAACAGGCAAGGCGGCGGCGCATTCCGTACTGCTGGATCGGCGGCAGCTACAGGTTCACCGAAGAGCACATCAGCGAGATCGCCCGCCTCTTCGAAGTCGAACCGCTCGACGTATCTACCTCGGTCCCACGCCGCCCACAGACGGTCAGACCGGCGACTCCTACGAACGGTGAGCCGGTCGTGCAGCTCAATGCACGCATCCCACGTCGCGCCCGCACCAGTACGCCGCACGCGGCGGCGTGACCGAAGAAAGGAGGCAGCTACCAATGGGGTACGCCGAAAAACGCGGAGACTACTGGCGTGGCCGGTACAAGGTCGGTCCTGGCAAGTACGACACCGTCAAGGACTCGTCCGGCGCCACGCTCCGCTTCCGCACTCGCCGGGAGGCCGAGCAGGCGGCCAACGACGCTGAGGCCAAGGTCCGGGCCGGCACCCGTCGGCGCGACCCGGCGGCGCGCCGCGTGTCGTTCGGTGAGTACGTGAACCGCTGGTATGCGGCGCTGGATCTGGCGGCCTCGACCATGCAGAACTACCGGCGTCACATCGAGGAGCACTTGCTGCCCACCTTCGAAAGGGTGGCGGTGGCCGATATCCTGCCGTTCGACGTGGCCGCTTGGGAGAAGCGTGAGCGGGCCGCCGGCTACGCCGAGTCGAGCATCAAGACCTGGCGGTCGACTCTGCACCTGATCCTTGCTGACGCGGTTGAGGAAGGGCTGCGCGACTCCAACCCGGCGTCGCGCCGTCGCGGCCGGGGGAAGCGGGCGGGTCGGTCGCGCACTCGGGGTCCGGAGAAGGTCGTGACAACGGCACTGGGCGTCCTGCTCATCGCGGAACGCGCAGCCCTGCTCTCCGGTCGGGATGACGAGTTCGCCGCGATCATCACTAAGGGGTTCACCGGGATGCGTTGGGGTGAGCTGGTGGGACTGGAAACTAGGTACCTCCGCCCGGCCGGGGTTCGCGTCGAATGGCAGCTATATGAACTCGACACGGGCGAGCTGCGCCGCTGCCCACCGAAAGATGACTCACACCGCACGATCGACCTGCCTGGGTGGCTGAGCGGCCTCATCGCCGACCACGTCGCCAAGGTCGCTCCCAAGCCCTGCGCCTGCCATGGGCTGACCTACGCCTTCCGTGGCTACGGCGTCGCCAACTCGACGGCCAGGCGCTCGGGCGTGCGGTTGGTCGATGTGGCTCGCCGGGCTGGTGTGTCGGTGGGGACGGTCTCGGCGGCGTTGAATCGGCCGGAGTCTCTGCCGGAGGCGACCCGGGCGCGGGTGGAAGCGGCTGCTGCCGATCTCGGCTACGTGCATGGTGGTCCGGCCGGAGACCCGGCGGCGCATTGGCGGCGTAACGGCTTCGCGACCTGGTTGTTTCAGCCGGCCGCGTCGGGCCGCTACCCGAGGAAGGCGCCACAAGTCGCGCGGCCTGTCCCAGTGCTCGCCGAGCCGTGGCCGGGTATCCCTGTGCGTGGTCGGAACGCGTCCGGGCGAGCTGACGCCTGCTGGGTGTCGATAGCGGCGGGGCTGACTCCACACGGGCTCCGTCACACCCACAAGACCCTGATGGAGGAGCTGGGCACCCCGCCCAAGCTGATGGATGAGCGGATGGGGCACGAGGACGGATCGGTTCAGGCTCGGTACTCGCACGTCACCGCCGGGATGCGGGTCAGGCTTCTCGACGGCCTCACGGCGGCCTGGCTTGGCGCGCTGGACGCCCGGCTGACGTTCGCTCCAGGTTCGCCGGTCGCTGCCCTGGATCGCTTGCTGGAAGCCCGGCGGGGAGAGGTGGGGAGATGACGAGGAAAGATCGTCTCCCAGAATTCTCCCCAGAAGGGTCATGGAAGCAGTTCAGGACCGGTCCCTCTGGTGAGGAAACCGGCCCTGAGCTGGTGTCTTACATGGTCGGGGTGGCCGGATTTGAACCGACGACCTCTTCGTCCCGAACGAAGCGCGCTACCAAACTGCGCCACACCCCGAGCGTGCCGAGCAATACTAGCCCACCGCCCACCCGGGTCAAATTCGGTATCCCCGGGCTACCGGGGGATGAGCGTGAGCAGAGTCGCTTCCGGGCGGCAGGCGAATCGGATGGGAGCCGTGGGGTGTGTGCCGAGGCCCGCCGAGACGTGGAGCCACGCGCTGCTGCCCGGCCAGTGGTGCAGGCCGCGGGCCATCGAGCGGGGCAGGCCGCAGTTGGTCACCAGGGCGCCCACGAACGGGACGCAGACCTGGCCTCCGTGCGTGTGGCCAGCCAGGAGCAGGTCGAAGCCGTCCTCGGCCATCGCGTCCAGGACGCGCGGCTCCGGGGTGTGTGTCAGGGCCACCCGCAGGTCTGCCGCCGGTGACGCCGGGCCCGCCACCGACGGGTAGTCGTCGCGTTCCACGTGTGGGTCGTCGACCCCGACCAGTTCCAGCAGGCGGCCGCCCGCCTTCAGCGTCGTGCGGGCGTTGTTCAGGTCCGCCCAGCCCGCGCCGACCAGGACCTCGCGGAGCTCCTCGCTCGGCAGCTCCACGCCCTGTACGTATTCGCGGTCCTTGTCGAAGTAGGTGAACGGGTTCTTGAAGACCGGCCCGCGGTAGTCGTTGGAGCCGAAGACGAACGCGCCCGGCACGTCGAGGAGCGGCTGCAGCGCGCGCATCACACCAGGCACGGCGCCCGGGTTGGCCATGTTGTCGCCCGTCACCACGACCAGGTCCGGGTCGGTGCCCGCGAGCGCGGCCACCCACCGCTGCTTGCGGCGCTGGTCCGGCATCATGTGCAGGTCGGAGAGGTGCAGGATGCGCAGCGGCTCGGCGTCCGTGGCCAGCACCGGCACCTCGTACCGCCGGAGGGTGAACAGGTTGCGTTCGACGAGCGCCGCATAGGCGAACGTCGCCGCGCCGGCCATCGCCGTGCCGGCCGCCAGTCGGTATACCGTGCGCTTTCGCATGGCCACCAGGGTAGTTTGTGGCTTCATGAGCACGCTGAAGGACGTCCTCACCACCGACATGCGGGCCGCGCTCAAGGCCCGCGACGAGATGACGACGTCGACGCTGCGGATGGCGCTGGCCGCGATCGGCAACGCCGAGGTGGCCGGCAAGGAGAAGCGCGAGCTGAGCGACGACGAGATCCTCGCCGTGCTCACCCGCGAGTCCAAGAAGCGCCGCGAGGCCGCGACCGCGTTCGCCGACGCCGGGCGGGCAGAGCAGGCCGCCAAGGAGACCGCCGAGGGTGAGGTGCTGGACCGCTACCTGCCCAAGCAGCTCTCCGACGCCGAGCTCGCCGACGTGGTCGGCAAGGCCCTGGAAGGGTTCAACGGCAAAGCACAGATGGGTCCGGCGATGAAGGCCGCCCAGGGCGCGGTGGCCGGTCGGGCCGAGGGCGGCCGCGTCGCCGCCGAGGTCCGCCGCCAGCTAGGCGCCTAACGCGACAGGGCGGGTCCGTCGAGGGCATCAGGGCCACGACCGGCCAGGCAGCGGTACGTGCGGTCGCCGGCTGCCAGGGCCGCGGCGGAGGGTGGGAGCACGTCGAACGTCCAGCCCTGCGGGTTCATCAGCAGCGTCACCGCCGCGAAGCTGGATTGGCCACACAGCTGGCGGACCGAGGGGTCCGCGCGCAGGGTCGCCCGGTTGACAGTGGTCAGGGATGTGGGCACGTCACCGACGGCGAAGGCCTCCCAGGTGTGCGTGCCGGCGCAGTCGACCAGCCGGGCGTCGCCGCTGTAGCACTCGAGGCCTTCCGGGCACCGCCCGCCGGCCGGGAGCGCGATGCACCCGTTCAGCGGCTCGCTCCCGAGCGTGACGCTCTGGGTCCGCTCCGGGGAGCCGGTCGGGTCCGTGTCCGGCGCCCTGTTGGCGTACCACATGGTCAAGCCGCCGATCGCCAGCACGGCGACCATCCCGAGACCGCCGAGCCACCAGCGGCGGCGGCCGCGCCGGCTCGCGCCCGGCACGGTCGGATGATCGCCGGGGCCCGGCGGCGGCGTGTAGGAGCGCGCGACGTAGACGGACGGCCCACCCGAGACCGGCTGCGACGGCGACGGCCCGCCGGAGACCGGGGCCCCTGACACCGGCCGCGGCGCGCCGAAGGCGTCCATCTGCAGGCCGGCCAGCCGGTCGCGCAGTTCCTCGGCCGACGGGCGGGCAGCCGGGTCGTTGGCCATGCCCTGCCGCAGCAACTCCAGGTAGGCCGGCGGCACGCCCGGCAGGTCCGGAACCCGCTCCGTGAACATCTCCATCAGCGTGACCAGGCTCGGGTCCCGGTCCTCGCGCCAGCGCGGCGGCTTGCCGCGCATGATCGCGTAGAGGGTCGCGCAGAGGGCGTAGACGTCGACCGCCGGCGACGGCTCGCTGTGCCGGAACATCTCGGGCGCGGCGTACGCGGGAGTCAGCACCTCCAGCGTCACCGAGGAGTCGCGCACCTCGGCGAGCACCGCCAGCCCGAAGTCGGCCAGCGCCGGCTCGTTGAACCGCGAGTAGAGGATGTTGGCCGGCTTGACGTCGCGGTGCAGAACGCCCAGTTGGTGCGCGTCGGCCAGCGCATCAGCGATCTTGACGCCGACGTCGCGGGATTCGGCTGCCGACAGCGGGGAGCTCTTCATCCGTTCGGCGTACGAGCCGTCGCAGAGCTCCATGATCAGGTACGGGTGGCGGTCCTCGGTCATGCCGGCGTCGAAGAGGTCGACGACGTGCGGGTGCGACGACATGCGGCCGGCGGCGCGCGCCTCGCGGAGGAAGCGCCGTTGGTCGCGCTCGGTGTCGAGCGTGCGATTTTCGACCTTGACGGCCACCTCGCGGCCGACCGATGCCTGCGTCGCCCGGTAGACGGTCGCGTAACCGCCCCGCGCGAACACCGACAAATCGGTTAATCCAGGCACAACTGGCAGAGGAAGTGCGCCAGGTGATGTGCCGTTCACGGGTTAGAAGGTACCGAAGTCTTCCGCTTTCGTTCGAACCACAATGCGACACCCGTGGCGACCGCGCCGAGTCCTTCCCATGCCGCGACTCCGAAGAACCGGGCCGGGGCGGCTTCGGTGACCACCAGGCCCGTGAACACCGTGCAGGTCACCAGCCGGAAGACGACCGTGAACAGGTAGAACGGCCGCCACTCGGTGGCGACGGCGACCAGGTAGTAGACGCCCATGTTGAACGACGCCATCGACGACGCCGCCATGAACGTCTTCGTGTAGTCACCCGGCGGTCGCGAGCCGAGCACCTCGAAGCCCAGGCTCTTCAGCAGAGTGTCGGGGCTGAGCAGGCCGACCACGCCCATGATGATCGCGAGGACGCCGAAGACGGCCATGGTCCAGCCGGCCGGAGAGCGAGGAAGCCTCATATTCGAGGATCCAAGCATCTCCACCCATGATGATCAATGATCTCTGAACTGACGGGCGACGCGAAACGCCTTCAACGACCGCCAGCGCGGCTCTTCGTCCGCTTCGCGATAGACGATCAGGCGGATCCCGACGGTGCTGCGGGGCCCACCACGGACCTGTCTGGACAGACGCCGGAAACCTTGACAGTCGACCCACGCGGGTGGCGTCCAGTACGAGCCACCGGCGATCCGGAAGGCGGCCTCGAACCGCTGGTCGGTCTCGAAGCGCTCGTGCGGAAGCTCCCGGACGATCTCGTGCACGCCACCGCAGCAGTCGTAGACGCCGGCCTTGGTCTTCCCCTCGAGGAACGTCTCCACCGGGCTCAGCCGGCTCTCGACGGTCCACTTGAGATTGGCGTGCTTCGGCGTCGGCGGTTCCCAACCCCACGGGTACGGCTGGTCGACGCAGTCGGCGAGGGTCAGCCACTCGGCGACGGTCGGGATGTCCCAGCGCCATTTCCCTTCGTCCTCGAAGGGCGGCACCGAGCTGATGATCCGGGTCAGCTCCTGCGACAGCCCGCGGAAGGCGTCGTCGCCCGGCGGTTGGTCGAGCACGAACGGCAGCGCCGGACCGCCGTCGAGCGGGCGACCCAGGATCGCCTCGACGTCGGCGACGCGCAGCGGATACCGCATCGCGCGGAACTCGTAGGGACGGACCTCTGTCGGCGGGAAGGGCACGAGCTTGTCGCGGAACGCCAGCTCGCCCTCGGTGTAGTGGTCGTGGTCGGCGCCGACGATGAGCACCCGCAGCTTTCCGAGCATCTTGGGGCCAGCCCCGTCGGCCCGCAGCTCGTCGTCGCGGCGTTGCAGCGCCGCGCGGATGAGCTGCACCGAGGGCGGGTCCTTCTTGGCCACGTCGAGCAGCAACGAAAGGCCGCGGTACAACCGGTTGTGGTCGTCGCCGGCCGCACCTATCGCCTCGTCGACGAACCATTCCAGCAGGCCGTCGGCGCTCGAGCGCAGGTACGTGTCGAACGTCCATTGCCAGACTTCGCGTACGCGCTCGAACTCCTCCGGGTGCCGGCGTTTGACCTCGTCGGTCGTGCTGAGCAGCCACCGCCGCTCACCGACGCGGTCGCCGGTGAGGATCGAGTCGACCAGCATGACGATCCAGAACATGGCGGCCGAGTCGACCCTGAACACCCGGGACTGAAAGGCGGTCTGCACGTCGAGCTGGATCGCCGGCAGTGAACCGCGGACGAACGCGTCGAGCTCCGCGAGGTCCGGCTCGACGTCGCCGGCCGGCAAGCCGCGCAGCAGGCCCTCGGAGACGCCCGTGCGCGCGAGGACCGGAAACCAGGCCTCTGTGTTGACCCGGACGTGGGCGGGGCGCGCCTTGGCCGGAACCTCGGGTCTGCGCTGACCCGCCGCGGTGTGCAGAGCCTCGAACATGGCCTTGTCGCCGCCGAGCGCCGCCACCACTTTCCGCAACGACTCCAACTGAGGCAACCGCTCGCATTTCAGCACCGCGTCGACAGTGGTGTAGGTGATGCCGTCCGGGCCGGTGCGTTTCGCGATCTCCCGCAGCGAGGTGTGGCCCTGATAGTCACGCCGCAGCTCGGCCAGGCGATCGCGCAGCTCAGCCAGTCGGGCGCTCGGATCCTCGGCCTGGGGGGCCGGCAATCCGGGTGGCATACGAACAAGGATCGCAAGGGTGTCAAGGAACGCGGAAACGAGCCCGTTGTCAGGAGTCGTTGTCAGCTGTCAGACCTCGTTTCGGCCACGGGACTCTGACGCGATCCGACAGGCAATGTGGACGCATCCCGCCACCACCGAGAGGAAAAGGCGATGCGTTCTCTGATTATCGGCCTGGTCCCGCTGAGCATCGTCGTCACCGCGCTGGCCGCGGTGCACCTCTGGTCAGGAGACGCGGGCCGGCGCCGGCGCGCCATGGACCTGTTGCGACTGCTGCTGCGACGATGAGCGCGCCCGGGAGGATTTGAACGCTCCGACCTTTGGCTCCGAAGGCCAATGCTCTACCTCTGAGCTACGGGCGCTTTCCGACGAGACTAGCGGCACCGTCAATAAGACTTCTCCTGGCCGAGTACGTGCTGCGAGACGAAGTTGAGGATCATCTCCCGGCTGACCGGCGCGATCCGGCCGGCGCGCACGGCACCGAGCAGGGTTGCCACCCCGTACTCCGTTGTCATGCCGTTGCCGCCGTGCACCTGGATGGCCGTGTCGACCGCCAGCGCCGCGGCATCGGCGGTCGCGTACTTGGCCATGTTGGCCGCCACCCCCGCCTCCAGGTCCCGACCCGCGTCGTAGAGCGCGGCCGCCTTGTAGACCATCAGCCGGGCCAGTTCGACCTGGATCGCCGCGTGCGCCAGCGGGTGCGCGACGCCCTGGTGCGCCCCGATCGACCGACCCCAGACCTGCCGGGTCGCGGTGTATTTCGAAGCCCGCTCCAGCGCGTAGCGCCCAGTGCCGGCGCTCATCGCCGCGACCGTGATCCGCTCCGGGTTCAGGCCCGCGAACAGCGCCGGCAACCCCGCGTCCGCGGAACCGCCGACGAGGGCGGAAGCCGGCAGCCGGACGTCGTCGAGGTAGAGCAGGAACTGCTTCTCCGGGGACACGATCTCCATGTCGAGCTGCGACTTCGTCAGGCCGGGTGCGTCGGTGGGCACGAGGAACAGCGCCGGCATCAACCGGCCGCTCGCGGCGTCCTGTGTGCGGGCCACCACGAGCACGTAGTCGGCGTGGTCGACGCCGGAGATGAAGCACTTGCGGCCGTTGAGCACCCAGTCGTCGCCGTCGCGCCGGGCGACCGTGCCGAGCCGGTGGAAGTTGGAGCCCGCCTCGGGTTCGGTGATCGCGAACGCGATGAGCAGCGAGCCGTCGGCCAGCCGGGGCAGGAACTCGACGCGCTGTGCCTCGGTGCCGTGCTTGGCGATGATCGTCGCGACGATCGCGGGGGAGACCACGAGCAGCAGCAGCGGCGAGCCGGTCGCGGACAGCTCCTCGCAGACGATGGTCAGCTCGGTGATGCCGCCACCACCGCCGCCGTACTCGACGGGGATGTTGACGCCGAGGTAGCCCAGCTTGCCGGCCTCGGCCCACAGCTCGGTGGTGTGCTCGCCGGCCTTGGCTTTGCCGATGAAGTACTCGTGGCCGTAGCGGCGGCCGAGCGCCGACACGGCGTCGCGCAGGTCGCTCTGCTCGGGGGTCAGGTCGAAGTTCATGAGGGGTGGCCTCCGACTCTCGGGTGCGGGTTACTCGGGACTAAGTACCGCCAGCACGGCACCGGTTTCCACTTGCGAGCCGGGGCCGACCGGCAGCGCGGACACGTAGCCGGCGGATGGCGCGTACACGGGGTGCTCGAGCTTCATCGCCTCGAGCGTCATCAGCAGCTCGCCCGGGCGGACCCGCTGGCCGGGCACCACCATGACCCGGCTGACGTGGCCGGGCAGCGGTGCCACGAGCGAGCCCTCGGCCAGCCGGGCGGACGGAAGCGGGAACCGGGGCAGCTCGTGCAGGGCGACGGAGCCCTCCGGACTGTCGACGTAGGACACGTCGCCGACCCGGCGGACGGTGAACATCAGCCGGATGCCGTTGACGTCGAGGGCGACGGCATCCGGTGTGGCCGAGACGACCTGCGCCGGCGGGTGGTCGTCGGTGGCCGGTGGCTGGCCGAGCCCGCCGAGATCCGGGTCGTCCGGGTCGACCGCGCGGACCCACCAGTTGACGAGGTCGCCGGAGCGGTCGAGCCGGTAGCCGACCTCGACCGGGCCGGCCGGGCCGTCGTACACGGTGGTCTGTGATCGTGACGGCACGTTGCGCCAACCGGACGGCAGCGTGCCGAGCACCGTCGTGCCACCGCGTCGTTCCGCCGCGCCCGCCAGCGCGGCGGCCAGGCAGGACACCCGCACCGCGTCGACCGAGGAGAGCAGCGGCGCGAACACCTCGGGATGCCGTTCGAGGAACGCGGTGTCGGTGTCGCCGGCGCGGTAGGACGGGTGCCGCAGCGTACGCACGAGCAGGTCGCGGTTGGTCGTCACGCCGTGGATCTCGGCGCGGGCCAGCGCACCGGCGAGCAACCGGGCCGCATCCGCGCGGGTCGGCGCCCACGCGATCAGCTTGGCCAGCATCGAGTCGTAGTGCACGCCGACCACGGAACCGTCGCGCACGCCCGCGTCGAGCCGCAGACCGGGCACGGAGAGCGGCTTGAACTCGGCGGCCACCCCCGGGATGTGGAAACGGTGCATGGTGCCCGTGGACGGCAGCCAGTTGGCGGCCGGGTCCTCGGCGCAGATCCGCACCTCGATGGCGTGGCCGCGCATCGGCGGCGGGGCGTTGAGCGGCAACGGGTTGCCCTCGGCCACCATGAGCTGCAGCTGGACCAGG
Source organism: Asanoa iriomotensis (assembly GCF_016862515.1). Lineage (GTDB taxonomy): Bacteria > Actinomycetota > Actinomycetes > Mycobacteriales > Micromonosporaceae > Asanoa > Asanoa iriomotensis. The sequence goes on from NZ_BONC01000029.1 coordinate 47,300, forward strand.
TCAAAGCCCGTGATCAGCTCGGTGACGGCGTGCTCGACCTGCAGCCGGGTGTTCATCTCCAGGAAGTAGAAGCCGCCGCCGACCGCGTCGACCAGGAACTCGACGGTGCCGGCGCCGACGTAGCCGACCGCCCGGGCCGCGGTCGCCGCCGCCGCGCAGAGTTGCTCGCGCAACTGGGCGGTGACCACCGGCGAGGGTGCCTCCTCGAGGACCTTCTGGTAGCGGCGCTGGATCGAGCACTCCCGCTCGCCGAACGGCACCACGGTGCCGTGGTTGTCGGCGAAGATCTGCACCTCGATGTGGCGCGCGCTCTCGACGTAACGCTCCAGGAACACGGTGCCGTCGCCGAACGCGAGCGCCGCCTCGCGCCGCGCGGACGCGATCGCGTCGGGCAGCGACTCGCGGTCGTGCACGATCCGCATGCCCCGGCCGCCGCCGCCGGCCGACGCCTTGACCAGCACCGGGAACTCGGTGACGCGGTCCGGGTCGAACCAGGTCGGCAGCATCGGGATGCCGGCGTCGGCCAGCAACTGCTTCGCCTCGATCTTCGAGCCCATCGTGGCGATCACCTTCGCCGGCGGCCCGACCCAGGTCAGCCCCGAGTCGATGACGGCCGCGGCGAAGTCGGCGTTCTCCGACAGGAACCCGTACCCCGGATGGATCGCGTCCGCACCGGTCTTCCGCGCGGCGCCGATCATCAGGTCGCCGCGCAGGTAGGTCGCGGTCGGCGCGTTGCCGGGCAGGTGGACGGCGTAGTCCGCCTCGGCCACGTGCGGCGAGTCGCCGTCGGCGTCGGAGTAGACGGCGACCGTCTCGATGCCGACCAGCCGGCACGAGGCGAAGATCCGGCGGGCGATCTCACCCCGGTTGGCCACGAGCAGTCTGCGGATCATTGGCGAAGCCCTCACATCCGGAAGACGCCGAAGCCCTCGGCGCCCTTGATCGGTCCGTTGTGGATTGCCGAGAGGCAGAGTCCGAGGACGGTACGGGTGTCGCGGGGGTCGATGATCCCGTCGTCGTAGAGCCGGCCGGAGAGGAACAGCGCGGTCGACTGGCTCTCGATCTGCTGCTCGACCATCATCCGCATGGCCTGGTCGGAGTCCTCGTCATAGTGCTGGCCCTTGGCCTCGGCGGCCTGCCGCGCCACGATCGAGAGCACGCCGGCGAGCTGGGTCGGGCCCATCACCGCGGACTTCGCGTTGGGCCAGGTGAACAGGAACCGCGGTTCGTAGGCGCGGCCGCACATGCCGTAGTTGCCGGCACCGTACGAGGCGCCCAGGTTGACCGTGATGTGCGGGACCCGCGAGTTGGACACCGCGTTGATCATCAGGGCGCCGTGCTTGATGATGCCGCGCTGCTCGTACTCGGCGCCGACCATGTAGCCCGTCGTGTTCTGCAGGAACAGCAGCGGCGTGTCGGTCGCGTTGGCGAGCTGGATGAACTGGGCGGCCTTCTGCGACTCCGCGGAGAACAGCACGCCGCGGGCGTTGGCCAGCACACCGACCGGGTAGCCGTGCAGCTCGCCCCAGCCGGTCACCAGCGCGGCGCCGTAGCCGGGCTTGAACTCGTCGAACTCGCTGCCGTCGAGGATCCGGGCCAGCACCTCGCGGGGGTCGAACGGGGTGCGCTGGTCCGCGGAGGCGATGGCGAGCAGGTCTTCGGTGTCGAGCTTCGGCGGCGCCGGCTGCGGGTTTCGGGGCCTCGGGCCGAGCTTGCGCCAGTTGAGCCTGCTGACCACCTGGCGGGCCAGGCGCAGGCCGTCGCGCTCGTCCTCGGCGAGGTAGTCGGCGAGCCCGCTCGTGCCCGCGTGCATCGCGGCGCCGCCGAGCGACTCGTCGTCGGTGATCTCGCCGGTGGCCATCCGGACCAGGGGCGGGCCGGCGAGGAAGACCTTCGCCTGGTGCCGCACCATGATCGTGTAGTCGGACATTCCGGGCACGTAGGCGCCGCCGGCGGTGGCGTTGCCGAAGACCACCGAGATGGTCGGGATGCCGGCCGCGGAGAGCCGGGTCAGGTCGCGGAAGACACCGCCGCCCGGAATGAAGATCTCGGCCTGGGTTGGCAGGTCGGCGCCGCCGGACTCGACCAGGTTGACCAGGGGCAACCGGTTGGCCAGGGCGATCTCGCCGGCCCGCTGGGTCTTCTTCAACGCGTACGGGTTGATCGCGCCGCCGCGCACGGTCGGGTCGTTGGCGATGATCACGCACTCGACGCCCTCGATCACGCCGATGCCGCTGACCACGCTCGCGCCGACCGGGAAGTCGGTGCCCCAGGCCGCCGTCGGTGACAGCTCCAGGAACGGGGCGTCCTGGTCGAGCAGCAGCTCGATCCGTTCGCGGGGGAGCAGCTTGCCGCGGGCGTGATGGCGGGACACGTACTTGTCGCCGCCGCCGGCCCGCGCGTCGTCCAGCGCGTCCTCGTACTCGTGGAGGCGCTCCAGCATCGCCGAGCGATTTTCCAGATAGGACGGGTTGCGCGGGTCGACCGAGGTCTCCATGACAGTCACGCGCACCCCTCACAGACGTCCTTGGCCATTGCCACCTCCGTAACGAGCGTCTCGGTGGGCGCGACACGCATGTCGCACGTCACGTGGCGTCCAGCAGCTTCGCCGGCACCTCGGCGACGCGGGCGCGGAACAGCTCGCCCAGCGCCTTGGCCTGCGGGTCGAACCGGGTCGACGCGGCCACGCCGGCGCCGAGCAGGCCGCGGATCACGAAGTTGACCGCGCGCAGGTTGGGCAACTCGTGCCGCTCGACGGTCAACGGCGCCGTCTCGGGCAGCAACTCCTTGAGCCGGTCGACAGTCAGCCAGCCGAGCAGCCAGTCGGCGGCCGAGTCGGTGCGCGCCCAGACGCCGAGGTTGGCGTCGCCGCCCTTGTCGCCGGAGCGGGCGCCGAGGATCGCGCCCAGGGAGATCCTGGTGGTCTTGCCCAGGTCCTTGAGCTTTGCCTGGTGTTGCGGGGTCGCGTGATATTCCGCCGTCCGGATCGGCGGGCGGATCGTGACCCGCTTGCCGTCGGGCAGCACGGCGGTGTGGTTGACGCCGTCCTGCGGCATCGTGTCGGCGCTGAACACCCCGAACGGGGCGGCGTCACCCGGCGGGGTGGTCAAGGTGCAACCCGGATAAGAGGCCAGAGCGAGCTCGACCGCGGCGGCCGAGAACGCCCGCCCGGCCCGCTTCGGGTCCTGGTCCTTCAGGTGTACGTGCAGCAGGGCGCTGGCCGCCTCGGTGTCGACCGCGTCGGGGTGGTCGGTGCGGGCGAGCGTGAACCCCAGGCCCTCCTTGCCGACCTCGTCCTCGAGCTGTGCCCGGACCAGGGCCGCCTTCTCCTCGATGGCCAGCCCGCAGAGGACGAAGGTCATCGAGTTGCGGAAGCCGCCGAGGTTGGCGACGCCGACCTTGAGGGTGGGTGGCGGCGGTGTGCCCTTGACGCCGGTGATCGCGACCCGATCGGGGCCCAACTGGCGCAGGACGGCCGTGTCCAGCCGGGTGACCACGTCGGGGCCGAGGTAGCCGGGGGCGTCGATCTCGTACAGGAGCTGCGCCGTGACCGTCTCGACCGTGACCGCGCCGCCGGTGCCCGGGTGCTTGGTGATCACACAGCTGCCGTCCTCGGCGACCTCCGCGATCGGGAAGCCGGGGCGGCGCGCGCCGTCGGGCAACTCGGTGAAGAAGCTGAAGTTGCCACCGGTCGCCTGTGCGCCGCACTCGATCACGTGGCCGGCGACGGTCGCGCCGGCCAGGGCGTCGAAGTCGTCGCGGGACCAGCCGTAGCGCGCCGCCGCGGGGCCGACCACCAGCGCGGCGTCGGTGACCCGGCCGGTGACCACGATGTCGGCCCCGGCGTCCAGGCAGGCCGCGATGCCGAACGCGCCGAGGTAGGCGTTGGCGGTCAGCGCGTCGGGGTGCGGGATCGCGTCGCCCTCGACGTACCCGATGCGGGGGTGCAGGCCGTGCTTCTCCGCCAGTGTCTCGATCGCCTGCGCCAGCCCGGCCGGATGGAGGCCGCCCGCGTTCGTGACCAGCTTGACGCCCTTGTCGAGGGCGGTGCCGAGGGTGGTCTCGAGCTGGCGGAGGAACGTGCGGGCATAGCCGAGCGCGGGGTCCCGGGCCCGGTCGCGGCCAAGGATCAGCATGGTCAGCTCGGCCAGGTAGTCGCCGGTCAACACGTCGAGGTCGCCGCCGTCGAGCATCTCGCGCCAGGCGGAGAAGCGGTCGCCGTAGAAGCCGGAGGCGTTGCCGATGCGGATCATCGGCCGGCCCCCGCCACCCGCTTGACCCCGGGCGGGCCGGCGAACGCCTGCGCCACCTGGAGCCATTCGGTCGCGACCGGGCCGGTGGCGACCAGGGCCAGGTCGGCGGGGTTGCGGCGCTGGGTGACCAGGAGGCAGAAGTCCTGGGCGGGGCCGGTCACCCGGTCGGTCGCCGTGTCCGGGCCGAACGCCCACACGCTGCCGTCCGGCGCGATCAGCTCGACCCGGACGGGTGTCTGCGGTGCGGGCCGGCCGTGTGCCAGGAACGAGTGGCCGAGGGTACGGAAGCCGAGGAACGCGACGTGCCTTAGTCGATCGGTCGGTGTGCTGTGCGCTCCGAGCGCCTCGGCGATGTCGAGGCCGTGTGCCCAGGTCTCCATCAGGCGGGCGGTGGCCATGGACTGCGGCGTGAGCAGGTTGCCGAACCAGGGGATCCGCTTGCCGGCCGGCGTCGACCGCAACGCTTCGACGAGCTCGCGGTGGCCGGCGATCCAGCGTTGCCGCAACTCGTCGGGCGGGGCCAGGAAACCTTCGGCTCCCTTGTCGACGAGGTGGTCCGGGTCGTCGGCGAGCGGTGCGAGCAGCGCGACGAACTGGGCGTCGTCGGTCGTGGCGAGCAGGGCGGCCCGGTCGGTCCAGGCGAGGTGGGCGATCTGGTGCGCGACGGTCCAGCCGGGGCTCGGGGTCGGCCGCGCCCAGTCTTCGTCGGGCCGGTCGGCCAACAGGGTGTCGACCGCGGCCGTCTCCGCGTCGAGATCGGTGAGCAGGTCGGCGAGCTCCACCACGTGGGCCTCCTTCAGGCGCGGATCACGGCGGCGAGGTGGCGTTTCCACTCGCGCAGCAGGGCGGCGCGGCGGGCGGCGTCGTCGGAGAGCAGGTTGGCGACGCCGAGGCCGCGCATGAGGTCGAGGGTGGCCTGGACCGATTCGCGTACGCCGGGGCGGCGCTCGTCGGCGCCGAGCAGCTCGACGGTGAGACGGTGCAGCTCGCGGCCGACCCGGGCCTCGACGGGCACCAGCGCGGTGCGCAGCTCGGGATCGGTGCGGGCGGCGACCCAGACCTCCAGGGCTGCGGCGTAGAGCGGGCCGGTGAACGCGGCGGCCAGCATGTCGATGACCCGGTCGACCCGTTGCGCTCCGGTCGGCAGGCTGGCCGCCTCGGCTCGGATCTCGGCGGCCCGGCGGTCGGCGAGGTGCTCGACGGCGGCCATGACCAGGGCGGCCTTGGTGGGGTAGTGGTGCAGCTGGGCGCCCCGGGAGACACCGGCGCGCTCGGCTATCACCGTGGTGGTGGTGCCGGCCCAGCCCAGCTCGACCAGGCTGTCGACGGCCGCGTCGAGGAGGCGCGCCTGGGTGGCCCGGCTGCGTTCCTGCTGCGGGGTCCGCATTTCCTGAGCATGGCTGCGCTGAAACAAACAGTCAAGCCTGCTTGTTTCTGCCTGTTCCTATGCGTCCGGTGGGGTGATCTTGCCGGCGTTGTCGAACTTCGGACCCGTACGCGGGAAGTCTTTGTTGCTCAGGTCTTTGATCATGGCCAGGCTGTCGCCGTCGGTGTCCGTGATCGGCTTGCCGGCGGCGTTCATCGAGGTGGAGACCACCTCGCCGTCGACCCAGGTGCCGTCCTTGGTCAGCTCGACCTTGAGGACCGCGCCGAGCCCGAGCGGCCCGTCGCGGCGGAGCGTGCCGCCGCCGCCAGCGAAGTTGCCCAGGCTGTAGGCGATCAACCGACCCTTGTAGAACTCCATCGCCCGCAACACGTGCGGGCCGTGACCGACGATCAGGTCCGCGCCAGCGTCGATCATGGAGCGGGCGAACTTGACCGGGTCGCCGCGGTTCTCGCCGAGGAACATCTCGGTGCCCGGCTTGACCCGGGTCTTGCCCGAACCCTCCGCACCCATGTGCACCTGGACGACGACGAGGTCGGCCTGCTTCGCGGCCTTGGCGATGAGCTTCTTGCCAGCCTCGATGTCGATCAGGCTGTTGTTCCAGGGGTACGAGGAGAAGCCGACGACGGCGACCTTGATGCCCTTGACGTCGACCACGGTGATCTGGTCGACGGCGCCGGTGTGCTTCAGCCCGTATTTCTCCAGTGCGTCCTGTGTGTTCTTGTAGCCGTCCGCGCCGTAGTCGTTGCCGTGGTTGTTGGCCTGGTTGAGCAACTGGAAGCCGGCGTCCTTGAGGTGCTTGGCGTAGCCCGGCGGCGCCCGGAACTGGTGGCAGCCGGTCGAGTCGGGCCCGCACTTGGACCGGCCGGTGTCCTCGGTGAGCGGCTCCTCGAGGTTGCCCATCACGAGGTCGGCGGCGAGGTCGCGCTTGACGCCGTCGAAGAAGCCCTTGCCGCCGTTGGACGGGAGGCTGCTCGGTGCGTTGCCCATCACGATGTCGCCTGTGGCGGACAGCGAGATCGCTTCCTCCTCCTCGGCGGCCTCCTGGGTCGGGGACTCCTGCTCGGCCGGGGTCGACTGGGTTGGCGCGACCCACACGGCGGGCTGGCTGGTCTCGCCTCTGGCGACGGCGGCAACGGCGGCGCCTGCCACGCCGAGCAGCGCCGCGACGGCGACACCGGCCACGATGGCCGGACGCCAGGTGCGTTTGTTCGGCGTGTCGAGGGGATACACGCGGGGGAACATACCGTTCTCGCGCCACTCGTGGATACCTCCGTGAGTAGGATGGGCTAGCGCTCCGACCAGGGGATCTTGGGCCTGGTGGCGCCCTCCTTGATCGCTCGGTGCGCGGCCCGGGCGGCGTGCGAGCCCCAGCGCGACAGCGGGCCGCCGTAAGGCTCCTCGGGGCCTTCCCGTGGGCAGAGCACCGTGACCGCGTCGGTGGCGGTGCCGGTGGCGGCGAGGCCGATTTCCCAGAGGGCCTGTGCCTTCGCTTCTGTGATGGTCGCGACAGCGTTGACCAGGGCGGCGTCGCTGTGCCTGACCGGGAGGAAGGCGACGATATTGATCGTGCCGGGGGTGGGCTGGCGGGGTATCTCGCTGGCCGGTGTCGCGGCGGCCAGGATGGGCTTGCCGAGGCCGACGGTGGCCCACACCTCGACCGCACCATCGGTTGCGGCAACCCGTTCCGTCACGTCGACGCCGGTCAACAAACCGACACCGGGCCCGGTCAGGGTCAACTCGCTCGCAAGTTCTCGCAGGTGCGTGTGTGGGTCATTCCGGGCGTACGACATGGGCACGGTCGCGTTGATGACCCATTCGCGGTCGCCGATCCCGCCGCCCAGCGGGCCGGAGCTGATACCGCGCATCGGGGTGGGTAGGCGCCAGAGCAGCAGGGGGATGCTTTCGCCGTCCTCCTGACGCGCGGTAAGAATGGGCTTGAACGGCACGCGCTGACGATAAGGCAGGTGGCCACCGGGGGTCGGGCTTGATCACGATCCGGGGGTTGCCGGGCCGGTTCGCCGATGCGTACGCCTAGACTGACTGCGCGCGGTTTCCGCGCCATTCGTGGAACTGAGGTGCGCGATGGATGAGGTTCTGGCCCGTAGCGGCATCTTCCAGGGTGTCGACCCGGAGGCAGCCGAAGCGCTCGCCAAGGACATGGAGACCATCGAGGCCCGCAAGGGCGAGATCGTCTTCAACGAGGGCGAACCCGGCGACAGCCTTTACATCGTGCTGAGCGGGAAGATCAAGGTTGGCCGGCGTGCGGCCGACGGACGTCAGAACCTGATCGCGGTGATGGGCCCATCCGACATGGTGGGCGAGCTGTCGCTGTTCGACCCGGGCCCCCGCACGGCGACCGCCACGGCGGTCACCGACACCCGCCTGGCCCGCCTCCGCAAGCAGGCGCTGCGGCCGTGGCTCAACAACAGGCCGGAAATCGCCGAGCAGCTACTGCGGGTGCTGGCGCGCCGACTGCGGCGCACCAACGACGCCTTGGCCGACCTGATCTTCACCGACGTGCCGGGCCGCGTTGCCAAGAACCTGCTGCAGATGGCCGGTCGCTTCGGGACCCGGGACGGCGGGGTGTTGCGGGTCACCCACGACCTGACGCAGGAAGAGATCGCTCAGCTGGTCGGTGCGTCGCGGGAGACCGTGAACAAGGCACTGGCCGACTTCGCCTCGCGCGGTTGGCTGCGGTTGGACGGGAAGTCGATCATCATCCTTGATCCGGAGAGGTTGGCTCGGCGGGCTCGGGTCTGAGGTTGTCTCCCTTGTCTTTGGTTGCGGTCTAGGGCGGGGGAGGATGTTGTGAGTGCCGACCGGTCGCAAAGAGCGCGCCCCTTATAGTCGGCACTCACAACATCCTCCCCCGCCCTGACTCAGTTCGGCCCGGGTTTACTCCGGTGCCTGGTCGTGGGTCACAGTCCATTGGCTGGGCTTCGTTGGGGGTTCGCCCGCGGTTGGTCGCGCTGCCTGGGTCGGCGACTGGCCACGAGCGAGCGCTCCGACTGGGGCCAGGCCAGAGCGTGCTCCGGTCGTGGACGGTCGGGCCTGCCGGGGACTGTTCCGCCATCTCTGACCTTCCGCAATGCTGGTCCGGCGAGCTCCCGGTCGCCCTGGCGCTTGGCTGCCCACGTCGAGCCATCTGTGCCGCTTCCTTCCGGCGGCGGTGAGGCAGAGCCCGGGTGCTCCGTCATTGCCTCGCCGCCCGCGGCGGCGCGTGCCTGCTCTCGGCATCTCGGCCTTGTCCCGCCCTGCGCCGCCCCCGCTCAGTCCGTGCCAACCAACCCGCCCCCGCGTTGCGCTGCGTCCGTGCCGTCCAGTGCTGCGCGCTGCGCCACGTCCGTCCGCGCAAGCTCTGCGCCCGTGCCAGCCGCGTGCCCGAGCCAGCTCTATGCCCGCGCCAGCCTGCGCCCACGCCTGCGCGGTGCCGCTACCCTCGCCGCCTGTGTCGCCGCGTGTGTGCCGCGCGCCGCGCCGCGGTGCGTCGGTCCGCTCTAGGCCCGCGCCTGTTCCGCGCCCGGCCTGTTTCCGTGCCGCGCGCCGCGCACGCCGCACCTGACCACTTGCGCCGCGCTGTGCCTGCGCGTTGCGCTGCGGTTTTGCGGGTGGGCTTGTGGCGCGGAGGTGGCAGCGATGCGGAGCGAGCGGTGGCCGGCGGGAGCGACGGTCGTGCGCACCGCGTACCCGGGAGAAGAATTTGGTTCAGGTGGTTTGGGGTAAGTCGGGCCGACTGGGTGGATGGGTGGCCGCAGGTTGTCGGTGGCGCGGAATAGTCTTTGGCACGTGACTAAGACAGCCGCCTTCGAGGCGGAGACCGAGCTTGGGCGCAAGCGGCGGGCCCGTCGGATGGGGCGCATTCTGGCCGAGACGCATCCCGACGCGCACTGTGAGCTTGATTTTCGCACCCCGCTTGAGCTGGCGGTCGCGACGATCTTGTCTGCGCAGGCCACCGACAAGAAGGTCAACGAGGTCACGCCCAAGGTGTTTGCGCAATATCCGACGGCGGCTGACTACGCGGCGGCTGATCGGGGTGAGCTTGAGGTCACGCTGAAGCCGACCGGGTTCTTCCGCAACAAGACCGACTCGGTCATCAAGCTGGGTCAGCAGCTTGTCGAGCGGTTCGACGGCGAGGTGCCGAGCAACATGGCCGACCTGGTGAGCCTGCCGGGCATCGGGCGCAAGACCGCCAACGTGATCCTGGGCAACGCCTTCGACGTGCCGGGCATCACCGTCGACACGCACTTTCAGCGGCTCGTCGGGCGGTGGCGGTGGACCGCGGAGACCGACCCGGTGAAGATCGAGCACGCGATCGGCGGGCTGTTCGACAAGCGTGACTGGACCATGCTGTCGCATCGCGTGATCTTCCACGGGCGGCGGGTGTGTCATGCGCGCAAGCCCGCTTGTGGGGCCTGCACGCTGGCCAAGCTATGTCCGTCCTACGGCACCGGGCCGACCGATCCGGTGCAGGCGGCCAAGCTGCTCAAGGGGCCGCGGGCCGCGCAACTGGCCGAGGCCGTCGGGGTCGACCCGTCGGTCGTTCCGCAGCAGGCGCTCGCGGCGGACGTGCCGTGAAGCGCTACCTGCCGCTGGTCGTGCTGCTGGTCGTCGGCGTGCTCGCCGGCGTCGGTGTGCGGGCCTGCTCCAACAAGCCGTCGTCCTCGTCCGACAGCGCAGAGCCGGTCGGGTCGGCGGGGCCGCCCGCGACGTCGTTCGCCGACTGCCGGGCGTTGACCGCGCCGCCGAAGGAGGCGTCCGCAGGCAAGGGCACCGCGGCCACCGACATCGCCCTGCCGGCGGCCGAACTGTCCTGTTTCGGCGGAGGCAACCTGCGGCTCGCCGACGTCCGCGGCCCGGCGGTGATCAACCTTTGGGGTTCGTGGTGCACGCCGTGCCGCGAGGAGCTACCCGCGGTCAACGCGGTCGCGCAACGCACCACCGGCCTCGTGCACTTCCTCGGGGTCGACACCCGCGACCTGCGCTCCGACGGCGAGGCGATGGTCAGCGAGTTCGGGCTCACCTATCCGAACGTGTTCGACAACGGCGAGCGGGCCCGCATCGGGCTCAAGCTGGCGGGCATCCCGGCGACCCTGTTCGTCGACAAGGCGGGCAAGGTGGTCCACCTCTACAACGGCGCGCCGCTCGATGAAGCGGGCCTCGCCGACCTGGTCAAGCGGCACCTCGGGGTGGCGGTCCCGGTTGGCTGAGGCAGGGCGCGACGGCATCTGGGTCAACGGGGGCGCGCCGAAGGACGGGCCGCGGCTGTTCCCGGGCGTAGGCGCGAGCCTGCCACCCGGGGTAGGCGCGCGCCGCCGACCCGAGGACGCCGACGAGCTGGCGCTGCCAACCTGGTTCGACCCGTTGCTGGGGAGCCTGCACGGTGCGCGGGCCGAGGACTTCACCCGGTTGCCTACCCCGGAGCGGGCAGGCCGCGACAGCGCGGTCCTGGTGCTGCTCGGCGAGGAGGAAGACGGCGGTCCGGACATCCTGATGCTGCAACGGGCGGCGACGTTGCGGAACCACGCGGGCCAGCCGGCCTTCCCGGGCGGCGTAGCGGACCCGGGCGACGCCGACCCGGCGGCCACCGCACTGCGCGAGGCCGACGAGGAGGTCGGCCTCGACCCGAGCAGCGTGACCTTGCTGGCCGAGCTGCCGCGCCTCTGGATCCCGGCAAGCGACTTCCTGGTCACGCCGGTGCTGGCATGGTGGCACCGCCCGCACCCGGTCGCCCCACGCGACGCCGCCGAGGTGGCCCACGTGGCCCGCCTGCCGGTAGCCGAGCTGGCGGAACCCACCAACCGCCTGCGGCTGCGGCACCCGAGCGGCTGGATCGGGCCGGCTTTCGAGGTGCGGGGGATGTTGGTCTGGGGTTTCACCGCCGGGGTGGTGTCGACGTTGCTCGACATGGCGGGGTGGTCACGGCCATGGCCGCAGGACCGGATCGGCGAGCTCCCGCCCAGCACTTCGCCGTCAGCGACATCCGCCGACCCAACCGAGCCGGCATAGCCGAACCGGCCGGCACACGCCGCCACCGCGTTGTCGCCGTCTGTTGGGGCAGGGTTGGCGTTACTGAACTGGCCGGCGGCGCCGATCGAGGGGGTCAGCGGACGCGGTGTCGTTCGTGCCGCGCCCAGTTGACTCCCCGGTGCATCCATGAGCTGGCTTGACCAACTCGTCATGCCGGCCGCTGGGACGGGCGGGCTGGCTTTGGGCAAATCCGACTTATCCGTTGACGGGCTGACTGTCCGTATTCGACGGTGCGGCGGTCAGCAGAAGGGCGTGTGAGTGTCGCGGGGCTGAAGCGTGGGTGGCCGGACGCCCGTACCCTGTCAGGGTGTCCGCCGTCGACCTTGTCCTGGTTCTGCTCATGGTCGTGTTCGCGATCAGCGGCTACCGGCAGGGGTTCGTGATCGGTGTCCTGTCGTTCTTCGGTTTCTTCGGCGGTGCTCTGATCGGGCTTCAGGTCGGGCCCCTGGTCGCCCAACGCTTCTCTGACGGCGCGCTTCGCGTCGTCATTTCGTTGGTGGCGATCTTCGGGCTCGCGGTGCTCGGGCAGGCGCTCACCGGGTGGGTCGGCGCGCACCTCCGGCACGCGATCACCAGCCGTGCCGGCCGCCGGGTCGACGACGCAGGCGGTGCGGTCGTGTCGATGCTGGCCGTGCTGATCGTTGCCTGGCTGGTGGCGGTGCCGCTCGGGTCGTCGTCGGTGCCCTGGCTGGCCAGTTCCGTGCGCAACAGCGCGCTGCTGCACGGCGTTGACAATGTGTTGCCAGAGCAGGCGCAGTCCTTGTCCGAGTCGTTGCGGGACACGGTCGACACGCGCGGGTTCCCCGACGTGTTCGGCGGTCTGACCGCGACCCGCGCCCGCGAGGTGGCGGCGCCTGATCCGGCCCTCGCCGGGTCGCAGGTCGTGATCAACTCGCGGCGGTCGGTGGTCAAGGTGCTCGGGTCCGCGCAAAGCTGCGGGCGGCGGATCGAGGGCTCAGGATTCGTGTACGCGCCACAGCGCGTGATGACCAACGCACACGTGGTGGCCGGCACCGACCGGGTGCAGGTCGAGGTGAACGGCGAGCGCGAGAGCGGCCGGGTGGTCGTCTACGACCCACACCGGGACCTCGCCGTGATCTACGTGCCCGACCTGAACGCCCCGGTGATGCCGTTCGCCCCCAGCAACGCCCGCGCCGAGGCCGACGCGATCGTGCTGGGCTATCCGCTGGACGGTCCGTACAACGCGCAGTCCGCCCGCATCCGGGACGTCGGCAACATCACGGGCCCGGACATCTACGAGTCGGGCGAGGTAACCCGGGAGATCTACACCATCCGGGCGCTGGTCCGCAGCGGCAACTCCGGAGGCCCGCTGATCACCCCGAACGGGGTGGTCCTGGGCGTGATCTTCGCGGCGGCGGCCGACGACCGCAACACCGGCTTCGCCGTGACCGCGGACGAGGCATCGACCGTAGCCACGGCCGGCGCCGAACGCACCCGAGCGACCGCCACCGGCGAGTGCGTCTAGCCGCACGTCCAGGCCCCATCGGCGCCAGCCGCCATCGTTTCTGCACCGATCCGCTTCGCTCCACGAAGGTCGACGGCTGCTCTCAGCCCGAGCCCGCCTCCCGCACACAGCGAAAGACGGCTCCTGCATCGCGCGGTTCCCGAGTCCACTCGAGCCCAGCTGGTGCTCCCAGGCCCTGAGCGTCTTCGACGACTTCCTGCACGGAGATCGCCACCTTGCGGAAGCGGATCAAGAAACCGCTGCCGGCGAGTGGATCTAGCAGCAACGCCGGGGGCTTGTCGGGGGCGGGTGCGCTCATCGTTCCGCACCAGCCGCGCGGTTCCACGGAGATCGAGCGTTGCCCTTCCCGGCTCGACGACTTCTCCGCGGGAGATCGCCAGCTCGCGGAAGCCGATCAATAGACCGCTGCCGGCGAGTGGATCTAGCCGCATCGCCGGCCTCGCCCGGGGCTTGTCCGCGGCGAAGGCCGCGCTCATCGTTCCGCACCGGCCGCGCGCTTCCACGAGGATTAAGCGTTGCTCTTCCAGGCCTTGACGACTTCGCGCCGGGAGTGCAGCTGGGTTACCCGTCCACGGCATGTCCGCCGGGCTGGGACGAATCGGCACGGCCCGCCACCGAAACCAGGAGGCAACACCGGGACCCGAATCGGCTCGCGCTGATCCGTCGGTGGGAGCTAGTGGCGGTCTTCTGGTGTGAGGGTTGGCGGGCGGGCGCCGCGGGAGGAGCGTTTGGAAAGGAGCGCCATCGCTGGGTGGCGGGAGAAGAGGATCAGGCAGGCTACGCCTGCGGCCAGGACGAGCATCGCTATCGCCGTGGCTATGCGCCAACCCATCGGGTTGCTCTGGTGTGCCGGGGTGGCCGAGCGTTGGGCGGCCGCGCCCGACGCTCCCACCGTGCCCTGGGCCGTGGTCTTGCTGTCCAGCGCGCCGCCGCCCGTGACCGAGTCAGTTCCGCGGCCCGGGGCCGGGCCGAAGCCCGCGACACCCGGCGACTTGTTGTCGTCCAGCGGGTTGCGGGTGACCTGCGGCATTGGGGCCGTCAGCGCCGCCACCGGGTCCACCCGGCCGAAGCCGTAGGTGTCGTCGCGGCCCGGAGCGCCCAGGTCGTCGGCCGTGCGGATCAGGCGGTTGACCACCTCGCCCGCCGGCATGCCGGGCCAGCGGGACCGGACCAGGGCCGCGGCGGCCGAGACCAGCGGCGCCGCGAAGCTTGTGCCGCGGACCCGCCAGAAGCCGCCCGTCTTCGCGCCCACCAGGTCGGTTGCCGGGGCCGTCAGCACCGTCGCGCTTCCGGTGATCGAGCCGTTCCAGAGGACGTCGGTTTCCTTCTCAAGGCCCGCGACGGCGATCACGCCGGGCTCGCGGGCCGGGTACCAGACGCTCGTCGTCGACTGTGGCAGCACGTTGCCGGTGCAGGCGACGACGACCACGTCGCGGGCGAAGGCGTAGTCCAGGGCCGCGGCCAGGGCCGGGCTCGTGCCGCTGCCGCCCAGGGACAGGTTGACCACCTTGGCGCCGCTGTCGACGGCCCAGCGGACCGCGCGGGCCACGATCATCGCGTCGTCGTAGCGGTTGTCGGCGTCCAGGACGCGTACCGGCAGGATCTTGGCGTTGGGGGCCAGGCCCATCACGCCGTTGTTGTCGTCGGCGCGGCCCGCGATCAGGCCCGCGACCGTGGTGCCGTGGCCGACCGGGTCGGTGTGGCCGTCGCCGCCTTCCGGCTTGACCAGGTCTTTGCCCGGCAGGACCTGGCCGGCCAGGTCTTCGTGGCTGGCGTCGACGCCGGAGTCGATCACGGCGACGACGACGCCGGCGCCGGTCGAGTAGCGCCACGCCGTCCGGGCCCGCAACTCGGCCAGCTGCCACTGTTCGTCGCGGACCGAGTCGGCCGCGATCGGCAGTGTCGCGGGCATCGCGCCGGCCTGGCCCCCGGTGGAGGCAGCGAGCATCGGGGCATGGGGTATCGGCAGCGGCGCGGCTGTCAGGGCCATCGCCGCCGTCATGGCGACCAGCGCCGTCCCGCCTAGCCGTGGGACGGCGCTCCGGCGCTGGTGCGTCAGCCTCGTCACCCTCACGGCCTTCTCACCCCGGGAGTTCCTGTGGTGGGAGGTTACCCCGACCGCCCACCCCCGCGGGACACAGAATGTGCGAGGAGTTCGCCATCGTCCGAGGTGGGAGGCCGTTGACCTCGGACGTGTGCGGAGCGTTACCCACCGATCTCCGACTCGCCCGGTTCAGGGTGCGGAAAGGTGGGCGAGTTGCACAAGGCGTACGCCCTCCTTGCGGGTGACCAGGCGACCACGTCCGGGTGGCAGCGGGCCCGGCCGGACCTGGCCGACCAACGGGCCCTCGTCCGGATCGCCCGACATCACCAGGCCCGCCGCCGCCAACTCGCGGAGCCGCTGGATGATCGGGTCGTAGAGGGACCGGGCCGCGCCGCCCGTGCGCCTGGTCAACACCAGGTGCAGGCCGATGTCCCTGGCCTGCGGCAGGAACTCCGCCAGTGCACCCAGCGGGTTGCGCGGCGCGGCCGCCACCAGGTCGTAGTCGTCGACCAGGACGAACAGCTCCGGCCCGGTCCACCAGTTGCGCTCGCGCAGCTGCTCCGGTGTCACGTCGGGCGGCGGGAGCCGGCGACGCATGTAGCCGGCCACCGACTCGATCAGCTCCTCGGTGCCGGCCGCCGCGGTGCCGTAGCCGATCAGGTGGTCGGTCCGCACGGCGCCGAGCAGGCTGCGCCGGTAGTCGACCACGATGAGGCGGGCCTCGTGCGGCTGGAAGCGGTGCGTGACGGTGGTGGCCAGGGCGCGCAGGAACGACGATTTGCCGCACTCGGTGTCGCCGAAGAGGACGACGTGCGGGTCGGCCGCGAAGTCGACCGCGACCGGGCGCAGGTCGGACTCGGCGATGCCGATCGGCAGGGTCAGCCCGGTCGTCTCGGTCAGATCGATCGAGGTGTACGGAACCGACGCCGGCAGCAGGCGCACCGGCGGCGCAGGCAGCCCCGTCCACGCGGCCGCCACGGCCTGCTCCAACGGCACGTCGCCGGTCTGCGACGGCCGCAGGACCAGGAGGTGGAGGCCCTCGCTGGTGATGCCCCGGCCAGGCGAGTCGGCGGGGACGTCGGCGGCGGCCTTGCGGGAGATCATCGAGTCGCTCGGGTCGCCCAGGCGCAGCTCCAGCCGGGCGGCGAACAGGTCGCGGGTGGCCGGGCGGAAGTCGAGCCAGCGGGCGGCCGAGGCGAGGACGTGGACGCGGTAGGCGAGGCCCCGCCCCGCCAGGTCGGACACCAGCGGCTCCAGGTCGTCGAAGTCACCGCGCAAGGTCGACCAGCCGTCGACGACCAGGAACACGTGCGGCTCGGTGCCGGCGAACCCGCGTTCCCGTTCGGCGAGCAGGGTGGTCAGCTCGCCGACCGTGCGGCGCACCGCGGCCGGCTCCAGCCGACTCGCCACTCCGCCGACGTGCGGCAGGTCGCGCAGCACGGCCAGGCTGCCGCCGCCGAAGTCGAGGCAGTAGAACCGCGCCTCCGCCGGCGTGTGCGCCAGCGCCAGCCCGCAGACCAGCGTGCGCAACGCCGTCGACTTGCCACTGCGCGGCGCGCCCACCACGGCGACATGGCCGGCCGCGCCGTCGAGCGCGTACCAGAGCAGGTCGCGGCGCTGATCCAGCGGGCGATCGACGACGGCGACCGGCACCTGCAGCGCACCGTGCAGCTCGGGGTTGGCGAACGTCAGCCCTCGCCCTGGTGCCACCACCGGCGGGCCGAGCACCTCGTCGAACGTCGCCGGCTCGGCCAGCGGTGGCAGCCAGACCCGGTGGGCCGGCGGCCCGTGCCCGGCGATCCGGTCGACCAGCGCGTCGAGCAGGCTCGGCCCACTCGCCTCCGGGGCGGCCTCGGCGGCCACGATCTCGGTGGTGAAAGGCAGGACCCCCGAACGGCGCTCGCCCCGGCGCGGCACCGGCCCCGACACATAGGCGACCCGGAATCGCCGCAATGGCTCCGTGCCGGCCTTGAGGAAAGCGTGCCCGGGCGCCCGCGGCAGCTCATAGGCGTCCGGCACTCCGAGCACCGCCCGGGACTCGAACGGTGAGAACGTCCGCAGACCGATCCGATAGGACAGGTGGGTGTCGAGCCCGCGCAGCCGCCCCTCCTCGAGCCGCTGCGACGCCAGCAGCAGGTGGACGCCGAGCGACCGACCCAACCGCCCGATCTGGACGAACAGGTCGATGAAGTCCGGCTTGGCCGACAGCAGCTCGGAGAACTCGTCGCAGACGACGAGCAGCGACGGCAGCGGGGCCAGCGGCGCGCCGGCCGACCGCGCGCGCTCGTAGTCGTGCCGCGAGACGTAGTTGCCGGCCCGGCGCAGCAGCTCCTGGCGCCGGACCAGCTCGCCGTTGATCGCGTCGACCATGCGGTCGACCAGCGGCAGCTCGTCGGCCAGGTTGGTGATCACCGCGCTGGTGTGCGGCAGCGCGTCCAGCGACGCGAAGGTCGCACCGCCCTTGAAGTCGACCAGCACCACGTTGAGCTCGGCCGACGAGTGCGTCGCCGCCAGGCCCAGGACCAGCGTCCGCAACAGCTCGGACTTGCCGGACCCGGTGGCGCCGACCAGCAGCCCGTGCGGCCCCATGCCGTCGAGCGCCGACTCCTTGAGGTCGAGCTCGACGGGACTGCCGTCCGCGGCGACGCCGATCGGCACCCGCAGCTGGTCGCGCAGGGGTCGCGGCGTCCATGCCTCGGCGACCGAGTAAGCATCCGGCTCGGCCACCCGCAGCAGGTCGAGCAGACCCAGGTCAGCCGGAACCAAGCCAGCGGCAGCACCGGCCAGCCGCAACGGCGCCAGCCGCCGCGCCACGCCCTCCGCGGACGCGACGGAGAGCCCGTCGGCCACGCCGACCACCGCGACCCCCTCGGTCGTGGTGGTCTCCAGAGCGCCGTCGGCCAGCCGGGTGAGCACCACCGTCGCCGGATCCAGCACCCGCGGCGCCGCACCGTCGACCTCGACAACCGCCAGTCCGTCAACCGGCTCACCGCCGACCAGTCGCACCGCGCCCGCACGGTCGGCACCATCCAGGACCGCCACCACGAACCGATCGTCGCCGACGCCGTCGAGCAGTCGCTCCAGCGCGGCCACCGTGCCGGCCACCAACCGGACCGGACCCAGCGCGTCGACCCGGCCGGGATGCCGGGCGTGCGGGAGCCACTTGACCCACTCCCACTCGGCCCGCCGTGACGGGCCGGCCGCGACCGCCACGACCAGCTCGTCCGGCGCGTGGAAGACGGCCAGCTGCACCAGGAGGGCGCGGACCAGCGCCGGCGAGCCACGCACATGCACCCTCGCGAACCCGCGCATCGACAACGCCACGGGCAGGTCAGGCACCACGGAATGCGCCTCGATGAAGCGACGCAACGCACCGGCCGTCAACGGCTCCAGATCCTCGGGCGGCCGGGTCACGGGCGGGACCAGGGCCGTGGCCAGCGACTGTGGCCCGACACCGACCCGCGCCACGGCGAAGTCGCTGTCGGCGGGCCGCCGTTCCCATAGTCGATGGCTCTCGACCGTCGACCACAGCCGCGACGGGTCGGGATGCCGATAGAACAGCCCCACCCGCTGCCTGGCCACGGTGTCCCTGGCCTGCCGGCGCAACAGCGACAGATGGCGCAGGTAGTCACGCCGTGCCGCGACCAACTCGGCCTTGCGCGGCCCGCCGTAGCCCCACGACGTCGCCAGCATCGCCAGCGACGAGATGCCGAACATGCCGCCGACCACATAGGAGAACGCCCCGCCGCCGCGGCCCATCAGCATGGCCATCGCGACGCCGCCACCGAGCATGGGCAGCAGCAACATCAGCTGTTGCCACCGCCCGCCACCGGGTTGCGGCAACTCCGGCGGCGCCTCGACCCGCAGCTCGCCGCCCGGGATCTCGGGCGCGGGCCGACGCGCCGGCCGGCGCACCACCACCGTCGACAAGGGACCTCCCTCAGCGACAACCAACAATGAGCAACACGAGCGTCGCTCATCGTAGGGAATCGCGGCCGTGGATGTATGGCCAAAAGGGGGTCATGTGGATAACCCGCCGAGCCGGTAGTTTCGGCAGCCTCCCCGGCTCCCGTGACGGAGGTCACATCGATGCACACCGGTCTCGCCCTGGTCACCGTCAACGCGCCCCAGCGCCGGATCGACATCGCGCTGCCGCCGGACGTACCCCTGGCAGATCTGTTGTCGGAGATCTTGCGGCACACGGGCGCCGGGCTCGCCGACGACGGCGAGGCACACGGCGGTTGGGTCCTGCGCCGTCCGGACGGCGCGGCGCTCGACGGCGGTGCGACCCTTAACGACCAGGGTGTACGCGACGGCGACGTGCTGCACCTCGTCCCCGCCCGGCAGGAGTGGCCGGAGGTGGAGGTCGACGACGTCGTCGAGGCGATCGCCGACGGGGCACGCCGCACCGGCACCGCCTGGTCACCGCGGCAGACCGTGACGGCGGCCCTCGCGGCGGCCGGCGCGGCACTCGGCGTGGCGCTAGCGATCTTGTTGCGTGCCGGGCCGGACGAGATCGCGGCGATGCTGACCACCCTCGGCGTCGCGGCCAGCCTCACGGTCGCGGGCATCCTGGCGGCCCGCGCCTACAGCCACAGCGCCGCGGGCGTCGCGCTGGGCGCCTACTCGCTGCCGTACGCGTTCGCCGCCGGCGCCCTGCTCCTGGCGAGCGGCGGCGGCCCGGCCGGCCCCGTGCCCGGCCTGCGCTGGATCGGCGCGCCCGAACTGCTGCTCGGCTCGGCGGCGCTGGCCCTGCACGGCGTACTCGGCATCATTGGGGTCGGCTCCGGCCGCCGGATCTTCGCAGCGGCGGTGCTGACGGGCCTGCTCGGCGCCACAACCGCCGGCCTAGGCTTCGCCCTCAGCGCGCACGGCGCCGCCGCGATTCTGCTCGCGGTGCTGGCCTGCGGCGTCGGTCTGCTGCCTCTGCTCGCGATCCGGCTGGCCCGGCTGCCGATTCCGCCGGTGTCGCCGGCCCGGGTCGAAACCAACCGCGTCCGGGCCGCCGTGACCCGCGCCGAAGAGCTGCTGGGCGGGATGCTGATCGGCCACGCCATGCTGGCGGTGATCGCGGCGGCCGTGCTCGCGACCACCGGGGGCGCCTGGGGCCGCACCCTGGCGGTGGTCTGCGGCCTGGCTCTGCTGCTGCGCTCCCGGGTATTCGTCACCGTCCGCCAGCGAGTCCCGCTGCTCGTCGCCGGCACCGCAACCCTGGCCACCGTCGCCCTGGCCGTCGCCGACCGACCCGACGCACCAACAACGATCTTGGCCGGCGCGCTGGGACTGGCCCTCGCGGTGCTGTTCACCGTGCGCGGCATCGGGTACGCCCGCCGCCCGGCCGGCCCCTACCTCGGTCGCGCCGCCGACCTCCTGGACACGACCCTGCTGGTCGCGGTCATCCCGGTGGCCTGCGCGGTCCTAGGCCTGTTCGCCCAGGCCCGCACGCTGGTCGACTAGTAGGTGCCGGCGGCTTTGGCGTCCTCGGCGCGGCGGTAGGAGTTGAGGATCTCCTGCTCGGCGTCGGCGCGGCCGACCCAGGTCGCACCCTCGACCGATTTGCCGGGCTCAAGGTCTTTGTAGACCTCGAAGAAATGCTGGATCTCGAGCCGGTCGAACTCACCGACGTGGTGGATGTCGCGGAGGTGTTCCTGGCGGGGGTCTTCGAACGGGACGCAGAGCACCTTGTCGTCGCCGCCCTTTTCGTCCTTCATACGGAACATGCCGATCGCGCGGCAGCGGATCAGGCAACCCGGAAACGTCGGCTCCGTGACCAGGACCAGCGCGTCCAGCGGGTCGCCGTCCTCGCCGAGGGTGTCTTCGATAAAGCCGTAGTCGGCCGGGTACTGCGTCGATGTGAAGAGCGTGCGGTCGAGGCGGATGCGGCCGGTTTTATGGTCGACCTCATACTTGTTGCGATTCCCCTTGGGAATCTCAACGGTGACGTCGAAATCCATTTCACGCTCCTTGCAAACCGCGTTGGCCCCCTGCGAACGCACGGACGCAAGTAGTGTCGCCTAGGCCGGGCGCCGAAGGGGAGGAGGGGCGGGTGGGGGAAGACTCACAACCTCGCCCTGCGCGCGGCATAGTCCGCGTGCCGGGTGCCGCACCATCGCCCCCGCCGACGGAAGCCAACCTACACCCCGGCGGATCCGGTCCCACTCCTTACACCCCGCTGCCCGCGCCGCCCGGACCGTTCCCTCCGGCGGGTCCGGCACGCGCCGCGACACCAACAACCCCACCGATCCCAGGTGTACGCGCGAACGCCGGCACCGCACGCCCCCAAGGTTCTGCCCGCGTCGGCCACAACCCGGCCGCGAACGGCCCCCCGATCCCGTTAGGACCACCGAACCCCCCGCCGCCCGGCGGTCCGCCTCGCAACGGTCCACCGCCATGGAACGGCCCACCGCCCAGCGGGTCGCCCGCCGGCCCACCACCACGGCGCAAGCGCTCCCGTATCCCGATGATGATCGCGCTGACCGGCATCCTGGTGCTGGTCGTCTTCGCCGCCGGCCTCGTCGTGGTCCGCCCGGGCCCGGTCGCCGCCTGGCTCGGGGATGACAGCGCGGCCCGCCCCGCCCCGGTCGTCGACCCGCCCGACCCGGCACCCGGCCCGGTGCTCGCCGCCCTCAACGGCACCGCGCCGATGCCCGACGAGGCCGGCCTCACCAAGGCCCTCGGCAAGCTGGTCACCGACGGCGGGATCGGCGGCCGCACCAGCCTCGTGGTCCGCGACGTGGCCAGCGGCAAGGTGCTCTACGCCAACGGCGGCGGGATCCCCACGGTCCCGGCCTCGACGATGAAGCTGGTCACCGCCGCCACGGTGCTGTCGACCCGCGATCCCGCCTACCGGATCCCGACCCGTGTGGTCGCCGGCCCCAACCCGGGCGAGGTGATCCTGGTCGGCGGCGGCGACCCGACGCTCGGTGCCGACGCGAAGGGCTTCTACCCGGGCGCGGCCCGGCTGGACCGGCTGGCCACGGCGACCAAGAAGGCGCTCGGCGCCACGAAGCCGACCAAGGTCTACTACGACAGTTCGCTCTTCTCCGGGCCCGTCTACGAGCCTGGCTGGGACGCCGACATCCCGACCGGCGGCTTCGGCGGCCCGTCGACGGCACTCATGATCGACGGGGCGCGCAAGACGCCGACGGAGAGCGACAACCACTACTCCGAGCGCTCCAGCAAGCCCGACCTCGCCGCCGCCCAGGCGTTCGCCAAGGCCCTCGGTGTCGGTGGCACACCGGCGCCGGCCCCGAAGGGCTCGGTGCCGGCCGACGCCGCCACGCCGAGCCCGGGCGCCACCGCGGGCCCCGCAGACGAGCTGGCCCGGGTCGTGTCGCCGCCGATGGTCCGGCTGGTCGAGTTCATGCTCGTCGACAGCGACAACGTGGTCGCCGAGGCGCTGGCCCGGCAGGTCGCGCTGGCGAAGGGCAAGCCGGCCTCGTACGCCGGTGCCCGCGCCGGCATGACCGAGGCCCTCGCGGAGCTCGGCGTGCCGACCGACGGCCTGGTCCTGGCGGACGGCAGCGGCCTGTCCCGCACCGACCGGCTGACCGGTGAGGCGCAGACCGAGTTGCTCGCGCTGGCGGCGTCCGGCAAGAGGCCGGAGCTGACCGAGATGTTCGCCGGCATCCCGGTGGCGGCCTGGTCCGGCACGCTCGAGGACCGCTTCGGCGACGCCGCCACCCGCAAGAGCGCCGCCGGCGTGGTCCGGGCGAAGACCGGCACGCTCACCGGCAACCACGCCATGGCCGGCACGGTGACCACGGCCGATGGCCGGCTGCTCGCGTTCTCCGTGCTCACCGACGGGGTCACGGCCAGCAGCGACGCCGCCCGCGACCACCTCGACAAGATCGCCGCGACCCTGGCCACCTGCGGCTGTGACGCCTGAAGCCTCCGCTAGCTCCGGCTAGCGGATGAGGCGCCAGGGGTGCCCGGCCCGGGTACCGTGGGGTGATGGCGCAGTTCGTGGACTGGGATCTGGCCGCCGCCACAGCGGGGGCGCTCGGCAAGTCGGGCCCCCGGGCCTCCTACGAGGAGGCCACCGAGGTGGTCGCCGACCTGCGTCGGTTGACCGAAGAGGCCGCTGGGCACGTCAGTGACTACACGGGCCTGCGGTCGCAGGTCGACCACCCGCCGGTGCGCATCGTCGACCGCCGCGACTGGGCCGCCGTCAACGTGGCCGGGTTGCGTGAGGTGGTCACACCGCTGATCACCCGGCTCTCCGGTGACAAGGAGCCCGGCGCGCTCACCGACGCCATCGGCTCCCGGTTGACCGGGGTGCAGGCGGGCAGCGTGCTGGCGTACCTCTCGGGTCGCGTACTCGGGCAATATGAGGTCTTTTCGACCGATCCTGGGCAGTTGCTGCTTGTCGCGCCGAACATCGTCGAGATCGAGCGCAAGCTCGGCGCCGAGCCGCGCGACTTCCGCCTCTGGGTCTGCCTGCACGAGGTCACCCACCGCACCCAGTTCACCTCGGTGCCCTGGATGCGCGCCCACTTCCTCGGTGAGGTCCAGTCGTTCGTCGACGCCTCGCAGACCGGCACCGAGCACCTCACCGACCGGCTCCGCCGCGCGGTGGCCACGCTGTCCGACGCGATCCGCGAGCCCGACAGCCGGGCCAGCGTGCTCGACCTCGTGCAGACGCCGGGCCAGCGCGCCGTGCTCGACCGGCTGACCGCGCTGATGACCCTGCTCGAAGGCCACGCCGAGTTCGTGATGGACGGCGTCGGCCCCGAGGTCATACCCACGGTCGAGCAGATCCGGGCCCGCTTCAACCGGCGCCGGGAGGCCGGCAACCCGTTGGAGAAGGCCATGCGCAAGCTGCTCGGCATCGACGTGAAGATGCGGCAGTACGCCGAGGGCCGCAAGTTCGTGCACGGCGTGGTCGAGCGGGTCGGCATGGCCGGCTTCAACAAGATCTTCAGCTCGCCGCTGACGCTGCCGCGGCTCGAGGAGCTCGGCGACCCGGACGCCTGGGTGGCCCGGGTGCACGGCCCCGGCGGCGGCTCAGGTCCGCTCCTGACGCAGGGCTGAGCGATGGTCGGTCCCGCGCCAACGGTCGCCGCGACCCGCGTCGCGGTCCGCCGCATGCTGCACGGGATACGCAAGGACGCGCTGGTCCTGGTCGCCTGCTCGGGCGGCGCCGACTCGCTGGCGCTGGCCGCCGCGACCGCGTTCGTCGCACCGCGGATGGGCCTGCGCGCGGGGTTGATCACCATAGACCACGGCCTGCAGGACGGCTCCGACCGCCGGGCCGCCGCGGTCGCCGCCTGGGGTGAGTCCGTCGACCTGAGACCCGCGCTCGTGGTGTCGGTCGACGTCTCCGGGCGCCCCGGCGGGCCCGAGGCGGCGGCCCGCGAGGCCCGCTACGACGCGATACTGGAAACCGCGCGCGCCTGCCAAGCCAACTCGGTGTTGCTCGGCCACACCCGGGACGACCAGGCCGAGACCGTGCTGCTCGCGCTCGCCCGCGGCGCCGGCCCCCGGGGCATGGCGGCGATGCCGGACCGCCGCGACGTCGAGGGCGTCGCGCTGTTGCGCCCCCTGCTCGACATGTCCCGCGACGAGACCCGCAAGGCCTGCGCCGCGATGGGCCTCGAGCCGTGGGAGGACCCGCACAACCTCGATCCTTCTTACGCCCGTTCCCGGGTACGCGGCTCCGCGCTGCCCGCGTTGGTCGACGCCCTCGGCCCGGGGGTCGTGTCCAACCTGGCCCGCACCGCGCGCCTGCTGGCCCAGGACGCCGAGGCGCTGGACGTGCTCGCGGCCGAGGAGCTGGAACGCTCCAAGCTGGAGGAAGGCCTGTCGGTAGCGATGCTGGAGGCCCTGCTGCCGGCCCTGCGGGCGCGCGCCCTGCACTCCTGGGCGCTGTCGCTGGGCTGCTCACCGGCCGCGCTGTCACACCGCCACGTCACGGCCTTGGAAGCCCTGGTCACGAGCTGGCACGGCCAGGGGGCGGTCCACCTACCGGGCGGCATCCGCGCGGCCCGCGTAGCGGGCGTCCTCCGCGTGGTCACCGAGTAATTCCTCTGCCACCGATCACCGCGGCCACCACGAACGGCCAAGCGGTCGCTGCCCGCACGTCGCGTTGACCAACGGACGGCCTCACACGACCTGAAGGCTTGCGGCAACGTCGTGCGTGGCGGGGTTGCGGCAACCGTGCGGGGTTGCGGCAACGTCGTGTGTGCCGGGTTGCGGCGACCGTGCGGGGGTTGCGGCAACGTGGGGCGTAGCGCGGTTGCGGCGGCGGGCGGGTTGCGGCAACGCGTGCGGGGTTGCGGCAGCGTGGGCGTTGCCGCGACTGTGCGTGGGGGTTGCGGCAACGTCGGGCCGTGCGGGTTGCGGCAACGCCGGGCGTGGCGGGGTTGCGGCAACCGTGCGGGGTTGCGGCAACGTGAGGCGTAGAGCGGTTGCGACAACGGCGGCTGGGGTTGCGGCAACGTCGGGTCGTGCGGGTTGCGGCAACGCCGGGCGTGGCGGGGGTTGCGGCAACCGTGTGGGGTTGCGGCAACGTGGGGAGTAGAGCGGTTGCGACGACGATGGCTGGGGGTTGCGGCAACGTCGGGCCGTGCGGTTGCGGCAGCGCCGGGCGTGGCAGGGTTGCGGCAACGTCGGGCCGTGCGGGTTGCGGCAGCGCCGGGCGTGGCGGGGTTGTGTCAACCGTGCAGGGTTTCCGCGCCGCAAACGTGGCGTTGCGGAGTTGCGGCGAAGGTGGGGTGGGGTTGCGGCAACGTCGGGACTGGCTGGGGTTGCGGCAACCCGTTTGAGGACGACTCGGCGGCGCCACAGGGCGCCGTAGAAAATGTGCCTGGCCAAGCGCGGGCCTGGCAGCGACGCGGAGCGAGCGGTGTCCGGCGGGAGCGACGGTCGTGCCCACCGCGAACCCGGGACCGCCTATTTCCGGAATGTCGACCGATAGGCGTACGGCGTCGCGCCCACCCGCCGGCTGAAGTGGTGCCGCAACGTTGCCGCATCGCCGAAGCCGCTCTTGTCCGCGACCGCCTCCACCGCCAGCTCCGTCTCCTCCAGCAGGCGGCGCGCGAGCAGCACCCGCTGCCCGGTCAGCCAGTCGTGCGGTGTCGTGCCGGTCTCCGCGCGGAAGCGGCGGGCGAACGTGCGCGGCGCCATGTGCGCGCGGGCGGCCAGATCGTCGACGGTGATCGGCCGGTCGAGGTTGGTGATCAGCCAGGTGAGCAGCGGCTCCAGCGTCGGTGCGTCGGGCGTGGCCGCGATCGGGGCCTCGATGTACTGCGCCTGGCCGCCGTCGCGGTGTGGTGGGACGACCATGCGGCGGGCCAGTTTCGTGGCGATCTCCGAGCCGTGCTGCTGGCGCACCAGGTGCAGGCAGGCGTCGATGCCCGCCGCCGTCCCGGCGCTGGTCAGCAGGTTGCCGTCGTGCACGTAGAGGTTGTTGCAGGCGACCTTGGCGCGCGGGAAGCGGGCCTGCAGGGCGTCGGCGTAGCGCCAGTGCGTCGTGCACTCGCGGTCGTCGAGCAGGCCGGCCTCGCCGAGCACGAACGCGCCGGAGCAGACGCTGAAAATCTGCGCGCCGCGGGCGTCGGCGCGGCGCAGCGCCGCCAGCACCTCCGGCGGGACGCGCGAGCCGTCCTTGTGCGCAGGGACCGCCACCAGGTCGGCGTCCTCGAGCGGCGTGAGGTCGGCGCCCGGCATCAGGGTGAAGCCGTTCTGGGCGCGCACCGGTGCGCCGTCGGGTGAGCAGACGTCGAACCGGTAGCCGGGGAAACCGTCGGCCGTCCGGTCGGTGCCGAACACCTCGCAGAGCACGCCCAGCTCGAAGGCGGCGACCCCGTCCATGACCACGACCGCGACGTTACGAAGCATGCTCGTGAGCCTAGCGGAAGAGTGGCAGGATTTCGACGGTGTATGGCATCTCTGCCACTGTCCGCATGTCCGGTGCTGGCGCAGACTTATCTATGTCAAGCCCGGTGCGCGCCGGCGGTCCTCGAAAGCCCAACACAACCAAGGGGCACCGCCATGTTTCTCGTCCTTTTTGTCGCCTTTCTTCTCCTCCTCGCGCTGGCCTCGGCCTTCGGCGTCACTGCCGACTCCCACGACTCGGCCGACTGGAAGCCATCACGCGGTGGGTTCCGAGAACCACAGACCTACTGATCTTGATCGGTGGCCGCCCGGTAGCACTGGGTGGCCACCTCTTCTTCCTTGTGGGTCGGCCACCGGGGCGTAACCCGCGTGGGGCAGGCTTAAGGGCATGACCGACGGCTCCGGGTCCTGGTACGACGCCGACATCGATCACGTGATCATCACCGAGGAGGAGATCCGCGAGAAGACCGCGGCCCTCGCCAAGCAGGTGGCCAGCGACTACGCGACCGTCCAGGACGGGCTGTTGCTGGTCTGCGTGCTCAAGGGCGCAGTGATGTTCGTCGCCGACTTCGCCCGCGCGCTGGGCCGCCACGGTCCGCCGGTGGAGCTGGAGTTCATGGCGGTTTCCTCGTACGGCCAGGGCACGACCTCTTCCGGGGTCGTCCGGATCCTCAAGGACCTCGACCGGGACATCGCCGGCCGCCACGTGGTCGTCGTCGAGGACATCGTCGATTCCGGGCTGACCCTCTCCTGGCTGCTGAAATACCTCGAGTCGCGGGCCGCGGCGAGCGTCGAGGTGGTCGCTCTGTTCCGCAAGCCCGACGCGATCAAGGTCCACGTCCCGGTGAAGTACGTCGGTTTCGACATCCCGAGCGAGTTCGTGGTCGGATACGGGCTCGACTTCAGCGAGCGCTACCGCGAACTGCCCTATGTCGGGGTCCTCAAGCCCGAGGTCTACGCCCGAGTCTGAGGATCTCCTCAAGTTCGTACAGCGGACTTACAGCATCCCCGGCTACCGTATGTGCTAGCGCGGGGCTCAGTCGTTTGCGTCTCGCGCTCGGGGTGTACCTTCGAATGACCGTGGCGCACCGGCGGCGCGGGTCGCGTCCTTCCCGAAAAGGGCAGTTCGCGGCGGGCCGACACCCCGGAAACACGAGTCCGCACGGTCATAACGTCGATCAGGAGGATGCGGGCGGTTCGCCGCTCGACAACAGTATGGAACGTACGCGTTTCTTCCGCCGACCGGTGGTCTGGATCATCCTTGTGATCGCCGGCGCAATCGCGCTCAGCTCCCTGTTCACCGGCGGGCCGAGCTATCACCGGGTGGACACCAGCGTCGCCCTCCAGCAGCTCAACAACGGGGCTCCGAACAGCATCCAAGAGGTCACGTTCCAAGACAAGGAGCAGACCCTCCGGATCAACCTCGCCCAGCCCCAGAAGTTCGGCGACACGGAGACCAACCGGATCGAGGCGCAGTTCCCGGCCGAGGTCGGCGCCCAGATCTGGAACGACGTCCAGAACGCCAAGACGGCCGACCGGATCAG
Organism: Asanoa iriomotensis; assembly: GCF_016862515.1. Classification (GTDB taxonomy): domain Bacteria; phylum Actinomycetota; class Actinomycetes; order Mycobacteriales; family Micromonosporaceae; genus Asanoa; species Asanoa iriomotensis. The sequence goes on from NZ_BONC01000029.1 coordinate 75,879, forward strand.
CGGTGACATCGACACCCAGGTCTCCGGCGACAACGTGCTGCTGAGCCTCCTGGTCAACCTGCTGCCGATCGTGCTGCTCGTGGTGCTGCTGTTGTTCTTCATGTCGCAGATGCAGGGCGGCGGCTCGCGCGTCCTCAACTTCGGCAAGTCCAAGGCCAAGATGATCACCAAGGACACGCCGAAGACGACGTTCGCGGACGTCGCCGGCGCGGACGAGGCGGTCGAAGAGCTCCGCGAGATCAAGGACTTCCTGCAGAACCCGGCCAAGTACCAGGCGCTCGGCGCCAAGATCCCGAAGGGCGTGCTGCTCTTCGGCCAGCCGGGCACCGGCAAGACCCTGCTCGCCCGCGCGGTCGCCGGCGAGGCCGGCGTGCCGTTCTACTCGATCTCGGGTTCCGACTTCGTCGAGATGTTCGTCGGTGTCGGTGCGAGCCGGGTCCGCGACCTGTTCGAGCAGGCCAAGGCCAACGCGCCCGCCATCGTGTTCGTCGACGAGATCGACGCCGTCGGCCGCCACCGCGGCGCCGGCATGGGCGGCGGCCACGACGAGCGCGAGCAGACGCTCAACCAGCTGCTCGTCGAGATGGACGGCTTCGACACCAAGGGCGGGGTCATCCTGATCGCGGCCACCAACCGGCCCGACATCCTCGACCCGGCGCTGCTGCGCCCCGGCCGTTTCGACCGGCAGATCGCCGTCGACACCCCCGACATGGACGGTCGCAAGGCCATCCTGCGGGTGCACGCCAAGGGCAAGCCGTTCGCGCCCGACGTCGACCTCGACGCGGTCGCCCGGCGCACGCCCGGCTTCAGCGGTGCCGACCTGGCCAACGTGATCAACGAGTCCGCGCTGCTGACCGCCCGGCACGACAAGCGGGCGATCACCAACGACAACCTCGAGGAGTCCATCGACCGCGTGGTGGCCGGCCCCCAGCGCCGCACCCGGGTGATGAGCGACCACGAGAAGAAGATCACTGCCTACCACGAGGGTGGCCACGCGCTGGTCGCCTGGGCGCTGCCGCACTCCGCGCCGGTGCACAAGGTGACGATCCTGCCGCGCTCGCGCTCGCTGGGTCACACGCTGGTGCTGCCGACGGAGGACAAGTACACCCAGACCCGCGCGGAGATGGTCGACACCCTGGCCTACGCCCTCGGCGGCCGCGCGGCTGAGGAGCTCGTCTTCCACGAGCCGACCACCGGTGCGGGCGACGACATCAAGAAGGCGACGTCGCTGGCCCGGGCCATGGTCACGCAGTACGGCATGTCGTCGAAGCTCGGCGCCGTCAAGTACGGCACCAGCGGCGACGAGCCGTTCCTGGGCCGCACGATGGGCCACGAGCGCGACTACTCCGACGCGGTCGCGGCCGAGATCGACGGCGAGGTCCGCTCGCTGATCGAGCTGGCCCACGACGAGGCCTGGGAGATCCTGGTCGAATACCGGGACGTCCTCGACAACCTGGTGCTGGAGTTGATCGAGAAGGAGACCATCTCGACCGCCGACATGGCGCGGATCGCCGCGCGCGTGGTCAAGCGGCCGCCGATGGCCCCCTACAACGGCTTCGGCAAGCGCCGCCCGTCGACCGAGCCGCCCGTGCTCACCCCGGCGGAGCGCGAGGCGCTCAAGGTCCAGGCCGAGGCCGACGGCGCCGAGGCCCGAGTGGGCGGCGGCAACGGCGGCGGCAACCCGCACTCCAACTCGGACGGCTCACACTGACCAGCATCGACTACGAAGCCGACGGCGAGGTAGAGGAACTCGACTACCTCGCCGCCCGGCTCGTGGATGGCAAGCTGGCCGGCCGCCCCGTCGAGGACGCGGTCGACCTGGGCCGCATCGAAAAGGCGGTCCGCGAGATCCTGATCGCGATCGGCGAGGACCCGGACCGCGAGGGCCTGGCCAAGACCCCGCTGCGGGTCGCCCGGGCGTATGCGGAACTCTTCGCGGGCCTGCGCGTAGACCCGGCCCAGGTGCTCAACACGACCTTCGACGCGTCGCACGAGGAACTGGTCCTGGTCCGCGACATCGAGGTCATGAGCGTCTGCGAACACCACCTGCTCCCGTTCAAGGGCGTGGCCCACATCGGCTACATCCCGGGCCCCAACGGCCGCATCACGGGCTTGTCGAAACTGGCCCGCCTGGTGGAGATCTACGCCCGCCGCCCCCAGGTCCAGGAACGCCTGACAACACAGATCGCCGACCTCCTGATGACCAAGCTGGAGCCCCGCGGCGTCATCGCGGTCCTGGAGTGCGAACACCTCTGCATGGCGATGCGCGGCATCCAGAAGGACGGCTCGAAAACAGTCACATCCGCGGTCCGCGGCATCTTCCAAAGCGACGCGAAGAGCCGCAGCGAAGCCATGGCTCTCATCATCGGCTGACGCTTTTCAATCAAGAACGTCTCTGCTCGGGCCCGTCGTGGGCGCGTCCGTTGCTCCCGCCAGCCACCGCTCGCTCCGCGTCGCTGCCAGGTCCGCAGGGGTTTCTTTGATCATTGGCGCAACGCGGGTGGGCGGTTCGCTGCCCGTCGTGGGCGCAACTATCGCTCCTGCGCGTCGCCGCCAGGTCCGCGGGGGTTTCTTCGATCATTGGCGCAACGCGGGTGGGTGGCGCGCTGCCCGTCGTGGGCGCAACTATCGCTCCCGCGCGTCGCTGCCAGGTCCGCGGTGGTTTCTTCGATCATTGGCGCAACGCGGGTAGGTGGCTCGCCGTCCGCCGTGGGCGCGAGACTGTCGCGCACACGCGTCGGTGCCAAGTCCGCGGCTTTCATGATTGGCGTACGCGCCGATCGAGGCAGGCGGCGGCACGGCGTCGGCTGATTGCGCGGCTCCCCGCGGTCGATGCCGACCGCGCGCCGAGGCCACACAACGTGCGCAACGTCGGCGGTGGCTGTCGACCTTGAGATCGCCACTCGCACCCCGTCGGGATTCACACCTTCGGTGTGAAGAGTGGCCTTCCCTCCGGCACATACCTCCTCAACGCCCTCCTCCGGCGCCTCCGGGCCCCCGCTGACGGGCGCGCGACCGTCATCAGGAAAGCCCACCACGATCTCCCGGAGCTAGCCCTCGTATGTCCGCGGGGTCAACGAGATCCGGCCGTGCCCGTCGGTTGGTTGATCGTCCCGCCAGGCGCCTAGCCGGGGGCTCGCGCCTTCGTTGCGTTTTCCGCCCGTCGAAGCTCGCCCACCCCCTCTTCGTGGGCTTTGCTCTGCTTCCAGTTACGCACCACCCGCGGCGAGGGGTGGTGCGTGCGTGGAAGCAGAGCAAAGCGTCGTCAGCTCAGGTGGGTTGGCGCGAGGGTTCTCTCGGTGTGTGGGGTCGGTTGGTTCGAGGAGGTTCGGCGTTCCGTGCGGGTCAGGGCCAGGACGGCGGCCGTCAGGACGACGGAGCCCGCCGCCGCGGTCGGGGTCAGGTGTTCGTCCAGCCAGAGCACCGCTATGACCGTCGCGGTGAGCGGTTCGATCAGGGCGATCACAGAGGCCGTGGTCGCGCGGACCGTGGAGAGGCCCGCGAAGAACAGGGTGTAGGCCAGCGCGGTCGGCACCAGGGCCAGGTAGGCGAGGAGCCCCGCGGTCGTCGTCAGGTGGCCCGTCGCCGGCAGGGGGCCTTCGACGAGGGCCAGCGGGAGCAGGCAGACCAGGCCGACGGTGAAGCCGCCGAGGGTGGTCGGGGTCGGGCGGCCGTCGTGACCCAGTTTGCGGGTCAGCAGGGTGACGACCGCGTAGCCCGCAGCCGACAGCAGGGCGCAGGCCAGGCCGAGGGTCGGCGCCGGGCCGGTGGTCGCTCCTCCGCCGCCGACCAGCAGCGTCAGGCCGAGCAGGGCCAGTCCGACGGTGGTCGCGCCGGATCGGCCCAGGCGTTCGCCCATCGTGGCGCGGGCGCCCAGGGCGATCAGGACCGGGCCCGCGCCCAGCGTCACCACCGTCGCGACGGCGAGGCCCGCGTAGGCGACGGCGGCGAAGTACGCCGTCTGGTAGACCGCCAAGCCCGCGCCCGTGATCACCACGTGGTGCCAGCGGGCGCGCCGCGGTGCGGTCCGGCGGCGGGTGAGTAGGTGCGCAACGCCGAGGAGCAGGACTCCGCCGGCGAAGCGCCAGAACGAGACAGCGAGCGGGCCGAGGCCCGTGGTCGCGTAGAGGACGGCGGCTACGGCACCGCCCGTGCCCCAGGCCACCGCGGCCAGGAGGATGTAGAGAATTCCCCGCCCGACGGGCAGGGTCGTGTTCGAACGCATGGATGGTCTCCGTGTCATCGCCGCCCGGGCGCCACTCGACGACCCGGGCTCGGGAAATCGGGCGAGCCGGGTCAGCTAGCGATGTGCGCTAGCGAGTGGCGGGTGGCGAATTCACGAAGAGTGGCACGCCGGGACCATACCGCGACGATCCGCCGCGGTCAGCTTGGTTTGTGTGCCGCGGACCTGGCAGCGCAGCGCAGCGGAGCGGTGTCCGGCGGGAGCGACGGTCCGGACCACCGCGGACCCGGGCAAAGCCGCTCGTGTGGGTCTTGTCTGGCGGTCAAGTTGCTCGGCGGGCCTAGACCATGCTGCGGAAGTTGTCGGCCGAGCTCATCGCGGTCGCGGCCAGCGACTGGGCCTCGTCGAGGCGGGCGCGGGCCTGTTCGAGGCTGGCGATCGCGTCCACGATGGACGGATGAGCGGAACCGATCGCGGTGAACCGCAGGCGGGTCAGCGCCTCGTCGAACGAGTCCGCGACACCGCGCAGGGTCTGCAGGGCGCGTTGGGTCTGCTCGACCGACGCGGCGACGCTGAGCTTGACCTCTTCGACGTTCGGCACGGCGCTACCGCCTATCCGGTGACGGCCAGGACCGCCTGGCCGATGAGCAGGATCAGGACTGGTGCGAAGCAGACCGCGGCGCCGAGCGGCAGGGTGCGGTCGACCTTGCCGCCGGCTGGGGCCGGGAACGCGGCGCCGATCGTGACCCAGGCGAAGCCGAGCGCGGCCAGCGGCAGCACCAGGCCGCAACCGAGCGAGTACTTCGACATCGCCGTGCCGCCTGCCGTGATCAACAGGGCGATCTGCACGGCCAGCACCGCCGCCGCGAACGGGCCGTATACCAGCATGTTGCGCACCCAGGTGCGGAGCGGGCCGCGTGGAGCGGTGGTCGCGCGCAGGGCCGCGCCGGGCACGCCGAGCAGGGCGGCGTCGGCCCGGTCGGCGGTCGATCGGGCCTGGTGGAGGGCGGCCAGCGTGGCGGCGGGCCCGTCCGCGACCGCGCGGTTGGCCTGCTCGGCGTCCGCGGGCGTTGGGCGCAGATCCGCATCGGGTACGCCGGCCTCGCGCAGCCGGGCCTGTTGTGGCACGAGCCGGGCGCGCACCGCGGTCAGTTCCTCGCGGGCCGCGCGCACGGTCTGCGCCTGCTCGCCGGCGGCGGTGGCGGCTCCACGTCTGACCGCGTCCAGGCGTTGGGCGGCGGCGCAGTATTCCGCCCAGGCCGTGCCCGGGTCGGTGTCGTCGCGGTGGCGCCCGTGGCCGGTTTGCCCGTAGGTGGGCTGTTGCGGCAACGGTGGCATGACCGTTGCCTGGTCTGGCAACTGGTACGGGGTGCCGTTGGTCGGCTGCTCGGTCGTCATCGGTCGGCCTCGGGGCGGACGAACGGCACGATCACCGACGTGCGGTCGGTGTGCCGGTCGTGCAGGAGCGCGCGGTTGTCCCTAGGTTGCCAGTCGACCGGGCGGCCGAGCAGCAGGGTCACGTCGGACGCCGGCACGTTGAGGAAGACCAGGCCGGCGACGTCCTCGCGGGCCGCGGGACCGACCTCGTCGGTGAACCGGCGCAGCCCGCGCCACCACGACAGCAGGTGCACGCCCCGGCCGGGGCCAGTGCGCAGCACGAGGCGGAGCCGGTCGGGCGGCAGCGAGCCGCTGGCCATCGCGTCCATGCCGAACACCACCATGTAGCCGGGCCGGTCGATGGTCAGCGCGTCGGCCAGGCCGGCCGCGGTGACGATGTCGACCTCCTGACGCTCGGCCAGGTCGCGGGCCAGCTCGGCGGCGATCTCGTCGCCTTCGGCGACCAACGACGCGATCACGAATCTGGCGGTACGCGGTGCGTGGTGCGCGGCCACACCGCGGGCGGCGGCGTCGAGCACCCCGGCGCCGGCCGTGCTCGGGCCGATCACGGCGAGGTGCCGGCCGGGCGCGGTGTCGAGCGGGAAGGCGGCCGTGCTCAGCGCGACGTCGATGTGCCGGCCGAGCAGGGCGGCGGGGCGGGTGACCCGGCCGGCGAGCGCCGCGCGGAAGGTCGGGTCGTCGTTGAGGTGCTGGTGCGCGTACCCGGCGAAGACCTTGGGCGGAGCGGCGTCGGTCGCCCGGCGTTCCCAGAGTGCGTGGCGGAGCTTGACCAGGGCGGACCGGTCGGCGTGCGGGTCGGGGAAGCGGATCACCCGCTCGTGGCCGCGGGTCGCGCCGCGCGGGCCGCCGAGGCCGCCGGCGGTGTTGACCACCGCGGCGCCGAGGGGCAGGCCGGCGGCCGCGTCGTTGGTGGGCTCGAGCACGTCGCCGCCGCCGGGCAGGGCGACCCGCACCGGGAACTGGCCGAAGATCGAGTCGCGCTTGGCGTAGAGGGCTTCGACGCCGAGCACGGTCTGGCTGGCCAGGACCAGATGGATGCCGTACGAGCGGCCCTTGCGCGCCAGCGACTCGAGCAGCGTGACGGCCTCGGTGGCGGCCCGGTCGGTGCCGGCCAGCAGCACCTGGAACTCGTCGATCACGCAGACGAGCCGTGGCAGGGGCTGGCTCTCGCGCAGGTCGGTGAAGCGGGTGACGCCGGCCTTCTTGTAGGCGACGGAGCGGCGGCCCATCTCGGCGTCGAGCTCGCGGAGGACGGCGAGGCCGTACTCCCGGTCGGACTCGACACCGACGGCGCGGGCGTGCGGCAGCCAGCTGCGGTCACGCTCGGTGGGCACGAACTCGGCGAACGAGATGCCCTCTTTGAAATCCAGCAGGTAGAGCGTCATCTCGTCGGGGCCGTAGCGGGTGGCCAGGCCGTACAGGACGTTGATCAGGAACGCGGTCTTGCCGGCGCCCGACCGGCCGCCGATCATCCAGTGTGGAGTGAGGTCGTTGAACTGGAGGTTGACGGGCCGGTCGCCGTCCTGCCCGACGACGGTGGCGAGCCCCTGTGCGGAGTCGTCCGTCCAGGTCTCGTGCGGATCGTCGGGAAGCAGGTCGCCCAGGGTCAGCCGGGCGCTGGCGGCGAACCGGGCGGCAAGCTCGGCGCACACCCGCTCGAACAGATGCGGCGGCGGATCGTCGTCGAGGAACACGGGCGCGTTGAGCCCGACGTGCGGCGACGTCGCGAATCCGGCGCCCGGCGGGTCGCTGACGAGGGCGTACGGGTTGCGCAACGCGATCCGGGTGGCCAGCGGTAGCGGCTGTTGGGTGGTCTCCAACGTCAACGGCGGCGGTGGCCAACCGGCGACCACAAGATGCAGCCCGGCGTCGGGCCCGGCCTGTGCCAACGCGGCGATCCGGGTGAGGTCGGCGGTCTCGGTCAGCTCGGGCAGGCTGGCGATGACGACGAGGAGGGTACGTTCGCGCCGGGTGTGCCGGGCGGCGGTGGGTCGGGCGGGCCGCACCCACTGCTCGGCCTCGGCTAGCACGGCCCGCAGCCCGGTGCGATCGGTCGCGGGCGGCGGCATGAGCCCGGCATCGGCGAGCGCGGCGAACGGCGCGAACAGCATCCCACCACCGGCGGCGTCGACGGCCCGAACAAGCACGGACCCGGGCGGCGCGGCGGCGAGAAGCCTGAGCAGGAGGGCTCTTAAAAGGCCGGCCACCCGCGGATCACGAGCGTCGGCGTCGACGGTTAGATGCCCGGTGCCGAGCAGGGGCACAATCGCCGGAAACCGCGCGTCGTCCAGGGGTTGAGCGGTGCCGACGCGGACGAAGCCGGGGAGCCCCGGCCCGCCGAGCGGGGTGTCTTCGAACCGAGCGTCAAGCTGCCCACCAAGCCAGCCGGGGGTGAGCACGCCGGCGGCGGCCCGGAGCCGCTCGGCGAGATCGTGCTGGGCCCGCTCATCGGCTACGGGAGCCCGCACACCGGCAACAGCCACCTCGGCGGCATCGACAACGGCAACCGCCTGCCGGTGCAGCGCGGCGGCTTCCAAGGCTCGCGCCTGCGCCCTCGACACACCGCTCACCTCCCGGAGTGACGGTATAGCAGCGCGGCAGAATGTCCCACGCTCCCCTCCGCGCGCCGTACGGCTAACCTCGGCATGTGGCCGCCGCATCCCCCACACGCACGACCCCAACGGAGCGAACCGCTCGCCCGCTGCGCCTACTCCTGATGGTCCTAGCCGGAGTAGCAACCCTCCTCTGCCTGGGCGGAGTAGGTGTAGGCATAAACCTGTACGACGAAGCCACCGCCGTTAAGCGCGACGAACCCGACATCGTCGTCGCGAACTACCTCGGCGCGCAGCTCGTCGAACGGGACGATGCCACCGCGAAGCTCTACTCCTGTGCACAGGATCGAGGGCTGGAGCCTGTCCGGGCGCTCAAGCGTGACATCGAGATGCGCGAGCAGAGTTTTGACGTCTCGATCCTGGTTGACTGGGGGGCCCTTTCGGTCCAACCTGCCGGCGAAGACCGTCTCGTCACTACCGACATTGGACGAAGTCTCGCTGGCGGCGAACGTTCGGTACAGGTTTGGCGGTTCACCGTCGTTGACGAGAATGGCGGTTGGCGCGTGTGCTCGGCTGAACGGGCGAGCTAACTACTCGATCCACAAGAGGTGCACCGGAACCTCCAGAGTCTTGGGGGCCTGCCCGCTCCACGCCCACCGGTACCACTCCAACTCGGTGGCCACCCTTACGCAGATGTCGCCATCGGCGTTTGTATGAATCTCTGTAACCGCGCGCAGGTCACGTCGCTCGACCCCGTCGACAACCTGGACGATGCGTCGACCCGAGAGGGCATCCACATCGACTGCGGCCATGGGCGTCCTGACGGCCGGGGAGTCGAGAGAGACTAGGCGGGCTATCACGTCCCGGTGGCCGACGTTGGCGGAGCCAGGGCCGCTACCGAGCGTCTCAACCCAGACACGTTCAATGGGCACCAACGGCGCGAAGACTTCGATCTGCTCGGATTCCGCGCGATACCACTCCTGTTCGGGTATCGCCGGCACGTAGGTGCGGCTGCCTTGCACGATCCGGTCGTCCGCGCGCAGGTCGCCACGCCAGCCAGCTCCGGGGAAACCGACGACCAGCCGCCGTCCCCGCAGGTCCTCCACGTTTGCGGCCGGCATCGGCACGATCGGTCGAGGCGGCCTCGGTGCCCAGTCGGGCTGGCCGGAGAAAGGGTCCGGCATCGGCTCGCGGCTCATCCGTCGTCTCCGCTCCGCGCGCCCGCCCGCCGGCTATGCGCCTGTGCCCAGCGGCGCGCCTTGTTCTCGCATCCAGACCATGGGATTGGTCGCACCAGATGAACTGCGGTCGCCGTTCAGGTGCACCTCAAAGTGTAGGTGCGGACCTGAAGAGTGGCCGCTCGTGCCAACGATGCCAATCGGCTGACCGGCCGCTACGGTCTGCCCGACCCCCACCTTGGGGCGGTACAGCATGTGGCAGTAACGGGTGATCACGTCCCCTGCGTGCTTAATGTCGACATACCACCCGCAACCGGGCGTAGAGGGTGAGCCATCCCGGTCACATCGGAACGGGGGCTGCGAGTCGTTGTCGCAGCGCGAGACTATGACAGTGCCCGCCGCGGCAGCCAGGATGTCGTCACCCCGGGAGGCACCGAGATCGACGCCTTGGTGGTCAGGTCGCTCGGCTGTGCGGAAGCCCGAGACGAGGCCTGCCTTCACCGGCGCGGTCCAGCCCGACGCCGCCACATCGCCCATGGTGGTGCAGGCCAGTGCGACGCTGGCGCCGACCGCACGGGCCGCGCCGTCGGCCAACAGGTTCACGATCTCGGCCGCGTCCGGCTCGTGTTTGGCGTAGGCGTCAGGGAACGCACTGCGCTGCACTGCCTGCGCCGCGTCTGTCAACGGCAGCTTCTCCCAGCCGCGGACCTTGAGCAACTTCTGGTAGAACTTGCGACTCGCGTAGACCGGGTCCTGCACCTGCTTGGGTGTGCCCCAACCCTGGCTCGGCCGCTGCTGGAAGAGGCCAAGTGAGTCGTGGTCGTTGCGGGCGCCGAGATAGCCGTGGTTAGTCAGCGACGACTCCTGCATCGCGGTCGCGACCGCGATCACCCAGCCCTTCGGTGGCACCTTCAGCTGTGCGCCGACGTTGATGATGGTCGCCGCGTTGCGGAGCTGAGCCTCGTTGTAGCCCGAGACGCTCGGCATGTCACCGTTGGCCGGTAGTGGGCCACCCGCACCGCAACCATATGTCGACAGCGTCTGATCGTCGTTGCTGAGCCCGTCCAGGAAAAAGGCGGCCATCCCACCCGCGCAGCACAGCACAGAGAGCGCCACTGTCAGCGCCACAAACAGGACGACCTTTCGCGGCCGGCGTCGCCGACCCGCCTGCTCCAAATCTGCGGACAGTGTCATCCGCGCTCCCAGTCGACACCGTCCACCAACCACCGACCCTGCCCGACGACCATTCGGAGAACCAAGGTTCCGGAGTCGACCGGATAAGAGACCTCGGCCAGCCCGCTGCCCTGGGGCACCACCTTGGGCGGGCCGGTCAACCGCTGGGCCGGCACGACCACCGGGTCGACACCTTCGAGCTTTGTGGCGAGTTCCGCAGTCGCATTGGGCACGAGGGCCGCGTGCCAGGCATCGGCCTTCGCGGTGCGGTCGAGCCAGGCCTCCGCAAACGCCTCGGCGACCGTTTCCGGCTTGGCGCCGCCTGGGCTGAGACTCGGTCCCGGATCGAGCTTGGTCGACGAGGTCGGTGCGGGCTCGACGACGCCGTCGTCTCCCTCGCGGGAATCCGCGGACGCCTCGGCCGTCGAGGTCTCGACCGGCTGGAGGTTTCCGGTTGACCGGCCCTCTGGGCCGGCTACCACCCGCGCCACACCGACGATGCCGAGCACAACGATGGCCAGCACTACGGCCACACCGAGCCGCGAGCGAAGGACCGAGGTGCCGAGGAGTTGGAGTACCCGCCGCAAGGGGTCACCTCGCCTCGGAGCGGACCCGTGGTGGAGTGGCTGGCACGTCCTTCGAGGACTCCGGCCGGTAGATCGCGTAGCTGGCCGGCGCGGTGTCCGGGACCTCCGGCTCGACCCAACGGCCGGGGCGGCGACGCGACGGCGGGTTCGGCTGCGGCTGCGGCGTCTGCGGTGGAGCGTCGGAGCGCTCCTCCGGCCGGCTGCGTTCGCTGCCGGTCGGCGACGCGTGGCTGGGATCCTCGAGCCGCGCCTCTGGCCGCAACGTGGTCTGCTCGACCACGACGCCACGGCCCTTTCCTAGTTTCGGTTCGGCGGTGCCGCCCGGCTCGGCCACGTCGAGCTTCGCAGCCTCTCGCATGTCGCGGAAGAACCGCCGGTGCCAGGACCCAGCCGACGTGATCGCCGCCGTGCTGTCCTTGCCGCCGAGTTGTGTGATCCGTCGGTAGGGCCGGAGCAGCAACCAGCCGACGACGCCGGTCAGCCACACCAGCACGACTTGGAGCCAGCCTGGGAGGGTCGGCGTGTTCATGACCAGGTCAACGGCGAAAAGATAGATCGCCGCACCAGTACCGAAGATTGCGATGTTGAAGACGGCGGCGACGACGGCGTTGGCCAGCCTGCGGATCCCTGCGCTCGCCGGCCGCATCAAGCCAATCGTTCCGAGGATCGGCGCGGCAATCACGGCCCATCGGAATATTAGGAACCCGAGGAGAACGAGTAGCGAGGCCGTGAGGTCGAATAGCGCAAATAGGATGGCCGCCAGCAGCGCAATGAATCCGGCGCCCACTCTCTCCATGTCGCGACTGCCCTGGAGGTACTCGTAAGCCTCTGGGTCTTCGGACTTGATCTGTTCGGCAACCTTCATCCACTGGTTGCTCTTCCGGGCGATGATCCCGTCGCGACTGTTCGGATTGTTGCGGATCTGCTGCAACTCCGACCACGTGAAGGACTTTGCGTCGTATAGCGCCAAACCGTACTTTTTCGCAACGTCGCTGTCGGCCGAGCCGAGGACCCCACGCACCCAGTTTCGGTAGAGCATCGTTTCGGTCACTGTGTCGCTGGCGCGAACCGCAGGCGGGCGGTTGTCTTTACACGACTGCGGGTCATCCGCAAGGACGCATTGGCCGTCCTTGGGTTGGGGTCCGACGGCGTCGTGGACAACGCCTAAGGCGCTGACTAGAGTTCCGTCTGCGACGTTCGCCGACTTGACCGGCCAGGCGGCCAAGGCGGTGACCGCGACCATTACGAGGAGCGCCCACCCGGTCGTCGTCAGTGCGTTGCTCATGTCTGACTGACGAGAACGCCATATGAGGTAGAGGCCGACCACAGCCAGCGTGATGCCGCCGAACACTGTGAAGACCTTGGTGTAGATGGCCTTGGTGGCCTGGTCGACCAGCGGATCGGCCCAACCCCACATCGATTGGGGATCCCAGGCCCGCTCGCGCACCGCGTTCGACGCCCCAACGACAGCTGTTGCGATCATGAGCTCGCCGTTGGCCACTGTGGTGAGGAAACGGTAGTCGGGGTGTAGGACGCTAGACGCGCACCCACCTTCCACGTCATAGGTGTTATAGCTATACCCCGCATATCCGTACCGGCCGTACATGCCGGCTACGCCCGACGTCCGGGGCGCCTCAGGCGTAGTCGTGAACCAGCCAGCGAGGCCGGCATCGGGCGTGCTCGGGGTCGGAGCTTTGAGACACTGCGCGCGTTCCGCCGCGACATCGGGCAGCTTGTCGACGCAGGCCTTGAAGTTGGATTCCCATTGTTCGATTGAGCACACGTCGCCCGGTGCCCGGGTGGGTAGTGGGGCCGCGGTGGCGCCGAGGGCGGGCCAGCTGATGGTGGCCGCGGCCGCTATCAGCAGGGTGAGGACCAGAGAGGCTACCCGTGCTCGCGCGCGAGCCATCTACTCCTCCAGGTCGGCAGCAGGGGTGCCCGGCGGGAGGATGGACGGCGTGTTGGCCGCTACCGCCGGTGTCGTGTCCAGGTGGTCCAGGAGTCCGTTGACGTACGAGACGTCGACCCGGATCTTTTGGACCCGGCCGTCTACGTCGCGCATTACGAACTCGCGGAAGCCTAGTCTTGAAGCCGATGAGGTGTCTACATTAGACAGCGACGCCAGTGTTGCCTCGTAGCCGTCGTTGACTGGGACGCGGAGCAGGCGCAGCGCCTCCGACGCGATTTCCTGGTCCTCCGCTATCCGGCCCACGAAGACCGTCGACACCAGGTTTTGCACGTCCAGGCCCAGGATGTCGCGCGGGTTCTGCGACGCCACCAGCGCTGACAGGTTCCATTTGCGGGAGTCGCGGGCCAGGCGCACCAGGAAGGAACGGCCTGAGCGCCAACCCTCCATGAAGTGGGCCTCGTCCAGGCCGACCATTTTGCGCGACGACATCGAGCCGCCGTAGCAGCGGCGGACGGCCAGGCGGTGGGCCGTGTGCAGCATCGGCAGCGCCAGCGCTTCCTCCGCCGACCAATATTCCCGCTCGATTTTCAGGTCCGGCAGGCGCAGGCCGGCCATCGTGATGACCGTCAGCGCCGCGTCGGCGCCGAGCAGGTGCTCCGGTGGGCGGCCGAAGAACAGGAGGGCGAGCGGCATCTCGGCCGTGTCCAGCAGCAGGTTGGCCAGTTCCTTGCCGTCGTCGTCGTCCATCGCGGCCAGGCAGGCGACCACGTCGTCCAGCGTCGACGTCTCCTCGGCCGGGACCTGGCGCACCGCGTGCCGGAGCAGCGTCGCCGTCGACGCCTGGCGGGCCACCTGCGGCGGCACCAGCATCTGGCAGATGTCCTGCACCAGCATCCGGCGCTCGGCCCGCGAGTTGGACACCGCGATCTCAAATTCCCGATCCCCGGGTGCGCCGAGCGAGAACTCCGTCCGCAAGGGCGTGGGGATCAGCGAATACGGCGCCAAAGTGCCCGCTTCGGAACCCGTCAGGTTCAACACCCGCGAGAACGGGCGAAGTTCCGGCATCGAGCACAGCCGGGCCAGCGGACCCGACGGGTCCAGCAGCGTCACCTGGACGCCCCGCCGAGCCGCCAGGTAGCCCAGCGCCCCCAGCAGCGTCGACTTGCCGCCGCCGGGCTCCGCTACGAAGACCGCCAGGCCCGATCGCTCGCGTACCTCCATCGGGAAGTGCAGGTCGAGGAAGACCGGCCGGCGGCAGGTGCCGGCCGTGCGGCCGATCAGGTCGCCGCGTCGGTCGCCGACCGTGGACGCCGCCTGTGGCAGCGCGGCCGCCAGCAGCTTGACCGGCATGCGGCGGATGTAGCCGGTGTTGGCGATCGGCTCGCCCGGGATGAACTCGCGGGCCAGCCAGTCCTGGTTCTTCGGGTGCTGCAACGAGATCCGCAGCTCGCGCGAGTAGAGCTGGATCAGCCGGCGCGCCCGCTCCAGGCACTCGTCGCGGGTGCGGCCACCGACCGCGATGCGGTGCCAGCCGTGCGCCCGGGCCGACTCGACCGGCAGCCCGGTGGTCATCTCGTCGCCGATCACCAGTGCGCGCTTGGCCAGCCGCTCCAGCTCCGGCGGTGCGTCGATGCCGTGCTCGGCGTAGTCGAGCTGCTGCGACCTGATCATCCGGAGCCGGTGCTCGAGGTTGCGGAACGAGTCGCCGGAGCCGAGCACGTCGACCCGCGACGACAGCTCCATCGGCCACGGCAGCCGCTCGTGGAAGTGCATCCACGGCTCGTGCCGCTCCGGGATCTCCAGCGGCTCCATGCGGCCGACCGCCAGCACCGCCACGTGCCGTTCCTCGCCGGTCATCCGGTTGACGAGCTTGACCGTCGACCCGTACGGCGTGCGGTAGCGCTCGATCTGCTCGGTCAACCCCAGCAGGTCGCCGCGCTCCCACTGCCCGTTGGAGACCGGGGACAGCGCGGTCGGTGGCGCCATGCACAGCGCGACCGAGCGGTAGAGCAGCCACTCCAGCTCGGTCGGGGTCACGCGGCGCCCGCGCATGCCGAACGCGCCGAGCACCTCGTCGAACTGCTCGACGGTGCGGCCCAGCTTGCGCCGCTCACCCTCCGCGACGCCGCGGCCGAACGTACGCAGGACGCGCTCGGTCATGGTGTTGCCCAGCGACCGGCGGGCGAACGTCACGCCGAGGTAGGTCTGCCCCTCGGCGTGGTTGACCGAGAGCAGGTGCCGCTGCGCCGCGACCAGGTGGTCGGACCACGACGTCGCGCCCGGGACGCCGGCCAGCGGTGACGGCGTGTGCGCGTCGACCGTGCGGGCCCACTCGTCGGCCGGGAACGGCCGGGTCGTGCGGCGCAGGTGCAGCCGGAACCCGGCAAGGCCGGCATATTGCTCCGAGATCGCCGACAGCAGCGCCTCGCGCTCGGCATCCGGCCGGAACGCCCAACGCACCTCGGGCAGCCAGTACCACGCGGTCACCGTGTTGGGCGTGAAGGTCAGGTGGCCGGCGATCTCCGTGATCGCCAGGCCGATGGCCGGGTCGCGGTCGCCGAACTTGATCGCCGGCGGCTTGACCGTCACCGGCTTCTTGGCCGGCTCGCGGCGCTCCTTGCCCGCGCGGCGCGGCGGCTGCGCGGGCTCGCGGACCACCGGCAGCTGCGCGCCTGGCACGTCGGGCGCGCGCTCCGGACGCGCCGCCATCTCCGCACCGCGTTCCGGACCCGACGGCAGCGGGGGTACGCCCGAAGCCGGTCGCCGTGGCCGCGCCGGCTGTGGCGGCGCCAAGCGGCTCGCACTCGGCGGCTCCGCCCGGCGTCGCGGCTCGGGGCGGGCATCCTGGCGCGGCTCGGGCAGCCGTTCGCCAGGGTTGGCCCGGCTGACGATGCGCTGCCGGTCGACATCAGGCGCGACCCGCCGAGCGGGCTCGGCTCGCGACGACTCCACCCGAGGCGAGGGCTCCATCCGAGGCGCCGGGTCCACCCGAGGCGCCGGGTCCACCCGAGACGGCGGCTCGACCCGGGGCGCCGGCTCCATCCGAGGTGAAGGCTCCACCTGAGGCGCCGGCTCCACCGCGTGGACGGGCTCGGCGGCCGGTCCGGCGCTGTGCCCGTTGGTGAGCGCCGCATGCCGCCCACCGGACTCCTCGGCCGGCTGCTCGCCGCCACCGCGAGGCGGCGCGGCGCCACCGAAGAGGTCGAGGAACGGCGAGTCGATGTCCGCCTGGGGAGCGGTGGGCCGCCGCCCAGCGGGCACGCCACCGCGCCCGCGCTCGTCTCCCGGCCGCGACCGCGCCGGCCCCGGAGCCTGGAACACGGCGACCGAACCGTGGCCCGGAGTGGTCACGAGCTCGTCGTCGGCGCGGTCCTCATCAAGATCCGTCTCCGGGTAGTCACTTGATCGCGGACGGTGACCGTGACTCCCGGGCTGCGTGTCGGCCGGACGGGACTCCGGCGGGACCGGTCGATTCATGCGCGGACCTCGCTCCGCTCCGCGAACGCGCCTGCGTCGGGCCAGGTCATACCAGCTCCTCGCGAATCCGGATCTTGGTCGCGACGAGGCGCGGGTCGCGCTGCTCGACGGCGGGCTCGCGGGTGCGGCGCCAGTCGGTGAGTGCGGTGCGGATGACCATGCGTGCCGGGCGGTCGGGATCGACGTGGCGGAAGATGAACGAGGTCGTCACGATCGCGAGCGCGATCTCCCAGGCCGGGAACAGCTCGACGTTGAACGTGAAGAGCCAGTGGATGAACATGTAGAGCGGCACGAGCACGATGAACAGCCCGTATTGCGCATAGGGCAGGTGGACCGGAAGCGTGTATCCCGGCGGGCCCAGGTAGACCAGGCGGGCCCGGTAGATGTCGTCGTCGGTGCGCAGCCGCATCTCGTGCTCCGCGGCCTATTCGAAGATCAGCTGGATCAGGTAGTCGCCGACGAAGAACAGTGTTGCCGCGCCGGCTATGAACGCCAGGCCGACGATGGCGATCGCGGAGCTGGTCAGGACCTTCGAGATCTCACCCCGGCTCGCACGGCCGATGAAGATCACGCCGAGCACGGCGAGCAGGATAGGTGCGACCTTGCCAGCGAAGAAGCTGACGATGCCCTGTGTGTCGATGCCCTTTGGGTCTGCCTCACCCGCGATGACATGGGCGAGCACGCCCGACGCGGCTTGCGCGGATGCGCCCCACGCCTGCTGGACGAGCTCAGTGGCGATCATCGGAAAACCTCCCCGGTGCCGACGGCCGGCGGAGCCGCGGCACTGTGATTGTCAGGCCTTCGGGTGACGTCTCGTCGTACGCCGTGTCCGCCGGCCCAGGTGTTGTGCGCTCACCGCTAACGGTGTCTCATACTCGGGTGTTTTGTCCCGGTTTCGGCCCGTCTCCCTCGTGTTGGCGCCGGAATCATTAGCAATTGCAAAGCGTACGGCGCGCCCCTGGATCGAACAAGCTACGAGGAATGCGCCCGCATGTGCCTCCTGTGGCTCCCGTGACCGGTGTGGCACAGGAGTTCGAGCGCAGGGCCGTGAGCCCTGTTCGGTACCGTCTACGAGTGGCCGATCTGCTGCGGTCGCCCGACCCGGTGGTGATGGGCGTCCTGAACGTCACGCCCGACTCGTTCTCGGACGGCGGGCGTTATTTCTCCGCCGACGCGGGCGGCGGGCTCGCGGCCGCGGTCGCGCACGGCGTCGCCATGCACCGCGACGGCGCGCACCTGGTCGACGTCGGCGGCGAGTCGACCCGGCCGGGCGCCGAGCGGGTCGACGCGGAGACGGAGGCCGCGCGGGTCCTGCCGGTCATCCACGAGCTGGCCGCGCAGGGCGTGCCGATGAGCATCGACACCACGCGGGCCAGCGTCGCCGCGGCCGCGCTCGAAGCCGGCGTGACCGTCGTCAACGACGTCTCGGGCGGCCTGGCCGACCCCGACATGGCCAAGGTGGTCGCGGGCGCCGGCTGCCCCTGGGTGCTCATGCACTGGCGCGGGCACTCGCGCCGGATGGCCGAGCTGGCCACCTATGACGACGTCGTGACCGAGGTACGCGACGAGCTGAGCCAGCGGGTCGACGACGCGCTCGCCGCCGGCGTGTCCGCCGACCGGATCGTCATCGACCCCGGCCTGGGCTTCGCCAAACGGGCCGAGCACAACTGGGAGCTGACGATCCGGCTGCCGGAGCTGCTCTCGCTCGGCTATCCGCTGCTGTTCGCCGCGAGCCGCAAGTCCTACCTCGGCCGCCTCCTCGCCGGCCCGGACGGCACGCCGCGGCCGGTCGGCGAGCGCGAGGCGGCGACGGTCGCGACCAGCGTGCTGGCGGTCGCCGCCGGTGCCTGGGGCGTCCGGGTGCACGACGTGCGCGAGACGACCGACGCGATCGCCGTGTGGCAGGCCAGTGGGCGCCCGCGGCTGGCCGAAACAGGAGAACGATGACCGACCGGATCACCCTCAAAGGGCTGCGGGCCCGTGGCCGGCACGGTGTGCTGGCGTTCGAGCGCGCGGAGGGCCAGGACTTCCTCGTCGACGTGGTGCTCGAGCTCGACCTGCGGGCCGCCGCCCGCGACGACGACCTGGCCAAGACCGTCGACTACGGCGTGCTCGCCGGCCGGCTGGTCGAGGTGATCACGGGGAAGCCGGTCGACCTGATCGAGACGCTCGCGGACCGCCTGCTCGACGTCTGTCTGGACGATCAACGGGTACGCACGGCGACCGTCACCGTGCACAAGCCGCACGCGCCGATCCCGCACGAGTTCGCCGACGTCTCGGTCCGGATGCGCCGGGGGAGGGCGGACCACTGACCCGGGCGGTGCTCTCCCTCGGCAGCAACCTGGGCGACCGGCTCGCTCACCTGCGGGCGGCGGTCACCGCGCTGCGACCCGTACTCGTGGCGGTGTCCGATGTCTATGAGACCCCGCCCTGGGGTGATCCGGACCAGCCCAACTACCTCAACGCCGTGGCCGTCGTCGACGACGAGGCGGCAACCGCCCGGGACTGGCTCGACCGGGCCCGGGCGATCGAGAGCGCCGAGGGCCGGCGTCGCGACCCGGAGCGCCGGTTCGGCCCGCGGACGCTGGACGTCGACGTGATCACCGTGACCGATGCCGCCGGCCGCCCGGTGCGCACCGACGACCCCGAACTGACACTCCCGCACCCCCGGGCCCACCTGCGCGCCTTCGTGCTGCGCCCGTGGGCCGACCTCGAGCCCGGCGGCGAGGTGCCCGGTCACGGCCGGCTGACCGACCTGCTGGCGGCCGAGCCGGCGGCGAGCGACGTGGCGGCGGTGCGTGCCCGGCCGGATCTCCGGATACAGTCGGCGGGATGAGCCAGCAGCCTTCGCCGCGCCCCCACGGGCCGCACCGGCCACGGATGGGTCCGACCCAGCCGGCCACGCTGGTGCTCGCCGCCCTGGTGGCCGCCGCCCTGGCCTGGCTGCTGGTCAGCATGACCTACGCGAGCCTGCCCGACCTGCCCTGGTCACCGACCGCGGTGCTGGCCGGTCTCGGCGTGCTGGAGGGCTACCTCGCGCTGAACACCCGGGCCCGGATACAGCGCAAGCCCGGCCGGCTGCCCGTCGACCCGCTGGCGGTGGCCCGGTTCGCGGTGCTGGCCAAGGCGTCGTCGCTGGTCGGGTCGATCTTCGGCGGCTTCTTCGCCGGCCTGCTGATCTTTTTGATCTTCAAGCACACCGACGCGGCCCGTGGTGACCTGCCGGCCGCGATCGGCGGCCTCGTCGGTTCGATCATCCTGGTCATCGCCGCGCTGCTGCTCGAACGCGCCTGCCGGGTGCCCAAGCGGCGGGACGAGGACGAGGACCAGGACAACGACGCCCGCTCTACCCCCCGGTAACTGCGAAGACGCCTCATACACAGGGGGTGACGGGCGGGCATAGGCGCGGTTAGGGTGCGTGCGAATGGTAGGAAGGCGCACCTGATGGGCTACGACGAATCGATCTACCGGCGACGCGCGGGTGACGGCACCGACGCGGGTCTCACCGGCGACTACCCGGACGATTACCAGTCGACCGGCGAGTTCGGCATCGGTGACCTGCGCGCCGGCGACCAGACCGACACCGGCCGGCAGGCGGTTCCGGCGGCGGTTCTCGACGACGTGTTCGACGACCCGGCGCACGGTGAGCCGGGCCGCGACCGGCTGGCGTTCCACGTCGTGTGGGAGGTCGTCCTCCTGCTAGCCGTGGGCGGGGTGGGCTTCCTGCTTCTCCGCGAAGACTCCGGAGCGTTACGGGGCAACGCCCTGGAGCAACTGCTCGTCGCCGGAGCGGCGCTCGGGCTGCTCGCGATGGGCGCCGGGCTGACCCTGCGGACCGGCGCGGTCAACCTCGCGCTGGGCCCGGTCGCGGTGGCCGCCGCGCTGCACTTCGCCGAGCAGGGCGACCGCGGCCTCCTGCCGACGCTCGCCCAGGCCGTGGTCGCGGCGCTGGTGCTGGGCCTGGTGACGGCCCTCGTCGTGGTGGTCTTCCACGTGCCCGGCTGGGCGGCCAGCCTGGCGGCGGCCGCCGGCACGCTCGTCTTCATCGAGCGCCGGCCCGGCCCGGTCGACGTGCAGGGCGGCTACGACCCCACCGACCACGCGCTCTACCTCTTCGTCGGCGTCGCCGTGATCGCCGTGCTGGGCGGCCTGCTCGGCACCGTCAAGTCGGTGCGCCGCTCGGTCGGCCGGTTCCGCCCGGTCGCCGATCCGGCGCGGCGCCGTGGCTCGGTGGCCGCGGTGCTCACCGGCGGCGCCATCACGATCTCCATGCCGCTCGCGGCCGGCGCGGGCGTGCTGATCGCCGCCGCCTCGGACGGCCCGGTGGCACCGACGAGCGGCCTCGAGTGGACCGCGCTGGCGGTCGGCGCGGCGCTGCTCGGCGGCACCAGCGCGTACGGCCGCCGGGGTGGCATCTTCGGCACCGTGCTGGCGGTCGCGCTGCTGGTCGTCGGCGAGCGCTACCTCGCCGAGCGCGGCTGGGACGAGGTCACGCCGGCCGCGCTGGGCGCCGGTGCGGTGGTGATCGGCCTGGTGGTGACCCGGCTCGTCGAGACGTTCGGCCGACCCAAGTCGGCCGGCGACGACACGTCCTGGCAGACCACGACCCCGCGGGGCAACGCGCACAACACCTTGGGCGACCGCACCGAGTCGTGGTCGTCGCTGCCGGCGCAGCCGACCGAGAGCCGGGCCGCCTGGGACACCGACCGCTGGACCAACGACGGGCGCTGACTCGGGCCGGGCAGCGGGGCCGATCAACGGGCTAGTCTCGGAACATGACCGAATCGTCGGAGTTCGCCGCGCTGGACCAGTTGTCCACCGAGGAACTGCGTGAGCGGGCGTTCCATCTCGCCCGCGAGCGCCTCGACGTGCGCTTCTTCTGGTCCGTGCTGCGGCACGTGCCCGACGCGGAGACCGCCGGGAGCCTGGACGGCGCGTTCAACACCGTCGGACCCACGATCGACGAGGCGTACGCCATGTTCCGTGAGCTCGAGGGGCACGACCTCGGTGAGGACGAGCCGCTGTTGCGCGCGAAGTTCATCGACTATCTGCTCAAGCACGACAAATAGCTCCAGGTAATCGACGCCAGGTTTCGTCGATGTATTCCGCTGGGAACTACCGGCGGCATGGCTCTCACCAACCGATACAAGTCAGCGACCGGATCGGGCACCATCGCTGCCCTGATCCTCGTGCTGGTCTTCGGCAGTCCCTGGTATCGCGATTGGGTCACCGCCAACTACACGGACCAGACGGCCGGTGGTTGGTTCCTGCGACTGCTCGCCTACCCGGCCTGGCGGTTCGACTCCAGCGACACGCTCCAGAACGTGCTCGCCGACGACCTGCGCGCGATCCTCGTCGTGGTGCTCACGGCGCTCTTCCTCTACCTGCTGCCCGGCAGCCAGCTGGCCCGGGCCCGCGGCACACTCAGCCAGCTCTTCGCCGGTTGGGCCGCGTTCATCTTCGCCGGCGCGTTCGCCGGCCTCATCACCACGCTGGTCCGCAGCAACCCGACGCTCCTGTCCGCCTTCGACGCCGCCGGGCAGGGTGCCGCGTACGGCTTCTTCGTGGGCTGGATCGTGGGCCTGGCCACCCTCGGCGGCTGGCGCGGGACCCGCAGCTAAGAGTGTTCAAGGCGGACCCGGTGCGCCGGGTCCGCCTTACTCTGCCGGGTAGTCGATGCTGAGGATGCGGTGCCGGCTGATCACGCCAACCACCCGGTCGCCGTCCTTGACCTCGGCGTAGTCGGAGTTGGTGACCAGCATCGCGGCCAGTGCGTCGTAGAGCGAGGTGCCCAGCTCGACGGCGGGCAGGTGGTCGCCGATGGTCACCTGGGCGGCCGGGGTCAGCATCTCCTCGGTGACCGGGATCACCGCCAGCCGCCGGATGCCTCGGTCCTTGCCGACGAACTCGCGCACGAACGGCGACGCCGGCTCGCCCAGAAGCTGCGCCGGCGTGCCGAACTGCTCGAGGTGCGCGCCCTGCGAGAGCACCACGATCCGGTCGCCCATCCGGACCGCCTCGTCCAGGTCGTGGGTGACCAGCACCACTGTCTTGCGCACCTCGGCCTGCAGGCGGAGGAACTCGCGCTGCAGCGAGGTGCGGGCGATCGGGTCGACCGCCGAGAACGGCTCGTCCATCAGCAGCACGACCGGGTCCGCGGCCAGCGCGCGGGCGAAACCGACCCGCTGGCGCTGGCCGCCGGAGAGCTCGTGCGGGTAGCGCCTGCCGTAGCGGCCCGGGTCGAGGCCGACGAGGTCGAGCAGCTCGTCGGACCGCTCCCTGGTGACCTGCTTGGGCCAGCCGAGCAGGCGGGGGACCGTGCCGACGTTGGTGTGCACCGTCTGATGTGGAAAGAGGCCGACGTTCTGGATGACGTAACCGATGCGCCGCCGCAGTCGCACCGCGTCGGCCGCGGTCACGTCCTCGCCGTCGATGAGGATCTGGCCCGCGGTGGGTTCGACCAGACGATTGATCATGCGGAGTACGGTCGACTTGCCGCAGCCGGACGGCCCGATCAGCACCACGAGCTCGCCGGCGTCGATGCGCAGGCTCAGGTTGTCGACGGCGACCGTGCCGTCGGGGTACCGCTTGCGTACGTCGCGGAGCTCGATCGGCGCCGCCTTGCGATCGGCCGGCGCGGCCGTCCGGCTCTCCGAGGTAGCGTCCACCTATGTCCCTCCGCGACCTGGCGTATCAGGATGCCGCCAATCCCTGGTTCTCCTGGGACTACATCCGGACCAACTCGAGCACCATCCTCGACGCTCTTGGCGAGCATGTCACGTTGACGGTGGAGGCCGTCGCCTTGGCCGCTGTGGTCGCGATCCCACTGGGCGTGCTGGCCTATTGGGTACGCCCGCTCAGAGGGCCCATTTTGGCCACCTCCGGTGTGCTCTACACCATTCCGTCGCTGGCGCTGCTGGCGTTCATCGCACCCGCGGTCGGCCCGACGAAGTCGACGTCCGTGCTGATCGGCCTGGTGCTCTACGCGCTGTTACTGATCGTGCGCAACACGTTGGCCGGCCTCAACCAGGTGCCGAGCGAGGCGCAGGACGCGGCCATCGGCATGGGGTACGGGCGGTGGGGCCGGCTGCTCCGCGTGGACCTGCCGCTCGCGCTGCCGGGCATCCTCACCGGCGTCCGGCTGGCCACGGTGTCGACCGTGGCGTTGGTCACGATCGGCGGTCTGATCGGCAAGGGCGGTCTGGGCAACCTGATCCTCGGTGGCTTCCGCAACAACTTCTTCAAGGCCGAGATCACCACGGGCGCGATCCTGTGCGTGCTGCTCGGGCTGGTGCTCGATCTGATCCTGATCGGTGCCGGACGGGTGCTGACCCCGTGGACCAGGAGAGCCCGATGAACCTCGTGCAGTCGGCAATCCAGTACCTCAACGACCCGCTGAACTGGACCAACCCGGGCGGCATCCTGGACCGGCTGGGCGAACACCTGGTCATCTCGGCGTCCGCGGTGGCGATCGGCCTGGTGGTCGCCTGGCCGCTGGGCATCTGGCTCGCGCACTCCGGGCGCGGTGGCGGCGTGATCGTGCTGCTGTCGGACCTGACGCTGGCGATACCGACCATCGCACTGTTGACGATCCTGCCGTTGACCCTCGGTTTCGGTAAGCCGCCGATCATCATCGCCCTCGCCGTGTTCGCGATCCCGCCGTTGCTCGCCAACGCCTACACCGGTGTGCGGCAGGTCGACGCGGAGACCCGGGACGCGGCCAAGGGCATGGGGCTCTCCGGCTGGCAGTTGTTGCGCCGGGTCGAGTTGCCGCTGGCGGTG
>NZ_BONC01000030.1 GCF_016862515.1 Asanoa iriomotensis
AGGGGTCGCCGCCGGCGCGCCGCGTGATGAGCATCTGGCGGTAGTCGTCCTCGCTGAGGCCGATGATGAGGTTGTTGTGCGGCAGCCACTGTTCGCGGCTTGTCCACCGAGCGTCAGCGAGGCCTGACGAATTAAGGTAATGGCCTACGGCTGGGTCGCCGTAAGGTCATTCGGGCGCGGATGCACACGTTCGTCACCCAGTTGGTAGCCATACTGCCGCACGTCGCTCAGAGGTGCATGGCCCGCATTGCCGGGGTCCACGTACGTAGGGAGCAGTGCATGGACACGCCGCGTCGTACCCGCACCTACCGCAGCCATCACCTCGACAGCGAGCGGTGGGACCATGTCACGCTGCGGTCGGGCGACGTCGTCATCTCGACCTCGATGAAGGCGGGTACCACCTGGATGCAACGCATCATGAGCCTGCTGGTCTTCGGCGCGGGCCCCTTGCCGGCTCCGCTGGCCGCGTTGTCTCCGTGGATCGACGCGGCCTTCCTGGGCGACGTGGATGGCGTCGTGGCGAGCATCGAGGCCCAGGAGCACCAGCGGTTCCTGAAGAGCCACCTGCCGTTCGACGCACTGCCATACGACCCGGCGGTCCGTTACGTGTACGTCGGCCGCGACACGCGGGACGTGTTCATGTCGGCCTTCAACCACTACAGCGCCTACACCGAGTTCACCTACTCGCTGCTGGACGCCGCGGGCGGCGCGGCTGGACCGATGCCCCGTTGCCCGGCCACCGAGCGAGAGCTGTGGCCCGACTGGATGACCCGCAGCCTGTTCGATTGGGAGACGGACGGCTGGCCGTTCTGGTCTCACCATCACCACGCCGCGACCTTCTGGCCGCATAGGAACCTGCCCAACCTGCTGATGGTCCACTACGCCGATCTGCTCGCCGACCTCGAGGCGCAGATGCGCCGCGTCGCCGCCTTCACCCACATCGAGGTGGCCGAGGATGCTTGGCCCGAGCTCGTGGCGGCCGCCCGGTTCGACGCCATGAAGCAGGAGGCGATCCGCAACGAGAAGTCCGTCAAGCCGCTCTTCTTCGAGGGCGGCGCCCGTCGCTTCTTCTACAAGGGCACCAACGGACGTTGGCGCGATGTCCTCACCGAGGAAGACCTGGCCCTCTACGAGACAGCAGCCGCCCAGCTCGACCCGGGGCTGCGCGCATGGCTCGAAGCCGATTCACCGCCAACGCTTGACTCCGGCGTTTGACGCGAGCGGCGAGGATTCGGGACGACCTCACGATGGACGTCTTGCTGCGGAGCGTGCGCCACGTTCCGCCGAGGGCTCCGGCCACATTCGCCTTTGTCGACGGACCACCAACGGACGCCGCAGCGGCAACGGCTCAGTCAAGACCGCTCATCCACAGGTTTGACAATTGTTCCGGCCTCGCCTTCTCCATTCGTTCGCAGACAGCGGCACTGGCTGCCGACTGGCTACGGTGATCGGTTCAGCATTCGTGCCCTGGCAGGCCGCAGCTTGGGCCTGCAAACCCCGACTGGGCCACCCACGCCCCTCAGGTTTGAGTCCAGTCCTACCGCCATGTGCCGGTTACGGCTTGGCTCAGCCCTGGGCGTTCCAGGTTGGGAGTCGCCCAAAGCCTTGGTGTGGGGGTTCAACTCGATAACGAGCAGACGTGCTCTGAGCTGGCGTTGGGTTTGGGTTCGTATCGAGGGGCGACACGAACCGATACCCAACCGGGGTATCGGCTTGCAAGGACGATACTGCTGCCCGACTAGCCACGCCGTCAATGCGGCACCATCGGTCTCCCGATCTTGATGTCATTTTTGTCGCCTGCCTGACCGTCGAACGAGGCGACGGTCAGGCCGACGATGACTCGCGATCGGATGGCGACGACGGTCAGTGGACGAGCAGGGGTGTCGCGTCGCCGGCTGGGCCGTTGTTGGGTTCGTCGGCTCTGCCGGTGCCGTCTGGTTGGGGTACGCGTACCAGAGTGATGGCGAGGAACGCGGCGACGACGAGGAAGCCGACGGCCCACCAGACTGCGGTGGCGTACCCGTGCACGATCGCCTGGTTGGTGGTGCCGGCGTGGTCGGCGAGCCACGCCGCCGTGGCGCCGGCCGCGACCGTGTTGAGCAGCGCGGTGCCGATGGAGGCACCGATCTGTTGCGACGTGTTGATGATCGCGGAGGCGATGCCGGCTTCGTGTGCGCGCAGCCCGTGGGTGGCCAGGCTCATCGCGGGCAGGAACGCCGTACCGGTACCGAGGCCGAGCAGGACCTGGCTGGGCAGGATCAGCGCCAGGTAGGAACTATCCACCGTCAGCTGGGTCAGCAACAGCAGGCCGATCGCCGCGGTCAGAAAGCTCCCGGCGAGGAGGACTCCGGGCCGGACGCGGTGGCTGAGCCGGGCGCCGATCAGGGTCGGGCCGAGGATCATCGCGATGATGAGTGGCAGGAAGCCGAGGCCGGTGCGGACCGGTGACCAGGCCTGGACGACCTGCAGGTAGTAGGTCAGGAAGAGGAAGAGGCCGAACATGCCGACCATGGAGAGCCCGATCGAGGCGTAGACGCCGCCTCGGGTGCGGTCGGTCACCACGCGCAGCGGCAGCAGCGGGTTTGGCACTCTCGCCTCGACCAGCACGAAAGCGAGCAGCAGGACGGCGGACGCGAGGAACGAGCCGAGCGTCCAGCCGGCACTCCAGCCGTCCGACTCGGCCCGGGTGAAGCCGTAGACGAGCGCGACGAGACCGGCGGTCGCGACTGCGGCACCGGGGATGTCCAGGCGCTGGCGCCGGCGTGCCCCCGATGTGTCGTGGATCGTGGGTATGGCACCGATCGCGGCGACGAGAGCGAACGGGACGTTGATGAACAGCGCCCAGCGCCAGTCCAGATATTCGGTGAGGACACCGCCGAGGATCAGTCCGACGCCACCACCCGCGGCGGCGATCGCTCCGAAGACGGCGTACGCTCGGGCACGCTCCTTCGCTTCGGTGAAGGTCACCGAGAGCAGCGCCAACGCGGCCGGGGCGAGGAGCGCGGCGAAGGCACCCTGCAGGGCGCGGGCGGCCAGCAGCGTGCCGGTGTCGCCCGCGACGCCGCCGACGGCCGAGGCGACGGCGAAGCCCACCAGCCCGATCAGGAAGATCCGTTTGCGGCCGGCGATGTCCGCGAGCCGGCCGCCGAAGAGCAGGAGGCCGCCGAACGCGAGGGTGTAGCCGGTGATCACCCACTGCCTGTTGCCGTCGGAGAAGCCGAGATCGTGCTGGGCCGAGGGCAGCGCGATGTTCACCACCGTCGCGTCCAGGGCGACCATCAGCTGCGCCAGGGATATGAAGACCAGAGCCGTCCAACGGCGGGGATTGGCGGGTGCGGGGTCGGACGTGAGTCGCATGTGGACCTGTTCTGTTCGAGGGGTGGTGTCAGAGGCTGATGACGATGCCGATGCGGCGGTCGCGTCGGCGCAGGAGCAGATCGGCGGCGAACACCAATCGGGAGATCGGGAAGCGGCGGGACATCAGGCGGCGTACCCGGGCCGTCCCGTCGCGGTCCAGCAGCCGGGCCTGGCCGCGCACCGTCGGTGCGCCCCCGGCGACCCGCCCGCTCATGTCGCACGGCGTGACGGTCACCGTCGCGTTGTTGCGGATCCGCTTGACCTTCCCGCTGGTGCGCTCGGTGAGCACGAACAGCTCGCCGGCATCCGCGACGACCCCGACCGGCGTGAGGACCGGTCGGCCGTCCCGGCGGTACGTGGTAACGCTGGCGTACCGGGCGCGGGCGATCGAGGCGGGCACACTCATGCCGGCCTCCCGGCGTTTCGGCGGTCCAGCCAGAGGGCGCCCGCGACGGCCGCGGCACCGAGTGCCTCCCAGCCCGCCGCGTGGAGAAATGCCCTCGGCGCGCGACCGGTGACCGCGAGCCCGGCAAGGCCGGCGGCCATCAGTGCCCTACGAGCGATCACGAAGGCGGGAAAGCCGGGCCACCCTCGCGCCGCACCGAGCAGGTAGGCCGCGCCCTCGCCGATCGCGGCGAAGGAGCTGCTGCCCAGGACGGCGGGCGTGTGGTCACCCGGCCCTCGCTCGGTCGGGCGTTCGAACCCGGACAGGCGTAGTTGGCGGTCGGGACTGACCACGCCAAGGATCCCGAGGGCGGCGCCGGCCGCGCCCAGGGTGGTCAGCGTCCAGAAGGCGGCGTCTCGCGGCGGCCCCAAAAACGGTAGTGTCATCACCGTTTTGACGATAGCGCTAAAGTGGTGGTGTCGCCACCACTTCGATCGGAGGTCCGATGACGCGGGCTCCCCGCCGGGACCAGCTCCGCAACCGGCAACGGTTGATCACGGCCGCCCGCGAGGCGTTCACCGAGCAAGGCCCGGACATCGCCTTGGAGGAGATCGCGCGCCGGGCCGGCGTGGGGACCACCACGCTCTACCGGCACTTTCCCGAGAAGGAGGGGCTGATCGAGGCGGTCCTCGACGACCTCACCGCCGCGGTGAAGGACAGCGCGGCCCGGGCCATGGAGGGCACCGACCCGGTCAGCGCCTTCCGAGCGGTGTTCACGCAGAGCTGCGACATGTCGGAACAGGAAACGGCGACCTTCGCCCAACTGGCCGGCGCCGGCCACCGCGCCGATCAACACGCCCAGCGTCTGATCACCTCCGTGGTCGGCCCGGCCACGGACCGGCTGAGAACCGCCGGTCGGCTACGTGCCGGCATCACCGCCGAGGACATCGCCTCCTTCGTACGCATGACCCTCACCGCGGACAGCGACGACGCCCGCGAAAAGGCGATCCACGTCATGCTCGACGGCCTCGTCACCCCCGAAGGCGCGGCGGTGCCGTGACAGAGCGGGTGAAGACGTTCAGGCGGGTGTGTGTACGGCGGCGAGGTAGGCGAGTGCCTCGGCGCCGCGGCTACCGCGTTCCGGCGTACCGACCAGCAGTAGCCTCTCGCAGGTTGGCGACGAGAGCCTGGATCTCCGGGTCGTCGGGGAACAGCCCGGCGTTGAGGCGCAGGGCGCGGACCTGCTTGTAGAGATCGCTCAGCTCGGGGCCAGCCCCAGCTGACGCTGGAAATCCAGCTCGTCGAAGTAGAGATGATGCTCCGTGATCTTCCCGTTCTTCACGGTCGCGATGTCGGCGCCACGGATTTTGACGTGCTTCCCGGTCGGTTCCATGGTCGCGCCCGTCGGCCCCCGCACCGACCCGGTGTTCGTGCCAACGAAGAAACCCTCGTCGACCGCCTTGTCGCCCGACTCGACCTTGCTGGTCGATTCCCAACTGCCGTCCGGGAAACCATCGATGAACTGACGCCAGTAATCCCCGATCTGCTGGCGTCCCTTGACCTCGCCCGCGTCCGGAGTCATCACGACCGCATCGTCCGCGTACAAAGCCGCTGTCGCGTCCACATCATGAGCTTCCATGGCCGCAACGGTCATCCGGTCCAGTAGTTCGCGCGCCTCTCCCATGTTGCCACCCCCTTTCCTGCTGGTTATCCCCCGATTCGGGCGCCAACCATCGCCGCGGCCCGAAATACCGGAGCGGGCGACGAAGGCCGCCAACCTTGGTTGACAAGTAGCTCAATCAGGCCAGCCGCGGTAATGATCGGCACGACCGCTGGACCGGAAGCAGAAGCGGCGCCCAGTGGTGCTGCGCGGCGTCGCGATCGCGCGCCGGCAAGCGCAGGGCAGGTGGTCCTCCACCGGTTCCGGCCTCCTTCGGCGGTCTGCACGTTCAAGGCTCGGAGCCGGCTTCGAGCCGAGGCGTGGGGGTTCAACTCGATGACGAGGAGGTGCTCTGAGCTGCGTTGGGTTTGGGTTCGTATCGAGGGGCGACACGAACCCATACCCAACGTGGGTGTCAGCTAGCAGGGACGATTCCACTTCCCGACCACGCTGTTCCAGGACTCCGGATCCCCCGGACCTCAAGATCCGTGGGTCAAGTGCCCAAGATCAGGGGCAACTCCACCACGGTAATCAGGTTTGACACCCGACAGGGCGAGGGCCTGGCCAGCCAGGCTCAGGCGAACCTGAGCGTGGCTGGCCAGGCTACCTGCGGCTGGACGCCGCCGGGCCCTGCCTAGGGCAGCGCCCGCTCGACGGTCAGCGTCATGTCGCCGTGCCGGTAGGACACCCTGAACAGGTGGCGGCCCGCGTTCAGGACCCGCCGTTCCGGCAGGGAATGGAAGTTGCCCTTGATCGAGTCGCCACTCATGATCGTCAGGACCGTGCCCGGAGTGAGGCGCGCGCGGACGTCCAGGTCGAGTTTGCCGCTCAGCACCAGGTCACCCGCGGCCCGGACGCTCGTGTAGTCGTGGTCGCCGGAGATGGTGATGGCGAGGCGACCCGCTCGGCCGACGGTCACGTCGCCGCCGACCCTCAGGACGTTGCCGGGCGCGACGTCGGTGAGGGTGAGGGATGCCGCGGACGCCGCTTCCTCGGATGACAGACCAGGCTCCAGCACGCCATTGTCGACGTTGATGCTGCCTGCCACGAAACCGGTGCCGCCGAGCGTGCCGCCGCTGACGTCGATCGAGCTTGCGTGCGAGCCGGTGATCGCAAGCTTTCCGCCTTCAACCGTCGTGCCGCCCTCGTACGTGTCGGCGCCCGTCATGACCAGCGTCCCCGAGCCTTGCTTGGTCAGCGAAGCCGTGTAGAGGTTGTTGTCGATCTTGTCCTGAATGTAGGCCGCGCGCGCGTCCATCCATTGCTTGCGCCACTTGACGGCGTCCTCATGGGTGATCTTGTCGTACAACTCGGGATGGCCGTCAGTAATGGCTTGGACGTACGGATCAGCCAAAATGCCCTGCAGCATGAAGGCCTGTTCGTCGAGCGTGCCGTCCGGGTTCAGCACGTTGGGGCTGAATTCACCGGCGTACGCAACGCCTTGCTCCTTGTAGCGCGCCAGCCACTGCAGATCTTGCCGTTCCCGTTCCTTGATCGCGATCTGGCTGATGTCGTTGGACCAGACGTCCAAGGGCGCTTTATCCATGTTGTACGTCATGGGGCTCAGGAGCTGGCCCGGGCCGTACATGCCCTTGGCCAGGTCGGGAATCCCCCAGCCCCAGCGGTCGTCCGGAAGACCGTCGGGAGCGGTCCAGGCGATGGATGCCCCGGAGGGGGACGTTTGCCCGGTGCCGAGGAATCTCACGCCGTCGGACATCTTGTTGTTCGCCGTGGTGAACATCAGCTCGCGCACCTGGATGGCGTCCATGTTCGGGTAGCGAGAGAGCAGCACACCCATCACCGCTGTCGCGACGGGCGTCGCCGGTGACGTGCCGCTCGAGTTCGAATAGTTGGTGTCACCGGCGCTGCTCGTGGTCCGCACGCTGTTCGAAGGAGTCGACACGGTCCACCATTTGGCGAGCCCCGCCTCGTTGAACCCGAACTGCTTCGTGTATTCGGGATTGGTCGCGGTGGGCGGTTGCACCCCGCCGACGGCTACCCACTGCTTTTCCGCCGCGGGATTGAAGAGGGGGTACGCCGGGCGAAAATACGGGTTGCTCCAGTCGTTGTTGCCGGACGACCGTACGTTGACGGTGCCGCTGTCCTTGATGGCTTCCCAGATGGCGTCCATGAAGGAACGTCCGGGGTGGTTCGGATTGTACTGGATGCCGCCTTCCGAATAGCTCTTCAGGAACAAGAAATACTGGTACTCCAGATCCTTCAGGAACTCGTTGGGGACAATCGTCGCCATTGCCGTGGGGCTGGCGCTGTCCTTGCCAGGCAGTTGGTAGGCGTTGGCGAGGTTGCCGTTGACACCGAGATCTTTTCCGAGGCCGTCAAAGCGGGCCCTGTCAAGGGTCTGGACAAAAGAGCCCCAACTGCTGTTGATGACCCGGGCGCCCGCGTCGACCAGGGCCTTGTTGGCGGTGTACCAGTAGACGTAGTCGTGGAAGGGACCGTGCGACTGGGTATCGGAACCGCCGGTCTTGGCAACGTACATCGTCGATCCGAAGGCGATGCCGTGCTGGTCTTTACCGTCCCGAATGCCGGAGGTGACCCCAAGCATCCCGGTCCCGTGCCCGTAGTCACTTGTCCGCGCCTGATCACCGGCCACAGTGAACGGCTCGCCCGCGGTGAACGGGTTCCCCGGGGTTGCCGTGTTCCGGTACCCGAAGCCGGAGGTGCCGTAGACGCCCTCCGCTCTGACCGGAACGATCAGCCCGGTCTGAAATCCTTCGTGTGTAGTCCGGTAGCCCGAGTCCATCATGCCCAGCGCGACGCCCTGCCCGAAGTAGCCCAGGGCGTAGGCGGTGGACGCGTTTACCGCGACGAGCTGCCACGGGGAGTCGATCGCGGTGCCGGGGTTAGCAGGATTATGTCCGGTGTAATAACCGTATTCCGGCGTTTCCCAACTGGCTTTGGCGGCATCCAGCTCGCCTGGGCTCCTGGCGACAAAGCCGGGGTCTCCCGGGTACGTCGGCGGGCCGCCTGCATTGCCAGACGTCAACGTTGGACCGGTCTTGGACGTTGCCGAGGCGAACCCGGCCGGAAACAACGCGACGCCTGCTCCGGCAGCTACGGCGCCTCCCAGTCGCCGCAGGAACTGCCGCCGACTCGTGAACCTCATGCTCATTCCGGCTCCTTCCCGAGGGGTCGATATCGCTAACGGACCGGGGCGACCTGATCCGCCCCAGCCCCATGATTTACACGCGCTGGCCGAGTCAAAATGATGGGCCGTTACGCCGCTTCCAATAACGGCGCCCGACCCCATTCGCCCGGATCAAAGGGGTGGATAGGGACAAGAGACTCGCACGGAGAGCAACCCTCAGACGTGAAG
The DNA here is from genome assembly GCF_016862515.1 of Asanoa iriomotensis. Taxonomy (GTDB): domain Bacteria; phylum Actinomycetota; class Actinomycetes; order Mycobacteriales; family Micromonosporaceae; genus Asanoa; species Asanoa iriomotensis. The sequence goes on from NZ_BONC01000030.1 coordinate 8,740, forward strand.
ACCGTCACCGAACGACCCAGCTGCACGGGCTCGCTCCGTCGGGCGCGGCGAGGCCGACCTCCAGTCCACTGAGGGCGCGTGCGTCGCTTGGCGGCCGGGAGGTGATCTCATCCAGCGCACGGCCATCCTGGTCGTCATCGCGGCAGCGCCTCCAAACCGTTGTGCATGCGAAGGCCGACCGCCAACGCCCGCCGCAGCACCTGCAAACTCGGAGGAACAGCGCCGGACAGGCCCGCAGAGATAGCCAAGCCACCGGTCCGCGCGACGATGACGGGGCTGTCCTCGCCAACACCGCAACCGCAGAACGGTCGGCGCCCTCGAAGGAGTGCCGATGCCGTCGCGAGCCCGAAGGAACCGAACAGCGCAGCCGCGAGCGGAAGCATGACCGCCGGCTGCCAACCACCGATGAGGCCGGTGCCGAGGATGACTACGACGCCGGCAACGCTCCGGGCCAAGATCAAGGCAGACGGCACAAGCCGGTAACCGGCAACGGGCGTTGCGGACCGACGCGGTGCGCGCACCTTCGCGGCCGCAGCCGCGATCAGAAGGAAACCCTGCCACGCCGGAACGGCGAACTGGAACTCTCCCACCGCGCGGCCTCCCTTCATGATCATCAATTAGACTGCGACAGAAGTGCCTCGTCAAGAGGGCAGCGTCTATCCACCAGAAGCGGTTTGAGCGACCGTCCACATCGGATCTCCGCCGGAACGGTGGTTTGGCGCGAAGAGCGCGTGGTCTCGGGTGGGACTGCCCCAAGTTCGGTTGACTTGGGGGTTCTGTCGATCAGGCTGCGGTTGCGTCGGCCGCGACGAGTTGGCGGCCGACGTCGGTTTGGACCCGGACGAGGCGCAGAAGGCGGCGAGTGGGCTGCTGACCTTGCTTTCGTTCGGAACCGGGCGTTCGGGCGGCCCTCGGCCTGCGGGCCCGCCCGGAGGTCCTGCTGCGCGATCAGTGGTTGCGAACCGTGCCCGCGGAGTCGGTCGGCGTGCTGACGGACAGAGACGCCGTCGACGCATGGGTGCGCGAGCAGACCGGCGGCCTGCTCAACGGGCTCTCGACGCTCGTGTCCCAGGAGCGGTTGCTGGTGCTCGCAATGGTGTTGACTGTGCGCACTACCTGGAAGGAGCCTTTCGAGGAGGACATGCTCGCGCCGCGCCTCGGTCCGTGGGCCAGGCGGTCAGCCCATAGTCAGTCGCGATCCGGCCCAGACCTTGACCAGCTCGCGGTGTACGAGATGGCGCATGGCCCGGTCTCGTGCTCGGCGTCGAGGGCGACAACGGCGCGTGGTCGACTTGGTGCTGGGCCCTCCTGACGCGCCGGCCGGCGTGGTGCTCGCGCCGGGCTCGCGGCTCCCGGCGGCGGTTCACCGGTGCGGGTCGTTGGATGCCTTCCAGGTCGTGGTCCGCTGGAACGTGATCTGGTGGTGACGCAGGAACTGCCGCAGCCGTTCGCCGACCACGACGACCCGGTCGGGGTTTATCGGCCAGGCACTCGGCGAGCTTGCGGATGCTCCAGCGGGTGAACGGGCGCCCCAGCGTGGTGGGGCGGGTGTTGGCCGTCATACCGGCCCACCGAGGGTCCAGGATGGCCATCCCCATCTCGTTGAACCGATGGATCACCTGACGCACCGAGTCCCCGTCGGCAGTACCAGACGGGCAAACGCCGGCACCGTGTTCCCACTCGCAGCGGCGAGCACAACCATCGCCCGCCGCAACCGCAAGACCCCAACCCGGTACCACGGCGCACGAGAGTTGCGTATCGCTAAGCCGGCCAACGTCTGTGGTCAAGGCACTAGCCAGGGTTGACCGGTTTGGATAAGTTGAGAGCAAATTCATCTGCTTCGCTGGGCGGCGGGAGATCGCGGTGGGTTACTACATGGAGATCGCGTCGATGGGTGACCTCGGCGAGATGATTTCCAACTCAGGGCGCTTTTTCGGGAGGCCCTACGGGGCGTACATCATCGCCTTGGCGACCCGCGTCGACGAAGAAGCGCTGGAGTGGCTCTATGAATACCGGGAAGCCATGGATTCTCTCACCGGCGAGCTCGTGGCGTTCGTGCTCTTCTACAACGAGGCCGAGCTGAGGATCGAATCGAGTACCGGTGACTTCGGCAGAAACCATCCGGCGGTGATGATGACCGTGCGAGACATCATCAAAGAACGCAAGGAGCCGGAAGACCTGCCCTTGGCTCGCGGTCGCAAGCTGGGGTTTGCCACCGCCATGACCTACGGCTCCGACGCTGTCGCCCGCGAGCTTGAAATCATCGACCAGTTGCCCTGCTTCGTCGTCTTCGACGACGCCAGCTCGAACTCGGGCGTGTTCCACACGTTGCCGATGACGGGCCAACGCTCCGACTTCCAGGTGTTCCGCGAACTCATGTCGGGGTTCGCCGCCGACCCGGCCAACGCCGCATACTCCGCCGTTTCCCGAAAATGGGACCGAGCCGCCGCGAGACGGCTGGAGTTGGTCAACCGCGTCAGCTACCTGTCGCACGAGGCGGGCGGATCCTCGAAAGTGGCCGAGGCGAAGCAGGAGATCGCCGAGATCGACCGACAGTTGGCCGTCTACGTCGAGCAGCTCAACCGTCTTCCGAAGCCCTCGCTCGGCCCCCACGTCGACGAGATCCTCAAGGATCGAAAGCGTTCAGCCCGGATGAAAGGGCTTCGCAAGTCCGCGTCGGCCATCGCGACCAACACGCCAACGGTCCTGGACACGGTGGTCAAGACCGCGTCTTCACTCGGCTACATGTGATCGCCGTCCCCGCCAATCGCGGGAGGAACGGATGCCGCTACTGCGGGTGGCGGCGAGTGCCAGCAGGATAAGCAGAGCCGAATAGACGGCGACGGTCCCGATCGGCCCGCCCACCGTAGCAGCATGCCGGCGAGCTACGGTCCGAACGGCAACGCAGCCTTGGTGAAAGGGTTGATGGCCGCGTCGACGCTGCCCTGGATCGGTTCGGGGCCGTGAGTCACGATGTAGCCTAGGACGCCCGCCGTCGCGGCCGGGCCGAGGAAGAACGCGGCGCCGCGGACGGCACCGATGGCGCAGGCCGATTCCGCGACCGCCATCAGCGGTGACCAGCGCCGTCGTCCAGCCGAACGCGACGATGAGGGTTCGCGGCGCGAGCCAGGCCGTCAGCCGTGGCGCGGCAAGCGCGCCGGTGGGGCCGCCCGCGCGGGCAATGGAGAAGAGTGCGCCGACCTCACCCGGCCCAGCGGCGTGTGCCCTGGCCAGCATCACCGACACCGGGCCGCTGCCGCCCTTGATGCCTTGACACGTGCGGTGGCTCTGCCCGCATCGCGTGCGACCTCGGAACGACAAGCCGGCCGCTGCGGCGCCTTGCCGACCGGGGCAGGGCAACGCCGGCCGCCGCACCCCGCTGACCGCAACCTAACGCCGGCGCCGGTACCCAGATCACGGCCTCCGCGGCGACACCCTTCTACTCACAAACCCGCGAGGTCTGGTGATCGACCAAGGGGGTAGGTCGCCCTCAAGAAGGCGCTTCGACGATCCTCCCAGCACCTGTCGGACGCGGCGGACCACGCCGGCCTTTCCAGGCGCCGCCGGACCTCGCGGGAGGCTGCTGCTGGCCGTCCACGCCGATGGACGTCAGGACGCGTCGCCGGTTAGATCCGATCTATGTGGCCTTGCGATGGCCTATCGACCGTGAAGGTTGCCACTTTGGATCGACAGTCGTACGATCACTCGACCCAGACATCCGATGTCTGGTCGTACACCTGTTCGTCGAGATCGGAGCGCCGCGCGCAAGCCCGACAGGACGTGAGGTCGGCGGTGCTCGATCGGTCGAGGGATGTTCGATCAAAGGAGAGAGAACTGTGCCAACGACCAATCGGTATCGAAGGAATGGATCCGCCGCTCTCGGCGTGAGGCGGCGAGCGAGGAGGTGGATCGCCGGTTCGCTCGTTCTCATGCTCGGCGTGGGCGGCGTCGTGTCGCTGAGCGCCCCGGTCGCCGCCGCGGAGCAGCCCGACATCTACGGCGAGCAGCCCGCTCTGAAGGCTTGGTATTCGGCACCCGCGGGGCCGGCGAACGACAAGGCGCTCGCGTGGGAGAAGGAGAGCATCCCGCTCGGGAACGGCTTCATGGGCGCCGGCATCATGGGCGGCGTCGACAGCGACGAGATCATCATCAACGATCACACCTACTGGACCGGGGGGCCCGGGCAGAATCCCGCCTATGACGGCGGGTTCAGCGCCAAGACCTCGGCAGAGAACGCCGCCAACGTCAAGAAGGCGCAGGACCTGCTGCAGGCTGCCTGGGACGCGACGTCGCCCGCGACCGTCGACGCGGAAGGCAGGATCACGCCGGCGACAACGCCGAGCGGAGCGGCGATGTCCGCGATAACCAGCACGGTCGACCAGCTCAAGGGAGTCAAGAACAACTTCGGCAGCTACCGGCAGCTCAGTACGGTCGCCATGAGCTCCAGTGACATCATCGAGCTCACCGGGTTCTCGGCGAACTACACCAACCCGAACAACGCGAACGAAGGCACCGCGGCGCTGTTCGACGGGACCACGGGAACGAAGATGTACGCCGACCGGTTCGGCCGGCCCACCGCTGACAGGCCGTACGAGGTGCAGTGGTCGTATTCCCATCCGTTTGTGGCATCCACTTACCGCCTCGCGACCGGCAACGACGTTCCCGGGCGCGATTTCAAGAGCTGGCAGTTGTACGGCAAGCAGGGCGGCTCGGACTGGGTGCTCGTCGACACGGTGACGGATGCCGCGTTCGGCGCGCCCCGGCAGACGTACAAGTCGTTCGAGGTGGACGTTCCCGGGTCGTACGACGCGTACAAGATGGCCGTGACCGAAACGGTGGCCGGTGCCGACCCGCAGATGTCGGAGATCCAGGTCATCCTTCCCTCGACCGAGGGCGACCCGGTGACGAACTACCGGCGCGAGCTGGATCTCGACGGCAGCAAGGCCTCGGTGTCGTACACGCGGGATGATGTCAATTTCGCGCGCGAGTACTTCGTCTCGAATCCTGGCAACGTGATGGCGATCCGGCTGAGCGCCTCGGAGCCGGGTCAGATCACACAGTCCTTCTCGATCCGGCCGATCGACCCGCAGTCCATTGTGGCCGAAGGTGACACGGTGACGGCCACCGGCTGGGTCGGCGGTCACAACCAGGCCGCGGACGACGTCAACAAGTTCAACGACGCGCTCCACTACGCCCAACAGCTGAAGGTCATCCCCCAGGGCGAGAACGCCGAGCTGGTCACGTCGGGGAAAGCGATCACGGTCAAGAACGCCGACTCGGTCCTCGTGCTCACCACGACGGACACCAACTACCAGCAGGACGTTACGGCCGACCCGCTGTATCCGGGCGAGAAGCCGCTGAACAACTACTTCGACGGGCGTGACCCGCTGATCGACGTCGCGCAGCGCATCGACGCGGCGTCCGGGCGGACGTTCGACGAGCTTTACGCGACCCACCTGGCCGACTACAAGTCGCTCTTCGACCGGGTCAAGCTGAACCTCGGAAACGTCGCGTCCGTGACCAACAAGACGACCCCGCAGTTGTTGGCCGGGTACCGCGCAGGCACGAACACCGCGGCCGAGAACCGCTACCTCGAGACGCTGTACTACCAGTTCGGACGCTACCTGCTCATCTCGTCGTCACGTCCGGGAGGGCTCCCGGCGAACCTGCAGGGGATCTGGGCCTACGGCACGAACGTCCCGTGGAGCGGCGACTACCACGCGAACATCAACCTGCAGATGAACTACTGGCTCGCCGAGCAGACGAACCTCTCCGAGTTGACCGAGCCGCTGATCAGCTATGTCGACAGCCTGGTGCCACGGGGCACCGAGGGTGCCGAGCGGGTTTTCGGTGCGGGCACCCGCGGGTGGACCACGTGGCACGAGAACAACATCTGGGGCAACACCGCTCCCGCGGTGTCGGACGCGTTCTACAGCCCGGAGGACGGCGCCTGGCTCGCCCAGCATGTCTGGGAGCACTATCAGTTCACGAAGGACGTCGACTTCCTCGCGGAGCATTACGACATGCTGCGTGATGCCGCGCTGTTCTGGGTGGACACTCTCGTGCTGGACTCGAAGAGCAACAAGCTCGTCGTGAGCCCGTCATACTCGCCGGAGCACGGACCATACTCGCTGGGCGCGACACAGCCGCAGTCGGTCGTGATCGGCATCTTCGAGGACGTCATCGAGGCACACGAGGTTCTCGGCAACCGACTCAACACGGCTGACGCGGCGAACGGCCTCGAGGGCCGCGCTGCCGAGGACGCGTACCTCGACGAGATCGCCACGGCCAAGGACGGCATGCTCGACCTGCAGGTCGCTCCGCAGGGCACCTACACCCAGAACGGCCGACAGTACCCCGGCGGACAGTTGCAGGAGTGGCAGCACCCCATCGCCATCGACTTCACCGGCGACGGCAGCCACCGCCACACCAACCACCTCTACGCCCTGCACCCTGGTGACCAGGTCGTCGCAGGCCGGAGCGCGGAAGAGGACGCGTTCGTGAACGCGATGAAGGTGACGCTCAACACCCGCGGCGATTCGTCGACGGGGTGGTCGATGGCTTGGAAGTTGAACTTCTGGTCCCGGGTCCGCGACGGCGACCGTGCGCACGTCCTGTACAGCAACCTGCTGAAGCAGGGCACCTATGACAACTTGTGGGATGCGCACCCGCCGTTCCAGATCGACGGGAACTTCGGCGGCACGGCCGGGGCGACCGAGATGCTCCTGCAGTCCCAGGGCGACGCCATCGAACTCCTGCCGGCGATGCCTCAGGTCTGGGACACCGGCTCCGTGACGGGTCTGCGCGCTCGTGGAGACGTCGGAGTGGACATCGCGTGGGCCGACGGCACGCTCTCCGAGGCTGTCGTGACCCCGGACGTCGCACAGACCCTCACCCTCAAGAGCCCGGGCATCGCCCACAAGAGGGTGACGGACTCGAACGGCAACGAGGTGCGGTTCGAGGCAATGGCGAACTACGACGGCGACCTGGACGGCAACACGATCCGGTTCGACGGGCAAGCCGGTGAAACCTACCGGATCTCGGACGGGCCCGGGTTCTCGACGGTCTTCTGGCTCGTCGATCGTGCCGTGAGCGTCGGGCATCTCACCGGCCAGACCGCGGAAGAAGTTCGCAAGCACATCGAGAAGGCGGAGTCCCTCGCCGATTCGCCCGCGTCACACCGGGCGGTCGTCGCACAGCTCGACAACGCGGCACGGAAGGGTCGGGCGAGCGCGGAGCTGGTGGATGCACTCCAGGCACTGGAGGCCAGATTCCGCTGAATTGTGGCACCACGGGTGCCCGGCGACGTGGTCGCGGGGCACCTGGCGGGTGGTGCTCCCGCAGTGCCCTCGATGATCGCGTACGCCAGCTTGGCGGCCCGACCGACCGCGTGGGCCAGGTCCGGGCAGCTGCGGCGAGCAGGTCGATCGCCTCGCGCAGGTACCGCCATACGGTGCTGACCGACACCGCGAACCCGACCGCCTGGCTATTCGGGTCGGTTGCCGTGCTCGCCGCCGAGGACGTACGGCGTCGTCACGCCCTCGTACATCAAGTGGACGATGAGCCCCTCCACGGCGTGGTTCAGGTTGTGACAGTGGTCAGCCCAGGTCCCAGGGTTGTCGGCGACGAAGGCGATCTCGTAGGTCTCGCCGTCGTCCACGTTGAGCGAATCGACCCACCACGGGCTGCCCGTCGCGGCGACTCCATTCCTGCTCAGCACGACCACGTGGTGGCCGTGGAGGTGCATCGGATGTACCTCACCGCTGTTGTTGCTGATCGTCATGCGGACGACATCACCGTCGGACACCAGGTAGGTGGGCACGTCGGGGTACAGGCGATCGTTGACAGTCCAGTAGTAGGCAGGCTTGCCGTCGAGGAAACCGAAGCGCCGCCCGATGTCGTACCTGAACGTCCGGTCCCGCTCGTCGGCGTTGAAGCCGAGCGGGGCCGGCGTGCCGTACCGAAGAAGGTCCACCGTTGCCGTCGGCCGCGAGGCGAAAGGGGCGTCGAAAGAGCTCGAGCCCAGCACCACGGAGAGCGCCCCGCCGACCTGGATCCGGACCGGGGCGCCGCCGGCCGGCATCGTCACCTCCAGATCGGCCCGGGCACCGGCGGTGACGAGCACGGCCTCGCCATCGATGGACGTCGGCCCGTTCAGGTCGGTGCCGTCCACCGCGACGAGGCGAGCGGACGCGCCGGTGACCCACACGGACGTCGGGCCGTTGTCGGTGTTGATGACCCGGACCCGGGCCCGGCTCCCGGGCGGGATGGTGACGGCGATGTCGTTCTCCTGCCCGTTGAGAGTCCGGATGCCGCGGTAGAGGTGGGTCAGCGTCACCACGTCGGTAACCTCATCGGCGGACCCGGTGGGCCGCACCACCAGTGGCCCGAGCAGGCCACCGATGACCTGCTCGTGCGAGATCTGGTGCGAGTGGTACCAGAACGTGCCGGCCTGGTCCGGCACGAACCGGTAGACGAACTGCTCACCCGGCCGGACCGCGTCCTGCGTTATGCCGGCCACGCCGTCGGCGGCGTTGGGAACATCGACGCCATGCCAATGCAGTGTGGCGCCGTCCGGTACGGACTCGTTGACGAGCCGGACCTCCACAAGTTGACCGACCGTCGCCTCGATCAGCGGACCAGGCGACCGCCCGTTGACGGTGTATCCGTCGATTTCTCGCCCCGATGCCAGCCGGAACCGTTCCTTGCGGACGGTCAGCGTGACCGACACATCCGCCGGTCGATCGGGGTCGGCGACCAGACTGGTGATGGTGCGCGCCGAGTCCCCGTGGGACCCATGCCCTCCGTGGCCGGTGCCGCCGTCGTCGACGTATCCCATATCCATAATGGAGTATGGGTCGGGCAACAGGCTCCGCTGCCACTGCCAGACGAGCGGGCCCGCGATGAGCAACGTCGCGGCGATCGCCACAGCCAGGCGAAGACGTCGGTTACGCAGCATCGGTTCTCACGCCGCCGATCGGACGGCTTCGCCTTCCGCCCTGCGGTCAACGCCCGCGACGGCTCGGACCCGACGCCCAGCGTGCAACGCGGCGAGGAACAGCACAATCGCGTTCAGGCCGTGCAGCGCGCCGGCGGCCGGTAAGTCATGGCCGAGGTAACCGAGCTGGCCTTGGACGACAGCGAGCATCACGACGATGCCGGCCCACTTCACGCCGCCGGGAATCTTCGCGAAGAACGAGAGAACCAGCGTAATCAATGCGATCCCCGGAATGATCAGGCCGCCGTTCAGGCCGTGCAGCGGGATCCCCAGGATCTCCGGGAAGATGATCTGCCTGTCCTCCATGACGGCCTTGTCGAAGACGCCCCCGTTGTTGACCCACTTGGTGAGCCCGGCGATGGCCCAGACCATCAGCATGGCCTGCACGACGACCTCGGCAGCGACGACGTACGCCAAGACCTTGTAGACCTTTCTCATGACCGTTCCTTTCCTAGCTCGAGCGTGCGGGACGCGGATGCGGTTTGTTGATGCGGAAACCGTGACGCAGCCTGCGCCTGGGTCGGTCCCGCCGTGGTACGGGGTCGTTGGGGGCGGCACGGGCACGCCCTGCAGCAGCACGCCGGTGCAGACGGGTCGACCGTAGAGCCGGACGGCTGGGCTCGTCATCGGTGCAACCCCGTAGATGCCTTCAGTGCCAGCACTTATCGGCGATGCCGTGGTGGCGCGACATCAAGCTAGGCCCAGGCGTCCTCGCCAAGAAGGCCCACGACACGCACGTCCGGTCGAACGTTCAGACCGAGGTACAGGAGCACCGCCGACCATGCTGTTGATTCAGTTGACGGTCAGCCGCATTGCCAGGTGAACACCGCTCGGTCGAAGTCGCGGGCTCGCAGGTCCGCCGGCCGGACCAACCAATACAGGGTGCCGACGTCTCCCCAGCACATGTTCGCTTCCTCGTCGCTGTCGATCTGCGCGAGCAGGACCCAGCGCTGCGCCTCCTCGTGCACGGCGGGGCCGGTCCAGTCGGCACGGCCGCCGAGCACGACCTGGGCCGCGTCCATCTCGACCGGCCCCTGGACCGGGTCGGCATGCCCGCCCACGCCGTGCCAGGGCCGGCCTACCAGGTCGCTCAGCGCCCAGGCGAAGTCATCCCGGTTGCGGTAGTCGTCCATGAACGCCCGGTGCTCCGGAGCCAGATCCGTTATGGACGCTCTGAAGGCCGGATGGTCCCAATCCGGGCCCGTGACGATCGCCTCGGCGGTGAGCGCCACCTCGCGGTAGGTGGGGACGCCGCTCGGGGTCGAACGCGGCGAAGTCGGTACGCCGGCCGGCACGTAGGTCACCCGGGCCCCGGCCTGGGTTTCCGGCGCCCACGTTCCGACCACCTCGTCCCTGTCCCGATAGAAGAACAGCAGCGTGCCGTCGCCCGGCAACGCGATGTCCAGGGAATCTGCCGGGAGGCTGCCACAGTCGATCGCGGCGACGAAGCCTAGCCACCCTTGACCTTTCCACCGCGGCCAGCCGACATCGCGAGGAAGCTCCGGCAGGCCACCGAGCCTCGCGACCACCGATTCGCCAGGCAGGGCTTTCCGCAACCACAGGCCAGGACGGAGCAGCCCGATCCACCGATCCGCCACAGGCTCCGGAAGATGCCGACGAGCCACCTCGACCAGATCAGTGTCCAACGGCATCGCCATACCCTAAGGCAACTGCATCCTTGTTCTCAGCCCTTACCGGTAGGACAAACGTCATTGCTGGCACCAGACCACGATGCCTCAGGTGCGGTCCGCAGGGACCAAGACGTTGAGAGCACCACTAGTCGGAAAGCAGAATCGATCAAGGGTTTGGGAACGATGTCGAGCGAGGCCTACGGTCTGGCCGAGCTGCTGTTGGCCGCGCGGGAGGCGCATAGAGGCGGTCGGCTGTCAGGTTCGACCTGACAGCCGACCGCACGGATTTAGGGGACGACTTCGATCGTGTCGCAGCCGTAGAAGCTCGTCTGCGTCGACGGGCCGCTGGTGAACTTGCCGAAGACACAGGCCGTCCGTGTCCGTCGGCGTCAGGGCGTCCCGTGGCGGTCCGAAGTGGAGGACCGCGTCCGGGTCCTGGTCGCGGGTGCGCTCGTCGCGCTCCAGCGAATCCTCCTTGTGGACCTTGTTGTGGAGCTCCGGCACGCCGAGACCGCGCAGCAGGACGTCTGGCGAGCCGAAGCGGGTCGCGTTGACGACGATCGTGGTCGCGTCGAACGCCAGCGGGTTGCCGTATTCGCCGGCGCGGGTGGTGAGGACCGCGGTAGGAACGTCGGCGGCGCCCAGGTTGATCGGGTTCACTTCGCTGCCGGGGTGGATGTTGATGGTCACCGGCACCGCGCAGTCGAGCGTGAGCCGCGTGGTCCGCTGGTTGTTGTCAGCTCGACCGTCGACGACGTACGCCCGCCTCGGATTCACCGTCGTGGTGAAGTCGAGCGTGCGCGGACCTGGCTGGCCACACGTCACGGTGTACGTCTTCTCCAGCCGCTGCGGCGTGCCGACCGCGAGGGTGGCCGGCGTCGTGTCCGGGGCGTCGGGGGTGACGGTGATGCCGGGACCGGCCACGACCGTGCGTTCCACCCTGGCCTCGGTCGGACCGTCGGGTCCGGCGTTGGCGACGGTGCTGGCCACCGTGATGGTCACCGGCCTGCCGATCACGCCGAACAGCGGCCCGGGTGCCGTGACGGCGTCGACCGACAGGTCGCTTTCGCGGCAGTCCGGGTCGTTCGGGTTGGCGACGCAGTAGTCGCGAACGGCCGCCGTGGTGTCGACCGTGGCTACCAAGGCACCACCCTCGCCGGCCACTTGGATTTGCTCGACCCGGCTGTCATAGGGGACGAGCACCTGGCCGCGGCCCGCCTGGCTGACGAAGCCCGAACCCTCCGCGTACGCGAGAGCCGGGTTCGGCATTGTGGTCGACCTGAGCACCGCCCCGTCGGCGATGCTGGACACCTTCAGATCCGGCCTCAGGAACGCGGTCCCCGGTGTGGCCACGTGCGCCACCACGACGCCGGCCGACGTGCCGGACTGCGCGGACCGGAAATCGATCTCGGCGACGAAGCTGCGGGCGTCGTCGACATATTCCGGCCGCGGAACCGGATCGCTCAGCGGGTTGGCGACGGTGGGGACCGCCTCTGCGGTCGTGTGGAGCGCGCCGATCGTCAGGGCGACGGCGCCGATTATCAGCATCGGTACGCGGGCCCGCCGCAGCCGGCGGGCGGGAGTGCGGTTCGGCATCGTAGGACCCCTCAGCAGTTTGCCCGGTCGCATTCACCGAAGACGAAGGCTATGCGCCTGCGGTCGGCTCGCCGGGCGAAGGTGTTGTCGTTCATCAGGTCGTTGGACGCCGGGTCGGAGACCCAGAAGTCCGGGTCGGTGTCGGGGTCGAAGACCGAGTCCATGCCACGGCAGTCGCCGGCGACTCCGCCGAGGTTGCCGACGTCAGCGACGCAGGAGTTCCGGCTCCTGTAGACGTTCGGAACGGTGGGCATCTCGAAGTAGCCACCGTTGCAGCAGTATTCGTCGGCCAGCTCGAAAGCGGAGTGGCCGGTCTCGTGGATGAACACCCCGGTCTCGCCGGCCTCGGCGCTCTGCACCCGATTGAAGGCGCACTCCCGCAGGGTGTTCCTGTTGCCGGGCGGCGGGGTCGCGGGATGCAGGATCGCACGGACATGGCCGAACCCGTAGTCGGCGCCGAGATTGGCCGGCATCTGGTGCTGGCAGGTGTCGTCGATGCCGTCGCCGCCCTGCAGATCCCGGAAACCACCCGTGGCGGCGCCGTCGAGGGCTATCCAGACGTTGACGGCACGCTGGTTCTCCAGCAGGAGTTGTTCTCGCATCAGCTCGAGGACGGCGTCGTGCGCATGGTTCAGGAAGTTGGCGTCCTTCGGCCCGCTGTAGACCGGATACGTCAGCAGGCTGGTGTCCGCGGGGTTGTTCGGTTGTCTCCGAACGTTGGTGGTCGCCGGGAACAGGATGACGTCCAGCGCCCTCTCCCGGGCGGCGGTCAGCAGCACGGGTGCGGTCCGGCCCTGTGGCGGATCCCCGACCTGCACCGTGTGCCACCCGGAGTCGACCGGCTCGAGGCGATCGATCGCCAGGCAGCTGTAGGAGAACGTCGAGCCGGCCGCCCCGGCCGTCCGGCTGGCACTCAGCGTCGTCTGCCGGCCCGAGCCACCGATCTTCTGCCGGGTCGCGCCGCCGTCGGTCGAGAAGAAGATGTCCAGCTGGTCGGAGATCAGCGGCGGCAGGCCGGCGCCATCCGGTTGGTCGCCGAACGCTTCTGCGGTGATGGTGACCGTCTCGCCCGGCTGCGGCCACAGCGGGGAGTGCAGGCACCGCACATGCCGTCCGGGTGCTTGCGGCGGCTCGTTGACCTCGACCATGAGGATCATGTCGCCGACGTCGCCGTCGTCCGCGTTGCCCTGCGTCGTGACCTCGGCGCCGCACGGTCCGCTGACGTCACCGGTGAAGTAGCAGCGGGAGTCTTCCGGATGGAGGTCGATCGAGAAGTTCACCGCCCGGTCGGCATCGTTGTTGGTGAGGTCGATCTGGTTGTCGCGGAAATTCAAGCCGTCGTCCTCGTCGAATATCTCGATCTTCACGTCGGTCGTGGCATTGCTGTGGTCGACTGTTTCGGTCGCCTTCCAGTCGTCCGGCGTGATAATCGACTTGTCCTCGATCTCGCCGAAATCGGTCGAGGAGCCCGCAATGGTCACCCGGCCGTAGAAATCGGCTTCCGAATCCAGGTCGATCGGGCCGCCCGGACAGCATTCCGCCACCCTGACAATCGTGACGGTCACGCTCAACGGCAGCGCCTGCGCGGGAGCGGCCCAGGCCACCAGCCCTGTCGCGGCGACGGCGGCGACCACGAGCGCCGCACGTATTCGCCCAGGAACGAGCCGTCTCGCATTTCTGACCCCTACCAATCTCATTTGCGCGCACCCCTTTCCGAAAGAGCATTTCGGGACGATGGTCGTCGCGCCGAGAAGGCGTCGTCAAGGCGACGTACAGCCGGCTTTCAAGTCGGATCAAGGACTGGCGAACACAATTCGTCACCCGTTAGAAGGAAATTGTGATTCCCAATGGAATGGCGTGTATCAAACGATGCCCAAGTCCATCCGTGAGCTTTTCGGCCGGTAGGCGGTGCGCGTTCGGGTCAGGCCAGGGGCGCCGGGGGTCGCCATGGCCGGTCGCACAGGGCGTGGTCCAGGAACGCGAACACCGCCTCGTACCAGATCCGGACGTTGCCCGGCCTGGTGATGTCGTGCATCTCGTCGGGGAACTGGAGCAGTCTCGCGGGCCTGCCCAGCCGCCGCAGGTCGTTCAACGCCGTGAGCGCCTGGGTGAACGGCACCACCGGATCCAGGCTTCCGTGACTGAGCAGCAGGGGCGTGCGCATCTGGTGGGCACGCGAGCGGGGACTCTGCCGCCGGTATGTGTCGGCGGCGTCCAGCGGGTGCCCGAACTCGGCGTGAAACGTCGGCGCCATGGTGCTGCTGCCGACGAACTCGCCCAGGTCCCAGATGCCGGCGTGGACCACGGCCGCGCGGAACCTGCTCGATCGCGCCACCAGGTGGTACGCGAGGAAGCCGCCGAACGAACCGCCCATCACCGCGGTGCGGTCGGCGTCGACGTCCGGCCGTGCGGAGACGACATCCACCAGGCTCATGACGTCGGCGCCTGGGGTGCCCGCCCAGTCACCCCAGGCACGCTCCGTGAAGGCCTGACCGTAGCCGGTCGACGGGGCCGGATCAGGCATGAGGACGGCGTAGCCCTTCGCGACGGCCAGCCAGGGACACCACCGCCACGACCAGGCGTTCCAGCTGGCTCGCGGGCCACCGTGCAGCCACACCAGCAGCGGCCGGGGACGGGTTCCGGCGGGCCGGCACAGCCAGCCGGACACCGGTGCCGAGCCGATGTCCGCGACGACCCGTTCCAGGTGGCCGGGCATCGCGGGATCAGGTGTTGGGCTGGGCAGCACCTGCGGCGCGCGCCGGCCGGACGGGCCGTGCGGGCGCTGTCGGGTCGGCACGGGCACCCGGTCGACCGCCGAACGGATCGCGTAGATCTCGTCGCCGCGAGATTGGACATCGGTGAAGCTGCCCGTGCCGGTGAGTCGCCGGACGGCGCCGGTCGCGATCTCCACGCTGAAGACCGGTCTGCTGCCGGCGCGGTCGGCCGTGAAAAGCAGTGCGTCCGGCGTCCACGCGGCCGGAGTCGGCCAGACGTCGACATCGGTCGCCAGGGGGCGCCCACCGTCGGCCGGGTCGGCGAGGTCGAACAACCACAGCGTGCCGGACACCGGCGCCCCCGGGCTGCCCGCGCCGGCGGAGCCGCCCGACACCCGGGTGCAGGCGAGCCACCGCCCGTCCGCGGACAGCAACGGGCTGAAGAAGTCCGCGTCGTCGTGCGGGGCGAGGGGCCGCCATCGCCACGGACTGTCCGTGCCGCCACGCTCCGCGAGGTGCAGACCAAGGCGCCGCTGCCGCTGGCCGTCCACGATCGACTCCGCCACGACGCGCAGCGCGTCCTCGGCGACCGCGAAGCCGCCGCGCAGCCGCGCCCCGCACAGCTCCGGTAACAGGGCCGCGGTCTGGGAAGCGAGAGACAGGCAGGCCAGGCGGATCCGCCTCTGCCCGGCGCCGCGACCATAGTGGACCGTCTCACCCGGCTCGTAAAGTGCGGCACCCTTGCCCTGGGCCTGTCGCGTCACGTAGAGAACCTGGTCGGCGACGGCCGCGTGTGCGTAGGCCGAGACACCACCCGGTGGGGCGGCCAGCGGTCGTGCCTCGCCCCGGTCGAGCGACCGCCACCACAGGGCGGTCCGGGGAGGGCCGGTGTCAGCCTCGGCGAGGTACAGCACGCACCGGTCCGGCAGCGCTGTCACGGCCCACCCCGGAACGGGAGCCGGCTCCCGGTCGCCGGCGTCCATCAGGACGGAACTGCGACCGGCGCCAGGAAGGTCCAGTTCCAAGGTGTACGACCGTCCGTCCGCCGCGGCAGACAGACCGACCAACCGTGGCAGGGCAAACAAGGACGCGGGCGCCGGCGGATCGGCCACGTGCTGCCTCCTGAGGTGATGCCTCCGAGGCTTCCACTGCCGCTACACACGGGATACACGCTCCCGGTGTTCGGATCATGTGTAGGCGGCGACTCTACGTTCACCTTCCGACGCATTCCAGGGAGGTAGCAAGATGACGGTGACAGCGGTTCGAAACGACCAGTTGACCGACAGCGATCCGTTCCTGCTCGAGATCGTGCCGGCCGACGCGCTGACGGCCTGGATCGACAGCGATGTCGAAGGCCCGGTCGCTCGCACCTGCAACTGCTACGGCAGCTGCGGCGCCACGATCCACCAGACGGGCACGGAATGCACCTTCGGCAGCACCACCTGTCTCGAGCGCTGAACACGCGGGCGGCGCGCCGCGGATCCGCCCCGGCGCGCCGCCGGCCCCTGCCTGTCCAGTGACTGCCGATCCAGAGGCGATGCCGATGCGTTCCCTTTCCGCAGTGCCGGCCCTGGGGGCCGGCCTCGGTTTCCGGACCGAGTTGCACGACCAGATCGTTGCCCACCACGACGACATCGACTGGCTCGAGATCATCACCGAGCACTTTCTTCTCAGCCGTCCGCGCGAGGACCGCGTGCTGGGTGAGTTGCGGGAGCTGTTCCCCATCGTGCCGCACGGCATCGAGATGTCGATCGGCTCTCCCGGTGAAGTGGACCCGCATTACCTCGAGGCGCTGGCCCGTCTCGTCAAGGCGATCGACGCGCCCTACTTCAGCGATCATCTCTGTTTCACCCGGGCGGGCGGGGTCAGTCTGGGATCGCTGACGCCGTTGCCCCGCTCGACCGCACTGGCCCGGGAGCTCGCCGGTAAGGCCCAGCGGGTGCAGGAGGCGGTGGGCGTGCCTTTCGTGCTGGAGAACATCACGTACCACGTGGATCTGCGGACCGGCATGTCCGAGGCCGAGTTCATCGCCGAGTTCTTCGAGCATTGTGACTGCGGACTGTTGCTGGACGTGACGAACCTCTACACCAACGCTGTCAATCACGGCTTCGACCCGCAGCATTTCCTCGACGTGATTCCTACCGAGCGCGTCGTGCAGGTCCACCTGGCCGGCGGGATCGAGGAACCCGGTGTTCTGCTCGACTCCCACTCCACGGCGGTGCCTGAGCCGGTGTGGCGGCTGTTCGACGACGTGCTCCGCCGGGTTTCGCTGAAGGCGGGAATGATCGAGCGGGATCAGGACTTCCCGGAGGACTTCGGCGACCTGCTGACCGAGGTGGGCCGGGCCCGCGCCGCGATGCAGCGCCCGGTGCCGGCATGACCAGTCCCGCGTTCTATGCGGCGTACGCCAACATCCTGGTGTCACACGAACTCCAGGACCTGCTGCGCCGCGAGCCCGAGTCGGTGCGTTCCCGCTACGGACTCAGTGCCGACGAAATCGTGCTGCTCACCTCGGCGAGCCCGCGCTCGCTGCACCTGTCCCTGCACATGCTGCAGGCCAAGCGGGTCGTCCTGCTGGAGCAGATGCTGCCGCAGACCCTGCGACTGCTCCAGGAGCACGACGCGGGCCGCACCTTGTTCGACTACGTGGCGGACGCGATGCGGCGACCCGACGTGGACATGCTACGGGCGGTCACCCACGGCCATGACTTCGTGTCCTGGTTGGACAGCCGGACCGCCGGCCAGTTGCCGGCCGGTGTCGCCGACCTGGCACGGCTGGAGGTGGCGGTCGCGGGCCTTCCTCCGCTCTCCTCCGCCGAGGGCGGCGAGGGCGGCGAGGGCGGCGAGGAACGCCCGGCGACCGGTGCGCTCACCGAGAAGGTCTTCCCGGAGCTGCTCCCGGGGCTGTGCGTCATCACCGTCGGCTGCGACCTTCTCGGGCTTCCCGCGCGGCCCTCCCTCGCGGACCTCTCGTCGATCGAGCAGCGGCCCGCGGGTGTCCTGGTGCGGCGCGACGCGCGGTCCGGCCGCCCCGCGTTCCACCGGCTCGGCGTCATGACCGCGGGGTTGCTGTCGCGGTGCGACGGTCGGTCGTCCCTGGATGCCGTCGTCGCCATGGCCGGGGGCACCCCGTCGGCGCGGCGCGGCGCCCGGGACGTGCTGCACCGCGCGGCGCAGCAGTCGCTCATCCGTCTGTTGCGGGCGCCGCTGGCAGGGCCAACGGTCGTCCCGGTCCTTGATCAGCCATAACCGTGAGGATGTGTTCGTCATGCGCATTTGCGCCGTTGTCAAATATCCGCCGATCGAGGGCGGCGTCAGCGCCCTGAGCTACCGCGTAGTGATGGCACTCGGCGCCGCCGGGCATCAAGTCAGCGTGGTCACCAACGCGGACGAGGTCGAGGACGACTACCGGATGTGGATGCGGCCGGAGGACCGCGCGCGACTGGAGGCGTCCTTCCCCGGCGGCGGAAGTGTCTCGCTGGTCCCCACGTCGGGCCTGGGCCGCAAGTTCGCCGCGTACATCCCGGCGAGCAAGCCGTTCGTCACCAAACTCGCCAGCCTGGCCACGGAGGAGATCCGGCGGATCGACGCGGACGTCGTCTACTCCTACTATCTGGAGCCCTACGGGCTGGCCGCGCATCTCGCGGCGCAGTGGACCGGCGTGCCGCACGTCGTGCAGCACGCGGGCAGCGACCGCACCCGGCTCATGGCCCATCCGGAACTGTCGCTGGCATACCGGGAGGTGCTGCGGCGAGCGGACCTCGTGGTGGCCCGGCCGGGAACGATCGAGGGATTCGGGGTGGATCCCGCGCGGGTGACCAATCTGGGACCGCGACGACTGGCCTCCTTCCCCCAAGCCGACACGCCCGCGCTCGACATCGACGCCACGATCGCCGAGCTGGCGGCCGCCGGCCATCCCTGGGTCACCAACACCGACCCGTTGCCGAAAGACCGGGCGACGTTCGGTATCTACGGGAAGGTCAGCCAGTTCAAGGGCAGCTACGACCTGGTCGACGCGCTGGCCAAGTGCCGCGCCGCCGGCCACTCGTTCAACCTCGTCGTCATGGCCGGAGGCATGTGGCGGGAACGCTTCCTCGAAGCGGCGCGGCACGCCGGCCTCGGCGACCGCACCTGGACGCTGCCGTTCCTCCCACACTGGCGGGTGCCGGAGTTCCTGCGCAGCCTCACCGCCGCCTGTTTCCTGGAACGCCGATTCCCCATCGCGATCCACACCCCGGGCGTGCCGGCCGAAGTGCTCACCGTCGGCACCTGTCTGGTGATGTCCCGGGAGATCGCGGAGAAGCAGCGGTTCCGCGATGAACTCCAGCAGGGGCGGAACTGTTACGTCGTCGAGGATCCGACCGACGCCGCGGAACTGGCCGGCGTCCTCGGGCGGATCGCCGCCGACCCGGCGGAGGCGCTGCAGGTCGGCCGGGAAGGGCAGCGGCTCGTGGCGGACGTCGGGACTGACGTCGAACTGGCGGCCGACTACGAGCGGCTGTTCCGGCGGGCCGCCGACCTCCGTGCCGACCGGGACAGCCGCACGGCCGTGGCGCCGGTCCCCGACGGCCAGTGGGACCTTCTTCGCCGGTTCATGCCGGCGACCATGGCGGTGCTGGGCGAATCGCGGGACGAGGTCCTGGCGCAGGTTGCCGCGGACGGCCACCCGAGTGCGGCACACCGCACCTACGCGGGCGGTGAGGCCGCCGTCGCGTGGATCACGCAGCAGGCCGGGACGCTGCCGGAGGGCGCCCCGGGGGCGGCCGCCTTCGAGCTGGATCTGTTGTGGACCCGCCTCGACCTGGAGAGCCACGACGGCGCCCCGCTGTTCCCACGCCGTGGTGCGGGTGCGCTCGTCCTTTCCGATGTGGTCGGCCCCGGCTCCCGGGTTCCGGTCGCGGCCAGTGGCATTCGGATCCGACGCCACCGCGGTGACATCGAGTCCGTCCTCGCCGACCTGCGAAACGGATCCACGCCCCCCGCGTCGACCGGCGAGGAGACGCTGTTCGTCTTCCTCAAGCGCGGTGACCTCGACGGTGCGGTGCGACGCATCAACCCGGCCACCCGGTCGCTGTTGCAGCTCTGCGACGGCCGCACCCCGGTGACGGAGATCGCGCAGCGGCTCGGCGGTGAGTACGGCGTCAGCTACGACGAGGTCGAGCACATGGTGCTGGAGCTGGCCAACGAGCGGCTGGTGCAGATGTAGCCGGCCGCACCTCGAGCACTGCTTCGCAGCCACAGGGAGGAAACCGTGGGTGAGTCACTGTCGGAACCGGATTTCCGCTGCGCGGACGTCCTCCTGGTGCGCGTCGCCGCGCGGCCACTCGGATGGGGTCACGCGACCACCCCGCGGGACGGTGATGACGAGACCCTGCTGGACCGGATCAGGGAGCTGGCCGGCGACCCGGTGCTCCGCGAGGCGGTCGCGGTCGCCAGTTCCAGCCTGTCGAGGGCGTTGCACGCCGCCCTGACCGGGCCGACATCACCCAAACCGAAGGATCTGCGGCGACTGCTCCTGAGCCTGGAGTCGTACCGGATGCGGATGTCGGCCAGGGCCACACCGTTCGGGTTGTTCGCCGGCGTGGCGAAGGCACGATTCGACGAGACCGGTGCGGCTGTGCTGAACGGCGGTCACCGCACCCGCACCCGGCCGGACATGGGATGGCTGGCCGGCCTGGTCGCGACCCTGGAGACCGACCCGGCCGTGCTGCCCCGGTTGCGTGTGGTGACGAACGCGTCGTATGTCGTGCGCGGCGGGCGGCTCGAGTTGATGGACCGGGCCGGCCCGGCGCCGCAGGACGCCGACCCGGAACCGCTCACCTCGCTGCGGTGCACGCCGGCCGCGCAAGCGGCTCTCGATGCGGCCGCCACCCCGATCGGCGTTGGCGACCTCGCCGAGCTCCTCGCCGCCAAGTGGCCCGGCGCATCCTCGGGCCGATCGCTGCAACTGCTCAGCGGGCTGGTCCGGCACAGGTTCCTCCTCACCGACCTGAGGCCCCCGTCCGATTGCGCGGAGCCCATCGGGCACGTGCTGGACCGGCTCGGTGAGCACCCCGCCGCGGTGGAGCTCGGCGCGATCAGGAGTGCGATGGTCGAGTACGACCGGCTGGCACCCGGCGAAGGTCTCCCGGTCCTGGAGCGGTTGACCGAGCGGATGCGCGTGGCGCGGCCGGCCGGCGACGTGCTCCACGTCGACCTTGCGGTGCGTGCCGAGGTCCGCATCCCGACGCTGGTCGCGCGGGAGTTGGAGAAGGCGATGGAGACCCTGTGGCGGCTGTCTCCGCGTCAGCCCGGAAGCCCGCGCCTGCGCGGTTATCACCGCGATTTCCTGCAGCGGTACGGCACAGGCCGGCCGGTGCCGTTGACCGAACTGCTGTCCGAGGAGATCGGCCTCGGCCTGCCCGACACGTACCGGCGCGACGGCGGGCTGCGCTCGAAGCACCAGCTGTCCACCCTCGATCCCGACGTCGAGCGGAACCGCCTGCTCGCCCGGGTGGTGGCGGACGCCGTCGCGGACCAGCGACGGGAGGTGTGCCTGGACGACGACCTGGTCGACCGGCTGGCCGGGGAACCAGCGGCGGGGGAGCGGCCACACCCCTCGATCGAGGTCAAGGCGCGGCTGATGGCGCCGTCGATGGCGGCGATGACAGCGGGCGACTTCCTGCTGGCCTTCGGCCCGTACGTGGGATCCAGTCCGGCCGGTGCCGTCTCCAGCCGGTTCGCGACCCTGCTCTCCGGGAACGAGGAGATGGGCCGCGTGGTGCAGGGGGCCGACGAGGAACTCGGCGACGAGATCCGCGCGGCCCTCGTCTACCGGCCCACGTCCGACCGGACGAACAACATATTGTCCTCGCCTCGCTGGCTGGCACACCGCATTCCGGTCGGGGTCGGCACGTTCGAGTCGTCGGTGGTCGATCTGCTCCCCGACGACCTCGCGGTCACCGCGACGAGCGACCGGCTGGTCCTGGTCTCTCGCCGGCTCGGCCGGCGCGTCCGGCCGATCCGCTTCAACGTCGCCAACCTGAGCCGGTCCGGGACCGGCATGGTCCGGTTCCTCGACGACATCGGCCGCGAAGGGCTCTGCCCCGTGCAGGGATGGAACTGGGGCGCCATGCGCGACGTCCCGTTCCTGCCCCGGATCCGGCGGGGGAGGACCGTCCTCGCCCTCGCCACCTGGCGCATCGACGACACGCTCGCCGGACCGAACGCGGCCCGGCCGGACTGGTCGCGGCGACTCGCCGCCTGGCGCGAGGCGGCCGGTGTGCCGCGGCGGATCGTCGTCGCCGAAGGGGATCGGGTGCTGACCCTGGACCTGGACGAGTCGTCGCACCGCGAGCTGTTCCGCCGGTCATGCGAGCGGCGTGGCGACTTCACCGTCCGGGAGGTGCTTGACGATTCCTTCGTGGACGGATGGCTCCGATCCCCGGACGGGCCGCACCACTGCGAGCTCGTCGTCCCGATGGTGCGGCGGGAACCGGCCCCGCCCGACCCGGTTGCCGTCCCGCCCAGCACGGCGACGCAGGTCCGGGACCGCGACCACCTGCACCTGCCGGGTGGGGAATGGTTGTACGCGAAGATCTACACGGCCGACGGCAGGCTCACCGAGCTCGCCCGCGACCACCTTCCGGCGCTGCTGGAGCGGCTCGCTTCCGGTGCGCCGCCGCGGTGGTTCTTCATCCGGTATGCCGACCCGGGGGCTCACCTGCGGCTCCGTATCTGGGGGTCGCCGACCGACCTGTGGTCCGACTCACTGCCGAGGCTGCGCGACTGGGTCCTCGGGCTGCGGGAAGCGGGTCTGGTCAGTCACCTGGCGTTGGACAGCTACGACCCGGAGGTCGAGCGGTACGGTGGGCCACCGCTCGTCGAGGCGGCGGAGCGTGTCTTCCACGCCGACAGTGAAGCCGTGATCCGGATGTTGCGGGTGCTCGAGCCGCAACGCTCCACCGCGGATCCCGTCCTGGTCGGCGCATTGAGTGTCCTGCACATGTTCGCCGCGCTGGGCCAGGAGGACGAGGCGGCGGACTGGCTGGCGCGCACCGGAGCCAACGGTGACTACCGCCGGGCGTTCACCGCACGACGCGAACAGGCACTTCGCCTGGCCGACCCCGGCGGCGCCTGGACCGAGCTGCGGCAGCTTCCTGGGGGTGACGACCTGCTGGCGGCCTGGGAGCGGCGGCGCCCTGCCCTGGCGCGGTACCGGTCCGCGCTGCGCTGCGCGGGCGACGCCACGACGTCAATGCATTCGATCGCCCGGAGCCTGGCACACATGCACTGCAACCGGCTGTTCGGCCTGGACCGCACGCTGGAGAACCAGGTGCTGTCCGTGGCGCGGAACGTCATGCTCACCCGCGCGCGCCGGGCCCGGTATGCGCCGCGCTGACGCTATTTCTGTCCGACGACGGCGAACAGGCCCGTCGGCAGCCGTTCGCTGCCGAACGACGTACGCTTCCCGGCCGTCATCCCGTGCCGCTCCAGGACGGCGACCAACCCCGCGACGTCGAGCAGAACGTTCTCGTGCCGCTCGTCGCTGCGTCGCCACGACGCGTCGGCGGAGCGTACGAACGTCGTCATCTCCTGCACCATGCGCCGGCGTCCGGTCGCGACTGGTCGCGAGAACACGGCCCACTCCTCGTTCACGCGTGCCAGGGATGTCATGTTCCGCCAGTCGTCCAGCCAGCCGAGGTCGATGACGTCGATGGCGAGGACGCCTCCGGGGCGCAGCGCATCGGCGATCGCGGTCACCGTACGCGTGACCGACTCCTCGTCGTCCAGGTAGTTGAGGACGTGTCCGACGCCCACCACGGCATCGACGGCCGGCAACCGGTCCGCGGGCAGGACGAGGCGCCGCAGGTCCGCTGCCGGCAGCCGGGTGCGGGCCCTCGCGAGCATGGCCGGCGAGCCGTCGGTGGCGATGACGCGATGACCGGCATCGAGCAGGTGACCGGTCAGCGATCCGCTCCCGCACCCCAGCTCCAGCACGACACCGTCGCGGCGCCGCACCGGTTCCAGCAGCTCGAGGATGCCGGGCGCGCAGCGGTTGCCGTGAAAGGCGAAACCGCTGTCGTGTACGAGGGCCAGGTCGTCCTGGTAGTAGTCAGGCATTGCGCAACCTCCGTCCGGCGGTCGCCACCACCGGGTTGACCAGAAGGAACGTGAGGGCGAAGAACAGGGCGAGCACGATCCAGCCGATGGACCGCAGGTCGCCGATCAGCGTGGCGACCAGGACGGGACCGACCACGCCGCGCAGCGCGATGCCGAGCGAGAAGACCCCCGCGTACTGTCCCTGCGCGGCCGGGTCGGCGAACGCGAATCGCAACCGCCAGTTCGCGGCGGAGCTCCACAGTTCGCCCGCGGTCAACACGACGACGCCGAGGACGAGCAGCGCCGTCGCCGGACCGGCGGTCGGTCCACGGGTCAGACCGAACACCACGCAGGCGAGCGCGACGGCGACGCACGCTCTCCGCTGCAACCGGCGCGCGCCGTCGACGGTGACCGCGAGCCGGGAAGCCGGCACCTGCAGGGCGACCACCAGCACCGTGTTGAGCCCGACGACCCACGCCGCCACGGCCGCCGGCGCCTGCGTCGAGCTGATGATCCAGAGCGGCAGGCCGACGCCGAGGATGACGTCGTGGACCGTGACGAGCCCGCCGACGACGGCCAGGGAGACGTACGGAAGGTCCGCCAGCGCGGACCACGGCCCGCGCCCGTCCGCCGGAGTTCCGGCCACCCGTGGCTGGACCGTGGTGACCGTTGCGGCGGCGGCGGCCGCCGCCGCGGAGCCGAGGAAGAGCCACCGGTATCCGGTGGGTGAGTCGGCCGCGACGGCGAGGCCGGTCAGGAGGACGCCCACCGTGAGGCCGACGTTGAAGACGCTGCGGAGCAGGGCCAGCACCGGGACCTGGTCGTCCTTGGTGACCACGCCCACCAGCAGCGCGTTGCCGGCGATGATGGCGGTCTGCTCCAGGAACCCGACGGCCGTGATGACGACGAGGTACGTCTCGAAGCTCCGCGCCTGCCCCGCCAACGCCAGTGCCAGGGCCTGCGCCAGGCCCGCTACCACCGCCGCCTCCCGTGGCCCGATGCGGTCGACGAGGCGACCGACCGGCACGGCCAGCAGAATCCACAACAGGCCGGACACCGACAGGCCGATGCCCACCTGCGACGGCGAAAGCCCCACGACGCGGTTGAAGTAGATCACCGTGCCTGTGGAGTACAGCCCGAAGCCGACACTGGTGAAGAAATGGGCCGCCACGAAGACCGCCGTCGACCGGTGGCGTATCCGCATCACCGATCCAGCCTGGTGGCGCGATCTACACGTCGGATACGCACGGCGCACGTGTAGGAGCGGCGTAGCACCCGCGCTCACGCTGGCCGGAACAGGTTGTGCGCGCCGCTGGCGCGCCGAGAGGAAGGACGAGCCATGTCCGACGAGCACACCGCTGACGAGTTCGTGTTGGATCTGCGCGTGGAGACCGAGCCGGCGCTGGTGTCGGGCCAGCAGATGACCGGCACCGGCACCGCGCCGGCCGTCTTCATGACGGGCACCGGAACGGCACCGGCCAGCTGATTCATTGTCGATGACAAAGCGGGTCCGGCCGGATCGGCCGGACCCGCTGCGCGTCAACGGCGGCCGAACCGCTCGCGCTCGGCGCGGGCGATGACCACGTTGCGGGCCACGGCGTGGATCTTGCCCTCGAGGGTCACGTCGGTGCCGAAGACGCGGTTGACATGCATGTGCGCCAGGCTCGCGGCGACCGTCTCCATGGTGTCGCACCCGCGCAGCGCGCATCCGTACCCGGCGACGGCGGGCCGTCGCGAGCGCCACGCCGCCACCAGTTCCGGACCGCCCGGGCGCCGCGCCAGTTCGTCCCAGTCGCCACCTGGATCGGCCAGCAGGAGTGCCTCCCGGCGCCGCGCGGTGAACGCCTCGCGGTGCTGCTGCCTGGTCCCGGTACGCGCGAGCCAGCCGGGAAGGTCGTCGGGCCCGCCGAGCGCGGCGAGCAGGTCGAGGACACTCAGCGCCCCGATGAGGACGCGGTCCGCCGTCGACGCGTGGGAGTCGAGCACGCGGAGCATCGCGACCGCCGACACGCTGTCGGCGTGGAACGCCCGTTCGGCCTCGGCGAGCACGTCCGGGCCGCCGTAGCGTTCGATCTCCGGGTCGTAGCTGTCCAGCACGACCTGGCCGAGCAGGCCCGAGCGGCGCAGGCCGGCGGCCCACTCACGAAGCGCCGGCAGCGCAGCGGCCCACAGCGCCTCCGGCTCGCCGTGCATGCGCAGCCTCAGATGGGGGAGCGGGTCCGCGTACCGCACGAAGAACCAGCGGTCCACGACCCCCGGTCCGACGAGGTGGAGCAGGCCGTCGACGTGGTCGCGAAGCAGTTCCGGCGCGCGTCTCGCGCCCGTGTAGAGCTTCGCGTACAGCCACTCCCCACCGGGCAGGTGGATCTCGTCACGGGTGCGGACCGCGGGCCGGATCCGCGGTGCTCCACCTGGGTCGTCGCCGTTCGCCTTCCGGGACACCAGCGGCACGACGATTTCGCAACGGTGGGGCCCGTCCGGACCGCGCAACCATCCGTCGCTGTCGTGGTCACCCACGACCTCCTGGACGAGCAGGTCGTCGCCGCGCTCGCATTCACGGCGGAACAGGAGCCGGTGCAGCGGGTCGTCGAGATCGAGCGGCATGCACTGGTCGCCGTCGACGAGCAGCACACGATCGGGCACCTGCGCCGCGTCGCGCCACCGCGCCAGTCGGTCCAGCCAGGGTCCGGCCACCGCGCCGTCGGCGAGCAGCGCCTCGTCGACCTGCCACCGCGCCGGTGAGAGGACGGTGCGCCCGTGGGAGACCCGTGGCAGAAAGGGCGCACTGCGTAGCGGTCCCCAGTCCCAGTTCCGCAGGCCGCAGGTGCCTTCGTGGCCGAGGTCGGCGAGGAAGCGCGCGACGCCGGGGGCGAGAACGGTCGGGTTGAGGACGTTGAACACCGCGGGTACGACCTCCCGGCCCAGCCGCGACGAGTGGAGCACGAGCCGGTCCGGCGTAGCCGTCACGGCGAGGTCGGACGGCGGCAGGTCGACGACCGTGGGGTCGAACGACCCGACACCCACCGGTAGGCGGTGATCGAGCCAGCGGGGTGAGGTCAACACGTTGCCCAGCCGGCCCACCCGGGGCTGGTACGCCAAGGCGGCCACGACGGCCGGGACGTCCGTACCGTTGATGTGCCGGATCAGCTTTGCCAGGTCCTCTCCGACGTCGCCGAGAAGGTGGGCGAAGCGGCCCAGCATCGCGCCCGCCCGACTCGAACCGAGGTACGGCCCGAGCACAAGCAGGAAATCGCCGTCACGCATCGCCGTGACCGATCGCGCCATGAGGTGCGCGTAGATCTCCACCGACGCCGGCGGACCTCCGCGCGCATCGTCGAACCCCTCGCGGTCGAGTCGCGTCATCAGGGCGTCGTCGAGCACGACCTCCCGCTCGCCACGGGCCGCGGCATCGGCGACGAGCCGGGCCAGTATCCGGTCACGACGCGGGTCGTCGCCGGTCGACGCCCGTCGTGGTTCGCGGCTCGGACGCTCGCCCGGGCGCCGGTACGGGGCGGGCAGGCCGAGGCCGCACTCCTCGGAGACGAGCTCGGTCAGGGCGACGGCCCGGCCCGTGCCGTACCGCTCCAGGAACGCGGTGTGGTAGTCACGCAGCCACGGCTGGCCGGTCCGGCGCGGCGACAGGCGCCACAGCGCCTCGGCCGCCTGCTCGATCTCGCGGGCGACCAACGCCGGGATTCCGGCGTCCACGTCGAGCACGAGGTCCACCTGGAGAGGATGGTTCGTCGGCTGCACCTCGCACATCTCGGTCCGGAGCGACTCGAACGCGGGTTGCCCCTGCCCGACCGGAAGGCCGTCGTAGGCCGCGATGTCCCGTCGGATCGCGCGCAACCGGGCGACCACGGGGTGACCGGGGAGCCGTTCCAGCAGGTAGCCGACCGGGTCGGCGCAGTCGAACGGCGGACGTAGGTCGGTGAGCAGGAAGCCGTGCACGACGAGGCCGCGGATCATCGCGGCGACGGTCTCCTCGTCGACGCCCGGAAACCCGAGCCGCACCGCCGAGACGAGGGCGTGGTGCGTGATCGGAGCGACCGCCGCCCGCAGCGCGGCGTCGACGGGGGGAGTGTGACGCAGCGATACGACTCGGCGTTGTGTGTCGTTGTCGTCGACTCCCGCGTCGGACAGGTCGGTCAGCTCGATCCGTCCGCCCCGCACGGTGCCCGCCTCGTTGGCGACCAACCGGAGCCCGGTCAACACGGCCGGTTCGGTCTCCAGGCGGCTCGCCAGCGCCAGCAACCAGCCGGCGTCGGGACGCGTGTGCGTCCGGTGGTCAAGCCCGAGCCGTGCCTGCCCGCCGGGCACGAACCGTGCGGGCGCCACGCCGGCGAACAAACCGAACGGGGTCGTGCGCGCGCCCATCCGGAGGCGGTAACGCGCGACGCTCACCGCGAGCCGGCGCAGATCCTTCACCCGCGTCGGCCGTTCGCCCGCCAGTGCGGACCGCAACGCGTCGGACAGGCTCGGGCTGGCGACCGCGATTGCCTCGCGCAGGATGGGATCGGCACTCAGGTCACGGACGCGCGCCAACCAGGCCGCCGCGTCGTCGGTGTCGACCTCGGCTCCGGTCCGGATCCCGTCACCGTGCGGGTTCCCGTACGGATGAGCCGCTGCGCGCAGCAACAGCACGTCGGCGGACCTGAAGCGCGGTTCGGTCACGGCACGTTCCTTTCCCGGGGTCATGTTCGGTATCCGGTGGCCTGCAGGGCGAACAGCTCCGCGTAGCGGCCACCGAGCGCGCTCAGTTCGGCGTGGGTGCCCTGTTCGACGATCTGTCCGTTGTGGAGCACGTAGATGCGGTCGGCGTGCCTGATGTTGGCCAGCCGGTGCGTGATGAGCACGGTGATGCGGCGCGCGGCATCCCTGCGCAGGGCCGCGAACAGCGCCTGCTCGGCGCGCGCGTCGAGCGCCGCGGACGGTTCGTCGCAGATCAGCAGCGGCGCGTCCCGGAACAGCGCACGAGCCATGGCCAGGCGTTGCCACTGCCCGCCGGACAGGTCCATGCCCCCTTCGAACTGGCGCGACAGCAGCGTCTGGTAGCCGGCCGGCAGAGCGAGGATCATGTCGTGCGCGCCGGCCGCACGCGCCGCGGCGTGTGTCGCGGCCTCGTCGGGCGTGCGGTCGCTGCCGAGGCGGATGTTGCCCTCGGCGGTGAACGGCCAGTGCCAGTAGTTCTGGCTGACCATTCCCACGTGCCGCCACACCTGTCCCGGCTCGAAGCCGCCCAGCGGCAGGTCGTTCCAGCACACCGTGCCGGAGTCCGGTTGGTACAGACCGGCGATGAGCCTGGCCAGGCTCGTCTTGCCCGAACCGTTCTCACCGACCAGTGCGATCGTCTGTCCACGACGGATGGTGAACGTGACGCCGGCGAGGGCCGGAGCGGGGGTGTTCGGGTAGCGGAGCGCGGCGTCGCGGACGCTGATCCGCTCCGGCGGGCGCATCGTCCCGACCGCGGTCACCGTGCGGACGCGGGCGCGTGCGCGGACGCAGAAGTCGGTGTAGTCCTCGAAGTAGAGTCCCTCCTCGTACACCCGGTTGATCGTGTTGATGGCGAGGGTCGACGACTGGCGGGCGGCCTGCACGGCCAGCACGGCCGCCCCGGCCGCGGCCAGCGGCAGGGCGTGCCAGCCGACCAGTGCACCGATCACGGCGTAGACACCGAGCGTCGCCGCGCCGGAGAGGACGCTGCCCAGCGCCCGGGCCGCGGCCTGGCGTCGCGCCACGTCCAGCTCGGCCGCGATTTCCGTCTCCGCCGTGGCGACGTACTCGCCGAGCAGGTACCGGCGCATGGTGAGCGCGCGCAGTTCGGCCGCGGTCTCGCGCAGGGCCATGAGGTCGGCGAGCATCCACAACCGTCGCCGCCGGCTGGTGCGGGCATGGATGCTCAGGTACGACAGGCGTGCCGCGCGCAGTGCCGCCCAGAATCCCGGCACGCTGGCCAGCATGAGCGCCAGCACCAGCAGGGGATGCAGGATGAGCAGGGCGGTGGCGGCGGCCACCAGGCCGAGGGAGCCGGCGAGCAGGTCGACCGTCGCGCGCACCAGGTGCTGCACCGACTGCGCGCCGCCCTTGCGGGCGCGTTCCAGCTCGTCGCAGAACCGCGGGTCGTCATAGGCGGCGAGGTCGACGCTGGTGGTCAGTTCGAACAGCCGGCGCTCGGCCAGGGTCAGCACCCGCGGCTCGAGCCGGGCCAGTGCCCACCCGGCGCCGAGGGTCAGCCCCGACCGCACCGCGACGGCCACGGCGACGGCGACGAGCTGTGGAAGCGCGGCGCGCAACCGGTCCGGTGTCGCACCCTCGGCCAACAGGGCCTGCAACGCGGCCCGCGTCGCCAGAAGCGCCCACGCGGTCGCCGCGCCCGCGGCAAGGTTGAGCACCGCCGCCGCTGCCGTGTCCCAGGCGCTCGCCCGCCACGCCATCGCGGCGGTTCGCGCCACGATCACCGGCAACCGCCAGAGGACGGTGGCCAGGCGCGCCTTGACCAGTGACCGGTGATGGATCTGCCACCACCCGTCGCGTAACGCCGGCAGTCTCCTGGCGGTCGGCGCGCTAACCACGGGAGCCTGTCAGCCAGGCGCTCAGGTCGCCGGTGGCCAGCGATGGGTCGCGGCGGAGGATGGCGCCCTGCACGCCGGCCAGCTCTGGCCCGGGTTCGAGGCCCAACTCGGCGGCGAGGAGCCGGCGCACGTCGCGGTAGGCCTCCAGCGCCTCGGCCACCCGTCCGGATCGGTAGAGCGCGAGCATGAGCTGCAGGTAGAGCCGCTCACACATGGGATCCGCCGCCACGCCGGCGCGCAGTTCGCCGACGAGTTCCTCGTTCTGGCCGAGGCGCAGCCGGGCGTCGGTCCAGTCCCGGAGCAACGACCGGTGCTGCTCCTCCAGGCATTCGACCCACTGCTCGACCTCCGGGGTGGACGGAAGGTCGGCCAGCGGCCTGCCCCGCCACAGCCGGGCCGCCTGCCCGAGCAATGCGACGCCGCGACGCAGGTCTCCGTCGCGTAGCTCCGCGCGGCCGCGGTCGGCGAGGCGGCGGTAGCGCAGGGCGTCCAGGCAGTCGTCCTCGACGTTCAGCACGTAGCCCGCCGCGCCGGTGAGGATCTTGGCTTTCGAACGGCCCGCGGTCAGGAGGCCGCGGATCGAGCAGACGTAGGTGTAGAGGTTCGCGGCGGCTGACTGCGGCGGTCGCTCACCCCACAGCTCGCGCATGATCCGGTCGGTGGAGACGGGCTGGTCGGCGTGGGCGAGCAGGACGGCCAGCACGATCTTCGGTTTCGTACGACGCAGGGTGTACGCGGAACCGCCGCTGCGCATCTGGAGGCGGCCCAACACATAGAAGTCCACAGATACCTTGCCCTTCCGGTCGGTGCGGATGTGACGGGCGCGACATCGCTACCTACACACCGGGTACATTCAGAGCGCCCGTTCTCTTCGCGTCCTTGCGGCGTCCTTACGACGTCCTCGACGTGCGCCCGCCGGACGGGGTTAGGAGTTGACCGGTCGTATGGATTTCCGCCTGCTCGGTCCGATCGAGGTATGGGCAGCCGGCAACCGGGTTCCGCTCCACGGTGCACGCCAGGAGCGCATCCTCGCCGCGCTGCTTCTCGACGCCGACCGTCCGGTGTCGATACCGCGACTGGTGGACATCGTCTGGGACGAAGGGCCACCGGCCACCGCCCGCCGTCAGGTGCAGGACGTCGTGTCCCGGCTGCGATCGGTCCTCACCGCCGCCGGCGCCCCCGCCGACACGATCCGCGCCGCGCGTGAGGCCTACCAGCTGACGCTCACCGGTCACCGGTACGACGAGCGCAGCTTCGGCGAGCTGGCGGCCCGGGCCGAGGACCTCGGTGCGCGAGATCCCGAAGGTGCCGTCGCGCTCCTGGACGAGGCGCTGGCGCTGTGGCGCGGGGTGCCGCTGGCCGGGCTGGAGGGCGCCGGCCTGCGCGACGCGGTCACGGCGTTGAACGCCCGGCGCCTCGCGGTCGCGGAGCGGCGGTGGGAACTGGAGCTGCAGCTCGGCCGGCATGAACACGCGGCTGAGGAGTTGTCCAGCCTGCTGTCGGCTCATCCGTACCGTGAGCGGATCGCGATCCTGCTCATGGCCGCACTGGCCGGGCAGGGGCGGCGAGCCGAGGCATTGTCCGTCTATCACCAGGTTCGCCGGACATTGTCCGAGGAGCTGGGCGTCGAACCCGGCCCGGAGCTGCAGGCCGCGCACCGCGCGCTGCTGCGTGGCGACCGGGCCGAGTCGGCGGAGCCCGACCGGAGAACCGCCGCGCCGGCCGGCGGCCGATCCGGCCCGCCTGCGCAGCTTCCTGCCGGCGTGCCCTCGTTCGCCGGTCGGGCCGACGCCCTCGCCTGGCTCGACGGCCTGTTGCGGCCGGACCAGCGGGTCGGTGCGGTGTCCGGCACCGCCGGCGTCGGCAAGACCACCCTGGCCGTGCACTGGGCGCATCGGGTGTCCGACCAGTTTCCCGACGGCACGTTGTATGTCAACCTCCGCGGCTTCGACCCCGGCGGCCGGCCGCTGGATCCCGCCGACGCGGTGCGCGACTTCCTCGAGGCGTTCGGAATTCCCGCCGGCCGCATCCCGCAGGGCCTCGATGCCCGGGCGGCGCAGTACCGCGGCCTCATCCAGGGCCGCCGGATGCTCGTCGTGTTGGACAACGCCCGCGACGCCGACCAGGTCCGCCCGCTGCTGCCCGGCACGCACACCGCTGTCGTCGTCGTCACCAGTCGCAACCGGTTGACCGGGCTGGTCGTGGCCGACGGGGCGCGCCCGTTCCATCTCGATCTGATGTCGCCGACCGAGTCATACGACCTGCTGACCGGTCGGCTCGGCCCGGATCCGTTGTGGTGCGAGCCGGAGGTGGCGCAGCGGATCGTCACCGTGTGCACCGGGTTGCCGCTCGCGCTGGCGATCGTCGCCGCACGCGCCCAGCAGACCGGGTTCCCGCTGGCGGCGGTGGCCGCCGAGCTCGGCGGCACCAGCCGGCCACTGGACGCGCTGGACGGCGGGGACGCCACGACCCGGCTCCGGGCGGTCCTCTCGTTGTCCTACCGTGCCCTGACGCCGGCAGCCGCCCGCCTGTTCCGCCTGCTCGGCCTGCATCCGGGTGGCACGGTCGGGCTCCCTGCGGCGGCCAGCCTGGCCGGCGTACCCTCACCTGTCGCGCGCGACCTGCTGACCGAACTCACCCGCGCCTCGCTGCTCGCCGAACCCGACCCGCGTCGCTACGCACTGCACGACCTGCTGCGCGCGTACGCCACGGAGCTCGCGTGCGACGAGGAGACCCCGAGCGCGCGGAAAGCCGCGTTCACCCGGCTTCTCGACCACTACCTGCACACCGCGATCGAGGCCGATCGTCAGCTCAGCCCGTCGCGCAAACCCTGCGCGATCCCGTTCGGCGAGCCGGCGCCGGGCACCACGGTCGGCCAGGTCGACGATCCCGTTTCGTGGTTCACGGTGGAGCGCTCCAACCTGTTGGCCGTGCTCGATGGCGCCGGCGACTCCGACGTGGCGAAGCAGGCCTGGCAGCTCGCGTGGGCGGCCGACTCCGCCCTGGAACGCCAGGGCCACTGGTCGGATCTCGCGCATGCGTGGCGCCTGGCACTCTCCATCGCGACGGCGCTGCCCGACCTGCGGGGGCAGGCGTTCGCGCAACGCCGGCTGGCCCAGGCGTGCACACTGCTCGGGCGCGACGCCGAGGCCGACGCCCACCTGGGCCAGGCGTTGCGGCTCTACGAGGACGCCGCCGACCACGCCGGTCAGGCCATCGTCCACCATTCACTGTCCTGCGTGTACGAGCAGCGGGACGACTACAAGCGGGCACTGCACCACGCCGAACACGCATTGTCGTGCGCGCTGTCGAGCGGCGACGAGAGCCAGCAGGCCCTCGCGCTCAACGCCATCGGCTGGTGCCACGCCCAACTCGGCCAGCACGCCGAGGCGTTGGCCCACTGCCAGCGCGCCCTGCTGCTCCTGGACCCGAACGACCACCGGGCCCAGGCGGACACGTGGGACTCCATCGGCTTCGCCTGCCACCACCTCGACCGCCACGACGAGGCGGTGCACGCCTACCAGCAGGCTCTGACGCTGGCCCGCCAGGCCGGAGCCCGCCACCTCGAGGGAACCGTCCTGACCCACCTGGGCGACACCCACCTCGCGGCGGGAGACCCCACGGCGGCCCGGGCCGTTTGGAAGCCCGCATTGGACATCCTGGCCAGCATCGACGCGACCGTCGCCGACCAGCTTCGCGACCGACTCGGTCGAGCACGGCTATGAGAGCGACCATTACAAGGGAACGTTCCGAGCCCGCACGCCGAAGTCTCAGCTCGGCAACTGGCAGCAGTTCGCCGTCAGCCGGACCTGGCTGGTCGCCCGCGAGCGCCCGCCTGGCGGACGATGGAATTCTTCGAAGACGCCTATCGGCGGGGGCGTGTTGCGCTACTTGACCACTTGGCGCCCAGGTCATCGGCTCGGCCCACAACAGCCCGGAATACCTGGCCGAGGCCCTGGAGATCGTGGCCCGCGGCGACGTGAAGCCGATGATCGACGTGTTCCCGAAGGAGAAGGTCGGCGAGGCCTACGACCGCCTGATCCACGGCGACCTCCGCTTCCGCGGCGTCGTGACCTACTGAGCCGAGGGAGATCGGATCGCGCGAGACCCACCCACGTCGCCGCGATAGTCACCGGACCAGGTCTGCCTCGGGGCCGGGCAGCCAAGCGTCGGCCGGCAGGTCAAGCCAGCCGCCGGCGGTGCCGAGGTCGTGCGCGGCCTCCCGCAGGGCGGTCAGGCCCGGGTGGTCCAGGTCCGTGCGCCAGATCATGCTCCACGGGTAGACGGCGACCGGGTCCACCAGCGGCCTGACCACCGCGCCCGGCACCTCCGGTTGGCTGCTGATGGTCAGGATCGGCAGATCCCACTGCTGGATGTGGTACGCCAGCTCGTCGATCCCACGGACGTTCGGGCGCGGTGGGGCGGGTGGTGTGCCCGTGTCGGCGAAAAGTTGCAGCATCGCCTGCTCCCACTGCGCCGACGCGTGGTCACCGCAGTGCCAGCACGCGTCGGTCTCGCGCAGCGCGGCCAGCGGCACTTCCGGCGCGCCGGCCAGCGCATGACGCTCCGGCACCAGGACCGAGATGCGCTCGTACCGGATCAGCTGGTGTTCCAAACCGCCCGGCGGCGTGCCGCTCACGCCGTGCCACCGGCCGAAGGCGACGTCCAACCGGCGTGCGGCCAGCAGCGGCAGCGACGCGTCGAGTCCACCATGGAACCGCGCGAAGAACTCGTAGCCCGACGCGCGGGACCGGGCCGCGGCCAGGACGAGGGCCGGCGTCAGGCGCTGACCGACCACGTCCACCAGCAGGGAACGACCCGAGCCGCGCAGCTCCCGCAGCGTCTCGTCGTGCAGCGCCAGGATCTGCCGCGCCCGGCCCAGCAGGTGCCGGCCCGCCGGGGTGAGGGCGACCCGCCGGCTGGTCCGGTCGAACAGCGGCGTCCCGGCCCGCTCCTCGAGCTTGCGCACGTCCCGGCTGACCGCCTGCTGTGCCATGAACAGCCGTTCGGCGGCCCGGCTGAAGTGGAGCTCTTCGGCGACCGCGACGAAATGCCGCAGCAGGCGGAGGTCGGGGTCCATCTGTGCTGTCTACCGGATCCACACACCTGATGTGTAGATCGGTCGCCGACAGGTGTTGGACCGCGACCCACCGGACCGGCCACGATGAGGTCATGACCGACATCCACGTCGAACAGCGCGAACCCCAGCCGGTGCTGAGCATCCGGCAGACGATCCCGGTGGCGGAGCTGACCCAGGCCCAGGGCGCGAGCCTGCACGAGTTGTGGCAGGTCCTGCAGGACGGCGGCATCACGCCCGCCGGGGCGCCCTTCGTCCGCTACCACACGTTCGGTGACGTCGAGACCGACGTCGAGACCGGCGTGCCGGTCGCCGAGCCCGCTGACGGCACCGGCCGGGTGCGCGCGGGGGAGCTGCCGAGCGGCCGTGCCGTCCGGACCGTCCATCTTGGTGGGCACGACCGCCTCGGTGAGGCGTACAACCGGATCCAGGAATGGCTCGAAACGCACGGCACGGCGACCGGCCCGGCCTGGGAGGTCTACGAGTGGATCGACCTGGCGGTCGAGCCGGACCCGGCGGCGTGGCCGAGCCCCGCCGACTGGCGGACCCAGCTGATCCAGCCGGTCTCATGACGGAGCTCACCGCTGCCGCCTTCGCCGCGCGGATCGACGCTCTCCGCGCGGCCCGGGAGAAGGTCCGCATGGGCGACGTTTTCGCGCTCGCCAAGGAGCACATCGACCTGCCCACCGCGGAGATCGACAAGCTGTTGGACAGCGACACCCATCTCGTACGCGTCGGCGCCGTCAGCATCATGGGCAAGCGCGCCGTCCGCAAGCGCACCACCGAGGCCGAGCGCGCGGAGCTGTTCGACCTCTACCTGCGCCGCACCGACCGGATCGACACCTGGGACCTGGTCGACGTCAGCGCTCACCAGGTGGTCGGCGGCTACCTGCTGGACAAGCCACGGGACGTCCTCTACCGGCTGGCGCGGTCGGACGACTGGTGGGAACGCCGCATCGCGATGTTCGCGACACTGACGTTCGTGCGTGCCAAGGAGCTCGACGACACGTTCGCGCTGGCGGAACTACTCGTCGACGACGAGCACGAGTTCGTGCGGACCGTCGTCGGCGGCATGCTGCGGGAGGCGGGCAAGCACGACCGGGCACGGCTGCTCGCCTTCCTCGACCGGCACGCCGCCACCGCGCCGCGGATCGTGCTGCGGTTCGCGATCGAGCACCTCGACAAGGACCAGCGCGCCGACTACCTCGCCCGGCGCCCTTGAGGCGTCAGCGGCGGGCTTCCAGCGGCAGGTCGGCGGCGCCGACGGTGAGGATCACCGAGTCGTCGTCGACGTCGGCCACGTCGGTCAGCGCCGCGTAACACGTGCGCCTCGGCGGTGGTCCGGTGAGGACGATCCGCACGTAACCCTCACGCACCAGGCGCGCGGCCATCGCGCCGGGCACTCCCGGCAGGCTGTGCCGTGTCCAGCCGGGGATCATCGATTCGACGTCGCCCATGTCGCCGATGCGGCGGCCGTCGTCGGCGACCGCGAGCGGGTCCGGGCGGTGCAGGTCCCGGACGCGGCCGATTTTCGCGCCGGAGCGGTCGACAACGGTAAGACCGGGACGAAGCCGATGTGGTTGTTGGTCGGAGGTGTACCGGCCACTGCGGATGTCACTCATCGCAGCCTCCGAGTCATGGGTGCATAACACAACCATTGCACGATTCACGGCACATCGCACGGCGCAGATGGGCACAAACCAGGCAAACGCGTCAGGAGGCGTACGCCTCGACCTCGTAGATGCGGGCCGCCCGATCGGTGGTGCTGGTCGGCGTGATGACGTTCAGGCGCAGGTAGCGGGTCCCGACCGGGCCGAAGGTGCTGGTCGTGACGTTGGCCGTGTTGCCGCGGACCTGGGCGACCGTCGTCCAGGTGACGCCGTCGACGCTGGTCTGGAGGTCGAAGTCGCGGGTGTTGAAGCCCGCGCTCTCACCGCCGGCGCCGGCGTGCCGGACGACGACGCGGCCGACGCTGGCGGTGGCCTGCAGGTCCACCCGCCACCATTTGGTCGTGCCCAGCGAGCACCACTTGTCCGCGTTGCCGCCGGTGGTCGTACCGTTGACGGCCTTCTCCGGTCCTTCGTTGGCCGCGCACTGGCTGTCGGCGGTCGCGGGCCGGCCCAACGCGAGGTTCGGCGGCGCCGTGCCGGTCAGCGCGAAGTCGTCGATGTCGAACAGGCCGCCGCCGCTGCCGGTGAAGACCAGGAATAGCGGACCTGACCCGGCCGACAGGGTCGTCGAGACCTCGGCGTAGACGCCGTAGCCGCCGGTGTTAGCCACCGGGACCGAGCCGAGCAGCGGACCCGTGGCCGAGCCCGACCGCACCTGGATGATGCCGCCCGCGCCGCCGGACGAGATCCGGGCCGAGAAGCCGGTCCGGCCGGCCACGTTGACACCGGCGAAGCCGATCCAGTCCCCGTTGTCGATGTAGCCGACGCGGTTGCCGCCGCGCGCCGCCGCGTCCGCGACGATCTGCACGCCGGACTGCGACGTGAAGGACTCGGCCTCGACGCGGCCGGTGGGCGCGGTCGCCCACGGCACCTGCGGCGACCGGTAGAAGGTGATGCCCTGCGTGGTCCATCGTGGACCGAGCGCGCCCAGCCGCACCCGGAAGCCGTCCCAGTTGCGGGCGGACTGCGGTGACCAGGCCAGCTCGGCGATGGCCGGCATGCGCGGGAAGGCCATGAACTCGATGTCGGCGAGCCGGGTCAGCGTCTCGCTCCACATCGGAGCTTCGACGCCGATGATCGCGCTCGCGGGCACGCCGGGTAGCAGCGTGCCGGGATCCCAGTCGTACGCGGTCCGCACCTCGATCAGGCCCGCCCAGCTCAGCCCGAGCGGCGTCTCGTTGGTGTACTTCATGTCCAGATAGGTCTTGTTGGCCGGCGACAGCAGCACCTTGTCGCCCTTGGCGACCGCGGCGCTCAGGTCCGCGTCGGAGGTCGTCGTGCCCCAGAACTGCGCGACCCGGTTGGGCGTGTGGTCGGCCTGGCCCAGCTGGTGCCAGCCGATCACGGTCTTGCCGGCGGTGCCGACGAACGGCTGCACGCGGTTCATGAACGTGCGGTAGTCGGCGTCCGACGTGCTGTGCGCCTCGTCGCCGCCGATGTGCAGGTACGGCCCGGGCGTGAGCGCGGCCAACTCGGTGAGCACCTGCCGCACGAACGTGTAGGTGATCTCCTTGCCGACGCAGAACGAGCTGAAACCGACCTCGATGCCGGTGTAGAGCGGCGGTGCGACGTTGTCGCAGTTGAGCTCGGCGTACGAGGCCAGCGCGGCGTTGGTGTGCCCCGGCATGTCGATCTCGGGCACGACCGTGACGTGCCGGGCGGCGGCGTACGCGACCAGGTCCGTGTACTGCGCCTTGGTGTAGTAGCCGCCGGGCCCACCGCCGACCTGGGTGCTGCCGCCGTAGGTGGCCAGCCGCGGCCACGCGTCGATGACGATCCGCCAGCCCTGGTCGTCCGACAGGTGGAGATGCAGCGTATTGATCTTGTACTGGCTGATCTCGTCGATGTACCGCTTGACCACGTCCACGCCGAAGAAGTGCCGGGACACGTCGAGCATCGCGCCGCGGTACGCGTACCGCGGCCGGTCGACGATCCGTCCACCCGCGACCTCCCATGGTCCGGGTTGGACGGTCCGGGCCTCGACGGCGGCCGGCAGCAACTGCCGCAGGGTCTGCACGCCGTAGAACAGGCCGGCGGCGGTCTGCGCCCGGACGGTGATCGCGGCCGAGGTCACGTCGAGTTGGTAGCCCTCGGCGCCGACGCTCGGATCGGCTCCGGAGAGCAGCAGCGCGATCCCGCTCGTCGGTGTGCCGGTGCTGGTGCTGACCGGCAGCGCGTACCCGGTGGACGGTCGCAGGATGCCGGCCAGATAGGTCCCGACGTCGACGGCGGCCGGCGCGGTCTGGATGGTGGCGCCCGCTGGAAGCGTGTAAACGGCTGCGGTTGGCGCGACGGATGCCGGCGCCGGCACCACGCTCGACAGGCTCACCACGGCGGCACTCGCCGGAGTGGATCCGACCGGAACGAGCGCGGCGGCAACGACCACGGCGGCGGCAGACAGGGCGGCACGACGGCGCATGACGTCCTCCAGCGAAACAGTAAAGTTTCCTGCGAGTTTGACGGCAGGCTATGTCTCGCCGGCAGTGGTGTCAAGAAACGGTCTCCGTCCAGGTCGGTGTTCCGCTCAAGATAGCGTTGCGGACCATGCGAGCCGTGCAGTGCGACCGCTTCGGCGGCCCCGAGGTCCTTCAGCTGGTCGACGTGCCCGCGCCGGTGGCGGGCGACGGCCAGCTCCTGGTCGACGTCAGCGCCGCCGGCGTGAACTTCGCCGACACGAGCCGGATCGCCGGCACCTACGGGCCGGCGCTGTTGCCGTTCATCCCGGGCACGGAGGTCGTCGGCCGGGTTGCTGACGGGCGCCGGGTGCTGTCCACGGTGTTCGGTGGCGGCGGTTTCGCCGAGCAGGCGGTGGTCGACGCGGCTAACGCCGTGACCGTGCTCGACGAGGTCGGCGATGCCGAGGCGCTGGCCCTGCTGGTGCAGGGCCTGACCGCCTGGCACGTGCTGCACACCTGCGCCCGGATCCGGCCCGGCGAGACCGTGGTCGTCAACGCGGCGGCCGGCGGCGTCGGCACGCTCGCCGTGCAGCTCGTCCGGCACTTCGGCGCCGGCCGGGTCATCGCGACGGCCTCGACGCAGGCCAAGCGCGACCTGGCCCGCACCCTCGGCGCGGACGCCGCGGTCGCCGGCGACGCGGACGGCTACGGGCAGCGGGTGCTCGACG
This sequence comes from Asanoa iriomotensis, assembly GCF_016862515.1. Classification (GTDB taxonomy): domain Bacteria; phylum Actinomycetota; class Actinomycetes; order Mycobacteriales; family Micromonosporaceae; genus Asanoa; species Asanoa iriomotensis. The sequence continues at coordinate 49,203 of NZ_BONC01000030.1, forward strand.
CCAACGACGGCCGGCCGGTGGACATCGTGCTCGACTCGATCGGCGGCCGGGTCTTCACGGCGGGCCTGGGCATCCTGGCCCAGTTCGGCCGCATGGTCACCTTCGGCAACGCCTCCCGCGAAGGCGTGCCGGCGGTCGACCCCGACGCGCTCGCGGATCGCAACGCCGGCGTGACAAGCTTCTGGCTGCGCCCGGCCCTGACCGTTCCCGGCACGTACGCGGAACCCCTGACCGAGATGTTCGGCCTGGTCGCCACCGGGGCGCTCAAGCCGCTGGTCGCCGCCGCCTATCCGCTCGAGGACGCCGCCCGCGCGTTCACGGACATCCTCGCCCGCCGCACCACCGGGAAGGTGACGCTGCGCCCCTAGGCCAGGGCGGCGACGATCTTCTGCTGTGCGGCGTCGAGCTCGGCGGCCGGCACGTCGTGGCGGACGTTGGCGAAGTTGAAGTCGATCATGCCGCGGGCCGGGAACACGTGCACGTGGGCGTGCGGCACCTCGAACCCGGCGATGACCAGGCCGGCCCGCGGCGCGTCGAAGGCCGTGCGGACCGCGCCGCCGATCCGGGCGGCGACCGCCATCACGCGGCCCCACAGCGCCGGGTCGAGCGTGGTCCAGTCGTCGACCTCGGCGCGCGGCACCACCAGCGTGTGGCCGGTCGTGAGCGGCGCGATGCTGAGGAACGCGACCACCTCGTCGTCGCGGTGGACGAAGCGGCCCGGCAGCTCGCCGGCGATGATCCTGCTGAAGACCGTGGTCATGACAGGCATCATTCCAAAAGCGACTTGAGGGTACGCAGGTCGGCCAGCACCGTGGCGGCGTCGGTCTCGAACGCCTCGCGGCTCGTGCCCTCACGGCGGAACACGGTGAACACGACCTCGCTGCCGTCGCCGTTGGCGTACACCCGCAGCGGGTTGTAGAAGGTCTCACCCGACGGGAACGTCACGTCGTGGTCGAGAATCCCGAACGCGTTGTGCGGCGCGAAGGTGATCTCCACCTGACCGCCCGGGGTCTCGCCGAGCCACCGCCCGCCGACCTGCTCGATCGCGCCGGTCAGCCCGGCGGCCCAGCGCGGGAGGTTGGCCGGGTCGGCGGCGAACGCGTAGACCTCCGCCGGCGGCCGCGCGATGGTGACACTCACGTGCAGCGACTCGTAGATCACCCGTCAGTCGTACCACGCCTGCTGTTTCCCTGTGGCGGCTAACCTCCGCGCGGTGCGGGGTGTCGAGTTCGTGGTGCTGTTCTTCGGAGCCGTCGGGGCGTACGCGTGGCTGGGCAGTCCCGGCAGCCCCATCCCGGTGCTGCTGGCGCTCGGCGCGCTGGCGTTCTGGTACCTGCGCACCCGCCCCGACGTCGACCGGCGCGACCTGTGGCGCGCGTCGGCGCTGCGCCCGGCCCTGCGGCCTGTCCTGCTGACCTGGGCGGTCGCCGCGGTGGTCGGCATCGCGGTCGTCGCGGTCTTCATGCCCGACAGCCTGTTCGCCCTGCCCCGCCAGTCGCCCTGGCTGTGGCTGGCCGTGGCGGTGTTCTACCCGCTGCTGTCGGTCTATCCGCAGGAGGTGCTGTTCCGGGGGTTCCTGCTGCACCGGTACGCGCCGGTGTTCGGCACCGGGCGGGCGGCGGCTCTCGCCAGTGCGGCCGCGTTCGGCTTCGCGCACGTCATCTTCGGCAACGTCTGGTCGGTGCTGCTCACGCTGGCCGGCGGGTGGCTGTTCGCCCGCCGCTACCAGCAGACACGGTCACTGCTGGTGGCGTCGGTGGAGCACAGCCTCTACGGTGTGCTCGCCTTCACCATCGGCCTCGGCGACCTCTTCTATCACGGCGCCACCTGAGCGGCGGCGGGCCGCGGCCCGTAACGCTCGGCGGCCCGGGCACGCGCCTTGGCGGCCTCGGTCTCGCGGTCACGCGGCGGCGCCTTGATCACGAGCGTCTCGAGCAGCGCGCGGGTGGCCTCGGTGACCGCTTTGACGGCTTCGTCGAACGCCTCCTGGTTGGCCGTCGACGGCTTGGTCGTGCCGCTGACCTTGCGCACGTACTGCAACGCGGCGGACTCGATCTCGTCCTCGGTGGCGGGCGGCTCGAAGTTGCTCAGCACCCGGATGTTCCTACACATCCGCCCAGCATGTCATCGTCGCGCGGCCGGTCGCCACCATTCCCTTTCCGGGCGGCATCGGTGATCCTCTATGTAGCGCCGCTCACCGTCCCGGACGGCTCATGACGAGAGGAACGCGCCATGTTGAGGAGACTGGCCGGGCTGTGTCTGGCCCTCGTGGTGCTGGTGTTTCCCACGCCGGCATACGCGGAGTCCAACGGCGGCGTGCGGGTGATGCCGCTGGGTGACTCGATCACCGACGGCTACAACGTGCCCGGCGGCTACCGGATCAACCTGTGGCAGCGGCTGGCCGGCGGCGGCTACGCGGTCGACTTCGTGGGCTCCGGCTTCAACGGCCCGGCGAGCCTCGGCGACCACGACCACGAGGGCCACTCGGGTTGGCGCATCGACCAGATCGACGCGAACGTGGTGGCGTGGCTACGCGCGTACACGCCGCGCACGGTCCTCCTGCACATCGGCACGAACGACCTGAACCAGAACTACGACATCGCCAACGCGCCGGCGCGCCTGTCGGCGCTGATCGACAAGATCCGGGCGACGGCGCCCGACGTCGAGCTGTTCGTCGCGCAGATCACCCCGGAGACCGATGCCACCTTGGCAGCACGGGTACGCGCGTACAACGCGGCGATCCCCGGCATCGTCGCCGGCAAAGGCGCGCGAACGCACCTGGTCGACCTGCACTCGCCGCTCACGACGGCCGACCTGGCCGATGGCGTGCACCCGAACCAGGCGGGCTACGACAAGATGGCCGCGGTCTGGTACTCGGCCCTGCGCGCGGTGCCGGCGAGCCTCCAGGTGGGTCCGCCGGTGGGCACGGCGGTCTCGCTGGTCAACCCGCAGTCCTCGCGCTGCATGGACGTCTCGGGCGTGTCGACCACGCCGGGCGCTCAGGTGCACATCTGGGACTGCCACAACGGTGTGAACCAGAAATGGACGCGGACGGCCGCGAACGAGCTGCGGGTCTACGGAAACCGGTGCCTGGACGTCGCGGGCTCGGGCACGGCCAACGGCACGAAGATCCAGATCTGGGACTGCAACGGTACGGGGGCGCAGAAGTTCAGCTTCCAACCCAACGGCTCGATCGTGGTGCCGGCCTCGGGCAAATGCCTGGACGTGACGGCCAGCGGCACCGCCAACGGCACGAAGGTCCAGCTCTACACCTGCAACGCCACGGGCGCCCAACGCTGGACGACAGCCTGACCGCCCCGGTCGACCTCGTCGAGTCGACCGGGGTGGCGCGACGACTCAGTTCGAGTTGATGATCAAGGGAGCGCCGACGGTCAGGAGCAACGTCGCCAATGCGGCGAGCGTCAGCACCGCATTCTTCACTGGCTTAGTCATGTGACTTTTCACCTCCTTCTGATAGGGAATTGGTCGGGCCACCACGTGCCGTTGCCGTCACCGTCGCCTTCGGCCCTTGCCGAGCCGTGGCCGTCATCATGACCGCGATCAGCGCAGCGACACCTGCGGCGATCAGAAGGTCACCGGCGCTCACTACCTTGTGGATCGGCGGCACGGCAATGACATCACCAAGGTGCGCCACGAAGGTGTTCGCGTCAGCCGGAGCGTTTTTGCGGGTTTCCACGCCGACCGGTAGCCCGGCCAGAACCGCCGCCTCCGGGTCGTACGGCATCCGCCCGTTGTTCAATGCGATAGCGATGGCATTCAGCGCGCCGCCCACGAAGATCATCGCCACGGCGATTCGAGCGGCAAGACCTCGCCCACGCAGGTTCAGCACCAACCAGATCGCAACGGGCCCGAATACCACCGCAAGCATGGGCACGTGCAGCCCGTCTTCGACGAACCTCGCAAAAGGCTCAACAAACAGTTGCACGACCTGCACCACTGCGGCGATCCACAACAGCCAGGGGGCGCGGAGTCGCACTGCACCCAGATTCGCGAGCCGCCCGCCGAACGCATATCCCCCCGCCACGCCAGCGACCAAGGGCGCAACCAGGAGGAGAGCGGTGTACACCACCGCCACACCTTAGTGGCCGAGATATCCGCGGGGGCTGCCGTGTGGACACTATGGACATACCGGCCGGCTTCGGTGTCTGCCGGTTCCTAAACTTCGGTGCCATAGACGGCATCGGATGGCACTGCGCGTTGGTGCGCTGGAGTTCGGGGTCGCTCGACACCACTGCCAGGCGGATAGCCCCTCGCCGACGCCACCGGGTCAGGTGCCTCTGCCGACCAGGCGTTCGTACAGGCGCCGCGCGGTCGGGTTTTCGATCCCGACGCCCCGCGACGCCACACCGGAGAACCCCTAGCCTGGCCCTGATCGATTGTGTCCGAGGACCGACACCGGGCAGGAGGATCGCGTCGTCGCATCCGGCGAGGGCGTACTCGCGTTCCGCACTTGCCCTGGTCTTGCCCCGCCACCTGCGTCGCGCACCCGGTGGGGCACCGTCGGCATCACCGCCGGTGCCCGCGGGTAGCGCGTGACCTCAGGCCGGGCTCAGCACCGTGCCCAGGACGTCCATCCCCAACGGTTGGCGCGCGAGCAGTAGAACCAGCCGTCGGTTCCCACCACCCGCAGGGTCGGCTCGGCGGCGGAGAGCGGGAAATCGGCACCGAATCGCCCGGTGCCCCCGCCGGGGAAGCTCTCCCATCCGGTCCACGTCCCGGACCCCACGGCCGTCTGCGTGGTGTAGTAGATGTTGTTCGACGCCGTCGTGCCGATCACGATCGTCTGCTTGATGCCGACGCTGTCGTAGTTGACGTCCACGACGTACGTTCCGTAACGGTATTTGCCGTATCGGTTGGGCGTGGTCTTGTCACCGCGGCCGATGGTGCATCCGGTCGACACTGTGCAGGCGGGGGCCAGGACCCGCATCGTCACGCCGAAACCGTCGATCCACCACGACTTCTCGGACAACACCTGGTCCAAGTTGGCGGACGGGTTGGCGGAGGCGGGGCTTGGAGCGGCAAGGAACGCGAGCCCAAGGACGACGGTCAGGAAGCCGGCGATGGAACGTCGAACCCTCATAGATCTCCTTGTGTCGAGGAAAATGATCTATGAGCGTACGAATCGTGTGTTGGATTCCCGTTGGCCCAGGGGTAGCGGCCACACGTCAACGGCTGGCGTGTGAGTTGCTTACTGTTCCGGTGTCTTGCGTAGCCAGAGCCGCACCGCCGCCAGGACGCACACCGCCGCGACAACGGTGATGCCCGACTTCGCCGAATCGGAAAGATTATCCAGGTGGGTGGAGCCACGCGAAAGGGCGACCGCCGCGAGCGCGAACACCAGCAGGAGGACGGCAAGGCTACGCCGCAGAATCATGGCCGCCATTGAAGCACGACGGTGACATCCCGGCCGCGGGCAGCTCGCGCTCGCCCTGCCGAGGGCGGTGCCGTTCGGCCTCGCCGACATAACGCAGCGGTGCGGTTGCCGGGCTTGGACGACGTCCTTCCCCGATCTGCGCTGACGAGCATCTTTTGTGTCGTACCTGTGGGATAGCTTCCCTGAGTCCGTCCGGAACCGTCGGCGCACAGGAAGGTGGCAGCGTGAGGGCTCTTCTCACCTCGTCCGGGATCAAGAACGGCAGCATCCACGACGCGCTGGTCGACCTGCTGGGCAAACCGATCGCCGAGGCCAACGCCCTGTTCATCCCGACCGCCATCTACCCGTTCCCCGGCGGGGCCGGCGCGGCGTGGCGAGCGATCACCGGCCAGGGCCCGTCGCCGCTGGCCGGGCTGGGCTGGAAGTCGTTGGGTGTCCTGGAGCTGACGGCGCTGCCGAGCATCGAGGAGGCGGCCTGGGTGCCGACGGTCCAGGAGGCCGACGCGCTGCTGGTCTGGGGCGGTGACCCGCTGTTCCTAGCCAACTGGATGCGGCGCTCCGGCCTGACCGCTCTCCTGCCGACGTTGCGCTCGGAGGCGGTCTACGTCGGGGTGAGCGCCGGCAGCATCGCCGCCGCCCACACCTTCGTCGAGACCTACGTCGATCCGCCCCGGGGCAGCGACGGGCCACTGAAGTCCGAGGACGTCGTCTTCAGCACGCCTGAGGGCGACGTCGACCGGATCCTGGTCACCGGGCAGGGTGCGGGGCTCGTCGACTTCGCGGTGATCCCGCACCTGGAGCACCCGCACCACCTCGACGCGTCCCTGGCCAACGCGGAGAAGTGGGCGGCGCGGATTCCCGCACCGACTTACGCGATCGACGACGAGAGCGCCATCAGCGTGGTCGACGGCACCGCCACGGTCGTCTCCGAGGGGCATTGGAGGTTGTTTGAGCCGTGACCCCAGCTATCGCGCGACCCGGCAGTCGATGACGACAAGACCGGACCCGGCCGGATGGACCGCGGCGGTGGTCAACCCGGCGCGTGCGGCCAGCGCGCTGTAGTCCTCGACAGTGCGTTCGCGACCGCCCGCCAGAACCAGCATCCGCAGGTCCATCTCCGCGAACGTCGCCGGGTCGTCGCCAGCCGTGCCGTGCGACTCGACGATCACCACGCGCCCGCCCGCACCGCCCGCACGAGTGGCTGAACCGCCTGCGCCAGCGGCCGCGGCGCGTCGGTCGGTGGCTGCGCCCCGTTGGTCGGTAGGCGCGCCGCGTTCCTCCGCGCCTGCGCTTCGTTGGTCGCTGGGCGTGCCGTGTTGGTGGGTGGCGGCGCCGTGTTCCTCGGTGTCCGCGGGGTGATGGTCGGTGGGGGTGCCGTGTTGGTGGGTGGCGGCGTCGCGTTCCTCCGTGTCCGCGCCGTGTTGGTGGGTGGCCGCGCCGTGTTCCTCCGTGTCCGTGCCGCGTTGGTCGGTGGGCGCGCCGTGTTCCTCCGCGTCCGCGCGGGCGGCCTCCGCGCAGCGGCGCAGGATCGTGGTTGCCTGCTCGTCGGGCCAGTCGTGCAGGACCGCGCACAGCAGGTAGACGTCGCCCCCGGCGGGCAGTGGGTCGAAGAAGCTCTGGCCCGCGAACTCGCACCGGTCGGCCAAGCCCTGCTCGGCCAGGAAAGCGCGCCCCCGTGCCACCGTGCCCGGCAGGTCGAGCAACGTCGCACGCATGTCAGGGTTCGACCGCAGCACCTCGGCCACCAGCGAACCGGTGCCGCCGCCAACGTCGACAAGGTGGCGCACCCCCGACCAGTCGATCGCCCCGGCCGCCGTGGTCCGGGTCGAGGACGCCATCGAGGCGTCGAACGACGCCGCCATGTCCGGGTGGGCGGCGAGCCAGTCCCAATACGGCGTGCCGAATGCCGCCTCCCACGCCGGCATGCCCGTGCGGATCGTGTGCAGCAGTTCCGTGAACGCCAGGTCCATACGGCCGCCGAACTCGTCCAGGGCGAACGCGGTCCGCATGCCGGCCGGATGGTCGGACCGCAACAGCGACGACACGTCGGTGAGCGCGAACTCGCCCGGCGACGGCTCCGCGAACACCCCATGGCCCGCGAGGTGCCGCAGCAGCCGGCCCAGCGCGTCCCTGTCGGTGCCGGACCGCGAAGCGAGATCCTCGACGCGCGAGACCCCTCCGGCGATCAGGTCGGCCAGGCGCAACGTGGCCGCCACCCGGACCGCCATCGGCGTCACCAGGTCGGCCAGTGGGGCCAACCGCCGCCAGGCTTCCTCGGATGAGGAGGAGGAGCTCACCTTCCCAAGCTAGCCCGCTGTCGTTTCTGTACAAGACGGCCGGCGGGCGGGGTTCGTAGCATGGGGCACGGCGTGCGGCACGGGGCGTGCGTCTGACGAGAACGAGGAGAGAAGCAACCATGCGCGAACTGGTCTACACCGGCTTCATGTCGCTTGACGGCGTTGTCGATTCGCCCGGCGGTGGGCCGGGGGAGGAGCACCGCAGCGCCGGTTGGGTGTTCAAGGACCTCGAGTTCGTACCCGAGGTCTGGTCGATCAAGGGTGAGGAGCTCGCGGAGACCTCCGCGCTGCTGTTCGGGCGGCGCAGCTACGAAGCGTTCGCATCGACCTGGCCCGACTCCGAGGACCACATCAGCTACAAGGAGCTGCCCAAGTACGTCCTGTCGAGCACGCTGGCCGACGACGCGATCGTCGATGGCTGGGGTCCGATCACGATCCTCCGCTCGGTCGACGACCTCGTCGCTCTCAAGAAGGGCGAGGGCGGTGCGATCTTCATCCACGGCAGCGCCGACCTCGCCCGGCGGCTGTCCGACGCGGGGCTGATCGACCGCTACCACCTGCTGGTCTTCCCGGTTCTGCTCGGCGGCGGCAGCAGCTTGTTCACCGACACTGACAAGGCCAAGCAGATGTTGCGCCTGCGCGACTCCGAGGCCTATTCCAACGGCATCCTCAAGCTGATCTACGACGTCGTCAGCTGATCCAGCGGCATGGAGATCGCGCCGCCGGTGCCTGAGCGGAGCTGGCGGACCGAGCGGCCGACGTACCGGCGCAGCCCGCGGATCAGGTGCGGCTCGTCGAAGTAGTCCAGTTTGGACAGCACGTCCGCGACCGGCGTGCCGGCGGCCAGCAGCGTCGCCGCGTCGCGGGCGCGCTCGATCTGCCGCACCGCGCCCTGGGTCATCCCGGTCGCCGTCCGGAACCGGCGTTCGAGGGTCCGGGCCGAGACGTCGGGGCGGTAGCCGCGGCGCACGTCGGTGACGAGCGGGTCGCGCACCACGGCACCCGCCCGCACCAGACGCGCGACCAGGGCCTCGACGTCGTCGGGGCGCGGCGTCTCCCAGCGGGAGCCGTCGAGCCAGAACGCCCGGTGCGTGGTGTCGGGCAGCACGGCTCCGCCGTCGACGAGGTCGGGGGTGGGCACGGCCCGCAACGAGGTGCCGACCGCGAAGTCGACGCCGACGAACGTCGCCCCCTCGGGTACGGGTGCCGTGCTGGTACGCGTCTCGGGACCGGTGATGCTCGCGTACGCCCGCCCCGCCTGCTGGTGGAACACCAGGCCCCACGACACCGCGGCGACCGACGTCATCTCGGTGACGTCGTCGCTCGTGCACGTCCACACGCTCGAGATCCACGGCGAGTCGGACGCCCGCGTCTCGAACAACAGTGCCATCGGACCAGGATAAACTGGGGATTCGCGCTCCACATACGGGGGATTGGAGCTGCTGTGACGATTCAAAAGTCGACGTTTGATCTGGGCGTGCCGTGGGAGGACGCCGCCGGTTACGCGCAGGCGGTGATGGTCGACGACACGCTCTACATTTCGGGACAGCTGGGTCATCGCAAGGACGGCACGCTCGTGTCGCCGGCGCCCGACGGCGCGCAGAGTGTCGACCAGTCCGTCATGCGGGACCAGATGGCCCAGACGTACGCGAACGCCCGCGAAGTTCTGGCGCACTTCGGCTGCACGTTCGACAACGTGGTCGAGGAGGTCGTGTTCGCGACCGACATCGGTGCGGCGCTGGCGGTGATGCGCGGGGTCCGCGACGACATCTACACCGACGTCGCCAAGCCGAAGGTCACCAACACCACCGTCGGCGTCACCTCGCTCGCATTGCCGGGTCAGGCTGTGGAGATCAAGTTCGTCGCACTCAGGACACGTGGATGACGATCTTGCCGCGGCGGCCGCGCTGTTCGAGGGCCTCGTAGGCCGATCGCGTCTCGGTCAGTGGGAGCACGCGGTCGACGACCGGGACCAGCTTGCCGTGGTCGACCAGGTCGGCGAGGGAGCGCAGGTCGTCGTGCGACGGCGAGACGATGAAGAAGGTCCCGCGGACGCCGTGCCGGGCCGCCTCCTGCTCGTCGGGCGGCGCCGACAGGCTCACCAGGACGCCGCCGCGCTTCAGCACCGTCCACGAGCGTGACTGGGTCTCGCCGCCGACGAGGTCGACGACAACGTCGACATCGCGTACGTGGTCCTCGAAGCGCTCGCTGGTGTAGTCGACGACCTGCGAAGCGCCGAGGTCCGCCACGAACTGCCGATGGTCGGGCCCGGCGGTCGCGATCACGTGCCCGCCGAGCGCGGCGGCGATCTGCACGACGTAGGTGCCCACGCCACCGGCCGCGCCGTGCACCAGCACGCGCTGGCCCGGCCGTAGCCCGGCGTGGTTGACGAGCGCCTGCCACGCGCTCAGCCCCGCCAGCGGGACCGCCGCGGCGTGGTCGTGGTCGATCGACGCCGGCTTGGGCGCGAGGATGTCCGCGGGCAGCGCCACGAACTCCGCGGCCGCGCCGTCGTGCACGAACGGAATCAGCCCGAACACCTCCTCGCCAACGGCGAGAGCGCCGCCCGCGACGACTCCGGAGAACTCGTGCGACGGGATGACCGGCGTGCGCTCGGGACCGGTCCCGTCGCTGCGGTACGTCCACGTCTCCGCCCAGGTGAGCTCCTGCGGGGTGATCGAGGCCGACTTCACGGCCACCAGCACCTCGCCGGGCCCCGGCTCGGGTCGCGGGGCGCTCTCGTAGACGAGCTGTTCGGGTCCGCCGCGGGCGTGCGCCCTCACGGCCTGCATCGTGGCCATCACCCTGAGCCTAATGGCGTGGCGGCGTCCGCCCGGGGTAGAGCATCATCGTGTCCGTGGTTGATCCAGGAGCGTCCCGGCTCGCGCTGCGTGTCCCCGAGGCGGACGACCGGGATCGGTTGTTCGCTCTCTACTCGGATCCGCTGGTCTGGGGCCCGGATCCGGTTTCGCGGCACGAAGAGCCGGCACAGACCCAGGAGATGATCGAGCGCTGGCGGGCGGCCTGGGACCGCGACGGCCTCGGCATGTGGACGGCGTGGGCCGGTGCCGAGTTCGTCGGGATCGGCGGCTGCGCGGTCCGCGCCGGCGTGGCGTGGAACCTCGGCTACCGGCTGCGCCCGCCGTGCTGGGGCCGCGGCTACGCCCAGGAGATCAGCGCGGCCGCGATCGCGGCGGCCCGGGCGCGCAACCCCGCGCTGCCAATCACCGCCTACCTGGTCGAAGGCAACGACCGGTCCCTGCGTACGGTCGAGCGGACCGGCCTGAAGCAGGTCTGGCGCGGCCCGGACGCGGGCAACCCGAACCCGACCGCGACAAGGCTGCTCTACAGCGACCAGCCACTGTCGCCGAGCGTGCTGACCGCCTTGACGGTGGCCTGAGTGATCATCGAACGGGTCGACTTCCCTGGCGGCCGGCACTGCGAGACCACCACGCTGGGCGCCCTGCTGCGGCACGCGGGCGTCGACCTGTCCGAGCCGATGCTGTTCGGCCTGGGTGCGGGCCTGGCCTTCATCTACTGGGACGCGAAGAACATGGCCTTCCCGTTCCTCGGCGGCCGCACCAAACCGCTGGAGATCGCCCGGACGGTGGCGGACGGACTGGGCCTCACACTGGAGGTACGGGAGACCGCGTCACCGCGCACGGCCTGGCGACACGTCGAATCCGCGCTGGCCGACGGCCGCCCGGTCGGCCTGCAGCTCGACTGCTACCACCTCGACTACTTCACCACGAAGGTCCACTTCGGTGGCCACGTCGTCGCCATGTACGGCTACGACGACAGCCACGCCCACCTGGTCGACACGGCCCAACAGGGCGGCACGGTGACGACCACGCTGGCGAGCCTCGAACGCGCCCGCGCCGAACGCGGCCCGATGACCGCCCGCCACCTCTCCTTCACGATCGCCGCCCCGGCCGAGACGACCGCCCTGGAAAGAGCGATCCGGACGGCGGTCCGCGCCAACGCGCACGCGTTCCTCAACCCGCCGATCGCCAACCTCGGCCACCGCGGCATCGCCAAGGCCGCCCGCCAGGTCCGCGGCTGGCTGGACCGGGCCACCGACCCGGCCCACGACCTCCCGCTGGCCGCGACCCTGATGGAACGCGGCGGCACCGGCGGCGCCCTCTTCCGCGCCATGTACCGCGACTTCCTCGCCGAGGCCACCACCATCGTCGACGACGACAACATAAGCCACGGTCACCGGCTGTACGCCGAGATCGCCCCGCTCTGGACCGAGGTCGCCGACCACGTCACCGCCGCCGGCCGGACGGGCGACCCCCACCACCTCACCCAGGCCTCGGCAATCCTGAGCGACCTGGCGGAACAGGAGCGCCGAGCCATGGAAACCCTGCGGTCAACCCGCGAAGCGGGGGGTAGGTAGGCCGCGGGCACCCGGGTCGAGCAGCAGCGTCTGGCCCGCCAGCGGTGCCGGGTCGCCGCCCACCCGGGCCGACGTCACCGCCAGCAGATCCAGGTCGGGCCCCACGAACGCGCAGCGGGTCGGTTTGGAAACAGGCACGGTGACGACCCGGTCGACGGTGCCGTCGGGTGCGTAACGCACGATGCGCCCCCCGCCGAACTTGCAGTTCCAGACGAACCCGTCCGCGTCGACCGTCACCCCGTCCGGGAACCACGGATGGTCCTCGTCGGACACGAACACCGAACCCGCGCCGACCCAACCCGACGGCGACACCGGGTACGCGCGGATCTGCCGCACCGTCGAGTCCACGTGGTACATCGTCGAACCGTCCGGGCTCCACGCCGGCCCGTTCGAGCAGACGATCCCGCCGAAGGCGCGCAGGACGGTCAACGACCCGTCCAGGCGGTAGAACACGCCGAGCGGCTCCTGCTCCGCCATGTGCATCGACCCGAACCAGAACGCCCCCGACTGGTCGACCGCCCCGTCGTTGAGGCGGGTGCCGGGCGCGGTGTCGATGGCGCGAACCACCTCGACCTTGCCCGTGTCGACGTCGCAGAAGGCGATCGCGTCGCGCAACGCCGCCACCAGCCCGCCGCCCGCCCGCAGCGCGACGCTGCCGACCAGGTCGGGCACCGCCAGCGTCAGCACCGGCCCGGCCGGCCACGACATCGCGTAGATCCGGCGTTCGAGGATGTCGACCCAGTAGAACCTCGACCCGTCCCACAGCGCGCTCTCGCCGAGCGTGCACGGGATGTCGCTGAGCACAGTCACGTCAGTCATGGGCCTTCTCCCGGCCGTAGGCGAACAGGATCGCGAGGATGACCAGGCCGTAGATGACCAGGCGGCCGTACTCGGGGACGCGCTGCGCCGCGAGGAACGTGGTCACCGCCACCAGGGTCAGCGAGCCGGCGATGACGCCCAGGTAGTGGCCGCGGCCGCCGAGGATGGAGACGCCGCCGACCACGACGGCCGCGATCGACTCGAAGAGGTACGGGTCGCCGAGGCCGAGCGACGGCTGCCCGCCGTACGCGACGAGCGCGATCCCGGCCAGCGCCGCGAACACCCCGCTGAGCGTGTAGAGCGCAACGGTCACGCCCCGCACCCCGACGCCCGACAGGAACGCCGCGGTCGGGTTGACGCCGACGGCGTACACCCGGCGCCCGAAGGTCGTCAGCGTCAACAGCACGGTCATGAACAGGCCGACGCCCACCCAGAGGAATAGTTGGGCCGGCAGCGCGCCGGAGAACAGGCTACGCAGGGGCGACGGCGCGTACGAGCCGCACGACGCACAGGTGAGACCCTTCGAGAGGCCCAGCGTCAGGCCCTGCATCACGCCGTTCATGCCGAGCGTCATCACGACGGCCGGCACGCCGAGCCAGGCGACGCCGAGGCCGTTGCCGAGCCCGACCAGCGCACCCACGCCGAGCGCCAGCAGGATCGCCACCGGGGCCCGCGAGGTCTGGCCCAGGCTCGCCGTGGTGAGCACGATCGCGGCGCCGTTGAGCACCCACGGTATCGACAGGTCGATGCCGCCCACGAGCACGACGAGCATCTGCCCGGCCGCGACGAACCCGGTGAAGCTCGCGACGACCAGCATCCCGCGCAGGCTCGACCAGGACGCGAAACCGGGGTGCAGGATCGCGCCGACGACCAGCACGGCGACGGTGCCGGCGAGCGCGTAGAGAACGCGGCGGGCGCCGGGGGAGTCCAGCGTCATGACAACCTCCGGCGGCGGACGAACACGGTGCCGAGCAGCACCGCCACGACCAGGAACAGGCCCTGGAACAGCGACTGGTAGAGCGGGTCGATGCCCGCGAAGAACAGGATGTCGATGACGAGCGTCAGGGCGACCGCACCGGCGACGGCGCCGAGGGCGCTGCCCCGACCGCCGCTGAACGCGACCCCACCGACGACGACCGACGCGATCGAGGTGAGGATGAACGGCGTGCCCGCGTTGGCGTCGCCGGCGGTGGTGGTCGACACGTAGAACACCGCCGCCAGCGCACCGCACAGGCCGGACAGCGCGTACACCTTGAGCTTCACGGCGGCCGCCGGCACGCCGACCGCGCGGGCGCTGCTCTCGTCGCTGCCGACGGCGTACACCCGCATCCCGAACCGGGTCCGGCGCAGCACCAGCCAGCCGGCCACCGCGAGCCCGAGCCAGATCAACCCGGTCGGTGCGGCGGGGTTCGTCAGCACCTGGCGCACCGGGTAGGGGATCGAGCCGCCGGGCGCGGGCAGCACCCGCAGCGCGAGCCCGCTGAAGATCGACAGCGTTGCCAAGGTGGTCAGGATCGGCGCTATCCGGCCGTAGGCGACCACGAGCCCGTTGAGCGCGCCGCAGGCGGTGCCGAGCGCCAGCACCGCGAAGATCCAGGGGATCGACGCCGTCGCCGCGGTCACCGCCACGCAGAGGCTGACGACGCCGCCGACCGACAGGTCGATCCCGCCGGTGAGCACGACCAGGCTCTGTCCGATGGCGACGAACACCAGCGGCAGTGTGGTGTTGAGGATCGACAGGTAGTCGAACGACGTGGGGAACCGGCCCAGCCGCGACGTGTAGACGACGAGGTAGGCGACCGCGGTCGCGGCCAGCACCAGGTAGCCGAGGCTCACCCGGCGCAACGCGTCACGCATCCTGACCCTCCTTGATGGACGCCGCGACGATCCGCTCCGCGTCGCCGACCGGCCCGGCCAACTCGGCGGCCACGCGACCCTCGCGCAGCACCAGCACCCGGTGGCAGAGGTGGGCGATCTCCTCGGTCTCGCTGGAGTAGTAGAGGATCGCCCGGCCCTGCGCCGCGAGCGCCCCGACCAGCTCGTAGATGTCGTGCTTCGTGGCCGCGTCGACGCCGCGGGTGACGTCGAACAGCAGCAGCACCTTCGCGTCGGTGAGCAGCCAGCGGGCCATCACGACCTTCTGCTGGTTGCCGCCCGACAGCGTGTCGACCGCCCGGCTGGTGGACCGGCCGGCCCCGATCCGGAGCTAGTCCACGATGGACGCGACGGCGACGCGTTCGGCGCCGCGGTTGACGAAACCGGCGGTCGCGCGGCGCGACAGGGTGGCGGCGGCGATGTTGTCGCGGATCGACAGCGGCAGGAACAGGCCCTCGGCCTTGCGGTCCTCGGGCACGTAGGCGATGCCGACGCCGGCCCGGATCGCGTCCTTCGGCGACCGGATCGTGACCGGCCGGCCGTCGACCGTGATCGTCCCGGCGGCGGCGCGCCGGGCGCCGAACAGGGTCAGGAACAGGTCCCGTTGTCCCTGGCCCGCGAGGCCGCCGACGCCGAGGATCTCGCCACGCCGCAGGTCGAGGTCCAGACCGCGCAGCCGCCCGCCGGACAGGCCCGCGACGCGCAGCGCGCTCTCGCCGGTGGGTTCGCCGGTGAGCTCCGGGTACGCACCGGCGAAGCTGCGCCCGCTCATCAGCGTGACGGCCTCCGCCTCGGTGAGCCGCTCCCGGGTGGCGACCCGGGTGCCGTTGCGGAACACGGTCACCCGATCGGCGAGCGCCTCGATCTCCCGCCAGCGATGGGAGGTGAAGATGACGCAGCAGCCCTCGTCACGCAGCCGCCGCATGTGCCCGGCGAGCCACTCGACCTGCCGGTCGGGCAGCGCGGCGGTCGGCTCGTCGAGGATGACCACCCGAGGTTCGGCGGCCAGCACCCGGACGAGCTCGACCACCTGGCGCTGCGCGACCGACAGGTCGGCCGCCGTGGCCCGCGGGTCGATGTCGTCGACGCCGTAACGCCGCAACAGGTCGAGCGCGACCGGCGCGAGGTGGCGCCGGCGGACCAGCCCGAGGCGGCCCCGGGGCGGGTCCTGGAGCAGCAGGTTCTCCGCCACGGTCAGGTCCGGGAGCAGCGACAGCTCCTGGAACGCGGTCGCCACCCCCATCCGGCGGCGGGCCGCGGGTTTCACGACCCGGCTGACCTCGGTCCCGAAGATCTCCACCGTGCCCTTGTCGGCCTTGATGAGCCCGCACAGGACCTTGATGAGCGTGCTCTTGCCGGCGCCGTTCTCACCGGCAAGAGCGTGGATCTCCCCGGGACGCGCCGCGAACGACGCGTCCCGGAGCGCCTGGACCCCGCCGAAGGCGCGGTCGACGCCGTCTGCCCGTACCGCGAAAGTCTCGGAGCCGGACCGCGGCGGAGCCGGCGCCATCGACGAGGTCCCGGTCACGACGGGAGCTTGACGTCGAGGGTCTTGCCCGGGCACGGAGTGCCGTCCGTCGCCGCCTCCTGGCAGAGCACGAGGATGGCGTTGGGTCCCGAGTCGGTGAAGTCGGCGAAGAAGCTGTCCGGGAGGTCGGGGAAGACCGTCTCGCCGGGCACCATGTTGTCGGACGTCGCGACCGGGAACGGGATCGTGATGCTCTCCTTGGGGTGCTCGCCCTTGACCACGGCGCGGGCCAGCTCGAGCGAGATGACCGACAGGAACGGCGGCTGCCCGATCGACATTCCCTTCACCTTCGGCGTGAGCAGGCCCGCCATGAACTTGCGGAACCCGTTCTCGGCCTCGCCGCCGACCACCGGCATCGGGCGGTTGGCCGCCGCGAACGCCTTGATCACGCCGTCGGTGCCGCCGGAGACCCAGACGCCGTCGACCTTGGGCAGGTTGGGCAGCTGGGCCGAGGTGTTGCGCTGTGCGGTGGCCGAGTCCCACATGCCGGTGTACGTGGCGACGACCTTGATGCCCGGGTTGGCCGCGAAGACGTCCTTGGCGCCCTTGTTGCGGTCGTTGTCGGCGCCGGTGCCGGCCACGCCGGTCACCATCACGACGTTGCCCTGCCCACCCAGCTCGTCGACGATGAACTGCGCGAGCTGCTGGCCGAACTTGATCTGGTCGGTGTTGACCGTCAGGCCGCACTTGTTGTCGACGGTGTTGTCGAACGACACGACCACGATGCCGCGGTCGCAGGCCTGCTGCACCACGCCGTTGAGGCCGCTGGTCGAGGCCGCGTTGATGACGATCGCGTCGACGCCCTGCGAGATGAGGTTGGAGATCTGGCGTGACTGCGTCGAGACGTCGTTGCCGGCGTTGAAGACGCTGCACTCGACCTCGTCGACGTACGGCGGCATCGCGCACGCGGCCTTGTAGACGTTCTCCATCTCGACGCGCCACTGGTTGCCGATGAAGGAGTTGGAGAGGGCGATCTTGATCTTGCCGGCCTTGGCGTCGCCGGTCGAGGCCGGCGAGCCGGCGTCGCTGCAGGCGGCGACGATCAGCAGCAACGTCGCGGCGACGACCGCGACCGCGGCCCGGGCGGCGCGCCCGGGGTGTCGGGGTAGATTCATGGTTGCTCCACCGTGTGAAGGCGCGACGGGTCCGACCCGCGGCGCTTGGCGTCTGGTCGGCGGGGGCAACCGCCGGCCAAATGTGGTGTGAGTGCCCGCACTGGCGTGTGGCTGGGCGGCCAGGGCCTCGCGGCCCTGGCCGTTCGGGTCTTACTTTCTGGGGAGACTGGGCAAAGGGAACCGGTCTGAGTCCCTCAGCACCGCCGCCGCGGCGCCCTGGACGACCACGGTGTGTTCGTCCAACGCGCCGACGACGACCGGAGGCAATACTTCACCGGCGTGGATCGCACGCCGGGCCATCGACTCGCGCAGGGGAGCGAGCAGGATCTCGCCCGCCGGCGCGAGGTTTCCACCGAGAACGATCAGCTCCGGGTCGAGCAGGTTGTACATGTTGGCGGCGGCCAGGCCGATGTGGCGGCCGGCGTCTGCGATCACGCGCCGGCACCCGACGTCGCCCACCTGGGCCATCTTGATCACGTCGGCGATGGACAGCCGGTCGTGATGGCTGCGCCACAGCTTCTGCGTGATCGAGTCGGCGTTGGCGAGCGTGTTGAGGCACCCCCGCCCGCCGCACTGGCAGACCTCGCCGTTCTCGTCGATCGTGGTGTGGCCGAGCTCGCCCGCCGTGCCGTTCGCGCCGACGTAGAGGGCGCCGCCGAGGATGAACCCGACGCCGATGCCCGAGGCCGTGTAGACGTACGCGATGTCCCGCATGCCGCGGGCGACACCCCAGATGGTCTCCGCCAGCGCGGCGAAGTTGGCGTCGTTGCCCACCAGCAGCGGGAGTCGCAGCACGCTCGACGCGGTCGCGTAGGGGTTGACGTTGACCCACGGCTTGAGCGTCGTCGCGCGACCGTTGACCCCGGTGTTGCGCTGGATCGGGCCCGGCATCGCGACGCCGACGCCGAGCACGCGGTGCTTGTCGAGGCCGAGCCGGTCGAGCATGTGCCCGACCAGGGTGGCCGCGGTCTTGAGGGTCGCCTCCGGCGGCGTGTGGTCGTCCATCGGCACCGCGTCGTGCAGCAGGAGCTGCTGGGCGGTGTCGCAGACGGCCGCGCGCACGGTGCCGTTGGCGATCTCGATGCCCACCGCCACGCCGAGGTCGCCCTTGAGCCCGACGAGCGTGGGCGGCCGCCCGGTGCCCCGCTCGGCGGCCGTCACCTCCGTGATCGTGCCGTCGTCGAGCAGCTCTTCGATGACGCTCTTGACGGTGGACCGCGACAACCCGATCTCGGCGAGCGCGCGCCGGCTCTGCGCCCCGCGCTCCCGCAACGCGCGGACCACCCGGGCACGGTTGGCCGAGCGCTGCGCGGACGGGACGGGAGACGACATCGCACCTCTTCCCCTCGGGGTGGGACCGAGTATCGGGTCGGGTGGCGATAGCAGTCAATACTCCGGCCTGATCGGCGCGAAATCAGGCCTCCATTTTGCACAGTCTATTCAGAACGCCGTCCGATTCGCCGGGATGATTGCCTATTCGCGAGGCCCATGATCCACCGGATCGCCGTACACGTCGCGCTTTTGCTTGGTCCAGACCGAAATCAACGACGGAGAGCGTGATCTGGTACGCGTTAATGCCTGTCTGACCGGCCGGAAAGTTATTGATTGACATGTCTTCATCCGGTGGGGCTACCGCTACGAGGGCCTGCCGGTGCTCGGCGGTGTCGGCCGCGACCTCGAACCCGTGCACGAGCTGATCCCGCTCGCCGGCCGCCTGGCCCGCCACCGTCGCGGCACCGCCGAGCAGCCCACCGGCGACGACCTGGGCGCTGGTACGACGCCGAGGTCGCCGCCCGCCGCTAGGGGACCACGACCTGCACGAGCCCGGTGTCCACGTCGTAGACCAGACCCGACACCCGCACGGCCGGCGGCATCGCCCGCCTCATCAGCTCGACGTCGATCGCGACCGAGGCGTACGGGTCCAGGACCGCCTTCTGTTCAAGCGAGGCCGCGGGGATCTCGAAGAACTCGGCCAGCAGGTCGGGATAGGGCGCCAGGTCCGTGATGCCGCAGTCGGTGTGGTGCAGCACCACCATCTGCCCGCCGGGTGGGGGCCGGCCGTGGCTGCGGGCCTCGACGACCTTGGCCAGCATCGCCCACGAGCGCAGCGCCGCGGGCGTGACGCGACCGCCGACGTTACGCATCACCACGGCGTCGCCGGCCGCGAGCCCCAGGACGTGGCTCGGGTCGACGCGCGGGTCCACGCAGCCGATGAGCCGCAGGTTGCCGGTCGACAGCAGCGGAAGCCCGACCTGCGCCCCGCTGGCCGCGAACCCGGCGTTGCGCCGCACCAGTTCGTCGGTGTCGATCACGAGCCTCAGCGTGCCACGCTCCGGATGATCGTGCCGGTAATGTCGCATAAATGGCGGACGCGCGATGGCGGGCGATGACGGTCGCGCTGATCGCGGCGTTCATGACCCTGCTCGACGTCAGCATCGTCAACGTGGCGCTGCCGTCGATCCAGAAGGACCTGGACCTCAGCTCCGGCGGCCTGCAGTGGGTCCTGTCCGGATACGCGCTCGCGTTCGGCCTCGTGCTGGTCCCTGCCGGCCGGTTCGGCGACGCGCACGGCCGGCGCCGGCTGTTCGTCCTCGGCCTCGCCGGGTTCACGCTGGCCAGCGCGGCCGCGGGCATCGCGCAGAGCGAGCTGTGGCTGGTCGCCGCCCGCCTCGTGCAAGGCGTCTCGGCGGGCGTGGTCAACCCGCAGGTCTCCGGCCTCGTTCAGCAGATGTTCAAGCCGGCCGAGCGGGGCCGGCCCTTCGGCGCGCTCGGTGCGACGATCGGCGTCTCCACCGCCCTCGGGCCGCTGCTCGGCGGCGCGATCATCGCGATCGCCGGCGCCGAGCACGGCTGGCGCTGGATCTTCTACATCAACGTGCCGGTCGGCGTGGTCGCGATCGTGCTCGGCACCCGCTGGATCCCCGGCCACCCGGGCGAGCGGCAGCCGCGGCGGGGTGTCGACCCGCTCGGTGTCGCGCTGCTCGGTGCCGGTGTCACCCTGGTGCTGCTGCCGCTGGTCCAGGAACGGGAGTGGCACGGCCCGATCACCTGGATCCTGATCGTCGCCGGGCTCGCGGTGCTGGCGCTGTTCGTCGTCTGGGAGCGGCACCAGACCCGGCGCGGCGGATCGCCGCTGGTGGACCTCGGCCTGTTCCGGCGGCGCTCGTACGCGCTGGGCTCGCTGCTGGCCCTGGCCTACTTCGCCGGCTTCACCACGACGTTCTTCATCTTCACGCTCTTCCTCCAGAACGGGCTGCGCTACTCGCCGCTGGAGGCCGGTCTGTCGGTGACCCCGTTCGCGGTCGGCTCGGCGTCGGGCGCGCTGCTCGGCGGGCGGATCGTCAACCGGTACGGGCGCGCGCTGGTCGTCACCGGCCTGTGCATGGTGATGGGCGGGCTGGCCCTGGTCATCGTCGCGCTGCACTACGTGGAGGGCCGCGGCGCGGGCTTCGCGACGGCACTGCCGCTGCTCTGCGCCGGCGTCGGCAGCGGCCTGGTGATCAGCCCCAACCAGAACCTCACGCTGAGCGAGGTGCCGGTCTCCGAGGCGGGCAGTGCCGGCGGCGTGTTGCAGACCGGGCAGCGGATCGGCTCCGCGATCGGCATCGCCGCCATCGGCGCGGTGTTCTTCAGCCGGCTGGCGGACACCGGCGGCGACTACGCCGAGGCGTTCCGCACGAGCCTGTTCGTGACGCTCGGCTTCATGGGGCTGGCGCTGGCCGCCGCGGTCACGGACGTGGTGCTCGGTCGCCGCTCACGAGTCGAGGCCGCGTAGCAGTTCGTCGGCCCGCCGGGCGAACAGGTGCGCGCCGCGCGCGACGGACAGCGCCCGGGCCCGCTCCGCGGCGGCCCGGACGGCCTCGACCGGTTCACCGCAGGCCCGCATCAGCCGGGCCCGGAGCAGGAGCACCAGACCCTCCGCGTAACGCTGGCCGCGCAGGTCGAGCAGCGCGTCGGCGCGGTCGAGGGCCGCGGCGGCCGCGGCCGGCATCCCGGCTGCCAGCCACATCTCGGCGAGCAGGCCGTACCACGTCGCCACGCCCGAGCGTGGCGGGTCGAGCAGCGTCGAGGCGATGATCGCTTCGGCCTCGGCCGCGGCGGCGGCCGGGTCGTCGCCGGTGACCGCCCGCGCCCAGCACCTGGCCAGCCGCTGGTAGCTGCCGAGGAAGACGAACGTGAACCCGGGGTCCGTGGCGATTCCCTGGCGTGCCGCGCGCATCGCCCAGGCCGGGTCGCCGGCCAGCGCCGCCGCCGTGACGGAGAACGCGCTCCAGACCGCGATCACGTACGGGTCGTCGTCCGCGCCGGCTTCCATCTTGTCGAGCTGCGCCCGCGACCCGTCGACGTCGCCGTGCAACGCCGTCATCAGTGCCAGCATCACCGGCCAGAGCAGCCGCAGGTCGCGCCGCAGCGGGTGCTCACCGCGATCGTCGAGCACGGTCGAGTCGCTCCGGCTCAGATAGCGGAACGCCTCGCCGATGTCGCCGACGTCCCACTGGTGGATGCCCCAGGCATTCCGGCCGTACGCCCGCACGAGCGGGTCGGCGGACGCCTCGCCCTGGTCGAGCAGGCGGCGGGCGAGCCGGGCGGCGCGGTCGAGCTGGATGCCCTGCGAGTACGCGGCCCAGCGCGAGAACAGGAAGCCCGCGGCCTCCCGTTCGCGGCCGAGGCCCCGGGCCAGGTGCTCGGCCCGCTCCAGCAGGTCGAGCGCCGAGCCGACGTAGCCCGAGCGCATCCCGCTGACCGCGGTGAGCTCCGACAGGGCGGACAGCTCCAGCTCCGCGAGCCCCGCCGTCCGGGCCACCTGCGCCGCCGCGCGCAGCTGCCGCTCGGCGGCCGCGAATGCGGACTTGGCGGACGCCCGGCGGCCGGCGCGGACCAATGCGCCGGCGGTCCGCGCCGGGTCCGCCAGCGGTCCCGCCGCCCAGAGGTGATGCGCGAGCCGCTCGGCGACCGACTCGTCTCCGGTGGCCTCCAGCGCCTCCGCGACCCGCAGGTGCAGCCGGTTGACCAGGGAGGGCGCCGTCGTGCCGACGACCGACTCGCGGACCAGGTCGTGCCCGAAACGGAAGGAGTACGGGTCACCGGGCGCCGGCTCGAGCAGGCCCAGGCCGTGCAGGGGTTCGAGCCGGTCGAGGCAGGTCTGGCCGTCGACCGCGGCCGCCCGGGCGAGCAGGGCGAGGTCGACGTCCCGGCCGACCAGCGCGGCGATCTGCAGCAGGCACCGCGCGTCGTCGTCGAGGCCCGCCATCCGGTCCCGGACGACGTCCCGCACCGTGGACGGCACCCCGGCCCGGACGGCCGCCTCCTCGGTCAGGGCGCCGCCGTCGGCGAGCAGCCGGGACAGCTCGCGCACGAAGAACGGGTTGCCGGCGGTGCGGGCGTGGATGCTCCGCGCGGCGCCGGGGCCGGGCTCCTGGCCGGTCTCGCGCCGGACGAGCTCGGCGACCGCGGCCGGGCCGAGCGGGCCGAGCCGGATCCGGCGGTGCCGGGGCAGCCGGCTCGCCGCGGCGAGCATCCGCGCCAGCTCGGAGCCCGGCACCGGTGCCCGGTCGCGGAGCGCGCCGACCACCAGGGTGCCGCCCGGCAGCCGCCCGGCCAGGTGGCCGAACATCTGGAGCGAGGCGACGTCGGCCCATTGGAGGTCGTCGAGGACGAGCACCACGGGCTGCCGCGCCGACGCCTGCCCGACCAGCGCGACGACCTGCTCGAACAGGCGGAACTGGGCACCCGTGTCCGGCAGCACCGGCGCGGTGAGGCGGCCGTCGCGGGGCGCGAGCAGGCGGCCGAGGTCGCCGGCGTGCCACTCGTCGCGGGCCGCGGCCGGCACGCCCGCGAGGAGCGTGCCGACCACCTGCACCCACGGCCACATCGACGGGGTGCCGTCGCCCTCCAGGCAGCGTCCCCAGACGACGGAGGCGCCGCGCTGGTCCGCGGCCGCGCCGAGCTCCTCCAGCAGGCGGGTCTTGCCCACCCCGGGCTCACCCTCGACCACGACGAGGCCCGTGTCACCGGCGAGCGCGGACTCCGTGGCCCGGCGCAGCACCGCGAGCTCCTCGACGCGGCCGACCAGACCGTCGGCGGGCAGCGGCGCCGTCACGTGTTGGTGCAACACCCGCTGCTGCGCGGCGAGCAGCGCCGGACCCGGATCGACGCCGAGCTCCTCGGCCAGGCGCGCGCGGACCGTCCGGAGCACGGCCAGCGCCTCCGCCTGCTGGCCGGCGGCGGCGAGAGTGGCGACGAGCGCCGCCTGCACCGCCTCTTGCAGCGGCGCCATCCTGGCGGCGAGCCGCAGCGGCGGCAACACCTGACCGGGTCGCGCCGACGACACGGCGAGGTCGGCCGCCGCCACGCAGGCGTCGAAGAACTCACCGTCCAATGTGGTGAACACCGACGTCGCCGTCGGGTGGGTCAACCCGTGTCCCGCGGCGCCGTGCCAGAGACCCAGCGCCCGCCCGTAGCCGTCGAGCGCGTCGTCGGGTGGCGCGGCCCTGGCCGCCGCGACGAGCTCCCGGAACGTGACCACGTCGAGGACGTCCGTGCCGGCCCCGAACTGGTAGCCGCTGCCCCGGCGCCGCAGGTACGAGCCGTCGTCGCGGGAGGGCAGCGCGGGCTCGAGCAACCGCCGGAGCGTGCCGACGTATTTCTGGAGGATGTTGAGGGCCGAGGCGGGAACGTCGTCGCCCCAGATCTGGTCGATCAACTCGGCGGTGCTGATCGGTCGGCCGGGCTGGGCCAGGAACAGGGCGAGCAGGTAGCGCTGTTGCCTGGGCCCGGCGTCGAGCTCGACCCCGTCCCGCCAGACCCGCAACGGACCCAGGATCGAGAGCCGCAGGCCCTGGCCTGGGGAAGCCGTCATGCCTGCTCCCAACCCCTGCGAACGTTTGCAGGCGCGAGTGTACGCCCGGGGAAGTCGTCGTTCAGTGCCCGTCAAGTTGGCCTTCGTACGGTGGGCCCGACCAACGCCGAAGGGACGAGAACGAACATGACTACCACCCGACGCACACTGCTGGCCGGATCCGTCGCGGCCGCCGCCGGGACCCTGGTGGGAGCGCCCGCGGCGCAGGCCCACGGAGGGCGCGGGCCCAAGCCGACCGTCGTGCTCGTGCACGGCGCGTTCGCCGACGCCTCCGGCTGGAACGACGTCGCCGCGCGGCTGATCGCCGCCGGCTATCCGGTCATCGCGCCGGCCAACCCACTGCGCGGGGTGGCCTCCGACTCCGCCTACCTGGCCAGTGTCCTCGCCACGCTGCCCGGCCCGCTGGTGCTGGTCGCGCACTCGTACGGCGGGATCGTCATCACCAACGCCGCGGTCGGCAACCCGGCGGTGAAGGCGCTGGTGTATGTGGCCGCCTTCGCGCCGGACGAGGGTGAGTCGCTGCTCGCGGTGCAGAGTCGCTTCCCCGGTACCGAGCTCACCGAGGCGGCACTGGACTTCCGTCCGTACTCCGCGGACCGGGTCGACGGCTACATCAAGAAGGAGAGCTTCCACGACGTGTTCGCGGGCGACCTGCGGCGGTCGACGACGGACTTCATGTGGGCGTCGCAGCGCCCGGCCGACGTCCAGACGCTGGGCGAACCGTCGGGCGTGCCGGCGTGGCGGACGATACCGTCCTGGTACCTGGTCGCCCGCGACGACAAGGTGATCCCGCCGGCGACGCAGCGGTTCATGGCCCAGCGGGCCGGCGCGACCGTCCGCGAGGTCCGCGCCTCGCACGTCGCGATGATCTCCCAGCCCGCCGCCGTGGCGGACCTCGTCGAACGCGCCGTTCGCGCAGGGAGCTGACGATGCCCACCCGAGTCAACCGGCAGACCGTCGACCTGTCCGCCTATCCCGACCTGCTCGTCCTGTACCTCGGCATGCGCGTGAACCACATGTACGGGATCCGGACGTTCTTCAGCTTCGGCCGCAAGATCAGCCAATCGGTCGCGGGCAAGCCCGACGGACTGCTGCTGCACGAGCCCGTCTACTACTCGATCTTTCCGATGAACATGGGGATGCGGCAGTACTGGCGGGATCTGCCGTCGCTGCTCGCGTTCGCGCGCTCCGAGCCGCACCGGCAGTGGTGGCTCGATTTCCTGAAGGACTCCGGGGGCACGGGCTTCTGGCACGAGACGTATTCGGTGAAGGGCGGGATGGAGGCCGTCTACGACGACATACCCAAACCGTTCGGCTTCGGGCAGTTCGCGGGGCTGCAGCGGGCCCGCGGACCGATGTTCGGCTCGGCGGCCCGGCTGGGCCGCGCGGAGTCCGCCGGCGACCCGGCCGTGAGCGAGAAAGAGCTCTACGACTAGTAGGCCGGCGCCAGCCGTGGCATGTCGCGGCGGCCGCGCAGGGGTGAGAAGAACAGCCACAGCCCCGACGCGCAGCCGCCGACGACCGCCAGCCACAACGTGGCGCGGACGCCGCTGGCCGAACCCAGCGCGCCCGCGGTCACCGCACCGGCGCCGCTCACGAAGAAGTTGGCACTGCCGCTCCAGAGCACGCCGGCGAGCAGGATCGGGTGGTCGACCAGGGACGGCAGATAGGCCGGGTACGCGACGGAGAAGAGCACGCTCAGCACGCTGTTGGCCAGCGCCACCAGGTAGAGCTGCGCCAGCGTCAGCGTGCCGAGCCCGGCGGCGACGGGGATGGACCCGATCAGCGCGAGCCGCCCGAGGTCGGCCCACACCATGACGCGGCGCTTGCTCAGCCGCTCGACCAGGGCCCCGGCCGGCAGCGCCACGAGCAGGTAGGCGACGGTCACGGCCGCCGACAACAGCCCGACCTCGAACGTCGACGCGTCGAGCTCCAGCAGCGCCACCAACGGCAAGGCCAGCACGGTGATCTGCGACCCGACCTCACTGACCGTCTGACCGCTCCAGAGCAGCAGAAAATCCCGATCCCGCCACGGCGGCCCCCGTCGACCCGTCACCGACCAGAGCATGCCAGACCCCCGTAGGCTCCATCCCGAGACGGAGGGGAGGCCGAGGTGGCCGAGACGACGGTGGTCGAGGTGATGGCCGAGCTGGCCGCGCTCGAGGACCCGAAGATCCGTGAGGTGAACGAACGGCACGGCGACGACCACGGCGTGAACCTCGGCAAGCTCCGCGCCGTCGCCAAGCGGTTGAAAACCCAGCAGGACCTCGCCCGCGACCTCTGGCGCACCGGCGACACCGCGGCGCGGCTGCTGGCGATCCTGATCTGCCGCCCGAAGGCCTTCTCGGGGGACGAGCTCGACACCATGCTGCGCGAGGCGCGCGTGCCCAAGGTGCACGAGTGGCTCGTCAGCTACGTCGTGAAGAAGAGCCCGCACGTCGAAGAGCTGCGGATGGCCTGGTTCGCGGATCCGGACCCGGTCGTCGCGAGCGCCGGCTGGGCCCTGACCACGGACCGCGTGGCGCGCAAGCCCGACGGCCTGGACCTGACCGGCCTGCTCGACGCCATCGAGACGGAGATGAAAGCGGCTCCGGACCGCCTGCAGTGGGCGATGAACCACTGCCTGGCCCAGATCGGCATCGAGCACGCCGCACACCGCCCCCGCGCGCTGGACATCGGCGAACGGCTGGAGGTGCTCAAGGACTACCCGACCTCGCCGGGTTGCACGTCCCCGTTCGCACCGATCTGGATCAACGAGATGGTCCGCCGCCAGCCAGGCCCGGCGTGACGGCCGGGGTTCAGGTCGGCCAGGCGTAGCCGAGTCGCTCGGCGTCCTCGTGGCGTCCGCCGACGACGGTCGCATGGATTTTCGGGTCCGCGTTCCGCAACCGCTCGACGATGTGGTCGGCCTGGGCGATGGGCGGCGTCTCGTCGACCGGGATCGCCAGTTCGAACTGCAGCCACGGCTCGTCGTCGGTGAAGGTCTCTTCGGGATAGGAGAAGCCGAGCCGCACCCGGAGTGGTTCGTCGCCTTGGGCCGTGACCCAGCCCAGATGACACTGCCATCGGGTGAGGACACCGGGTGCGGCGGTCAGCCGCTCGCGGAGCAGCCGGGCCACCGTCCTGGCCGGCCACTCCCAGCTGTGGTCGCTCTCCGCCTCGGCGATCGTGGCGTCGTATTCCGCCGCGTCGACGTGGACCTCGGGTGGAGCCTCCGCGCGGGTGTGTCCGCGCCAGTCCCGCCACACCACAGTGTCGCCCTCGCGCACGACCGTGACGTACAGGGCCCCGCAGCACCCCTCGGTGCAGTACGCCTCGGCCAGCCGGACCTCGTGCGGCTCGGCCGTCGCGCGCAGTCGGCCCGTCGCGAGCAGGGTCTCGGGCGCGAACGGCGGTCCCTTGTCGAACGCCGCCGCGACGACCGGCCGCCCGTCGACGAGCAGCCGTGTTTCGACACTGCCCCTCCGGAGCGGATCGCCCGCCACCACGTGGACCTGGAGGCGTGCCGCGCGGTCCTCGACGGCCGCGATGGCGGCCCGCGCCCACGACGCTCGGTGCCGCGTGAGCGGATCCGGTGAGCACAGCGCCTTTCTGAGGACGTCCTGCCACCCGTCCTGGCGCACCGTCTCCCGCAGTTGGGAGAGCGTCTTCTCGCGCTCGCCCGCGTCCCAGTCCAGACCGGCCGCGTACCCGGTCCGCAGGTCGTCGATGAGGGACACGATCATCGCCAGCCGCTCCATCGACGCCGGCAGTCCGGCGGCGTGGCGGGCCATCCCCACATAGCCGTGCCGGGCGCCGGCATAGCTGGTCAGTTGGGTGCGGTAGTCGTTCGGCGTGACCATCGCCAGCAGGAGCCGTCCGGCCTGGTCGGCGACCTGTTCCTCGACGTCGGTCTCCGCCAGCGCCTCCGCCAGCGACACGGTCTCGGCGACCTCTCGTGCCAGCGTCGCGCTCATCTCCTCGCCGCCGACCGCGTTCCGGCGCAACCAGACGACGGCATCCGGACCGCCACGCTGGCACAACGCCGCGATCGCGCTGTCCCTCGTCGATCGTTGCGACCGTTCGGCCAACCAGATCAGGTCCGGCACGGCACCGTCGTGCGCGGCGATCGCCCGCACCGCGAGGGTCCCGAAGTAGTCGAGCAGCCCGATCGTCCTGATGACGGGAATGTCCTCGGGCCGGCCGGTCGCGACCAGCAGGGCGAGACCCACGAGCACCGGGCGACGGTCAGTGCCGTTCCGGACCAGCCACCTGCCGGTCTCTCGTGCGCGCTCGGCGTCGGCCGGCCGGTGTCTGTCCAGCTTGGACTCGACCGTCCACGACGGAAGGTCGAGACGGGTCAGGTCATCGTGCAGGGAGCGGACGGACGCTGCCGGGTCGGCGAAGTGCGCGTCGAGGACGGCCCGCAGCTTCTTCGGCCGTTTGCCGGTCGGGAGGTCGGGCTGGGCACCGTCATCGGGATAGGGGTGGCCGCCGCGCGACAGCGGGGCATCGGGACGCTCGTCATGCAGGCGCGCCGCGTGATCGAACAAAGGCACGAGCGTCCTGCGCTCGTCGGCCGCGCTCACCGGCGGGCGGCGGACTCGATTCTCTCAACCATGTTGATCACTCTAGCGCGGGTCACAGCCGCACGTCGTCCAGGGTGTGCAGTTCGACGGGCTGCGCGTCCTCGGCGTCGCGGCTCGGTGGTTCGGTCGGGTCGTGGTCGCGCAGGGTGCCGAAGGCCACGCCCGTCAGGGCTTCGACGTGCCGGACCTGGGTCTGGTACGTGCGGTACGGGCCCAGCGGTGGCTCCTCGGCGGCCCGTTCGAGGTTGCCGAGGAGGTCGGTCTGCTCCAGGAGGTAGGCCGTCGCGTGGAGCGCCTCCGTGGTGGCGACCGCGACGATCTTCCAGAAACCGCGGGGGAGGGGCACGCCGCGGTAGACGGGGTCGTCGGGCCGCAAGACGGGTCCGGTGTAGACGTTCGCGCGCAGGCGGTGGTCGGCGACCTTGTCGAGGATGTAGTCCTCCAGGCCCTGCCACGTGGTGTTGTTCTGGTTGAAGTCGCGGTGCTGCGGCGCGCAGTTGGTGAAGTGGTACGTGTCGGCGACCGCGGCGGCCGCCTCCGCGGTGGTGTCGCCCCAGAGCATGTCCGCGCGGCGCGTGAGGTGGCCCCGGTCGAGGTCGTTCCCCGAGTAGAGGTCGTTGCCGGTCTGCGCCGCCGCGGGCAGGCGCGGGTCGATGATCCATCGGTCGCCGGCCGAGACCTGGCTGAACCGGTGGCGACCGTCGAGGTTGGCCGCGCTGTAGATCGCGAGCCGGCGCCGTGCGTGCAGGACGACGGTGAAATGGTGATAGCGCAGCACCCCGTCGGGCGCGGCGGGCCCGACCGCGACGCCCGCGGGGTCGACCGTCGGCAGCGGCAGGTCGTGGCCGAGGAAGCTCGGGTCGAAACCCCGCCGGTCGGTGTAGTCCTGGTCCACGAGCAGCAGCGTAAGCCGCTCGGCCGGCGGATCCCGCCGAGGTGCGCGAACCCGACGGAAATGCGGTTGGACCGCGCTCGGCCGGTTACTACTGTGCGGTGATGCTCTCGCGATCCCTGACGGTGACGTACGACGCGCACGATCCCGACCGCCTCGCCCGGTTCTGGGGCGGCCTGCTCGGGCGGGAGGTCGTCGGCGGCGCGTTCCTGCCCGGCGACGAAACCCAGGTGGGCCTCCGGTTCGTCGCGAGCCAGGCCGCGAAGAAAGCCGGCCCGAGCTACCTGCACCTGCACCTGACCAGCGCTACCGCAGACGACCAGGAAGGCCGGGTCGCGCGGGCGCTGGAGCTCGGCGGCAGCCACCTCGACGTCGGGCAGCGGCCCGAGGAGGGCCACATCGTCCTGGCCGACCCCGAGGGCAACGCGTTCTGCGTGATCGAGCCTGGCAACAACTTCCTCGCGGGGTGCGGCCTGCTCGGGGAGATCGCCTGCGACGGTGGGCGCGAGGTCGGCGTCTTCTGGAGCGAGGCGATGGGCTGGCCGCTCGTGTGGGACCAGGACGACGAGACCGCCATCCAGTCACCGCACGGCGGCACGAAGGTCGCGTGGGGCGGCTCGCCCGACGCGCCGAAGGACGGGCGCAACCAGCAGTTGTTCGACATCGCACCGGCCGGCGGCGACCAGCGGGCCGAGGTCGACCGGTTCGTCGCCCTGGGTGCCACCCGGGTCGAGGTCGGCCCGGACGGCGCGGTGATGCTGGCCGACCCCGGCGGCAACGAGTTCCGCGTAACGACCTGAGCCGGCAGATTGCGGTCTGTTTACGAGCGTCACGGATACGCTATCGTTAGTCCCGCCCGTACGCGCCGACCGGCGATGGAGGGACGCGGTGGCCGAGTTCCGTCTGAGCGCCGAGCACCAGCGCTTCGCGACCTGGGCCCGGGCGACGGCGGCCGAGCACATCGCCCCGCTCGCGAGACACGACGGCCGCGTCAACCGCCCACTGCTGCGGGAGATGGGCGCGCGCGGGCTGCTCCGCGCCGTCTTCGGCGGCACCGCCGAGCCCGACCAGGCCGCGGCATTACAGCTCTGCCTCCTGCGCGAGGCGATCGCCCAGGTCAGCGGCGAGGCCGAGACCGCCCTCGCGCTCCAGGGCCTCGGCAGCTATCCCATCCTGCAGTCCGGCACCCGTGACCTGGCGGCCAGGTGGATCCCGCCGATAGCAGCGGGCGAAGCGGTGGCGGCGTTCGCCCTCTCCGAGCCCGGCGCCGGCTCCGACGCGGCGGCCCTGGAGCTCAGAGCCGAGCCCGACGGCCAGGGCTGGCGTCTCACCGGCGAGAAGACCTGGATCTCCAACGCGCCCGACGCCGACATCTACTCCGTGTTCGCCCGCACGACCCCCGGCACGCGGAGCAAGGGCGTCACGGCGTTCGCGGTCCCCGGCGACAGCGCCGGCCTCACCGGCGAGCCGATCGACATGCTCTCGCCACACCCCATCGGACACCTGACCTTCGACGGCGTACGCGTCGGCCCGGAGTCGGTGCTGGGCGAGGTCGACGACGGCTTCGCGGTCGCGATGCGCACCCTGGACCTGTTCCGCCCCAGCGTCGGCGCGTACGCGGTCGGCATGGCGCAAGCGGCCCTCGACACGACCGTGGAGCACGTGAAGACCCGCCAGGTCCACGGCGCACCCCTGGCCCGCCAGCAGGCCGTGGCCCACCGGATCGCCGACATGGTCGCGCAGCTCGAAGCCGGCCGCCTGCTCGTCTACGCCGCCGCGGCCGCCTACGACGCCGGTGACGAGCCGCAGGAGCAGACCAGACGGTCCGCGATCGCCAAGCTGTTCGCCACCGAGGCGGCGCAGCAGATCGTCGACGGCTGCGTACAACTGCACGGTGCCGTGGCCCTGCGCAGTGGTCACCTGCTGGAGCAGCTCTACCGCGACGTCCGGTCGCTGCGCATCTACGAAGGCGCCTCCGAGATCCAGCGCACCATCATCGCCCGCGAGGTGATCGGCATCAGATGACCAACCCTTACCGGTTCCACGCCTCGCCCCGGCTGACCACGTCGTGGGCGCATTTCCGGTTCGCCAAGGCCGACGGGGTCGCCACCGTCACGCTGGACCGGCCGGAGAAGCTCAACCCGCTGACCTTCGAGAGCTACGCCGACCTGCGCGACCTGCTGGCCGAGCTGCCGCACCACCAGGACGTCCGCGCGCTGGTCATCCGCGGCGAGGGCAAGGGCTTCTGCGGCGGCGGCGACGTCAACGAGATCATCGGCGAGCTCGTCAAGATGGAACCCCGCGACCTGATGCGGTTCACGAAGATGACCGGCGACGTGATCCGGGCGATGCGCGAATGCCCGATCCCGATCATCAGCGCGGTGCACGGCATCGCCGCGGGCGCCGGTGCGGTGGTCGCGTTGGCGTCGGACTTCCGGGTGGTGAGCACGTCCGGCCGGTTCGCGTTCCTGTTCACCAAGGTCGGGCTCTCCGGCGGCGACATGGGCGCCGCCTACCTCCTGCCGCGGGTGGTCGGCCTCGGCCGGGCCACCGAGCTGCTCATGCTCGGCACCACGATCGATTCGGCGACCGCCGACCGGTACGGCCTGGCCTCCCGGCTCGTGGCCGACGACGAGCTCGACGCCGCGGTGGCCGACCTCGCCCGCACGCTCGCCGACGGCCCGACGCTCGCCCTCGCGCAGACCAAGTCCCTGCTCACCCGCGAGCTGGACATGCCGATGTCGGCGGCGATGGAGCTCGACGCGATGACCCAGGCGCTCCTGATGACCACCCAGGACCACGCGGAGTTCCACGCCGCGTTCAACGAGAAGCGGCCGCCGCGCTGGCAGGGCCGATGACCGAGGGCCGGGTCGCGCTGGTCACCGGCGCCGGGCGGGGGATCGGCCGTGCGATCGCCCACCGCCTGAGCCGCGAGGGTCTACGGGTGGCGCTGGTCGCCCGTGGCGACAAGGAGCTGGCGGAAACGGCGGAGGGCTGCGTCGGCCCGGCGCTGACGGTCACGGCCGACGTCACCGACCAAGAGCAGATCGAGGCCGCGTACGCCCTGGTCGAGCGCACCTGGGGCCCGGTGGAGGTGCTCGTCGCCGGCGCCGGCGCGGGCCACTCGGCCCGGCTCGACCGCACCACCGACGAGGACTGGCAACGGATGCTCGACCTCAACCTGACGGCGCCGTTCCGCTGCATCCGCCGCTGCGTGCCCGCGATGCGCGCCGCGGGCTGGGGCCGGGTGGTCGTCGTCGCGTCGACCGCCGCCCGGGTCGGCGAGCCCTACATCGCCGCCTACACCGCCAGCAAGCACGGCGTGCTGGGCCTCGTCCGGTCCGCCGCCGCGGAGCTGGCCACCATCGGGGTGACCGTCAACGCGGTCTGCCCGGGCTACGTCGACACCCCGATGACCGACCTCACCGTCGACACGATCGCGGCGACCACCGGCCGCAGCCCCGCCGACGCCCGGCGCCTGCTGGAGCGCAAACAGCCGATCGGCCGGCTGATCCGCCCCGAGGAGGTCGCCGACGCGGTCTGGTTCTGTGTGAGCAGCGACGCCGTCACGGGACAGGCGATCAATGTGGACGGAGGCGCGGTGCAGTGACCATCGAGCGGGTGAACCCACCGGAGCTGCCCCGCCCGCGCGGCTTCTCGCACGCCGTGATCGGCCGCGGCACGACCATCTTCCTGGCCGGCCAGACCGCGATGGATCAGGCGGGCCGGATCATCGACGGCGACGTGGTCGCCCAGTTCGCGCGCGCCCTGGAGAACCTGCTGACCGCGCTGCGTGCCGCCGGCGGCCGCCCGGACCAACTCGCCAGCCTCACCGTCTACACGACGGACCTCGGGGCCTACAAAGAGCGGGCGGCCGAGATCGGCCAGGTCTGGCGCCGCCTGGTCGGCACCGACTACCCGGCCATGGCCGGCATCGGCGTCTCCCGCCTCTGGGACGCCGAAGCGCTCGTCGAGGTTCAGGGCTTCGCGGTGGTGTGATCCAGCGCGGGCCGGACGGAGTCGACGAAGCGGTGCGCGGCGTCGGCGAGGCGGTTGTGCAGCGCGAAGAACGTGTCCGCGGAGCGGACGCCGTTCCAGTCCGCGGGCAGCGCCTCCAGGGGCAGGCCCGGCTCGAGGTACGGCAGCCGCCGCCAGTCCGTCAGCGCGTTGACGTAGTCGGCGAACGCCTCCGCGTCGCTGACCGTGCGGCGGCGCCGGGCCACCGGCTCGTACCGGAGCAGGAAGTCCTCGTGCAGCGCGCGCAACCGCGGCAGGTCCCACCACTGCGCCACCCGTTCCGCGGCGTCCGCGAACGCGAGGTAGTCGCCGCGGAACAGTTCGACGTAGACGTCGAGCCCGTGCCGCTCCAGCGTTTCCTTGGCCTCGTCGTACAGGTGCGCCGGCGCGATCCAGACGCCCGCCGACACCGTGCCGAAGCCCAGCCAGGCCAGCCGCGACCGCAGCACGTGGCGCTGGTCCCGCTTGCTCTCCGGCACGCTGAACACCGCCAGCAGCCAGCCGTCGCCCGCCGCCGCGCGCTGCCGCTCGAAGATGCGCCGGTCGCCCTCGCGGAGGATCTCGCGGGCGTCGTCAGAAAGCTCGTAACCCGCCACCCCCTCGACCCGGCTCGCGGAGAGCAGGCCGCGGCGCTTCAGGCGGAAGATGGCGGAGCGCACGGCTGGCTCGTCGACGCCGCACTGCGCGAGCAACCGGATG
The DNA here is from genome assembly GCF_016862515.1 of Asanoa iriomotensis. Classification (GTDB taxonomy): domain Bacteria; phylum Actinomycetota; class Actinomycetes; order Mycobacteriales; family Micromonosporaceae; genus Asanoa; species Asanoa iriomotensis. The sequence continues at coordinate 83,666 of NZ_BONC01000030.1, forward strand.
ATCGACGCGACGCTCATCCAGCCGCCGGCTTCACGCGCATACAGGCCGTACACCGTGACGATCAATGCTCGGGGTTTCTGGTTGCGACCGCCCGAATCGTCCGTCTCCACCGTCACGGAGAAACCATATCTGATGCGTTCTCTTGACTGCCGTCATCGAATGCGAATACTGGTGGAATGACGTGGGACAATTCGACCGCGCTCAAACCCTCGGCACATGTGGACACCTTCTGCCGCGACCACCTCCCGCCCGCCGACCAGTGGCCTGAGATGGTCTTCGAGCTCGACGACGTGCGCTACCCCGACCGGGTCAACTGCGCCGTCGAGCTCCTCACACACGACTCCGACCGCCTCTGCCTGCTGACGCCCGACGGCGAACAATGGACCTACGCCGACCTGCAAACCGCGAGCAACCGGATCGCCGACCTCCTGACCCGCGTCCACGGGCTCGTCCCGGGCAACCGCGTGCTGCTGCGCGGCCCCAACAACCCCTGGCTCGCCGCGTGCTGGTTCGCGGTGCTCAAGGCCGGCGGCGTGGTGGTCACGACGATGCCACTGCTGCGCCCGGCCGAGCTGACCGCCGTCGCCGAGATCGCCCGGGTCGACCTCGCGCTGTGTGACCCCAGGTTCGTCGACGACCTGCGGCTGGCCCGCCTCGGTGCCGCATCGATCGTCACCTATGAAGAGCTGGTCGGGGGAGCGGACCACTTCGACGCCGTCGAGACCTCGGCCGACGACGTCGCCCTGCTCGCCTTCACCTCCGGGACCACCGGCCAGCCGAAGGCGACCATGCACTTCCACCGCGACGTCCTGGCCATCGCCGACACGTTCTCGCGCCACCTCGTGGGGCCACGACCCGACGACATCTTCACGGGCACGCCGCCGCTGGCGTTCACGTTCGGGCTCGGCGGGCTGCTGGTGTTCCCACTGCGGGCAGGCGCCGCCACCCTGCTGATCGAGCGGGCGACGCCGGACGAGCTGGCCGACCTGATCGAGCGCCACGCGGTGACCGTCTGCTTCACCGCGCCGACGGCCTATCGGGCGATGCTGCGGGCCGGGCGGCTGGAGCGGCTGCGCAGCCTGCGTCGCGCGGTCTCGGCCGGCGAGCACCTGCCGGCGTCCACCTGGCGCGACTTCTTCGCCGCGACCGGCGTGCGGCTGATCGACGGCATCGGCTCCACCGAGATGCTGCACGTGTTCATCTCGGCGGCCGACGACGACATCCGGCCGGGCGCGACGGGCAAGGAGGTGCCCGGTTACCGGGCGGCGGTCCTCGACGACGACGGCAACCCGGTGCCGCCCGGCACTCCGGGGCGGCTGGCGGTCAAGGGCCCCACCGGCTGCCGCTATCTCGACGACCCGCGCCAGGCGGCGTACGTCCACAATGGTTGGAACTTCACCGGCGACACCTATCTGCGGGACGAGGACGGCTACTTCCACTACCTGGCGCGGCGCGACGACATGATCGTGTCGTCGGGTTACAACATCGCCGGCCCCGAGGTCGAGGAAGCGCTGGTGGGTCATCCGGCGGTCAGCGAGTGCTGCGTCGTGGGCGCACCCGACCCGGAGCGGGGGCAGATCGTCAAGGCCTACGTGGTGCTGCGCGACGGCGCCGCCGGCTCGCCCGCGCTGGTCGCGGAGCTGCAGGACTTCGCGAAGCGCCAGATCGCTCCCTACAAATATCCGCGCGCCGTCGAGTTCATCGCGAGCCTGCCGCGGACGAGCACGGGCAAGATCCAGCGGTACGTGCTGCGCCAGCGATCATCCACCGTGGAGCCCGCATGAGGGTCGCGGTGGTCGGCGGCGGGCCCGGCGGCCTCTACTTCGCCGCCCTCGTCCGGCAGCTCGGCGTGGCCGACGAGGTCACCGTCTGGGAGCGCAACGCCGCCGACGACACGTTCGGCTTCGGCGTCGTGTTCTCCGACGAGACGCTCGGCGGCATCGAGCACGCGGACCCGCGGATCCACGGCGAGATGGAGCGCGAGTTCGCCCGCTGGGACGACATCGACGTCCACTTCCGCGGCGAGGTGCTGACCAGCGGCGGCCACGGCTTCGCCGCCATGGGCCGCAAGCGGCTCCTCCAGATTCTCCAGGAGCGGTGCCGCGAGCTGGGCGTCGACCTCCGGTTCGCCACGGCGGCGCCGGATGTCGAGGAGCTGCGGGCGTCCTACGACCTCGTGGTCGCGAGCGACGGAGTGAACTCGACCGTTCGGAACCGCTATGCCGACGTGTTCCGCCCGACCGCGGAGACCCGGCGGTGCCGCTACATGTGGCTCGGCACCGACCTGGTCTTCGACGCGTTCAAGTTCTACGTGAAGGAGACGCCGCACGGCGTCATGCAGGTCCACGGCTACCCGTTCGACGCCGGGACGAGCACGTTCATCGTCGAGATGACCGAGCAGGTCTGGCGGCGGGCCGGCTTCGACGCGTTCGCGGGCCGCGCGTTCCGGCCGGGTGAGTCCGACGAGAAGTCGGTGGAGCTGGTCCGCGAGCTGTTCCACGACGTCCTCGGCGACGCCGCGCTGCACCTCAACAACTCCCGCTGGCTCAGCTTCGTGACGATCCGCAACGAGCGCTGGCGGCACGAGAACGTGGTGCTGCTCGGCGACGCGGCACACACCGCACACTTCTCCATCGGGTCGGGCACCAAGCTGGCGATGGAGGACGCCCTCGCGCTGGCCGCGTGCCTGGGCGAGCACCCGCTGGGTCGGGCGTTGACGGCCTACGAGGAGGAGCGCCGGCCCGTGGTCGTGTCGACGCAGCGGGCCGCGCAGGCGAGCCTGGAGTGGTTCGAGCACCTCGGCCAGTATGTCGACCAGCACCCGCGCCAGTTCGCGTTCAACATCATGACGCGCAGCCGCCGGGTCACGCACGAGAACCTGCGGCTGCGCGACCCGGAGTTCGTCGAGGCGGTCGACACCTGGTTCGCGGCACACGAACAGGCCCGCGGCAACGGCGACGGCGAGGCGCGCCCGCCGATGTTCCAGCCGTTCCGGCTCCGCGGTCTGGAGCTGGCCAACCGGGTGGTCGTGTCACCGATGGACATGTACTGCGCCCAGGACGGCCTGCCCGACGACTTCCACCTGGTGCACCTGGGCGGCAAGGCCCTCGGCGGCGCGGGCCTGGTGATGACCGAGATGGTCTGCGTCTCGCCGACGGGCCGGATCACGCCCGGCTGCACGGGCCTCTGGACCGACGAGCAGGCGGCGGCCTGGCGCCGGATCACGTCGTTCGTGCACGACCGGTCGCCCGCGAAGATCGGGGTGCAGCTCGGGCACTCGGGCCGCAAGGGCTCCACCAGGCTGATGTGGGAGGGGATGGACGAACCGCTCCCGGAGGGCAACTGGGAGGTGGTCGGGCCGTCGCCGCTGCCGTACCGGCCGGGTGTCAACCAGGTCCCGCGCGAGCTGTCGCCGGCCGACCTGGCGGAGATCCGCGAGCAGTTCGTGGCGGCGACGCGGCGCGCGGCGTGGGCCGGCTTCGACCTGCTGGAACTGCACTGCGCGCACGGCTACCTGCTGTCGTCGTTCATCTCACCGCTGACCAACGAGCGGACCGACGGCTACGGCGGCAGCCTGGCCAACCGCCTGCGCTTCCCGCTGGAGGTCTTCACGGCGATGCGCGCGGCGTGGCCACCGGACCGGCCGATGAGCGTGCGCATCTCGGCGACGGACTGGTGCGCCGGCGGCGTCGACGCCGACGACGCGGTCGCGATCGCCCGGGCCTTCGCCGCCGCGGGCGCGGACATCATCGACGTCTCGACGGGCCAGGTGGACCCGGCGGAACGGCCGGCCTTCGGCCGCTCCTACCAGACCCCGTTCGCGGACCGCATCCGCAACGAGACAGGCATCGCCACGATGGCGGTCGGCGTCATCTCGTCGTACGACGACGTGAACTCGATCCTGCTCGCGGGCCGCGCGGACCTGTGCCTGGTCGGCCGCGCCCACCTCTACGACCCACACTGGACGTTGCACGCGGCGGCCGAGCAGGGCTACGCGGGCCCTGGCGCCAACTGGCCGCAATCGTGGCAGGCCGGCTCCCGCCGCCCACAGACTGGCCGCACCGACGGCCCGCGCCCGCGCCTGGACCTCATCCGCACAGGCGAGCCCCAAACCCAACACCGCCGCTGGCGCCCCGGCGTGTAGGGCCACCTCCGAGTGCGCGGTGAGGAAGTCGGCTGCGCCCACGATGTCGGCACCCGCCCGGTCGATCGGCAAGCCGGCCACCAGCCGGCCGGCGGTCCTGGACAGGCAATAGCCTGACCGGATGTCTCTGCCGGCACGGGTGCGGGCGGCCACGCGGCTTGCCGCGCGCCATGGGTTTCCGCATTCGAGCGTTCCCGCGCACGGCCGTCTCCTGCGGGTCCTCGCTGGCGGGGTCCCGCCCGGCGGCGTGATCGGGGAGACCGGCACCGGCTACGGCGTCGGGCTCGCCTGGCTGGCGGCCGGGGCCGCGCCAGGCGTGCGGCTGGTCAGCGTCGAACGCGACCCCGACCGCGCCCGCGCCGCGGCCGCGCTGTTCGACGGCGCCGCCATGGTCCACATCGGAGACTGGACCGAGCTGCGCGACCACGGCCCCTTCGACCTGCTCGTGCTCGACGGCGGTGGGCACGGCAAGACCGAGGCTGCCGGCTTCGCCGAGCCGGCCGACTGGCTTCGGATCGGCGGCAGCGTCGTCGTCGACGACTTCACGCCGAGCACCGACTGGCCGCCGCGGCACGGCGGCGAGGTCGACCACGCACGCCTGCGCTGGCTCGACCACCCGCGCCTGCGCGCCACCCAGCTCCGCGTAGCGCCCGGCCTGGCCGTCGTCGTCGGCACCAGGGTCAGTTGAGGACCTCGTAAGTCAGGTGGGTCGCGTGCGGTGAGACCACCACGTCGCGCTGGCGCAGGCGGGGTGGTGGCTGGTCGCCCGGGCGGAACAGCGGCGTGCCGCCGCCGGTCAGGAACGGTGCGAGGTGGATGCGCAGTTCGTCGGCCAGGCCCAGGAGGACGCTCTGGCGCACGACGTCGGCACCGCCCATCACCACGACCGTGCGGTCGCCTGCCGCCTTGCGGGCCTTGCCCACCGCCTCGCAGATGTCGGTCGCGAAGCTGACCCGCTCACCCAGTCGCCACGACGCCGGCGGCGAGTGCGTCACCACGACCACCGGCGGGCCGCCGGTCGCGTGGTCGGTGCCCGCGCCGTAGCCGACCTCGCCCGTCCAGCCGTGCGGGCCGTCGACGAAGTCGAACAGGTGGCGGCCCATCACGACCGCGCCCGTCTCGTCGACGCCGCGGCACAGGATCTCGGAGTCGACGGGGTGCCCGGCGAAGACCCAGCCGTGGATCGCATCACCGCCGACGCCCAGGCCGTGCTCGACATCGGCGCCCGGTGCGGTCACATAGCCGTCGAGTGAAATGGAGATGTCAGCGACAACCTTCCCCATATCGGACTAGCCTACGCCCACCCGATCCGGCTGCGGAGCGCGCGGTGCGGGGATGGCGGCGGGCCGGCGGCGACGCCGCAAAAGGCGCATCGCGGGCGCTTCGACATAGCGGTGCAAAGGCATGGCGACCGCGTACGAGACGACCAGGAACCCGAGGCCCAACGGCACCGCCTGCCACGCGGGATAGTCGTGCGACCGGCCGAGGTACGTCATCACGGTCGTGATGATCGTCAGATGCACCAGGAAGAAGGCGTACGACGCGTCGCCGAGCCGGACCAGCGCCGGGTGCCGCCACACCGACCGCGCGCCGGTCAGGTCCGCGGTCGCCGCGGCCGGGATCAGCAACGCGGTCGTGGCCAGCACGGCAGCGGTGTCCCGCACCTGGTGCGGCAACAGGTTGACGGCCAGGTAGTTGGCGACGAACAGGCCGGTCGCGACCGGCAACCCGGGCCCGCGCCACGCACCTGAGCGCACCAGCAGCGCGAGCGCGATGCCGAGCGCGAACTCGACACCGCGGGTGACCGGCAGGATGTAGACGAACCACCGCTGGTAATCAGGGTCGACCCACAGGTGCGCGATCAGCGGCATGAGCAGCCCGAGCGCGACCAACCCGATCGCCGCGACCGCGAGCGCCCGGCCCGCCAGGTGGCGCAGCAGGGGATAGAGCAGCGGGAACGCGGCATAGAACGCGATCTCGCAGGAAAGCGACCAGGCGACCGGGTTGATGCCGAGGTAGGTGACGTCGTCCGGGAACCAGGCCTGCACGAGGAACACGCTCGTGGTCAGGTTGTGGCCGTTGACCTGGTTCATCCGGTTGCCGACCGGGTCGATGAGGTCGCCGACCCACTTCGAGGCGACCGCGAGTGCCAGCGCGACCAGGTAGGCGGGATAGATCCGCAGGAAGCGGCCGGCGAAGAACCGCCCGAGCCCCCGCCCGGGAGCAGGACCGTCGCCGCGCGCCGCCCAGGTCAGCACGAAGCCCGAGAGCACGAAGAAGAACGAGACGCCGAGGTCACCGGGGTCGAGCAGCAGGTGCCCGAGATCGTGCGCGAAGCCGCCGACCGGGATGAACGAGTAGGCGTGGACGCCGAACACGAGCAGCGCCGCGGCGAAGCGCAGCCCGGTCAGCGAGGGCAGACGGGGGGCGGTGGCAGCCCTGGGGGAGTCGGGCATAGAAAGGCGACCCTATCGGGGCCTTCGACCCCCCGCATCCCGAGAGCCCGGTTTGTGGAGTAGCCCTCACTCACCCGTTAGGGCGGCGCCGCCACCACACGAGGCCGACCAGGCCGGCGACGACGACACCTACCACTGCGATCACTGCGGCGATTACACCCGTCGACACGCCGCTCTCGGAGGAGATCGGCACGACGGCCGCCGCGGCCGACGGCTCGACGGCGGCAGACGGCACCACAGAAGGCGCTGCCGAGGGAGAAGCCGGCGGCGTCGTCGCCACGGGTGGCTGCGCCTTGTTGCTGAACGCGTACTCACCCTTGATGGTGTGTCCGTCCGCGGACACGGTCTCCCAGCGGACCGTGACCGCCCCCAGCGGCAGCGGCGACACCGGCGCGGTGATGGTCTTGTCGAGCGCCTCCGCGTCGCCGGTCCGGTAGTCGTCGCCGTCCGCGCCGATCACCTCGACCTTGGTGCCGGCCTGCTTGATCAGCCCGCTGAAGGTCAGCGTGACCGCCGAGATCGGCTTGGTCACGGATGCCTTGGCCGCGGGCACCGCCTTGGCCAGCTTGGTGTGCGCCGACGCCGGCGTGGCGGGCGCGACGACCACGATCAGCCCCACGAACAGGGCGGCCAGGGCGGCGGCATGACGGCGCATCGATCCTCCGGGTTGGGCTCCCGACACGGTAGCCGTTCGCCCCGGCCTGGGCGGAGTCAACCGACTGTCGGAAGAATGCGGGAACTTTCCGCCTCACCCCGACGACTGGTGTGACGTCGGGCGGATGGTTAGCGCTGGTGACCGTGTGGAGGAGTCACTGAGTGATCGACTCGACGACCTGGAGTGGTGGCTGCGCATGCTGCGCCGTCCGGTCGTCGACCTGTTCGTGCCCGGGCTGCCACCGGACCGGATCACCCGGTACGGCCCGCTGCCGCCCGTCGTCGTCGAATGGTTCACCTGGCACGACGGCGTGACCCGCGGCCCGGCCCAGGACCATCGGGACGTCGAGGTCATCCCGGGGTACGTGCCGCTGGCGCTCGCCGAGGCCATCGGGATGCGCCACGCGCACGACGACGATCCGGTGCTCGCACTCGGTGACGGCTGGCTCCCGCTGCTGGCCTCGGCGGAGGGCGATCTGTTCGCCGCGCTGTGGGCCGGCCCGCACGAGCCCCGGGTCGTCGAGATCCGCTCCGGCGAGGCGACCCGGATCGAGTTTCCCGACCTGCCGACGATGGTGAAGCTGTTCGTGGAGTGCTTCCGCAGTGGCGGCTTCACGGTCGACTCCGAGGGCCGGCTCTCCGCCGACCAGGCCCGCTACGAGGATCTCTATGCCGAGCTCATCGGTAGCTGACCCGGTGCGGCTGGAGCGGGACAGTTGGGAGGACGGCCGCGCCGGCCACCTGGCCGACGCCGCGCCGACCGTCGCCGACCTCGAGGCCGCGGTGCGGGCGCTGGACCAGCGGCGGCACACCGAGGTCGTGGTGACCGGCCACGACGGCCAGTGGCTGGCGATCGCGGGCGGCGCCGGCAGTTACACGGTGCACCTGGGCGCCGACGAGCACGACGACGCGATCGTCGTGCGGGCCGCGGACGCCCTGCCGGGCGAGGTGCCGCTCGTCGTCGCCGGCCGGGTCCGCCGGGTGCCGCGGCGCGAGGTCGTCGACCTGGACACCGCCCTGCGGGCGCTGCGCGCGTTCGCGGCGGACGGCCACCCCGACGCCGGTCTCCACTGGGAGTCAGGCTGAGACGGTGACGGCCTCGGTGGCCGGCTTGCGCTCGTCGAGGCGCACCAGCGCGACGCCCGCGATGATCAGCGCGCCGCCGAGGATCTGGACGGCCGTGGGCAGTTCGTCGAGCACGAGCCAGGCGATCAGGACCGCGAAGAGCACCTCGGTGAGGCCGACGAACGAGGAGAGGCGGGCGCCGAGGGCGCGGGCCGCGGCGATGCCGGCCACGTAGGCCACCACGGCCGCCACCAGCGACAGCCCGGCGACCGGCAGCAGCCAGCTCACCTGCTGCCCACCCAGGCTGACCTGGCCGAACGACGCGTGCGTCGGCAGCAGCCCGGTCGCACCGAGCACCGCCAGCAGCACCGCGCCGACGGCCATGCCGCCGGTGGCCAGGGCCAGCGCCGGCACCTCGTCGTCGCCGGAGTCGCGGGCGCCGAGCACGAAGTAGGACGCCAGCCCGAGGCCGGCGAACAGGCCCCAGGCCACGCCGGCCAGGGACAGTCGCGCGCCGCCGCTCAGGTCGAGCACGAGGACCAGGCCGACGATCGCCGTGACCGCGCCGGCGGCGGTCAGCGCCCGTGGCCGCTGGCCGTGCACCGCCCACATCCAGAAGACGACCAGCACCACACCCAGGTATTCCAGGAGCAGCGCGACGCCGACCGGCAGGTAGCGGATCGCGTTGAAGTAGCCGACCTGCGCCGCGCCGACGCCGAGCACGCCGAACAGCGCGATGCCGGTCAGGTTGCGCCGGACCGAGCCCCAGCGGCCGCGCAGCAGGAGAGCGGCCGGCACGGCGAGCACGACCGCGGCGACGCCGATCCGGGTCGCCACCGCGGCCGGCGCCGACCAGCCGGCGTCGAGCAACGCCCGCGCGAACGGGCCCGACGTGCTGAACGTCGACGCGGACAGCAGCGCGAACAGCAGGCCGAGCGAGCGGGCGGGTGGCATGGGCGTCCCCTGTCATGACCAAAGCGGTTTACACTGATGACGCTAGGTGGTGCGAGTGACAGGGGTCAAGATGGTTTTCGCCCATGACACAGAGTCGGCCCTCGTGCAGGCCGCGGCCCTGGTCAACACGCCGCTGGACGACATCGCCGCGCTCGACGCCTTCCTCCGCGACCACCCCGACAGCGGCGTCCGGGCGGGCACCCGGCGGGAGCTCGACGAGGTGCGCGCCCTGCGGCCCCGGTTCCGCCGGTTCTGGGAGCTCGACGAGGACGAGTTGGTCGAGACCGTCAACGCGCTGTTGCGCGAGAGCAACCCGTTGCCGCAACTCGTCCGGCACGACGACTGGCCGTACCACCTGCACGCGATCTCCCGGGACGCGCCGCTCGCCGAGCGGATGACGGTCGAGGCCGCGATGGCGCTGGTCGACGTCGTGCGCGCCGAGGCGCTCGACCGCTTGCGCGTCTGCGCGTACCCCGGTTGCGGCAACGTCCTGGTCGACCTGTCCAAGAACCGCTCGAAGCGGTTCTGCGACGGGGGTTGCGGCAACCGCGCCGCGGTGAGTGCCTACCGGGCACGCCGGGCGGCCTTGATCCAGTCACCGGAGCCGTAATACCGTTCATCGATGTCGCGTAAGACAGGCAAGCCGTCGTACGTCCGCCAGGCCGAGCAGGCACAGGCCCGCCGCGTCCCGTTGGTGGGGTTCATCGCCGCCGTCGTGGCCGCCGCGTTGCTCGCCGGCCTCGCCGGTTTTCTGATCGGCCGCCCCGACTCCACCACGCGGGCGATCGACGAGATCAAGGCGCAGGAGGCGAAGCGTGACGTCGAGCAGATCAGGTCGCTGACGACCGTCGCCCGTTCGTCGCAAGAGGCGCTGACTCCGGTCCTCAACGCGTTCGACGCCGCGGTCGAGAGTGGTCAGCCGGCGGACGCCGCAACGGTCGGGAGCTGGCAGAAGACGGTCAAGGGCCTCGTCGACGCCCATTCCGAGAGCCCGTCCGGCACGACCGCGACCAACGTCGCCCGGGGCGGCTTCCGCGGGGCGATCTCGGACTTCACGACGGCGGTCGACCTGTACGCGGCCGCGGTCGCCGGCCCCGCGGAGCAGCGGGCGGGGCTCATCGCGATCGCCGTGCGGTCCCGCACCGGCGCCGCCACTGCCTGGTCGGTCGCCGCGGCACAGCTCGACCAGATCAATGTGGACGCCGGCCTCGGCCACCAGCACGTCTACCTGGAGACCGAGCAGGGCAGCGGCGCCTTCACCGCCGACGGCGAGGAAGAGGGCCACACCGGCGGATAGCCTCTTGCGCTGACGCATTCACATCCCTAGTGTCTTCAATCACAGTCCTTTGTGAAACGTTTCATGACCTGGAGGGGCGATGCTGGCGCTGCGCGGGGTGAGCAAGTCGTTCGGCGCCGTGGCGGCGTTGCGCGACGTCGACCTCGACCTCGTGACCGGCGAGGCGCACGCGCTCGTCGGCGAGAACGGTGCGGGCAAGTCGACGCTGGTGAAGATCCTCGCGGGCGTGCACCCGCCCGACACCGGGACGATCCTGCTCGACGGCGGGCCGGTCACGTTCGGCGGCCCCGCCGACGCGCGCGCGGCCGGCATCGCGGTGATCTACCAGGAGCCCACGCTCTTCCCCGACCTGTCGGTCGCGGAGAACATCTTCATGGGCCGGCAGCCACTGCGCTCGCTGCGCCGGATCGACACCGCCGCGATGCGTGCCCGGACCCGGGAGCTGTTCGACCGGCTCGGCGTGCGGCTCGACCCGGACCGGCCGGCGCGCGGGCTCTCGATCGCCGACCAGCAGCTCGTCGAGATCGCGAAGGCGCTGTCCACCAACGCCCGGCTGCTGGTCATGGACGAGCCGACCGCCGCGCTGTCGGGTGTGGAGGTCGAGCGGCTGTTCGCGGTCGCCCGTTCCCTGCGCGACGGCGGCGCCGCGGTGCTGTTCATCTCGCACCGCTTCGACGAGGTGTTCGCGCTGTGCGAGCGCATCACCGTGATGCGTGACGGCCGCCGGGTCGACACCGCGCCCGCCGCCGAGCTGACCGTGGACCAGGTGGTCCGCAAGATGGTCGGCCGCGACGTCGCGACGCTGTTCCCGAAGGTCGACACCACGCCGGGCGAGGTGCGGCTCGAGGTGGCGGGATTGACCAGGCACGGCTTCTTCGACGACGTCAGCTTCGCGGTGCGCGGCGGCGAGATCGTCGCGCTGGCCGGGCTGGTCGGCGCCGGCCGCAGCGAGGTCGTGCGGGCCGTGTTCGGTGTGGACAAGCCGGACGCCGGCGAGGTCCGGGTCGACGGCAAGCCGCTGCCGCCCGGCGACACCCCGGCCGCGATCGCCGCCGGCCTCGCCCTGGTCCCCGAGGATCGCCGCCAGCAGGGCCTGGTGATGGAGCTGTCGGTCGAGCGCAACACGACGCTGCCACGCCGATGGTCGCTGGCGAGAGCCGGCCTGTTGTTCGGCGGCGCCGAGCGCCGCGCCGCCGCGACCTGGACGCAACGCCTGCAGGTCAAGGCGGGCCGCCCGACCGACCCGGTCGCGACGCTGTCGGGTGGCAACCAGCAGAAGGTGGTCCTCGCGAAATGGCTGTCCACCCAGCCCCGGGTGCTGATCGTGGACGAGCCGACCCGGGGGATCGACGTGGGTACGAAGGCCGAGGTGCACCGCCTGCTCTCGGAGCTGGCGGCCGACGGGGTGGCGGTGTTGATGGTTTCGAGCGAGCTGCCCGAGGTGCTCGGGATGGCCGACCGGGTGCTGGTCATGCACGAGGGCCGGCTGGTCGCCGACATCCCGCGGGCCACCGCCGACGAGGAGTCGGTGATGGTCGCCGCGACGGGAGCACGGCCGTGACCGCCCCGACCGCGGCCGTGCACCGCGTCTTCGTGGTCCGCGAGCTGGGCATCGCACTGGCCCTGGTGCTGCTCGTCGGCGTGACGTTCGCGGTCAACACCCGGTTCCTGTCCGCGCAGAACATCAAGGACCTGCTGCTCAGCTCCACGATCCTGGCGATCCTCGCGGTCGGCCAGGCGATCGTGATCATCACCCGCAACGTGGACCTCTCGGTCGGCTCGATCCTCGGCCTGGCCGCCTTCGCCACCGGCGCGCTGTTCCAGAGCACGCCCGGCATGCCCATCCCCGTCGCGCTGCTGATCGGCATCGCGCTCGGCGCCGCCTGCGGCGCGGTCAACGGCGGCCTGATCGCCGCCGCCCGGGTGCCGGCCCTGGTGGTCACCCTCGGCACCCTCTACGTCTTCCGCGGCCTCGACTACACCTGGGCCACCGGCCGGCAGATCAACGCGGCCGACATGCCCGCCGGCTTCCTCAAGCTCGGCACGCAGTCGGTGCTCGGCATCCCGGTGCTCGCGCTGTTCGCGGTCGTGGTGCTGGTCGGCGCCGGCGTGTTCCTGCGCTCCTACCGCAGCGGCCGCGAGCTCTACGCGATCGGCTCCGACCCGGATGCCGCCCGCCTCTACGGCGTACCCGTCGGGCGTCGGGTCTTCTGGGCCTTCGTCACCAGCGGCGCGCTGGCCGGCCTCGCGGGCGTCCTGCACGCGGCCCGGTTCGGCACGATCGACGCGAACGCCGGCCTCGGCCAGGAGCTCAACGTGGTCGCCGCGGTGGTGGTCGGCGGCGTCGCGATCTTCGGCGGCAGCGGCTCGGTCTATGGCGCGGCGCTGGGCGCGGTGCTGCTGACCACGATCGGCAGCGCCCTGCCGGTGCTCGGCATCAACCCGTTCTGGCAGCGCGCCGCGGTCGGCGTGCTGATCCTGGCCGCGATCGGCCTGGACCGTTCGCTGGCGGTGCGGATGGCCCGCCGGCTCCGAGGAGGTGCCGGCCGTGGCCGTTGAGACGCAGCCGATCACCCCGCCCCGCCCACGGGCCCGGGCCCGCGGCGTGCTCGGCTCGTGGGACCTGCTCGTGCTGGTCGCCCTCGCGCTCGTGATCGTCGTCGGCAGCATGACCATCGACGGGGTCGGCAACCCGCGCTTCTACCGGTTCGTGATCCTCGAGGCGATCCCGATCGCACTGATCGCGCTGCCTATGACGCTGATCGTCATCACCGGCGAGATCGACCTGAGCGTCGCCAGCACGGTCGGCCTGACCTGCAGCGTGCTCGGGCAGCTATGGCACGCCGGCGTGACCTCGCTGCCCCTGCTGATCGCGATCAGCCTCCTGCTCGGCGCGGTGCTGGGCGCGGTCAACGGCATCTTCGTCACGGTGTTCGGGCTGCCGTCGCTCGCGGTCACGATCGGCACGCTGGCGCTCTACCGGGGCCTCGCGTACGTCGTCCTCGGCGACCGCGCGATCGCGGACTACCCGGTGGACTGGACGCGCGACATGATCGCCCCGATCCCCGGCACGGTGATCCCGTGGTTCGTGCTCGTGGTGGCGGTGCTGGCGCTGTTGTTCGGGGTGCTGCTGCACGCGACACCGGTCGGGCGGGCGCTCTACGCGATCGGCAACAACGCCGAGGCGTCCGCGTACTCCGGGATCGCGGTCATGCGCACCAAGTTCTGGCTGTTCGTGGCGACAGGTGTGGTCGCCGCTTTGGCGGGCGTCTTCTGGACGTTCCGGTTCGCGTCTGCCCGGGCCGACAACGCCAACGGCATCGAGCTGTCGGTGGTGGCGGCGGTGCTGCTGGGCGGCGTGTCCATCTTCGGCGGTCGCGGCGGCCTGCTCGGTGTGGTCGCCGCGGTCGCGCTCCTCGGCACTCTGCGCAACGCGTTGCAACTGGCCGACGTCCCGGCCAACGCGTTGACGATCGTCACCGGAACGCTGCTCATCGCTTCCGTCGTCGGGCCCAACGTGGTGCGGATGGCACGCGGGCGGCTGCGTCGACGACCCCCTGAGGAAAGGACCCAACCATGAGGATCACAGGTGTACGCGTCGTCGCCGCGACCGTCCTCGCCGCGCTGACGCTGGCCATGGGCGCCTGCGCCGACGACGGCGGTGACGCCGGCACCGGTTCGGGCAGCGGCGACACCGCCAACGCCGACGGCACCATCAAGGAGGGACTGAAGATCGCCTTCCTGCCCAAGCAGGTGAACAACCCCTACTTCGAGACCTCGGACAACAAGGGCGGCAAGGTCGCCGTCGAGGAGTTCAAGGGCACGTACTCGCAGACCGGCCCGTCGGAGGCGAGCCCGTCGGCGCAGGTGTCCTACATCAACACCCTCTCGCAGCAGCAGACCGACGTGATCGTGGTGTCGGCCAACGACAAGGACGCGATCTGCGGCGCCCTGACCGAGGCCAAGACGGCCGGCGCGAAGATCGTCACGTACGACTCGGACACCAACCCGCAGTGCCGGGACGTGTTCGTCAACCAGGCGACCGCGGACGGCATCGCGAAGTCCCAGATCAAGCTCATCTCGGACGCGGTGGGTCCGGACGGCGGTGAGATCGCGATCCTGTCGGCGACGGCGAACGCGACCAACCAGAACGCCTGGATCGAGATGATGAAGACCGAGCTGGCCAAGCCGGAGTACGCGAAGCTGAAGCTGGTCGACACCGTCTACGGCGACGACCAGGACGAGAAGTCGTTCCAGGAGGCGCAGGGCCTGCTCGCCAAGCACCCGAACCTCAAGGGCATCATCTCGCCGACCACCGTCGGTGTGGCCGCGGCCGCCCGTTACCTGTCCGGGTCCTCGTACAAGGGGAAGGTGCAGTTGACCGGTCTCGGCACCCCCAACCAGATGCGCGCGTTCGTGAAGGACGGCACCGTCAAGGCGTTCGCGCTGTGGAACCCGGCGGACCTGGGCTACCTGGCGGCTTACGCCGGCGGTGCGCTGGCGTCGGGGATCATCACCGGCAAGGAAGGCGACAAGTTCAAGGCCGGCAAGCTCGGCGAGTACACCGTCGGTGCGAACGGCGAGGTCGTGCTGGGTGATCCGTTCACCTTCGAAGCGTCCAACATCGACCAGTTCGACTTCTGAGTCTCCTGTGGAGGGTGGCGTGCGCCGGATCTGTTTCACGCTCCAGGTGCGCCCTGAGCGCCTGGACGACTACCGGCGCCGCCACGCCGCGGTGTGGCCGGAGATGCTGGCCGCGCTGCGGTCCGCCGGCTGGCACGACTATTCGCTGTTCCTGCGGGACGACGGGCTGCTCGTCGGCTATTTCCTGACCGAGGACCTCTCCGCGTCGCTGGACGCGATGGAGGCGACGTCCGTGAACGCGCGGTGGCAGGCGGAGATGGCGCCGTTCTTCGCCGACCTGCCGGGCGGGCGGCCCGATCGGGGGTTCCTGGTGCTCGACGAGATCTTCCACCTGGAGGAGTCGTGACCGACGTGCGCGCGGCGTTGCGTGACCAGCGGATCGAGACGGCGTCGTGGGCGTTCGGCAACTCGGGCACGCGGTTCAAGGTGTTCGCGCAGGAGGGTGTGCCGCGGGATCCCTACGAGAAGATCGCTGACGCGGCGACGGTGCACCGGTTCACGGGTGTGGCGCCGACGGTGGCGTTGCACATTCCGTGGGACCGGGTTGACGACTACGCGGACCTGGCCGCCTATGCCAAGGAACGTGGGGTCGCGCTCGGGGCGATCAACTCCAACGTGTTCCAGGACGACGACTACAAGCTGGGCTCGGTGTGCCATCCGGATCCGGTCGTGCGTGCGAAGGCGTTGGCGCATCTGCTGGAGTGCGTCGACATCATGGACGCGACGGGGTCGCGTGATCTGAAGTTGTGGTTCTCGGACGGGACGAACTATCCGGGGCAGGACAGCATCCGTGCGCGGCAGGACCGGCTTTTTGCCGCGTTGTCGTCCGTGTAT
>NZ_BONC01000031.1 GCF_016862515.1 Asanoa iriomotensis
GGTTGGTCGCCGCCAGGCGGTGGCGGCCCGCGAGGTCGGTCAGGCGGTTGGCCTGTAGCTGTGCGCCGCCCGTGGTGTAGCCGGCGGCGGCGAGGGCGGCGGCGGTCGGGCCGATCGGCTCGACGGCCGCGAATGCGGCGACCACCCGGGACGGGCGGCGGTCGAGCACGGCACCCAGCACGTCCGGCCCGCCGCCGCCCACGAAGACCGCGTCCGGGTCCGGTAGGTCGGCCAGGGCCTCGGGTGCCGTGCCGGTCACGACCCGTACGTCGACGCCGTGTTGCGCCGCGTTGGCCCGCACCAGGTCCGTCGCCGCGGGGTCGCGGTCCACCGCGATCACGGCCGCGCCGAAGCGTCCACATTCGACGGCGACCGAGCCGGACCCGGCGCCGAGGTCCCAGACCAGCGTTCCGGGTACCGGCGCCAGGTGGGCCAGCGCGACCGCGCGTACCTCCGCCTTCGTGATCATCGAGGCGCGGTGGTGGAACGCCTCCTCCGGGAGCGCCCACCCGTCCGGCATGCGCACGCCGCCGGCGAGCCAGCCGGCCGGGCCGGCGGCACCGTCCTCGGCCAGCACGAGAACCACGTTCGGGTCGGTCCAGTCGCCGTCCGGGCCGGTGAGCCGTTCCTCGGCGGTGCCGAGCCGGGAGGCCACCACGATCCGGCGGCGCCACCCCTCCAAGGCCGCCGCGAGTGCCGGCGGGTCCGCGCCGGGGCCGGTCAGCACAGCCACCTTCGGGTACGCGCGACAGACGTTCGCCGCCCGGCGCAAGCCGTCGTCCCGGCCGTGTGCCGACACCACGACCGCGTCGTCCCACGGCAGTCCCAGCCGGGCGAACGCCTGCGCCACCGACGACACCGCCGGTCGCACCACGGGGTCCACGCCCGCCCGGCGCAGTGTGCGCACGATGCCGAAGAAGCCGGGGTCGCCGCTGGCCACCACCGCGACCGGTCCATCGTGGTCGGTGATCCGGTCGACGGCCGCGGCCACGTCGCCCATCACCACCCGTTCGGCGTTCGACGACACGTCGGCCAGGTGTCGGGCGCCGCCCACCAGCAGCGTGGCCGGGCCGACCGTGGCCGGCAGGGGGCCGCCGTCGTGGCCGTACACCGTCACGTCAGGCATGTCGGGCCTTCAGCTCTTCGCGGGCCGTCCGCTCGGCCTTGCGGTGTCCGTGGAAATGGCCCGGGTGGTAGAGGTGGCTGCGCGTGCCGTGCGCGGCCAGCGCCGGCCCGACCAGGAACAGCGTGTGCTTCCACAGCTTGTGCGCCCGGACCGTCTCGGCCAGCGTGCCGATCGTGCACCAGGCCAGCAGCTCGTCGGGCCAGCTCACCCGCGAACCGATCACCACCGGTGTCTCGGCCGGGTAGCCGCCGGCCAGCAGTTGCTCGGCGAGCTGTTTGGCGCGCGCCGCTGACAGGAACACCGCCATCGTGGTGCCGTGCCGGGCGAAGTCCGCGATCCGCTCCCCGTCGGGCATCGGTGTCTTGCCGCCCTCGAGCCGGGTCAGGATCACCGACTGGGCCACCTCGGGCACCGTCAGCTCCCGGCCGGCCGCCGCCGCGACGGCCGCGAACGCCGAGACACCCGGCACGATCTCCGTCTCCAGGTCGAGGTCCGCACAGGCGTCGAGCTGCTCCGCCACCGCGCCCCACAGGCTCGGGTCGCCGGAGTGCAGCCGCACCACGTGCAGACCCTCGGCCGCCGCGCGGTGGTAGATCTCGACGACCGCCTCCAGCGGCACGGCCGCCGAGTCGACCACCTCGGCCCCGGGCCGCACGTGCGTGAGCACCTCGGCGGCGACCAGGCTGGACGCCCAGACCACCACGTCGGCCTCGCCCAGGCGGCGGGCCGCGCGCAGCGTCAGCAGGTCGGCGGCGCCCGGGCCCGCACCGACGAAGCTCACCCGACCGGTCACAGCTTTCCTCCCCGCCGCTCGCGCACGGCCGGGATCAGCACCGTCGCCAGGTACGGCAACGGACCGTCGACCGCGTCGAGCGGCTGCACCTTCTCGTCCGGCAGCCCGAGGTGGCTGCCCACCACGGCACCGCGCCCGGCGGCCGCCGAGGCGATCGCCGCCATGTGCCGCCCGCCCTTGTAGACCACCACGGTCGCGTCCCGTTCCAGCGCCGCGTGCAGCGCGCCCAGGTCGCCGCGGGCCATCGGCAGCAGCACCAGCTCCTCGCCGCCCTCGACCAGCGGCCGTCCGGCGGCGGCGGCCAGCGCCTGCATCGCGGTGATGCCCGGCACGGTCTCGATCTCCACCTCCGGTACCAGCCCGCGCACGGTCTCCGCCAGATAGCCGAAGGTCGCGTACACGTTGGGGTCGCCGATCGTGGCGAACGCCGCCGTGCCGCCGGTCTCCCGCAGCCACTGCGCGACCCGCCGCCCGGCCTCGTCCCAGTAGTGCTCGCGCCGGCCCGCGTCCGTCCGCTCGTTGAGCGCGAACACCAGCCGCTCGATCCGCTCGTGGGCGGCGTGCGCCCGCACGGTCGCCTCCGCGCGCCCGACATCGGCCGGATCGAGCACGGGTACGAACACCCGGCCGGCGGTCGCCAGCGCGCGCACGCCCTTGAGCGTCATCAGCTCCGGATCTCCGGGCCCGACGCCGACTCCGATCAGGCGCATGCCGCCACCAGCCGTTCCGCGATCTCCGGGGCACCGGCCCAGTGCAGGTGCAGGTAGGAGGCGTGCACGTTGCCCGCCACGAAGCCCTCGCCGGGCTTGTCCCGCCAGGCGTACGCGGGCGCCTCCCCGGCGCCGGGCGTGGTCGCCGTGCGGTGGAACTCGTGCCCGGTGAGCCGGGTGCCGACCGGCGCGAGCCAGCTCGGCGAGATCGCCACCGCGTCCCGGTAGCCGAGCGTGAGCCGGCCGGTCATCTCGGCGTCCGCCGGCAGCACGCCGCACATCGGTGCGCCGTCGAGGCTGCGGGCCAACCAGAGCAGGCCCGCGCACTCGGCCGCGACGGGAGCGCCGGCGGCGGCCAGCCCGGCCACGGCGGCCCGCAACGGGACGTTGGCGGACAGCTCGGCCGCGTACACCTCGGGGAAGCCGCCGCCGACGACCAGCGCGGCGGTCCCGGGCGGCAAAGCCTCGTCGTGCAACGGGTCCACGGTCACGACCTCCGCGCCCGCGGCGGCCAACAGCTCGGTGGTCTCCGCGTACGAGAAGCTGAACGCCGGCCCACCGGCCACCGCGACCACCGGCCGGTCAGGCCGAGAAGCAACCGGTGGCGACCACGGCTCGACCGCCAACGGCGGCGCCGTGGCGGCCGCCGCCTCGATAGCGGAAAGGTCCACACTGGACGCGATCAGCTCGGCCAGCGCGGCCATGGCCGTCGCCGCCGTCGCGTGCCGTTCCACGACGGGCACGAGCCCGAGATGCCGGGACGGCGCGGCGACCGCCTCCGATCGCCGCAGCACGCCGAGCACCGGGGTTCCGGTCTCCTCCAGCGCCTCGCGCAGGATCGCCTCGTGCCGGTCCGAGCCCACCTTGTTGAGCACCACGCCGGCCAGCCGCAGCGTCGGGTCGAAGCCGCGGAACCCGTGCACCAGCGCGGCCACCGACCGTCCGACCGCCGAACCGTCGACCACGAGCAGCACCGGCGCGGAGAGCAGCTTGGCCACCTGCGCGGTCGAACCGTGCTCGCCCGCGTGCGCCCGGCCGTCGAAGAGCCCCATCACACCCTCGACGACCGCGAGGTCGGCGCCCTCGGCGCCGTGCGCGAACAGCGGCGCGATCCGTTCCTCGCCGACCATGACCGGGTCGAGGTTGCGGCCGGGACGGCCGCTGGCCAGCGCGTGGTAGCCGGGGTCGATGTAGTCCGGACCGACCTTGAACCCGGCCACCCGCTTGCCCCGGGCGGCGAACGCCGCCAGCAGCCCGCCCGCGACGGTGGTCTTGCCGTGCCCGGACGCCGGCGCGGCCACCACGATGCGCGGGGTGGTCACCACTCGATGCCCTGCTGTCCCTTGCGGCCGACGTCCATCGGATGCTTGACCTTGGTCATCTCGGTGACCAGGTCGGCCGCCTCGACCAGCGCCGGCGCTGCGTCCCGCCCGGTCACGACGACGTGCTGGTTGCCCGGCCGGGCGCGCAGCGTCGTCACGACCTCGGCGACGTCGACCCAACCCCATTTCATCGGGTACGTGAACTCGTCCAGCACGTAGAACCGGTAACGCTCGTCGGCCAGGTCCCGCTTGACCTGCGCCCAGCCCTCGGCCGCTTCGGCGGCGTGGTCGCGCTCGTCGCCGGGCCGGGCCAGCCACGACCAGCCCTCGCCCATCTTGTGCCAGGTGACCGGCGCGCCTGCCCCGGTGGCCTCGTGGTGAGCACCCAGCGCTTTGAGCGCCGACTCCTCGCCGACCCGCCACTTCGGACTCTTCACGAACTGGAACACCACGATCGGCCAGCCGGCGTTCCAGGCACGCAGCGCCATCCCGAACGCGGCCGTCGACTTGCCCTTGCCGACGCCGGTGTGCACGGCGAGCAGCGGCTGCCGCCGCCGTTCCCGCGTGGTCAGGCCGTCGTCGGGAACCTGTTCGACCTTGCCCTGTGGCATCGTCACACCGCCTTGAGGGTGGCGGCGGACAGCGCCGCGAGCGGGAGGTACTCGGCGTCCAGGGCACCGGCCAGCGTGCGGGCCATGCCGAGCTTGACCGGGCCGGTCTCGCAGTCGACCACGACGCTCGGCACGCCGGCGAGGGCCGGTGCGACCGTGCGCGGGTCCGGGCCGCGGGTGTGCCGGCCGTCGGTGACCACGACCAGCAGCGGGCGGCGCAGCGGGTCACGGCGCCGCTCGCCGGCCAGCGTGCGGGCGGCGGCGGCGAGGCCTGCGGCCAGCGGCGTGCGCCCGCCTGTGCGCAGGTCGGCCAGCCGGCGCACGCCGACCTCGTGGCTGGAGGTCGGGCGCAGCACGGTGGTCGCGTCGGTGTCCCGGAACGTGATCATGCCCACCGTGTCGCGCCGCTGGTAGGCGTCGCGGAGCAGCGAGAGCACGGCGGTCTTGACGGTGGCCATCCGGGCCCGGGCGGCCATCGAGCCGGACGCGTCGACCACGAACAACACCAGGTTGGCCTCGCGTCCGATGTGGACCGCCTCGCGCAGGTGCCGCTCGCGGATCGCTATTCGGGCAAGGAACGGTCCGTTGTTAACGCTATGCGTTAACAACGGACCGTTCCTTGCGCTCTGGTCCCGGGCGGCGGCGAGGACGGTGTCGGGCAGGTGCACGGCGCCGATCCGCCCGCGTGGGGCACGGGAACCGGCGACCCGGCCCCGGGCGGCGTAGGCGGGCGAGCGGCGTCCACTGTGGCCGTAGCGGCCACGGGAGCGTGCGGTAAGGGTGCGGGTCTTGTAGGCGGAGCCGACCGGGGCCGCCGCGGCCGGCGGGGGAGTGGCAGGTGCGCCGCCCGGCCGGTCCTCGGCGTCGGGCGCGGCAGCGGCACCGCCGCCGTCCGGGCCGCCCGCGTCCGGGGGCGGATTCTCCGAGCCCTGGCCGCCGCCCTGGTCCGGGTCGTCGTCCGGCTCCGGCGGCGGCTGTTCGGACCCGCCGGCCTGCTCGAGCGCGTCGTCCAGGGCCTGCTGGTCGGCGCCCGGCGGGTCGAACGGGTCGCGCCGTCGCCGGTGCGGCAGGGCCAGCCGGGCCGCGTCGTCGACCTCCTGGTCGGTCACGATGGCCCGGTCCCGCCAGGCGGCCAGCGCGACCGCGGTGCGGGCGATGACGATGTCGGCGCGCAGCCCGTCGACGCCGTACGCCAGGCAGATCCGGGCGATCCGGTCCAGTGCGGCGTCCGGCAGCGTGACCTTCGGCAGCCGGGCCCGGGCCGCCACGATCCGCTCGGCCGTCGCGGCGTCCGCGTCGGCGAACCGCGCGGCGAAGCCGTCCGGGTCGGCCTCGTAGGCCAGCCGGCGGCGGACCACCTCGGCCCGGTCGCCGGGCTCCTGCGGCGCGCCGACCTCGACCACGAGCCCGAACCGGTCGACGAGCTGCGGCCGCGGCTCGCCCTCCTCCGGGTTCATCGTGCCGACCAGCAGGAAACGGGCGGCGTGCCGGAGCGAGACGCCGTCGCGCTCGACGAACGCGCGGCCCATCGCGGCCGCGTCCAGCAGCAGGTCGACCAGGTGGTCGGGGAGCAGGTTGACCTCGTCGACGTAGAGCGCGCCCCGGTGCGCGGCGGCGAGCAGGCCCGGCTCGTACGCCTTCGTGCCCTCGGTCAGGATCCGCTGCACGTCGAGGGTGCCGACGACCCGGTCTTCGGTGGCGCCGACCGGCAGCTCCACGAGCCGCGACCGCCGGACGGTCCGCGTCGCGCCGGCGTGCGGGCCGTCCGGGCAGGTCGGGTCGGGCGCGGCCGGGTCACAGGCGAACCGGCAGCCCGGCACCACCGCGATGTCCGGCAGCAGCGCCGCGAGCGCCCGTACCATCGTCGACTTCGCGGTGCCCTTCTCGCCGCGGACCAGGACGCCGCCGATCACCGGCGACACGGCGTTGAGCAGCAGGGCCTGGCGGAGGTCGGCGAGGCCGACGACGGCGGAGAACGGGTACGCGGCACTCATTGTGCGTGCAGGCGCGACGACATGGCGCAATCCCTTCCGCGGGTGTCCACGCCCGCGACGGTTCGACGGCGAGCGGCCGAGTGTCCTGGCTCCCGGATCGACGCTTCCCCTCGGCCTTCCAACCCTTGCGGGCCGTGACCAATCGGGTGAGGGTTCGCTCCCCGGTGACAGTGGCGGGACCGCCCCGGAATCGCACCGGGTTCCTCCGCACCGCTCGTTCCAACATGCTGACCCACTGACGCGGGCCGCGTCAAAGGGAGTGAGATTACGCTCCCTCGAGGTCCCCTTCCGTCCGGAGGTACTCGGCACGCAGCGCGTCGATGGTCTCCGGCGACGGTGAAGCCCACAGACCCCGCTCGGCCGCCTCCAGCAACCGCTCCGTGATGCCGCGCAGGGCCCACGGGTTGGACTTGTCGAGGAACTCGCGCACCGACGGGTCCAGCACGTAGGCGGCGGCCAGCTTCTCGTACATCCAGTCGTCGACGACGCCGGCCGTCGCGTCGTACCCGAAGAGGTAGTCGACCGTCGCGGCGAGCTCGAACGCGCCCTTGTAGCCGTGCCGGCGCATCGCCTCGATCCAGCGCGGGTTGACCACCCGGGCGCGGAACACCCGTTTCGTCTCTTCTGCCAGCGACCGGGTGCGTACCTCGTCAGGACGGTGCGAGTCGCCGATGTACGCGGCCGGGTCGCTGCCGCGCAACGCGCGCACCATCGCCACCATGCCGCCGTGGTACTGGAAGTAGTCGTCGGAGTCGGCGATGTCGTGCTCGCGGGTGTCGACGTTCTTGGCCGCCACCGCCATCCGCCGATAGACCGTCTCGAGGTCGCCGCGCGCCGCCCGCCCGTCCAGCCCGCGCCCGTAGGCGTAGCCGCCCCAGACCGCGTACACCTCGGCGAGGTCGCGGTCGTCGCGCCAGTTGCGGGCGTCGATCAACGGCAACAGGCCGGCACCGTACGCGCCGGGCTTGGAACCGAAGATCCTGGTGGTGGCCCGCCGCCAGTCGCCGTGCTCGGCCTGGTCGGCCAGGGCGTGCTCCCGGACGAAGTTGTCGGGCTCGTCGAGGTCGGCGACCGCGGCGATCGCGTCGTCCAGTAGGGCGATCACATGCGGGAACGCGTCGCGGAAGAAGCCGGAGATGCGGACCGTCACGTCGATCCGGGGCCGTTGGAGCTCCTCGCGCGGGACGATCTCGAAGCCGGTGACCCGGCGGGAGGCGTCGTCCCAGACCGGGCGGGCGCCGATCAGCGCGAGCACCTCGGCGATGTCGTCGCCCTGGGTGCGCATGGCGCTGGTGCCCCAGACCGTCAGCCCGACCAGGGCCGGCCAGGTGCCGGTGTCCTCCCGGTGGCGGGCGAGCAGCGAGTCGGCCAGCGCGCGGCCGACGTCCCAGGCGTTGCGCGACGGGATCGCCTTGGGGTCGACGGAGTAGAAGTTGCGGCCGGTCGGCAGCACGTTGACCAGGCCGCGGGTGGGCGAGCCGGACGGGCCGGCGGGCACGTAGCCGCCGTCGAGCGCGTGAGCGACGGCTTTAAGCTCGTCGGTGGTCGCGGCCAGCCGCGGGACGACCTCGGTGGCGGCGAAGCGGAGCACCTCGACGACCGCTTCGGGCGTGCTCTCCAACACCTCGGTTGCGGCAACGGTTGCGGCATCCGCAGCCCACGCGTGGCTCTCCATCGCGAGCACCAGCCGGCGGGCCGTGTCCTCCAAGGCGTCGCTCTCCAGCGCGGTGTCGTCGAGGCCGAGGTAGACGGCGAGGGCCTCGCGCAGGCCCGGCAGGGCGCCGCGGCGGCCACCCCAGACCTGGCGGGCGCGCAGGATCGCCAGCACCATGTTGACCCGTGCCTCGCCCTCGGGCGGCGCGCCGAGGATGTGCAGGCCGT
Source organism: Asanoa iriomotensis (assembly GCF_016862515.1). Lineage (GTDB taxonomy): Bacteria > Actinomycetota > Actinomycetes > Mycobacteriales > Micromonosporaceae > Asanoa > Asanoa iriomotensis. The sequence goes on from NZ_BONC01000031.1 coordinate 8,438, forward strand.
CGCGGATCAGCGAGTCCTTGATCTCGCATAGGTAGCCGTCGACGTGCAGCACGAAGTCGTCGAAGTCGTCGTCGCCCGGCTGCTCGTCGACGTGCAGGTCGTGGTGCAGTTCGGCGGCGTGGATCAGCGTCCAGATCTGCGCCCGCAGGGTCGGCACCTTCGTGGGGTCGAGCGCGGCGACGGTGGCGTACTCGTCGAGGAGCTGTTCCAGGCGGGCCATGTCGCCGTACGTGTCGGCGCGGGCCATCGGGGGCACCAGGTGGTCGACGATCGTGGCGTGGCCGCGCCGCTTGGCCTGGGTGCCCTCGCCCGGGTCGTTGACCACGAACGGGTAGACGAGCGGGAGGTCGCCGAGCACGGCGTCCGGTGCGCACTCCTTCGACAGGCCGAGCCCCTTGCCGGGCAGCCACTCCAGGGTGCCGTGCTTGCCGAGGTGCACGACGGCGTCCACGTTGGACCGCAACCAGCGGTACGCGGCCAGGTAGTGGTGCGACGGCGGCAGGTCCGGGTCGTGGTAGATGGCGATCGGGTTCTCGCCGAAGCCGCGCGGGGGCTGGATCATCAGCGTGACGTTGCCGTACCGGAGGGCGGCCAGGACGATGTCGTTGCCGTCGACGTAGAGCTCGCCGGGCGGGGCGCCCCAGTGCTCGGTCATCGCCTCTCGCAGGCTCTGCGGGACCTCTTCGAACCATTGCTGGTACGTGGAAGCGGGCACCCGGATCGGGGCGGCGGCGAGCTGCTCCTCGGTGAGCCATTCGACGTCGTGGCCGCCGGCGGCGATCAGGGTGTGGATCAGCGTGTCCCCGTCGGTGGGCACGTCGCCGACGTCGTAGCCGGCGTCCTTCAACGCTTGGAGCAGGGCGACCGCCGAGGCCGGGGTGTCGAGGCCGACCGCGTTGCCGACCCGGGAGTGCTTGGTCGGGTAGGACGACAGGACGATCGCGAGCCGCTTCTCGCTGTTGGGGATCGCCCTCAGCTTGGCGTGTCGCACGGCGATGCCCGCCACGCGGGCGGCGCGCTCCGGGTCGGCGCGGTAGACGGGGACGCCGTCCGGACCCGGCTCCTTGAACGAGAACGGCACCGTGATCAGGCGGCCGTCGAACTCCGGGATCGCCACCTGCATGGCGGCGTCCATGGGGGTGAGTGCGGCGTCACTTCGCTCCCACGCTTGCTTGGTGGTGGTCAGGCAGAGGCCCTGCAGCACGGGGACGTCGAGGGCGGCCGGTGCTTCGACCGACCAGGCGTCGTCGTCGCCGCCCGCGGACGCGTCGGCCGCCGTGGTGCCGCCGGCCGCGAGCACGGTGACGATCAGCGCGTCGCAGCCCTGGAGCAGCTCGTAGAGGCCGGTCTCGGCGGAGCGCAGGGACGCTGCGTACACCGGCATGGGTGTGCCGCCCGCCTTGGCCACCTCCTCGGCGAGCGTGTCGACGAACGCGGTGTTGCCGGCGAGCGCGTGGGCCCGGTAGAAGACCACGCCGACCTTCGGGCCCTTCGCGGTGCTCTGCTCGCCGTGCCGCCCGTACGCCGGGAACTCGACCGGAGGGTCGAAGCCCTCACCGGCCATCAGCAGGGTGTCGGCGAGGAACCGGTGGAGCTGGAGCAGGTTGGCCGGTCCGCCGGCGACCAGGTAGCGCTGCGCGTCGGCGACCACGCCGGCCGGCACCGTGGACAGCGCGGTCAGCTCGGCGTCCGGCACGGCCTCACCACCGACCGCGACGACCGGCAGGCCGGCGGCGAGCACCGCGTCGACGCCCTCGGGCCAGGTGCGGCGGCCGCCGAGCAGGCGCAGCACCACGCCGGTCGCGCCGTCGAGCAGTGCGGGGAGGTCGTCGGTGGTGAGCCGGGAAGGGTTGGCGACCCGCCACGGTGCGTCGGCGGAGCTGGCGGCCAGGAGGTCGGTGTCGGCGGTGGAGAGCAGTACGAGCGTCACGGTCCGGAGACTAGTTCGCGGACCCGGACGGCGGCCGCGGCGGGTGTGTCGACGGTGGGCATACCATGCTGTATCGGGCGATTGACCAGGATCACCGGTATGCCGCGTTCACGGGCGGCGTCGAGCTTGGCGCGGGTGGCGTCGCCGCCGCTGTCCTTGGCGACGACGACGTCGATGCCGTGCCGGTGGATCAGGCCGCGTTCACTGTCCACGGTGTACGGTCCACGGTCCAGGATCACGCGTACGTTGGTGGGCAGGTCGTCGGCGGGCGGCTCGATGCAGCGCACGAGGAGCAGGGGGAGCGCGCCGCAGGCCGGGTTGGTGGTGAACACGTCCAGCCGCTGGCGGCCCGTGGTGATGAACGCGCGGGCGCCGTGGGTGGGCAGGACGGCGGCGGCGGTCTCGAGGTTGGGGACGCGGTTCCACCGGTCCTTCGGCTGCTCGGTCCATCCTGGACGGAGCAGGCGCAGCCTCGGCGCGCCGTGCGCGGCGGCCGCGTGGGCGCCGACGGTCTCGGCGAAGGGGTGGGTCGCGTCGACCAGGATCGCCGGCCGGTGCCGGTGGAGCCATTCGCGCAGCCCGTCGGCGCCGCCGAAGCCGCCGGTGCGGGTCGTCCCTTGTGGCGTGTGCGGTTGTCGGGTCCGGCCGGCGTAGGAGGTGACGACGTGCAGGTCGTCGTGGCCGGTCAGCAGGTCGGCCAGCTCGCGGGCCTCCGTGGTGCCGCCCAGGATGAGGACGGTGGTGGTCATCGGTCCCGGCGGCGGAGCAGGTAGGTGTCCATGATCCAGCCCTTGCGGGCGCGCGCCGCCGCGCGTACCTCGTCGATCTCGTCCCTAGTCTCGTGCAGTTTTCCGGCACGCAGGATCTCGTCCTGGGTGCCGAGGTAGGCGCCCCAGTAGATGTCGACGTCGTCCTCGACCGCGCGGTAGGCGTTGCGGGCGTCGAGCATGACCACGAGATCGTCCACATCGGAAGGCATGCCTTCAGTGGCGAGGCGGCGACCGGTGGTGATCTGCACGGCGCGCCCGACGCGGTTGAGCCCGATGCGGTGGCGGGCGGCGAGGGCGGAGACGCTGGAGATGCCGGGGATGACGGCGTACGTGAAGGTGATGCCGTCGATGTCGTCGAGGATGGCGATCGTGCTGTCGAACAGGGCCGGGTCGCCCCAGACGAGGAAGCCGCCGGTCTGGTGCTCGGTGAGCTCGTCGCGGATCAGGTCGCGGTAGTTCGCGGCGCGCTCGCGACGCCAGTCGTCGACGGCTGTCGCATATCGCGTCGCCGCGCGGTCACGCTCCGGGTCCTTTACGGACGCGACGCGCGCTCTCGGCGCGTACTCGCGCAGCATTTCCCGCCGCAGGTCGGTGAGGTCGCGCTTCTCGTCGCCCTTGTCGACCAGGAAGGCGACGTCGAGGCGGCCGAGCGCCTTGACCGCTTCGAGGGTTAGCTGGTCAGGGTCGCCGGCCCCGATCCCGATGACGAGCACCTCGCGCATGGATGCAAAGTCTGCCCCATCGAAGGTCTACGCTCACACGCGTGCCACCCCACCAGTCCGCCGCCGCCGGCCCGGCGCTGGCGGCCGCTGCCGCGATCGGCCCGTATTTCTCGTGGGAGGCGTGGTCCGACGGCGCGGGCTGGCAGCCGTTCACCTCGCTGCTGACACCGTCGGTCGCCGCCTCACGGGTGGCGGTGGCGAGATCGACGCTGGTCAGCGCGTTCGGGCTGGCCCCGTCGGAGGTGCCGGAGCGGGTGGTGGCGTCGGTCTGGTTCATGGGCGTGGTGTCACGGCTGCTGTCGCCACCGCTGGGGGCGGCCGTCGCGGGCGGTGCGTTGCCCCTGGCCACCCGGGCAAACCTGTGGTGGCGCACGGTGCCGTCGGGCCCGATGCCGATGGCGTACGGGGTGGTCCTCGCGCAGGCCGACCTGTCCCCGGCGCAGGTGGCTTCGGCCCTGGTCGGCGGCCCACTGGCGGAAACGGTGACGCCGTTGCTCGGTGTCTTCCGGGACACGTTCAGGCTCTCGCCGAAGGTGCTGTGGGGCAACGTCGCGTCGGCCCTGGCCGGCGCCGCCGGCGTCCTTGCCGACACGATGCCCCGCCACGCCGCGCGGGTGGGCGCGGTGCTCGACCACGCACTGACCCTGCCACCGCTGGCCGGCACGGGCTCGGTGGTCCGCCCGAGCCCGGCGTCACCACGGCGTTTCCTGGTACGCGCGAACTGCTGCCTGTACTACCGCATCCCCGGCGGCGGCACCTGCGGTGACTGCGTGCTGACACCGGAGGCCGACCGGCTGCGGGCGTGGTCGGCCTATCTCTCGTCGGGGTAGGGCAGGTTGGCGTAGCCCGCCGCGGTCGCGACCCGTTCGCCGATCGTGGTGAGCTGGTCGATCTCCGCCGGGTCGAGCAGGTCGACCAGCACCCGTCTGACCGTCTCGACCTGCCCGGGCGCGGCCGCGACGGTGATCTCGTACCCCTTGTCGGTCAGCCGCACCATCGTGCCGCGTGCGTCGTCGGCGACGTCCTCGCGGGTGATCAGGCCGCGCTCCTCCATGCGCCGGAGCTGGTGACTGATCCGGCTGCGGTCCCAGCCGGTCCAGCTCGCGAGATCGCGTACGCGCAAGCTGCGGTCTTTGGCCTCGGACAGCGGCACCAGCACCTCGAAGTCGGTGCGGGAGATGCCGGTCTCACCGAGCTGCCGGACGAGGGCGACCTCGATCGCGCGCTGCATGCGCAGGTAGGCCCGCCACATGCGCCGCTCCTGCGGGTCCAGCCAGCGGGGTTCGGTCATGTGGCGGAGCTTACCGGAGCTTTTGTTGACGCGTCAGCATCTTGGTCCTAGCTTTGCTGACACATCAGCAAAACCCGCTGGAGGTTTGACATGTCGTTGTTCCGGCTCGACGCGAGCATCCGCGTCGAGGGTTCACACAGCCGCGAGGTCGCCGACATCGTGGAGTCGGAGTGGCGCGCGGCACACCCCGACGACCGGATCGTGCGCCGCCACATCGGCACGGACGTGCTGCCGGCGACGGCGTGGGCGGACGCCAACATGGCGAAGTACCTCCCGCCGGACAAGTGGAGCGGCGCCCAGCGTTCGGCCGCCGCGCTGGCCGCGCGGCTCACCGACGAGCTGGTCTCGGCGGACGCGTTGCTGTTCGCGGTGCCGCTCTACAACTACGGCGTCTCGCAGCACTTCAAGACCTGGGTCGACACGGTCCTCGCGGACCCGCGGATGGCGCCCGGCGCCCCGCCCCTCCTGGCCGGCAAGCCGGCGGTCCTGGTCACGGTCCGCGGCGGCGCCTACGGCCCGGGCACGCCGCGTGCGGGTTGGGACCACGCGACGCCCTGGATGCGCCGGATTCTGGGGGAGCTGTGGGAGCTGGACCTGCGGGTGGTCGAACGCGAGCTCACCCTGGTCGGCGTCGTCCCGGACCTCGACCAGTTCACGGAGCTGGCGGCGGAGCTGGGTGCCCGGGCGGCGGACCTGGCCCGCTCACACGGCCGCGCCCTCCGCTGACTACCGTGCCCGGGGTGACCACAGAGGTGCCGTTCCGCCCGCTCGTCGTCGACCAGACGGACGTTCGCTACGCCCATGGGCCTGACTCGCGTCGGCGGGTGGGGGTGCCGGTCGGTGAGACCGTCGAGTTCGGCTGGGACGACAGCTGGGTCTACCCGGGCACGTCGCGGAAGTTCTGGGTGCACGTGCCGGCTCAGTACGACCGGGCGCAGCCCGCGGCGCTGGTCGTTTTCCTGGACGGGCAGTGGTATCTCGATCCGGATGGCGAGGTTCGCGGCGCGATCGTCCTGGACAATCTGATCCACAGTGGTGACATCCCCGTCACCATTGGACTGTTCGTCGATCCTGGCGTGCTGGCGGACGCGCAGAACCCGAAGAATCGCAACGTCGAGTACGACGCGTTCGACGACCGTCTGGTCACCTTCCTGCTGACCGAGATCATTCCGCAGGTCGCGCAGCGCTACGCGATCACGGAGGACCCCGAGCGGTGGGGCATCTGCGGCGGCAGCAGCGGCGGGAACGGCGCCTTCACCGCCGCGTGGCTGCGCCCCGACAAGTTCCGCCGGGTGATCTGCTGCTTGTCCAGCTTCGTGCAGATGCCTGGCGGCAACCCGTACCCGGAGTTGATCCCCAGCGTCCCCCGTAAGCCCCTGCGCATCTTCATGCAGGCGGGCCACCGAGACCTCCAGTGGAACGAGCCCGAACACAACTGGCTCGCCAGCAACCTTCGCGTCGCGGCCGCGTTGGCCGAAGCGGGCTACGACTTCCGACTCGCCCTCGGCGACGGAGGCCACAGCCCCAACCACGGCGGCGTCCTCCTTCCGGACGCCCTGCGCTGGTTGCTCGCCTAGGAACTAAGCCTCAGTCGAACAGGCAGATGGCTGCCGTGGCGTCGTCGTGGCGCTTGTAGCGCGGTCGGGTGTAGCCGTCGCCGTCCGCGGCTTCTGCCGCCCGTACCCGATCGATCAGCTCCTGTGGACCTTTGTCGGTCAGTAGGTCCAGGAGCTGCGACCAGTCGAGCAACCCGAACTGGTCGACGATGCAGGACGCGCCGTCGGTCAGGAGGGCCGCGCGTCTCAGGGCGCCGGTGCCATGTAGCGGGACGCTGCCTTCTACGGCGTGCGCCGCCGCCTCTGGGTTGGCTGCGGCGATCCAGTAGCCGTCCGGGCGGTTGACCAGTTCCTGCTGGCCGAGTCGGGCCGCTCGGATGCGTTGCGCGTGTTCGTTGCTGCCGATGGGCACGTCGCCGGCCAGTGCTTTCGCGCGCAGCGGGGCGACCGCCTCGGTGAAGCGGTCGTCCGTGATGAGCTCGGCGCCCGAGCCGCGGTCGATCACCAGCGGGCTGTCGCAGAGCACGAGGTAGTCGGCTTCGTCACCGTGCGTGCGGAGCAGCGTCACCGTCGCGGCCGGGGTGTTGGGGTGGTTCAGGTCGCAGCCACCGCCATGGTCGTCTCGCACCAGTTCGATCGCCTCGGCCAGCGTCTGCGCCAGTGGGGCCGCGGCGGAGGTCACGCCGCGTCGCAGCAGGTGGCCCGCCAGCCGCTGGACGTACCACGCCGGGCCGTGGAGGCAGCCGCTGTCGAGCGTGGCGTGTGCGGTGACGCCGTCCAGGACTCCGACGAGGCCGGCGGCCGCGAACGCGATGTCCTCGTTCTCGCGACCTGGTGCGGGTGCCGAGGCCAGGCGTACTTCCATCAGGAGCGGCGGCGGCGGATGAACAGCAGGGCCACGCCGGCGATGACCGCGGTCGTGCCCAGGCAGCAGAACGACAGCAGCGCCAGGTGCCAAGGCTTCACAGCTCCCACGACAGCAGTAGTACCACACAAAGCGTCGGAGATTGTTGACATGTCGGGAGTCTCCGACGTATTTTTCTCGGCGTGGCTGAGGATGACGTGTTTCTGGCGCTCGCCAACCCGGTGCGGCGCAGGCTGCTGCGGTTGCTCGCCGACGGGCCGCGTACCGCCGGCGATCTTGCCAATCAGTTCGAGCTGAGCCGGCCCGCGATCGCCGAGCACCTGCAGGTGCTGCGCCGCGTCGCGCTCGTGCGGGACGTGCCGCAGGGGCGCCAGCGGCACTACCACCTCAACGCCGAGCCGCTCGCGCAGGTCGGCGAGTGGCTGCACCCGTTCGAACGGTTCTGGCGCGAGCGGCTGCGCTCGTTCGCCGACGTCGCCGAGGAGGAAAGATCATGACAGCACCGAGCACCGACACGATCAGCGTCGACCAGTTCGTCGCCGCGTCGCCCAGTAGGGTCTGGCGCACGCTGACCGACCCCGAGTTGCACGCGCGCTGGTGGGCGCCGGGAGACATCGCCGCCGTCGTGGGGCACCGCTTCCATCTTCAGATGCCCGTGTACGGAGAGATACCTTGCGAAGTCGTCGAGGTCGTCCCCGAGGAGAAGTTCGTCTATACGTTCAACGAATCCTGGACCCTGACCTGGCGTCTGGTGCCGGAGGGTGACGGGACGCGGCTGCTGCTCGAGCACAGCGGGTTCGACTTCGACAAGCCGCGTGACCGGGAGGCGTTCGAGCGGATGGGGCCGGGCTGGCGCGAGGTGGTCATTCCGCGGTTGGCGATGCTGGCGCGTACCGCATGACCGCATGAAAGAAGGCGCCGCGCGGAGTCGGCAGATCCGCGCGGCGCCCCCTTTCGTTTGCTATCTACCGGCCAGCAGCCGGTTGACCGCCGCGTCGACGTCCAGGTGGTCGGTTTCGCGACCGCGCGGTACGACGACGTAGGTCCGCCGCAGGAACCGCACGAGCACGCTGCGCGGCACCTCGAAAAGGGCGTTCCCGTCAGGTGACGACAGGGCCAGTGCGACGAAGTCGCCCCGCGGCGTGGCCCACGGCCAGACCCGGACGTCGCCGATGCCGGCGGGCTCGTCGAGGCCTGTGACGAGGAGCTCACGGGCGAACGACCAGCTCACCGCCTCGCCGCCGGCCGAATCGGCGTGGAACAAAACGTGGACCGCGTACGGGTCGGCTGGGTCGTAGCGCAGGCTGGCGCGCACCGGCAGAGCGGTGGCGTCTGGTGCGACGAGCCGCAGTGAGGTTTCGACCTCAACGGTCGTCGGTCGGATGACACTCATGTACGTTCTCCCCCCGGCACCGCTGCGGGACGCGCTTGCCCCGCGTTTCCCATACTCAGGTGATACTTCTACTTACGCTCCGTCAATCGCTGATCTCACCCAGTAGTGGGAAGGCGGTGCGTAAGTGCGGTACAACCCCGGCAAAATGCGTATAATGCCGGACTTGCTGTGGTACTGCGCACCGTCCGGCGTCGGGTAGCTCAGACGTCGACTCAGTTCGGTAACGTCGAGCAGTCCCGTTGAGTGACGGGGCGGGGCGGAGCCGGAGTGGATTGGCCGATGAAACCATCCTCAATGGAGCAAATAGGCACTGGTACGGAGCTCGCGGCTGCGTCGGGGGAGGACGAAGAGCGGAGGCACGGGGTGACGCTCGATCGGGGTAGCCCGCCCGAAAATTCGGAACCGGATGCCCGAACGGGCGCTTCCACACCCACCCGCACCCACCGTGGTCGCATCGGCGAGACATTGGACCTGATTCGGGCAAATCCGACCGGACGGATGATCCTCCGCGTATCCGTAGCGATTGCCGGGCTCGCAGTGGTCGCTCTGGGTATTCTGCTCATACCGCTACCCGGCCCGGGCTGGTTCATCGTGATCGGCGGCCTGGCCATCTGGGCGGTGGAGTTCACGTGGGCCAAAAAGCTCCTCAACTTCACCCGCCGCAACGTCCGCGCCTGGACATCGTGGATCGGCCGCCAACCGCTGCCGTTACGCTCGGTAATCGGCGTCGTCGGCCTCATCTTCGTGGCCGCCGTCGTCTGGGCGTCGGTCAAGGTCAGCCTCGACATCGACCTGATCACGGAGACCCGCAACGTCTTCGGCTGGTGAGGCCGGTGTGCACGGCAGTGTCGGGATCAGGTATTGTCGTCCGCGCTGAGGGCGATTAGCTCAGCGGGAGAGCGCTTCGTTCACACCGAAGAGGTCACTGGTTCGATCCCAGTATCGCCCACGCGCTTTGGGTGCCCCTGTCCGCGGAATGCGACGGACAGGGGCGCTTGTCATGTTGGCCCCGGGGGCCGAGCCCCCGGGCACCCCCACGGGGAGTGGGCGCGGTTTATCCCTTTTGTTGCGGCTGCGGTGTCGGTCGGGGTCGCGGCCGGTGAGCCAGCGGCAAGTCCCGTCGGGCCTTCAGGGGCGCCTCCACAGAACTGTGAGGCCGGCGGGGGCCGGGCGAGCACGCGACCGGTCCTTCGGCCGGTATCGGCCGGAAGCCGCCGCGTGAAGGAGGCTGACCTCGGCGGACTTGGCGTTCCAGAACGCCTCGGCGTCGCCTGTGAGCAGCTCGGACGCTGTTTGCGCCGCGTTCCGCCGAGCTTTCGTAGCCCGTCGGTCTCGTGCGGCCCTACATTCGGGCTCTGAGGACGTCGAACTCGCAGCCCGGTGTGTTCGGGTCGAAGCCGTGTTCGACCAGCCAGCGGGACGCTGTCAGGCTGCGCCACGACCACCAGCCGTGGATCACGTCGAGGTCCACGTCGGTGCCGTAGCCGGCTACCACGTCGGCAAGGTGCTCCTCGTGTCCGAGCGTCAGGACGGCCAGGTCGAACAGGGCATCGCCCTGGGCCGCCTCGGACCAGTCGATCACGCCGGTGACCTTGTCACCTTCGACGAACACGTGGGTGATCTGCAGGTCGCCATGCGTGAACACCGGTGTCCATGGGCGGAGCGCGGCCTCGGCGACCTCGCGGTTGCGGGTGACCAGGTCGGTGGGTAGGACACCGTTCGCGACGAGCCACTCGCATTCGACATCGAGGCGCGATGCGAGGTCGTCGAGGCGCCGACCCGGCCATGGTGGCAACGGCGCGTCGTGCAGCAGCCGCACGGACGCACCCGCGGCGGCCCAGGCCGCCGGCGACGCGGGCGACGGTTCGCCGAGACGGCCGAGTGCCCTCCCCGGCACGGCGGCGAGTGCGAGCGCCGGCGGATTCCGCCACAGGACCTCCGGAGTCGGGATCGGCGCCAGTGCCATCGCCTCGACCTCGACGTCGATGCGCGTCTGGTCAGCATCGATCTTCACGAACACGTCGCCCACGCGCAGCGTCGCGCGCTCGTCATGGGCGACGACGACCTGGACCCCTTCCACGTACGCCATTATGTGGCGCAGCACGCGCCAGTTGTTCGGACAGGGCCACGACTGCCGCTCTCAGGTCGTCGCCGCCGACGACCTCGAAAAGCATTGGTAGGGCGGCCAGTTGGCGGGCGTACCAGCGTGGGTTGTCGGTCGTGGCTCGCAGGCGGGTCCGGTCGTCGCCGTCGGCTTCGATGCGGCCCAGGCTGCGCGGCAGCCAGCGGGCCGCCTCGGTGAGCGGTGCGTGGAGCAGCACGTCGACCTCGTGCGTCCAGTGCTGTGAGAGGTGTTCCTCCAGCGTGCGCAGGGCGTCGAGATCCGGCGGCGGGGTGAAGGTCCGCGGCGTCGACAGCACCGCGGTGACCCGGTCGACGCGCAGCACGCGCACGGCGTCGGCCTGGTGCGACCAGGCGAGCAGGTACCAGCGGCTGTGTCGCAGGACGACGGCCCAGGGATCGACGCGCATCGTCCGCTCCGGGCCGCCGCCGCCGGCCTGGTAGCCGAGTTCCAGCGTCCGCGTCGCCTCGCACGCCGCGATCAGCTCGGTCACGGTCTCGTGGCGAACCGCCGCGGGCGCCTTCGCGGGGCCGCGCCGCAGCCGGATCGGTTCGGCGACCTGGCGCGGCAAGGCACGGAGGATCTTCGCTAGGCCGCCGCCCACCAGGTCGTCGGCGTCGGCCGCGCCGGGATGTCCTTCCAGGACCGCCATCACCAAGCCGGTCGCCTCGGCCGCGGTGAGCATCAGCGGCGGGAGCCGCAGTCCCCGGCCGATGCGGTAGCCGCCGCGCGGCCCGCTCACCGCGTCGATGGGTACGCCCGCCTCCCGCAGGATCGCGACGTAGCGCCGGGCGGCCCGGTCGCTGACGCCGAGCCGCCGCCCGAGCCGCTCGGCCGTGATCCCCGGGGTGTTCTGGATCGCCTCCAGCGCCTGCAGCGCCCGCGCGGTCGGGCTGAGATCGTCTCGCATCGCGGAAGTATCTCGTCCGGGATTCGCTCTATCGTCATGACCCATGACGCACGTGACCGAACCACCGGCCGCCGGCAACGAGGTCGACACCCTGCTGGGCGCGCTCGAACGCCAGCGGGGCTACATCGCCTGGAAGTGCGGCGGCCTGGACGCCGCCGGGCTGCGCACGACCCTGGGACCGTCGACCATCACGCTCGGTGGCCTGCTCAAGCACCTGGCCGCCGTCGAGGAGCACACGTTCGCGACCAAGCTCTTCGACCGCCCCATGAGCGAGCCCTTCGGCAGCGCCGACTGGACCTCGGACCCGGACTGGGAGTGGCACTCGGCCGCGGCAGACGCGCCGGAGACCCTGATGGCGCTCTGGAAAGAGTCGGTGGAGCGATCCCGCGCACTGGTCGCTGAGGCGCTGGCGGCCGGCGGCCTCGATTACCTCGGCGCGGCCAAGTGGCCCGACGGCCGCCAGGCAAGCCTCCGCCGGCATTTGATCGACATGATCGAGGAGTACGCGCGCCACGTGGGCCACGCCGACCTGATCCGCGAGTCGATCGACGGGGTGGTCGGCGAGGACCCCTTGCCCCAGAGCGCAGAGGCTTCCTAGGTTGTGCCGATGGACAAGGTCGCGGTGGACCAGGTGGCCCTGGCCGGCACGGGCATCGCCGGCGTGATCGCGATATCCGCGTCGGAAGGCGCGTACGAGCCGTTCGACGCGGTTGCCGGCACCGTCCTGGCGATCGTCCTGATCTCCCTCTACCGCCCGCGCCCGGCACAGACCACAGCCGGCGCCTGGGCGGCAGCGGTCCCCGCCGCGGCCGTCGGCGCGTTGCTGTTCTGCCTGATCATCTCGCCGCTGGTCGAGTCGATCGTCCCGGACCCATCGACCCAGAACCGGTCCCTGGCGATCAGCAGCACCCTGTCGATCATCTGGCTCTTCACGGCAGCCGTCGGGGCCACGGTCCTGGCCCACACGGCCCACCGCCCGGCCCCAAGGCCCTAGCGTTCGTCATCCAACGACGCGAGCGCCTCCGTCAGGATGCGGTCGCTGATCGCGGTGCCCGCGGTCGCCCGGGCCAAGATCAGCGCGCCCACGGCCGTGCTCATCGCCGCCGCACCGCCGAGCTTGTCCGCCAGGTACTCGACCCCCGTGGCGTAGGTGGCGGCAACGTCGGCGTCGGCGCCGGGCATGTCGCGCGCGAAGCCGGCGACGGGGCAGCCGTCGCCCGGAGAGTCGCGGTGCTCGGGCGAGAGGTAGTAGTCCAGGAAGCTCCCGCGGCCGGTCTCGTCGATCGCGGCCAGGCGCTCGCCGATCTCGGCCAGCCCCCGCAACAACGCCTCGACGGCCAGGGCTTCCTTGGACGTGAACTGTTTGTAGAACCCGCCATGGGTCAGCCCGGCCCCCGCCATCACGTCCGCGACGCTGACCTGGGCCACGCCACGCTCGCGGAACAGCCGCGCGGCTGTCTCGACGACCCGCTCGCGGTTCTCCCGCGCCTGTGCCTGCGACACCCGACTCATGCCTTCCAGCTTAGATGATGATTCTCATCCAAGTAGCTGCAAGGCTCGGATGACGGCGGTAATCTAAACCGAATGGATCTTCATGCGCGCTGCTCAACGCGCACCGCGGTCTGAGAGAGGAGCCCCATCATGGTGACCACCGACCTCAACTACCTCGACGCGACCGAGATCGCCGAACTGATCCGCGCCGGGAGGGTTTCCTCGGTCGAGGTGGTTCAGGCGCACCTGGACCGCATCGAGACCGTGAACCCGAAGACCAATGCCGTGGTCACGCTCGCCGAGGGCGCCCTGGACGCCGCGCGGGCGGCCGACGAGCAGCTCGCGGCAGGCGCGGAGGTGGGGCCACTGCACGGCGTGCCCGTCACGGTCAAGGACTCGTTCGACACCGCCGGGGTGGCCACCCAGCGCGGTTCGCCGATCTTCGCCGGGCGCATCCCGGACACGGACGCCACCGCCGTGGCGCGCCTGAAGCAGGCCGGCGCGATCCTGCTGGCGAAGACGAACCTGCCGGAGTTCTCGTACTGGATCGAGTCCGACAATCTCCTGACCGGCAGGACGAACAACCCCTGGGACCTCGAGCGGTCGTCGGGCGGCTCCAGCGGCGGTGAGTCCGCGGCGATCGCTGCGGGGATGTCGCCACTCGGACTCGGGAGCGACCTGTCCATCTCACTGCGCGGCCCGGCGGCCGACACCGGCATCGTGGCCCTCAAGGCGACACACGGTCGCGTGCCGATGACCGGGGTCTGGCCTCGGGAGCCGCGCCTAGACTGGCACGCCGGCCCCATGGCCCGCACGATCCGCGACCTCGCACTGGCGTACTCGCTGCTGGCCGGTCCGGACGGCGCCGACGGCTTCTCCGACGTCCCGCGCGAGCTCGACACCGGTCTGGGCCCCGCACCCGACCGCCCCGTCCGCGTCGGCTGGCTCGTCGACTCAGGACTGGGCCCAGTCGACCCCGAGGTCGCGGCAACGGTGCAGGCGGCCGCGGAAACCCTGCAAGCAGCGGGAGCCCAGGTCGAGTCCGTGACCATCCCGGCCATGGAGCGGGACAACCCACTGGAGATCTTCACCCGACAGCACGTCATGGAGATGAAACCGTCGGTCCGGGAGGTCACCGCGGGCCACGAGGACCAGATGTTCACGTACTCCAAGACCTTGCTGGGCTCGCCCGACACCCCGATCGAGGACTACGTCCAGGCCAAGGAGGGCATCGAGCGGCTCAGGGACGCCTTCACCGCCTATTTCCAGCGGTACGACCTACTGCTGCTCCCGGTGACGACGATCCCGGCCCACGCGCACGGACTCGAAAAGATCACCCTGGCCGGCCAGACCCTGGACCCGTTCCACGTGAGCTCGACAACGGTCCCGTTCAACCTGACGGGCCTCCCAGCCCTGTCAATGCGCTTCGGCACAACCCACGACGGCTTGCCCATCGGCGTGCAACTGGTAGCCAACTGGCACGCGGAGTCAACGATCCTCCACGTCGCCACGCAACTGGAGTCGATGAGCCCGGTCCGCGACCAGCACCCCGCCATCTGACGGCCGAAAAGAGAACGAACGACCATGCCCTTCGCCGACATCACGCGCAACGCGTACACGAAGACCGAAATGACCGACGCGGTCACCCGCCTGTTCCAAAACCAGGACCGAGGCCCGATTCTGCCGATGCTCAGCGACAACGTCGTGCTCACTCTGCCGGCCACCCTGCCCTACGGCGGCAAGTTCACAGGCAGAACGGCCTTCGACGAGTTCTTCGCAAAGAGCCCAGCCAACAGCCCGGTCTGGAAGTCCTTCGACATCAAGGTCAACGAAATCATCGCCGCCGACGACCACATCATCGCCCGCCTAACCAACAAGGCCGTACCCACCGCAACCGGCAAGGAAGTGATCTTCGAAAACCTCTGGCTCTTCAAAGTAGCCAACGGCCGCATCACCAGCGCCCAGCTCTACGCCGACACAGCAGCCGCAACAGGCGCTTAAACGGCGCCCACAACCCGGTCGCCAACATCCGGTCGGCAGCCAGTTCGCAGGCCGACGCGTCACCGTCCGTCTGGACCAGGCCCTGATGCAGATCACTGACCAGGGTGTGTTGCTGCCCAACCCGCTGTCGCCGACCGACATGGGCCGCATCCGGGACGCCCGCCCGGCCGGACCAACTCCGCGCCGTCTGCCGATCCGCTGCGAGTCGGCTGGCGTGTCAGCAGCCGCGGTTCGCTCGTCATCGCCGGCCAGAAGATTCATGTCGGCATCCGCCACGCCGGCCGAACCGTCACCGTCGAAGCAGCCGACACCACCTACCGCATCTATGACGCAAGCAGCCTCATTTATGAAGTCGCACGCACCACCACCAAACCGATCGCCCGATTCAAAGCCCACAAACCGGAAACACCTCGGCGCCGGTCCGACGCTGATGTGAGAACGTGACCTATGTGACCGGACCCAACCCGCCCACCGAACCGCCGAGGCCGACGATGGCCACGATCTTCCCTGACGCGACCGCCCGGGTCGCCGGTGTCCTCCGCGAGTTGGGTCATAGCGACCTCGCCGATTCCCTTCCAGCGCAGCATTTCCACGGTCGTTGCCACTGCAAGCCCGGATGCACATTCGTCTTGACCGCCCCGCCGGGCAGTTCGGGCAGCCTCATGATCTGGCTCGAAGTCTCCGAGGAGACCGTCGGCGAAGTTAGCGTCGATCCCGACGGCCAGACAATCACCAACCTCGACATCGGCGATCCCACGACACTCGGGATCCCCCCGACCTGGCTCGAAGATGGCCTCTCGTCTGTCCCCGAACGCACAAGGCCGCCAACCTAACGAAGATCGTCTAGCCGGAGCTGTTACGGATCATCTGACCCAGATCTGTAACGGATCAGGTGGAGTCCGACATCTGTCGGCAGCCGGTGCCGGCAGCCGGTGGCCGGTGGCTGGTGGCTGGTGGCTGGTGGCTGGTGGCTGGTTGAGTTCGACCAGGTCGCGCTGGCCCGCACCGGCGGTCGTCCGGCCGGGCCTTCGCCATTTCCGTCGACACAGCAGGCCGCCCCGGCGTTATAGAGGTCGAACGGACCGTTAACCGCTGCGGCAGCGTCTCTCTCGGTCAAGACATCCTCCTCGCCGCCGAGAACCTTGGCGGCCGCCGTGTCGGCATCCGCGTCGACGCCACCACTCTGACGTTCTTCGATCAGAAGACCCGTCAGCCCTTCGCACCCGCCCCAACCCCGCTGACCGGTGAGAAGTCATCCGGCTGCGAGGTGCGCGTCCGGCTGGACCGCCACCCCAAGCGGCCACTGGACGGACGCGGGGCCTCCAGCGGATTCGTCATGGTCGTCGGCCAGAAGATCGTCTTGGGCCGAGTGCCCGCGGGCAAGACCGTCAGCATCTACGTCACCGCCGCCACCTCACCGTCGAATGCGACGACGGACCGCTTAGGTCCCGACGGACCAACGACCAACCGGTTCGCAGCATCAAAGCCCACCGCTCTCGAAAGCCAGAACATCCAGCTCAGACGTGATGCCGGCTCGCCGGCCGGCGCTAAGCGCAGCGCCACCCGACGGTCATCGTCGATAGCATGCAGCCATGCGCGTGCACCAGTACGTCTACTTCGCGCTGGCCTCCAGCCAGGTTCCGGCTACCGGCATCACCGCCCGCCTGGGCGTTGAGCCCGACGAGGTGAAAATCCGCGGCAGCCGTCGGACCCAGCCGCCCTTACCCGCTTCACACCTGGCGGATCGTTTGCCGCAAGCCTGGCCTGACAGTCGACGAGCAGATCGACCAGATAGTCGATCGCTTGCACGCTCATGCCGACCGAATCGGTGAGCTCGCCGCCGAACTCGACCAAATAGACGGAAGCCCTGGCTCCAGCTTTCTGCAGGTCGTGCGGGTCTTCGAACACCCCGACGGCGAGGACGAAGACCTCACCAGCCCAGTAGAAGGACTGGAGAAGCTACCCGGACAACACCAGCTCCTCGGCTGGCACCTCAACGCCAGAGCCTTGGACTTCCTGCGACGCACCCGCGCGGAACTCGACATCGACGAGTACGCCTACGGATGACCCAAGCACGCCCCGGGGTCCGACTGCGGCGTCAAGATCACCGCGGCGTGCCGCCGTGATGCCCAAAGGGGACTATCTCGATAACGGTGTTTCCGGCGATCTTCTAGTAGGTTTCAGCGGCTGGGAAGCGGTCGCTGAAGGTGATGGCGAAGGCGTTGAGGGCGGGTTTCCAGCGGATCGTCCATCGGGTCCTGCCGGTTCCGGTCGGGTCCAGTGACCGGGTTACGAGATAGAGGCACTTTAGCGCGGCCTGCTCGTTCGGGAAGTGACCGCGGGCCTTGATCGCCCGCCGGTAGCGGGCGTTGAGCGACTCGATCGCGTTGGTCGAGCAGATCACCTTGCGTATCTCGACGTCGTAGTCCAGGAACGGGATGAACTCGCTCCAGGCGTTGTCCCACAACCGGATCACCGCCGGGTATCGGTTGCCCCACTTGTCGGCCAGGTCATCGAACGCCGCCCTGGCGGCGGCGGCGTTGACGGCGGTGTAGACCGGCTTGATGTCGCGTTTGAGCTCGTCCCAGTACTTGCGGGAGGTCAGCCGGAACGTGTTACGGATCAGATGGATCACGCAGGTCTGGACGATCGTCTGGGGCCACACGTTCGTGACCACCTCGGGCAGGCCCTTGAGACCGTCGCAGACCAGGAAGAACACGTCCCGCACGCCGCGGTTACGCAGGTCGGTCAGCACGCTCATCCAGAACTTTGCGCCCTCGCCCCCCGAGCCGGCCCACAGGCCGAGGATGTCTTTGTCGCCCTCGAGGGTGACCCCGATCGCGGCGTAGAAGGGCCGGTTCGCGACCTGCCCATCGCGGACCTTGACCACGATCGCGTCGATGAACACCGCCGCGTAGATCGCGTCCAGGGGGCGGTGGGACCAGTCGGTCATCTCCTCGACCACCTTGTCGGTGATCCTCGAGATGGTTTCCTTCGACACCGACGCGCCGTAGATCTCGGCGAAGTGCGCCGAGATCTCTCCGGTCGTCAAACCCTTGGCATACAACGAGAGCACGACCTCGTCGACTCCAGAGAGCCGCCGCTGGCGCTTACGGACGATCTGCGGTTCGAACGTGCCCGCCCGGTCCCGGGGCACATCGACGGACACCGGCCCGGTGTTGTCGGTCAGCACCGTCTTGGACCTGCTGCCGTTACGGATGTTGCCCCCGCCGGCGGCGGCGCCGGCCGGGTCGTGCTTCTCATAGCCGAGGTGCTCGGTCATCTCCTCGTTGAGCGCGGTTTCCAGGACGGTCTTGGTCAACTGCTTGAGCAGCCCGTCCGGGCCGGTCAGCGACAGCCCCTGCTCCTTGGCCAGCCGCACCAGCTCAGCCGCCGCCAACTCCTCAGCAGACGGCTCCGGCCTCTTCTTCCTCGGGGTCACATCGTTCAGTGTCGCGGTCATCACGGCACCTTCCTCACCCGGCATCACGCCGAGCGGGTCAGGCCGGAAACACCGTTAGATCCACAGTCCCGCCCAAAGTGACGTGGGCTTCCCCGCTGCGCATCGGGTGACGGTCGAATCCATTCGCGCCGACGGAGGACTGAAGCACCTCGTTGGCGTAGGTGGACGTACTCGCGCACGCGCACGGCAAGACCCTTCTACGCCGCTGGGTGGCGTGCCTGGAAGGCGAGGCGGTCGTCGGCGTTTGCGGCGAGGCCTGACAGCACGTCGTCGAGCGTCAGGAAAGCCTGCCAGGGCTCCTGGTCGGTGGCGCGGACGAGGTGGTCGACGACCTTCTGCTCCAGGTCGACCACGCGCTTTCCTTTCCAGATCTTGTCGGCCACGCTGACCAGTAGGTCCTCGATGGTGATGTCCGGGAGGGTCCAGGACGCGTGCGTGCGGGCGAAGCGGGCCAGCGCAGGGCCGACTCCACGTTGGAGCAGCAGTTCGTGGCCGGCCCGCTCGTGTGCTGAACCCGGACCCGACAGTTCGTTGACGTGCACCGTTTTGCCGATGTCGTGCGTGGCCGCGCCATAAAGGACTGCCGCGCGGTCGAAAGGAAGATGAGGGGACAGCGCGGCGGTCAGGGACCAGGCGACGTCGTGGACCGCGCGCAGGTGGGCGGCCAGGCGTGGTGGCGCGTCGAGGGCCGTGAGGAGGTCGCACACCTCGTCCGGCAGCGGGCGGAGTGGTGGATCGCCGGGGTCCGTGAGGGCGTGGTGCAAGGCGGGTGACGTCACCGCGCCAACGGTAACCGCGACCGCTAGTTGAACAATGCCAGGTAGCGGTCCAGGTAGAGCGGCCAGCCGTTGGAGCCGGCCACGCCGTCGCGGACTGATTCCCAACCTGGGCCGTGGCGGTCCAGGTGGCGGTGTTCCAGGTCCAGACGCGTGCGGTCGGCCGCCTCGGCGACGAAGCGCACCTCGACCTCGCTGGCCAGCGAGGGATCCGTCTCCACCTGCCACGTCGGGCTGATGTCCCAGCTGAAGACCACCCGGTTCGGCGGCTCGTACGCCAGGATGCGCGCCCACCGGCACTCGCTGCCGTCCTCGGCCCGGTCGTAGATATGGCCCCCGACCCGTGGCTCGAAGACCGTTTCCACGATCGGCGACTCGAGCAGGTTGTGTTCCCGCGGCTTGAAATCACCGAACCGGGCCGTGAAGACCTCGAAGGCCTTGGCGATCGGTGTCTCCACGACGATTGAGCGGCGTACGACGGCGTCCTGGGTCATGGCTTCTCCTCCTCCGTGATCTCCTGGTAGCTGGACAGCGCGCGGGCCCAGAACGTGTCGAGTTGGTCCCGCAACGCCGCGACGCCCGTCGGGTTCAGGCGGTAGATCCGGCGTGTGCCGTCCGCGCGGTCCGTGACCAGGCCCGCCGACTTGAGCACCTTCAGGTGTTGTGACACCGCTGGCCGGCTGATCGGCAGCGTCGCCGCGAGCTCGCCGACCGCCTGCGGGCGTTCGGCCAGGGCCGCGACGATGGCGAATCGGCTCGGGTCGCCGAGTGCTTCCCAGGCTTGGTAAGTGGCCACGAACCGAAAGCTACGACTTACCAAGGACCACGTCAAGGGGGCGAGCCATCTATGGTGAGTCGCATGGCTGAGGTTCTCCTGTTCCACCACGCGCAAGGGTTGACGCCGGGGGTGCTCGCCTTCGCCGGCGAGCTGCGCGAGGCCGGGCACACGGTGCACACTCCGGATCTCTACGACGGTCACACGTTCGAGTCCCTCGACGAGGGCATGGCGTACGCGAAGCAGGTCGGCTTCGACACCCTGCTCCACAACGGTGTCGCCGCCGCCGACGGGCTAGCCGAGACCGTCGTCTACGCCGGCTTCTCCCTCGGCGGGATGCCCGCGCAGCTGCTGGCACAGACCCGCCCCGGCCGGGGCGCCCTGCTCTTCCACACCAGCATCACGCCCGAGGAGTTCGGTGGTGCCTGGCCCGCCGGCCTGCCGGTGCAGATCCACGCCATGGAGGCCGACCCGTTCTTCGCCGAGGAAGGCGGCGACATCGACGCCGCCCGCGCGATCGTCGCCGCGGCCGACTCGGGGGAGCTCTTCCTCTACCCCGGTGACCAGCACCTGTTCACCGACTCCAGCCTGCCGGCCTATGACAAGACTGCCAGCGAGCAGGTCCTGCGCCGCACGCTGGAGTTTCTGGCCACCCGCTGAGACGGGTCGCCGACCGTGCTCGAGGGACTGCTGCCGGCCGGCGTGCGGGCCGTGGAGATGTTCGCCGATCCGCCCGAGGCGGTGCTGCACCCGGACGAGCAGCCGCTCGTCGCCCAGGCCGTCGAGGTGCGCCGGCGTGAGTTCACCACCGGCCGGCACTGCGCGCGGCTCGCGCTGGGCCGGCTCGGTCTGGCGCCGGGGCCGATCGGCAAGGATGACGGCGGCGCACCGCGGTGGCCGGCCGGCGTCGTCGGCAGCATCACGCACTGCGCCGGCTATCGCGCGGCGGCGGTGGCCTGGTCGCGCGAGTTGGGCGCCGTGGGCATCGACGCCGAGCCGGCGGATCCGTTGCCGTCCGGGGTGCTTCCGCTGGTCGCCCGGCCCGCGGAGCGCGACTGGCTGGCCGGCGCGCCGCCCGGTGTCGCCTGGGACCGCGTGCTGTTCAGCGCCAAGGAGTCCGTCTACAAGACCTGGTTCCCGCTGACCGGGCGGTGGCTGGACTTCCTCGACGCCGAGGTGGCCCTCGACCCGGCCCGGGGCAGTTTCGTCGCGCGGATTCTGGTGCCCGGCCTCGGCGACCTGGCCGGCCGGTTCGCGCTGCGCGACGGCCTGGTGGTGACGGCCATCGCGTGGGGGCTGGTCGGATGACGGCGCACCAGCTCAGCGCGGCCGATGCCCGCCGCATCGCCGTCCGCGCGCAGCTCCTTGGCCGGGAGCGGCCCACCGGCCTGCTCGACCTCGTGCGGCACCTGACGCTGTTGCAGATCGACCCGACCGCGGCGGTCGCGCCCAACGCCGACCTGGTCGCCTGGAGCCGCCTCGGGCCGGGCTACGCGCCCGCCGACCTGGTCGCGGCGCTGGAGAAGCGGTCGCTGGTCGAGCTGTGGGCGAGGATCCGGCCGGCCGAGGACATCGCCCTCTACCGGGCGGAGATGCTGGAGAGCCGCGACCGCCCGGCGGTCACCGACTGGCAGAAGCGGCACCGGGGGTGGATCGAGGCGAACGACGGCTGCCGCCGCGACATCCTCGCGCGGCTGGCCGCGGAGGGTCCGCTGCCGTCGCGCGCGATCCCGGACACCTGCGCGGTGCCGTGGAAGTCGACCGGCTGGACCAACGACCAGAACGTGATCCGGCTGCTCGACAGCATGTCGGTGCGCGGCGAGGTCGCGGTGGCCGGCCGGGTGGGCCGCGACCGGCTCTGGGACCTGGCCGAGCGGGTCTGGCCCGACGACCCGATGGTGCCGCTGGCCGAGGCCGCCCGCCGCCGCGACGAGCGCCGGCTGCGTGCGCTCGGCATCGCGCGCGCCACGTCGACCAAGGTTCCGATCGAGCCGTACGACGTGGGAGCGATCGGCGAGCCGGCCGTGGTGGAGGGTGTCAAGGGCAAGTGGCGGGTCGACCCGGAGCAGCTCGGTCAGCCCTTCACGGGCCGGGCCGCCCTGCTGTCGCCGTTCGACCGGCTGATCCACGACCGGAAGCGGACGCTGGAGCTGTTCGGTTTCGACTACAGCCTCGAGATGTACAAGCCGGCCGACAAGCGCCGCTGGGGCTACTACGCGCTGCCGATCGTGCACGGCGACCAGCTCGTCGGCAAGCTCGACGCGACCGCCGACCGCAAGGCCGGGGTGCTCCGGGTCGACGCGGTCCACCAGGACGAGCCGTTCACCGAGGAGGCGACCGCCGCCGTCGACGGCGAGATCGCCTCCCTGGCGAGCTGGCTGGGGCTGGAGGTGCGCCGGCCCTAGGTCACGGCTCGGTGCCGGCGACCCGGATGCCGTCCACGTAGACCGTGATCCGGGCGTTGGTCGCGTAACCCGGCGCACTTGGGCGGTAGCTGTGGTCGTCGAGCTCGGTCAACGCCGACCAGTCCGACTTGGACAGACGGAGCTGGAGCTGCCCGGTCGACGCGTTCGGCGCCAGCGAGCCCGAGGTGAAGCCCACCTCGAGGTACGCGTCCGCGCCCGGCCGACCGGTGGGCAGCGTGACCGCCCGCCGGGTGACCGTGCCGCAGCCGACCTGGGCCCAGTCGCACCACGTGTTGACCGTCGGGAGCCGCCGTCGCGGGTGAACCAGTAGCGCACCGTGACCCGGCTCAGCGGCACCGCGGTCGCGCCGCCGTTGTCGACCTGGATGCCCGGCTTGATCTGGTTGTCGCCCGGCGCCCGGTCGAGGTTGAGATAGCGGGCCGTCACCGTCGGGGGAGTGCTGTCGGCGCGTGGCAGGACGAACAGCGTGACGCTGTCCGCCGGGAACGTCGTCTCGAACGCGCCCGCGGACACCGGCTGGTCGGCGGCCCGGACGATCGCGGCCGGGTTGTCGGCGCCGTAGCGGTAGACGCGGGCCGTGCCGGAGCCGCGGCCGGCCAGGGACACCGGCGAGGTCTGCGCGGCGCCGCTCTTGTTGACCACCATCACGGTCAGCGCGCCGTCGGTGGACCGTTCCGCCCCGTACACCGACAGCAGTGACTGGTCCGCGCTCGTCGCCCGGACGCCGATGTCGCCGAAGCGGCCGCCGGCGCCGTCGTAGTTGCGGTACATCCGGAACGCGTACGCGCCCGGTTGCGTCGACGACGGTGGTGCCCACAGCGTCGCCAGGTCGAGCCGTTCCCGCCCGAAGATGCCGAGGATGTCGGCCTGCGCTAGGGCGCCGTTGACGTGGTCGAGCGCACCCCAGTTGTACTCGGTGATCGCCGTCTTCGTGCCCGGATAGTTGGCCGCGACCAGGTCGCGCATCCGGGGCACCACGCGCGTCGTCGTGTTGATCCAGCTTTCGTCCACATAGGTGGGATCCCAGAGGGACCGGGTGGACCGCAGCCGCAGGGCGTTGGTGGCCGGGTCGTTGCCGTTGCCGAACGCGACGCCGTTCGCCTGCGGGTAGAAGTGCATGTCGAAGTAGTCCAGCACGCGGGTGCCGTGCGCCTGCTCGTACGCCCGGAGCTGTTGGAGATACCAGGTGGTGAACGGCAGCCCGCCGCGGGCCGCGCGGTCCGGCGGGTCCGCCCAGCAGCCGGTGCGGCCGCAGGTCTCCTGGTCGAGCCCGGAGTAGTCCCAACTGGTCCAACCCCAGCCGACCGGGCCGAGGGTCGCGGCGCCCGGGTCGGCCGCCTTCACGGCCGCGCCGATCTCGATCGCCCGGTCGCGCAGCTCGGCCGAGCTCGCGCCGAGCGGGTGCACGTCGCGATGCGTGCTGTGCCAGATGTCCGGCTCGTTGTCGAGGTTGTAGAACCGCACGCCGCCCTCGTCGGCGGTCCCGTACTTCTCGGTCAGGTGGTCGATCCACGAGGTCACGTACGAAGCGCCGACCGGCGCGCTCGTGTCCCGCGGGTCGTTGCCCGTGACGGGCGTGCCGTCCGGTTGGATGCCGTTGCCGCAGTCGGGGCGCCACTCGTCGGTGCGCTGCTGCGGCCCGTACTTGGCGACGGAGAAGCCGCACGAACCGTCCCGGGCCTTCGGCGCCCAGCCGATCAGCGGGACGGTCAGGATCGTGTCGGTGTCGGTGGACCGGTCCTGCTCGACGAACTCGTCGGTGGACGACCCGTCCGGCAGCGCGGCTGGGTCGTCGTTCTCCTCGGCGATGTTCTCGAAGAACCAGTCACTGGCCCGGTTCGTGGTGTCGTAGCGGTAGTCGTACCGCGTGGTGGCGTTGCCGCCCCACCGGCGGACCGGGAGGTCCAGCTCGTCGGCGAGCGCGGCGTCGGCGAAGTTCATGCCGTAGACGTGTGGACTGATGGGATGGCGGTCCTGCGCCGCGTCGACGGTCAGCGCCGGGCCAGCGGCGGCCGCGGCGCTCAACGGGGCGATGGCGGGTGTGACGGCCAGCAGGATGGCGGCCAGGGAAGGGCGCATGCGGAGTCCAGGGGGTCGAGACGACAGGGGTGAGCGGCCCAGCCCGGACCGCCTGAGATTAACCGACGTCCATCGATCTCCGCTACCACGGTCGGGTTGGTCGACGCGTGTGGGATGCGCGCGGGCGCGTTCGCGGCTACCGTCGGGCGATGGCCCTAATCGGTCAACCGGCAGGAGACGGCGCGGCGTCCGCGCCGGCGCCCGGCTGGGCCGGAGTCGGCACGGTCACTCTGCGCGAGCTGTCCGACCTGCCCGACCTGACCGCCGCGCGACGCAGCGACCACCACGTCCTCGTGCTGGTCACGGTCGGCCACGGCCAGCATGAGATCGACTTCCGCGCGTACCCGTGCCGGCCCGGCACCCTGCTCTGGGCGCGGCCCGGTCAGGTGAGCCGGTTCGGCGGCAACGCCGGCCTCGACGCGATCGTCGTGTGCTGGGAGCCGACCGCGGTCGCCGAGGTCGCCGACGACCCGGCGCTGCTCGACGGCGGGATCGGGCCGGCCTACTGGCAACTCGCCGGCGAGGACGAGGACGCGGTCATCAACGAGGTGAGCCAGCTCGTCGTCGACTGCCAGCGGCACCGCTCCGGCACGCTCGCGGCGGGGTTGTTGCGCCACCAGCTCGCCGTGCTGCTGCTCCGAATCGCGCTGCTGCCCGGCCGCGCGCCCGCCGAGCGCGGCGACGCGTACATCCGGTTCCGGTTGGAGGTGGAGAAGGACTTCACCCGGACCAGGCGGGTCGAGGAGTACGCGGAGCGGATGGGCTACTCCGTCCGCACGGTCACCCGGGCGTGCCTCGCCGCCACCGGACGCAGCGCCAAACAGGTCATCGACGACCGGGTGACGCTGGAGGCCATGCGGCTGCTGGCGGTCACCGACGAGCCGATCGCCGACATCGGGCGGCGGCTGGGCTTCCCGGAACCCACCAACTTCGGTCGGTTCTTCCACCGCGAGGCGGGCACCAGCCCGGGCGCGTTCCGCACAGCGCAGCGGTTTG
The DNA here is from genome assembly GCF_016862515.1 of Asanoa iriomotensis. GTDB lineage: Bacteria > Actinomycetota > Actinomycetes > Mycobacteriales > Micromonosporaceae > Asanoa > Asanoa iriomotensis. The sequence goes on from NZ_BONC01000031.1 coordinate 34,004, forward strand.
GGCCGCGGTTGCCCGCACAGCGGCGGCCGATCGGGAGTGATCCGCACGGGCGCCCGGCACCGCGGGTCGCCGGCGAGGCATGATGGTCCCGTGCAGATTTCGGCGCGCGGCGACTACGCGGTCCGTGCGGCACTGAGCCTCGCCGCGGCGTACCCGTCGGTGATGTCGGCCCAGGCTTTGGCGGCCGACCAGGACATGCCGCGCAAGTTCCTCGAGGCGGTCCTGGCCGACCTGCGGCGGGCGGGCATCGTCCGGGCGCAGCGCGGCGCCGAGGGCGGCTACACGCTCACCCAGGCGCCGCGCGAGGTGACGATCGGCGCGATCCTGCGGGCGGTCGACGGTCCGCTGGCCGGTGTGCGGGGGCTGCGTCCGGAGGAGACCGCCTACGAGGGCTCCGCCGAGAACCTGCCCCGAGTCTGGATCGCGGTGCGCGCCGCCGTCCGCGAGGTGGTCGACGAGACGACGCTGGCCGACGTGCTGAGCGGCAAGCTGCCGGCGCACATCCGGAAACTCACCACACTCCCCGACGCCTGGCAGCCGCGCTGACCCACGCCGGGTAGCGTGCGGGACATGTCTGTCCTGGTGGCGTTCAGCGTGACCCCGTTGGGCACTGGTGAAGCGGTCGGTGAGCTGGTCGCGGAGGCGGTCCGGGTGGTCCGCGCGTCGGGCCTGCCCAACCGCACCGATGCCATGTTCACGACGGTCGAGGGCGAGACCTGGGACGAGGCGATGGGCGTGGTCCGCGCCGCCGTCGCCGCCGTCCAGGCCCGCGCCCCACGGACCTCGACGGTCATCAAGGTCGACTGGCGCGAGGGCGTGACCGGCGCCCTGGACACGAAGGTGTCGACAATCGACCGCCTACTCGGCTAGACCCACGTAGCGCAGGCCCGTCAGCGCGATGCCGGCCGATCGCTCGTCGTCGTCGGACAGGCCGAGGTCCGCGAAGAAGTAGGGCGCGGCCTCGACGGAACGGGTCCTGAACCGGCGGCCCAGGGCGGCGACGATGGCGTCTCCCCGGTGCAGCCGTTCCGTCGCGGCCCACTCGTCGAGATATGCGGGCCACGGCGCGCCCGACTCCCGCCACCGTGCGGCGTGGCGGTGCAGCCAGCCGTCGCCGGGCGGCAACCGGTCGAAGCACCAGGTGGCCGTCCGCTCGTCGAACCGTTCCCGCGCCCATTCGACCACGACCACGATGGCGCCCGGCCGGGTCGCCGCGGCGATCCGCTCGAGCACGGCGTCGAGGTCGTCGACGTGATGCAGGGACGTGCAAGCCACCACGGCGTCGGCCGGTGCCGGCGGCGACCAGCGCTCGAACTCCATGCGGCGGTACTGCGGGCCCTCGGGCGCCTCGGGGTCGACGCCGACAGCGTCGTAGCCGGCCGCCGCGAGCGCCGGCAGGAACCCGCCGGCCGGCCCGCAGCCGATCTCGACCACCCGGGCCGGCGCCGGCGGCAGCGCGGTGCGGACGAAGGTCCAGGTGGCGCCGAGCCACCGCCGGGTCGCGTCGTCGGTCATCGCTCGTCGACGACCTCGGCCGTCTCGACGCCGGTGACCGTGACCAGCGCGAACGCCTCGGCGGCCAACGGCAGGCGGGCGTTGACCGCCGCCTCGGCGTGGGCGGCCGACGACCAGGTCCAGGTGTCGGTCCAGGTCGCGCTGTCGTCCCGGGTCAGCTTGGTCGCGACCGGGCCGTCGAACGCGGACCGGACCGCGGCGATCAGCTCGGCCCGCTTGGCCAGCAGGGCGTCGGTGTCGGTGGTGTTGGCGGTGAACTTCGTGACCCGCACGATCGACATTTCCGGTCTCCATTTCGCTAGAGTTGCTCACTAGTGACTGACTCTAGAGTTACACTAGTGGCGTGACGAGCGTCAAGGGCCGGGCACCGAACCGGCGGACCGCGAAAGCGCGGGAGACCCGCACCCGCATGCTGGACGCGGCGCGGGAGCTGTTCATCGCCAACGGGTACGGCGTGACGACCCTCGCCGACGTCGCGGCCGCCGCGGGCGTGGCGGTGCAGACGATCTACTTCACGTTCGGCAACAAGCGGTCGCTGTTCAAGGAGATGGTCGACGTCACCATCGCCGGCGACGACGAGCCGGTCGCGACGATGGACCGCCAGTGGTACAGGGACGCCCTGGCCGCGCCGACCGCGGTCGCGCAACTGCGCGCGCAGGTGGCCGGCGCCCGCGGGGTGCTCGACCGGGTCGCGCCGATCGTCAAGATGGTCACGCTGGCCGCCGCGGCCGACCCGGACATCGCCGACCTCTGGCCCCGCGACGCGGACCCGCGCTACACGGTGCTGTCGACCGCCGCGCGGGCGCTGGTGGCGAAGCCCGACGCGCGACCGGGCGTCTCCGAGGCCGAGGCCGCCGACCTGCTCTACGCGATCCTCTCGCCGGAGCTCTACCTGTTGTTCGTACGCGAACGCGAATGGTCACCGGACCGCTACGAGAAATGGGCGTTCGACACCCTGCGCCCCCAACTCTGCGTGGAGGATTGACCCCATGCCGACCGACGCCGACCGCGCCGCCATCGACCGCCTGATCCGCGACTGGGTCACCGCCGTGCACTCCGGTGACCTGGCGGGCGTGCTCGCCGACCACGCCGACGACATCGTCATGTTCGACGTGCCACCGCCGTACGCCGGAGTCCGTGGTCTCGACGCCTACCGCGCGACCTGGCCGGACTTCTTCACGTGGCAGGCGCAGGGCGCGGAGTTCGCGCTCGAGTCACTCGACGTGACCGCCGGCGACGACGTGGCCTTCGCGCACGGCCTGCTGCGCTGCGGCACACCCGACGAGCTGGCCGCGAAGCCGGAGCTGCGGCTGCGGCTCACCGTCGGGCTGCGCAAGCGCGACGGCCGCTGGCAGGTGACCCACGAACACCACTCGTTCGCGGACGACAGCGGGGCTAGCCCACCAGCTCCGTAACCGCCGCCGCGAACAGCTCGTGGTGGGTGGCGACGTCGGCCAGCGTCGTCTCCGGGCACATCAGCGCCATGTTGTGGAACGGGGTCAACAGCACACCCCTGTTCAGCAGGTACGCGTGTAGGAAGTCCTCGAGCTCCCCGTCGGCCGCGGCGGCCGAGGCGCCGCCGCTGGTGGGTGCGGGGTCGCAGAAGCGGTATTCGACCCGCGCGCCGAGCTGGGCGACCGACCACGGCAGGCCGAAGCGGTCGATCACCTCCTGGACCCCGTTCGCGAAGGCCGTCGCCACGGAGGTCATGCCGTCGAACGCGGGCGCGGTGAGCACGTGCTCCAGCGTGGCCCGGGCCGCCGTCACCGACAGCGGATTGCCGGCCAGCGTGCCGCCGACGCCGCCCATGTCGACCAGGTCCAGGTCGTCGCGGCCGCTCAACAGGTCGGCCAGCGGCGCGGACAGGCCGTACGCGCCGATCGGGACGCCGCCGCCGATCGCCTTGCCGATCGTGACCACGTCGGGCTCCAGGCCCCAGGCGGCGGTCGCGCCGCCGGGACCGGCCGAGAACGTGTGCGTCTCGTCGTTGACCAGATAGCTGCCATAGCGCCGGGTCAGCTCCCGCACGCCGGCCAGATAGCCGGGCGAGGGCAGCACGATGCCGATGTTGGTCAGCGCCGGCTCCATCAGCACCGCGGCGACGTCGCCGTGCGCCAGCTCGCGCTCCAGGCCCGCGAGGTCGTTGTATTCGGCCACCCGGCTCGTCGTGGTCACGTCGCAGGGCGCGCCCACGTTGCCGGGCCGGCTGACCGAGTCGCCGTCGGGGCCCACGACGATCAGCGACTCGTCGACCGAGCCGTGGTAGCAGTAGGAGTTGACCAGGATCCGCGGCCGCCCGGTGACCGCCCGCAGCAGCCGGATCGCCCACCGGTTGGCGTCGGTCGCGGTCAGCGCGAAGCTCCACCGCGGCACGCCGAACCGCCGGGCGAGCTCCGCGCCGACCCAGGCGGCGTCCTCGGTCGGCAGCATGGTGGCCAGACCGCCGCCGGCCGCGAGCCGCGCCGTGACGGCCTCGACGACCGGCGCCGGCGAGTGCCCGGCCATCGCGGCGGTGTCGCCCAGGCAGAAGTCGACGTACCCGTGACCGTCCACATCGGTCACCCGCGCGCCGCGGGCGCCGGCCGCGTACACCGGGAAGCCGCCGGCGGTCTTGTTCATCCAGGTCATCGGCACGCGACCGAAGAGGCTGCCGGCGGCCGCGTAGGCGTCCGCCGACCGGGGATGCGTGGCGACGAAGGCCGCCCGCTCCCGGGCGAGCAGGTCGGACAGGCGCTCGCGGTCGATCATCGCCGCACCGTACCAGCGCGGCGGTACCTTGTGGCGATGGAGTTTCAGGATGTTGTCCGTAAGCGCCGGATGGTCCGCAGCTACGAGCCCGACCGTCCCGTGCCGCCCGACGTCGTCGACCGGATCCTGCACAACGGCCTGCGTGCTCCCTCGGCCGGTTTCTCGCAGGGCTGGGGCTTCCTCGTCCTCGACACCCCCGCGGACCACGACCGCTTCCGCGCCGCGATGCGCCGCTCGGCCGAGCCGGAGCAGTGGTTCGCGTCCCAGTACGCCGCACCGTTGCTGATCGTCCCGTTCTCGCACAAGGACGCCTACCTCGACCGGTACGCCCGGGCTGACAAGGGCCACGAGGACCGTTCCGACGCCTGGTGGCCCGCGCCCTACTGGGACATCGACACCGGCATGGCGTCGCTGCTGATGCTGCTCACCGCGGTCGACGCCGGGCTGGGCGCGTGTTTCTTCGGCATGCCGATCGACGCGATCGAGCCGTTCAAGAAGGAGTTCGGCGTGCCCGCCGGCTACACGCCGATCGGTGCCATCTCCGTCGGCTACAGCGACGAGCCGCCCCGCGACCTGCGCGCCCGCCGCCGGCCCACCGGCGACGTGGTGTTCAGAGGCAACTGGGGCTCAACCGACTAGCACCGGCGCGCTTTCGTTGTTGGCGCGGTCCAGCGAGGTGACGCAGTAGCTGCCCACCGGGCCGATCCAGCTCGGCAGGTCGGTGGCGCGGATGGTGGCCACCAGGGTGGCGTTTCCCGCGCCGGGGTCGGCCTGGTAGACGGCGTAGCCGGTCACGTCGTCCACCGGCCGCCAGGTCAGCACCGTGCGGTCGCCGTCGCGCCGGGACCCGATGGGCCCCGGGGCCGGCGGCCGCGCGTCGCGCAGCCGCGTGATGGTCGGCACCAGGGCCGGCTGCGCGTAATGGGCGTCGCGGTAGCGGGACACCGCGCCGAGCCGGTCGGCCCGCACCTGCTTGGCGCTGAAGTGGATGCTGCCGGCCACCGCGTAGCGGTCGTTGAGCGCGAGCTGCTTGTCGAGCTCGGCGGGCTGGCTCCACGGCCCCGGCTCGCCGATCCGGTAGTCCGCCTGTCCGATGTAGAGCTGCACGCCGGTGTCCTTGACGGTCGCCACCCACCACGGCAGCAGCTTGGCGTAGTCGGCCTTGTCGAAGCCGATGTTCCAGTAGAGCTGCGGGACGATGTAGTCCAGCCACTTCTGCCTGACCCACTTGCGGGTGTCGGCGTAGATGGCCTCGTAGCTCTCCAGACCCTTGGTCGGCGAGCCGGCCGGGTCGCTGGCCTTGTTGCGCCAGATGCCGAACGGGCTCAGACCGAACCGCACCCACGGCTTCGCCGCCCGGATGCGCTCACCGATCTCGCGGACGAAGGTGTCCACGTTGGACCGCCGCCAGTCGCCCCGCGACATCCCGCCGCCGTAGCGGGCGTAGCTGCGGTCGTCGTTGAACTCGTACCCCTCCGGGTAGGGGTAGAAGAAGTCGTCGAAGTGCACGCCGTCGATGTCGTACCGGTTGACCGCGTCCAGGATCGCGTCCTCGACGTGCCGCCGCGCCTCGGGCACGCCCGGGTCGAAGTAGAAGCGGCTGTTGGCCTCGCCCTCGGGGAACGCCACCGCCCACTCCGGGTGCTTGCGCAGCGGGTGGTCGGGAGCGAGCTTGGCGAAGTCCGCGCCCGCGCCGCCGGAGGTGGCCGGCTGGCTGCCCCGGTACGGGTTGAACCAGGCGTGGAACTCGAGGTTGCGGGCGTGCGTCTCGGCGACCATCCAGGCCAGCGGATCCCAGCCCGGGTCCTTGCCGCGCACACCGGTCAACCACTCCGACCACGGCGCGTACGCCGACGGCCAGAACGCGTCGCCGCTCGGCCGCACGTGCACGAACACCGCGTTGTGGTTCATCTTCTGCGCGAGGTCGAGCCAGCCGAGGTATTCGGCCTTCACCTTCTCCTCGGGCAGCCCGGGCTTGCTCGGAAAGTCGATGTTGCTGACCGTGGTCAGCCACATGCCGCGCAGTTCGCGCTTGGCGACCAGGCTGTCCGTCGCACAGGTCGGCAGCGGTGCCCCGGCGGCGTCGGCGCGGCCGGCTTCCGAGGTGCGTTTGAGCAGGGTCGCGCCGGCGGGGACCGTCACCGCGAGAGCTACGACCACCAGCCCGATGAGCAACCGACGCTGCACGGCCACGACGGTAGGGCCCGGGTACGGATCTCGTCAATGGAACAAAGCCCGACATAAGGAAACGAGACCCGTTCGAGCCGAGCGCCCGCCCGCAGCTCCGACGGCCTGGGCTGATTGAATCGGACGATGGTTCAGATCCGCCCTCTCCAGGTGTCCGACGCCGAAGCGCTGGCCGCCGTACACGTCGCCAACAGGGAGTTTCTCGCGCCGTTCGAGCCGCCGCGCGCCGAGTCCTTCTACACGCCCGCCGGGCAGCTCACCCGGATCCAGGACGCGACCGCCGACCCGCGTCTCCACCGGTGCGTCATCGAGGCCGACGGCGAGCTGGTCGGGATGGTGTCGCTCAGCGTGATCGAGCGCGGACCGGCCGAGTCCGCCCACCTCGGCTACTGGGTGGCCCAGGCCGTCAACGGGCGGGGCATCGCGTCCAAGGCGACCGCGCTGATGATCGACGTCGCGTTCGGCGAGTTCGGCCTCCACCGGCTGCAGGCGGGCACGCTGCTCGACAACCTCGGCTCGCAGAAGGTGCTCGCCCGCAACGGGTTCGAGCGGATCGGTGTCGCACCCTCGTACCTGCGGATCGACGGCCGCTGGCAGGACCACGTCCTGTTCCAGCTCATCAACGACGATTGGCGGCCCGCGTGACACAGCGGCGGAGCATCACCAGCGGTTCGACGTTCGAAGAGCGCATCGGGTACGCGCGAGCGGTCGTCGACGGCGACCGCGTCTACGTGTCGGGCACCACCGGCTACGACTACGCGACGATGACGATCGCCGACGACGTGGTCGCCCAGTGCGCACAGGCCGTCCGCAACGTCGAGGCGGCGCTGGCCGAGGCGGGCTGCACGCTGGCCGACGTGGTCCGGGTGCGCTACCTGCTGCCCGACCGCGCCGACTTCGAACCGTGCTGGCCCACGCTGCGCGCGGCGTTCGGCGCGGCGAAGCCGGCCGCGACCATGATGGTCTGCGGGCTGGCCGAGCCCGCGATGCGGTTCGAAATCGAGGTCGACGCCCGGCGCCGCTGACCCCGAAAGGAACGGTCCGTTACTAACGCTATGCGTTAGTAACGGACCGTTCCTTTCAGCGATGATGGTGGCGTGCGGACGACACCTCCGGAGCTGCTGGTCGGGACCCCTGGACGGTACGCGCGGGAGGTGTTCCACAACCGGCACCCCACGCTGATCGAGCGGGTCGGTGCGGCGCATCCGTATGCGGCGGCACAGCGGGCGGCGCTGGGCGCGCTGCTCGACGAGTCGCTGACGGGCGTGATCGGCCGGCTGCCCGACGACGCGCCGGACCTCGCCGACTGGGACGCCTGGGATCGTGGGCACTTCGGCCGCCCGTGGGCGGACGCGCCGTTCCTGTGGGCGGAGAGCTACTTCTACCGGCGGATCCTGGACGCCGTCGACTACTTCCGGCCCGGTCCGTGGCAGGGCGTCGACCCGTTCCGCCCGATGAAGGACGCGGAACTGGTCGACCCGGACCTCGACCGGGATTTCGCCTGGGTGGCGGACCTGCCGGCCGAGCCGACGGACGCGGGGCTCGCCACGGTGGTGCAGGCCGCGGTGTTCGGCAACCGGGTCGACCTCAGCTTCCGGATGCAGGAGCCTCTTGACCCCACCGCGCCGGACGAGCTGCTGGTCGACCGGACCGCGTTCCTCGCGGACGCGTTGGCCGAGCCGGGTCCGGTGTGCATCGTCGCGGACAACGGCGGCCGCGAGATCATGGCCGACCTGGTGCTGGCGGGGTGGCTGCTCGACACCGGGCTCGCGGACCGGGTCACGCTGCACGTGAAACCCGCACCCTACTACGTCTCCGACGCGGTGGCGTCCGATGTGGATGCCGCTCGCGCGCGCCTCGGGCGGGCGGCGGATCCGCGCATCGCCGTGCGTACACACGCGTTCTGGTGCGCACCGCTCGACTTCCACGACCTGCCCGCGGACCTCGGTGCCGACCTGCGCGGGCACCGGGTGGTCGTCGTCAAGGGCGACCTCAACTACCGGCGGTTGGTCGGCGACCGCGACTGGGACCCGGCGACGCCGTTCGCGGACGCGGCCGCCGACCTCGGCGTGCCGGTCGTGGCGCTACGCACCTGCAAGTCGGAGGTGGTGGTCGGGCTCGACCGGGCCACCGTCGAGCGGATGGACGCCGCCGAGCCGCGGTGGCGGGTCAGTGGGCGGCACGGCCTGGTGCAGGCGCGCTGACCCGGGTGGCCAGGTCGACCACGAACGTCTCGCCGGTCGGCGACAGGCAGGTCACGTGGCCGCGCGGGTTGAGCCGGTCGTCGGCGGCGTAGCGGCGGGCCAGTTCGGCCTCGGCGGCCTCATCGCCGGCGTCGGCGGCCAGCAACAGTGCGGCGATCTCGTCGGCGAGTTTTGCGCCGCCCTCGTCGATGCTGTCGGACATGTCGCCCCAGACGTCCCACAGGAGGACCTCGTCGCCATAGCGGGCGGCCAGTTCGCCGATCACGTACCCATGGATGAACCAGTCGCCGCGCAGCGGCATCGACGGGTCCACGCCGTAGGTCGCCGGGTCGATCTCGCCGCGCCGGTAGGCGGTCCACACCGCGGCGGCGGTCGCGAAGGGTGCGTTGACGTCCTCGGGACGGGGCATGTCGTCGGGGTCGAACGGCCAGTCGCCGGGGCCGATCTGCGGGTCCGCGAGCACCCAGCGGTCGCCGTCCCAGTAGTCGGCGACCACGTGGTCGTGGTGCCAGCCGGGCACGAAGAAGTAGTCGGCGAAGCCGATCCGGATGCGGGCCGGGACGCCCTGGTGTCGCAGCATCGCGACGGCGAGCAGCGAGAAGTCGCGGCAGCAGCCACCGACGCGGCTCTCGGGGGCGCGCGGCTGGTCGAGCGGCGCGTCGTGCCGGCTCTGGTCGGTGGCCAGCAGGCGGTCGATCCAGCGGTGGTTGACGTCGTCCGCGTGGTCGGCGGGCAACCGCACCCGGGGGTCGCGGTAGTGGGTGATCACGTTGCGCACCACCGCGGCCAGCTCGCGCGGGTCGGTGGGCAGCTTGTCGAAGAGGTGCGCGTAGGCCCCGGGGTCGCTGAAGGCGGTCTGCCGGGTGTTGTTCATCGAAGCTCACTCTCCATTGTGGTCGTCCTGACGGGAACCGCCACGTGTACGAACGGGTCGTCGTCGCCGATGTCGCACCATTCGGCGAAGTAGATCTCGCGCGGTGCGCCCGTCACCGGCAGGGCGGCGGCGCGCACGTGGTCCTGGACGTCGTCGTACGCGAGCATGATCTTGGGATAGAAACAGTCGCCGCGTGGGACCGTGACGGCGGCCATGGTCTGCGCCGGCTCGACCCGGATGGCGATGTCGCGGGCAGGTTCGACGGTGCCGGTGAACGGGAGTCCGATCTCGACAGTCGCCTCACTGTCGGGCGTGACGTGGCCGTGGAACAGGATCCAGCGCTCGCCGAGCGGTTGTGCTTGGGCTGCACGCAGATGTGCACCGATCTCGGCGGCGCACGCGAGGGTGGTCGGCACCAAGGATTGCTGGTCGCAGTCGCGGGTGATGCAGGCGACCTTGGTCTCGGACCGGTCGAGCAGGGTCACCGGGTAGGGGATGCGGGGCGGGCCACCCTGGGTGAGTTGTTGCCGCAGGTATTCCACGCTGCCCCGGCGCGAGTTGACCTGCGCCTCCTGTGCCTGCCACCAGCGTTCGAGCCGGATCGCGGCCTCGGTGTCGTCGCCGGCGAGCACCTCGGCGACCACGGCGAGCGGCATGTCGAGTTGGCGCAGCAGGCTGATCCGGCGAGCGCGTTCGACCTGCTCGGTGCTGTAGCGTCGATAGCCCGTGGCCGGGTCGACGTTCGCTGGTCGGAGCAGACCGGACACTTCATACAGTCGCAGGGCCTTTGCTGACAAACCTGTCCGCCGGCCGAACTCACCGATGGTCAGCTCACGCACGTCCATGAGAACAAGTCTTCACCTTGCCCAAGGGTCAAGGTAAAGAGCGCAACGCATTGGGTATCAGGATGCGTCTCTCTAGATAAGCGACCGGGAGGACGCCGCATGCCGCCCGACAATCCCCCCAAGTCCGAATCCGCTACCGATACCTCTCCGAAGAGCCGACTCTCGTCCATCCCTCGCTGGGCCCGGGTCTGTGTGATCGTCGGTGCGATCCTGATGGTCGCGAGCGGCGGCCTGATCGTCACGTCGCAGGCGCTGCTGGCCCGCTACGAGGGCGCGGTCACCACCGAGGACCTGTTCGGCGAGGGCAACGAGGTCGAGCCCGAGAGCGACATCAAGGGCCCGCTCAACATCCTGCTGGTCGGCATCGACCCGCGCGAGGAGACCCAGCTGCCGCTGGCCGACTCCATCATGATCATGCATGTTCCGGACGGGCTCGACCGTGGCTACCTGTTCTCGCTGCCGCGCGACCTGGTGGTCGACATTCCGGCATTCCCGAAATCGGGCTACAAGGGCGGCGAGGACAAGCTCAACGCCGCGATGGCCCGGGGCAGCCAGGTCCCCGGCGGAGGCAAGCCCGACCGGGCCAAGGGATTCGAGTTGCTGTCGAAGACGGTGAGCGCGTACACGGGGATCGAGCGGTTCGACGCCGGTGCCATCGTCAACTTCAGCGGCTTCAAGAAGATCGTCGACGCGATGGGCGGCGTCACGATGACGGTCGACCAGGACGTCGTCTACTCGGAGCACATGACGCCCGAGGGGAAGCACCGGCCCAACAACGGGTGCGGGTGTGAGCATCCTTATTACGGGCCGCGCGCCAAGTACGTGAAGGGCACGCACAAGTTCAACGGGTGGCAGGCGCTGGACTACGTGCGGCAGCGTTACGGCGTCAAGGACGGCGACTATGGCCGGCAGCGGCACCAGCAGCAGTTCGTGAAGGCGATGGCCCAGCAGGCACTTAGTAAGGATGTGCTGACGGATTTCCCCAAGCTCGACCGGGTGATCCGGGCGGCGGGGGAGTCGCTGGTGTTCAACGGGCGGGGGCACAGCGTGGCCGAGTTCGCCTTGGCGCTGCGCCACATGCGCGAGGACTCGATCACAATGATCAAACTGAAGGGCGGCACGGTACGCAACTCGAGCGGCTCGTACGCCGGCGAGGCCCTGCAGCCGGAGGCGAAGCAGTTCTTCGCGGCGATCAAGGCGGGCACGGCCGACGCGTACATCGCCGCGCATCCGGAGATGGTCAACAGGTAGCGTTCCCGGAATGTCGGAGAGCCGGATCCGGGACACGTACGACACGGTCGCCTCGGCTTATGACGCGGCATTGCGGTCCGAACTCGCGGCGAAGCCGGTCGACCGGGCGCTGCTCGACGCGCTGCTCGAGCTGTGCCCAGGTCTCGTCGCCGACGTGGGCTGCGGCCCCGGGCACGTGACGCGCTATCTGGCCGCGCGCCACCGGGCGGTCGTCGGCATCGACCTGTCGCCGGCGATGGTGGAGATCGCCCGGTCGGCGGCGCCGGAGCTGAGCTTCGAGGTGGGCTCGATGCTCGACCTGCCGGTGGCTTCCGGTTCGTGGTCGGGGATCGTCGCGTTCTACTCGATCATCCACCTGGACGCGGCGTCACGGGCGCGGGCTTTCGGGGAGTTCGCCCGCGTGTTGACGCCGGGCGGGTGGGTGCTGGTGTCGTTCCACGTGTCCGCGGCCGACCAGCCGCCCGGCAGCGCGCATCACTTGAGTGAGTGGTTCGGGTCGTCGGTGGACCTGGACGCTTACTACCTGGACCCGGCGTCGGTCACCGCGGACCTGGAGTCGGCCGGCTTCTCGATCGCGGCCACGACCCTGCGCGAGCCGATCGCCGGCGCCGAGTTCCCCAGCCGGCGGTGTTACCTGTTGGCCCAAGCCTCTGCGGCTCAAGGCACGCCGTAGAGCCGGTTGAGGTCGAGCAGATGGTGGCCTACTACGGAGTTGTCGACCACGTCGAGCACGAGCACCAGGAACACGTTGGGTGTCTCGCTTCGCACGAGGACGTGCTCGTAGGCGCTTGCGGGCATCCGCCAGGCGTAAGGAACCGCTCCGGCCGAGAAGTCGTGACCACCGAAGTCCTCGGGCGGAATGGCCTCGAAGTAAGGCCAGAAGTCGAACGGCGGCTCCTCGTCCGGGTCGACTCTGACCGGATGCGGCGCCATCGTGGCTTTGTATCGGTCCTCGGTGAGCTTCGGCATCGGATCAGGATGGCAAGCCAGGCCGGCTGACGCGAGGCAAGCTCGGATGCCGCGCTTGTCCGGCAGGCCGGCCGCCTTTCTCGCACGGGGTGGTGCTTTGGGCATGTGCTCGACGGAGCACAGGCGGATGAGCGTCAGTGGTCGCCCTTTGCAGCCGAGCTCTATGGCGTCGCCGAGGCGCTTCCGCGGCGCGGCGGCCGTGGTCCCGATTTTTGTCGATCAACGTGGTGATGGTCCGGGATATCCCTCGGGACGCCGCCTGGCGGAGGCTGGGTCGTCGCGGGGCGCGTTGATCGGCAAGGCGGGCGCTAGGCAAGGCGGACCCTCAGCGACGGCAGGCGCCAGGTGGCGGGGTCGGGGATTCTGTCGGTCTTGGCGGCCACCGTCAGGTTCGGGTGGCGGTTGAAGAGTGCGGTCAGTGCCACCTCGGTTTGGACGCGGGCCAGCGGTGCGCCGAGGCAGAAGTGGGCGCCGTGGGCGAAGCTCAGGTTGTTGTTGGGCGTGCGGTGCACGTCGAAGCGGTCTGGTTCGGTGAAGGCTCTGGGGTCTCGGTTGGCGGCGGCCAGCACGGCGGTGACCGGCTCGCCCTTGTGGATCCGCTCGCCGCACAGGTCGACGTCCTCGCGGGCCTGGCGGGGGATGGTCAGCAGTTGCGGGCCGCACCAGCGGAGGAGTTCCTCGACGGTGCCGGGGGCCTGGCCGGTGCGGAACGCGGTGAGTTGGTCGGGGTGGTCCAGCAGGGTCGGGATCGCGTTGACGATCAGGTTGGTCGGGGTCTGGCCGGCGAGCACGAGGTGCCAGACGAAGGTGATCAGTTCGGCGTCGGTGAGGCCGTCGGCTTCGAGGAGTTGGCTGAGCACGTCCGCGCCCGGCGATGTCCGGCGGCGGGCCACCGTCGTGCGTGCGCCCTCGATGATCGCCGGGATCGCGTTGGCGAAGGCTTTGCCGTGGCCGGCCGCGACGGCGGCGCCGTAGACGTGCCACTGTGGACGGTCCTCGGCCGGCACGCCGACCAGCTCGCAGATCACCTCCATCGGCAGCGGTGTGGCGAAGTGCCGCAGCAGGTCGACGGTGCCGTCCGGGTCCGCGGCGCGGTCGAGTCCGTCGAGCAGTGAGTCGACGATGGCTTCCACCCGCGGACGCAGGTCGGCGGCGCGGCGGGCGCTGAACCCCGGCGTCACCAGGCGGCGCAGGCGGGCGTGCTCGTCGCCGTCCATGTGCTGCATGGTGCGCAGGTAGGGCAGGCAGTGGGCAGGCACGTCGAGGCGCTGGAAGCTGTCGTCGCCGAGGGCGAACCGGTGGTCGGCCAGCATGGCCCGCGCCTCGGCGTGCCGGGTCACCGCCCACATGGTTCCGAAGCCGGGTGCCACCAAGGCGACCACGGGTGCCTGCTCGCGGGCGTGCGCGTACCCGGTGAAGGGGTCTCGCAGTAGTTCCGGATCGCTGAGCGTGAGCTCGAAGGCCACTCTCCACCTCGCTGGATGTTAATATCAGATGTTCTCATCATCTGAATGGTGGCGATATCTTGACACGGACATCCACCGCGACGCCACCCCCGGCGCCGCGCCGGGAGGCGACGGGAGACACGGCATGGCCAGGCTCAGCCGAGCCGAGGCGCAACAGCGCACGCGGGAGAAGGTGCTGGCCGCGGCCCGCACGGAGTTCCTGGAACGCGGCTACCGGGCGACCAAGATCGACGCGATCGCGGAGCGGGCCGAGCTCACCCGGGGCGCGGTCTACTCGAACTTCCCGAGCAAGCGCGCGCTCTATTTCGCGGTGCTGGGGGCGGCCGCGATGACGGACGCCCCGGACGCCGAGCCGACTGCGACGTCGCCGCGCGAGGCCCTCGCCGAGTTCGCCCGCGCGTGGACCGCACGGTTGCCACTGTGGACCGACGACGACCGTTCCCCGTCGCGGTTGGGCGTGGACCTGCTGCCGGAGATCATGGCCGACGAGCGCACCCGCTGGCCGTACGCGCAGCTGATGAAGCTCAATGCCCTGCTGCTGGGCCTGGCCCTGGAGAACCTGGCGTTCGCCCACCTGCGCACCCGCACCGGCCGCCGGGTCCGCATCGCGGAGAGCGCACTGACCACATTGCACGGAGCGACCCAGTTGGCCGCCGCGGCACCGGGTTTCGTGGAACCGTTCGACGTGGTCCGGTCCTGCGCCCAACTCGCGGACCTGGACCTCGACGACGCGTGGCTCCCACCACACCTGCCGTACGCGGTGCGACCCCGCCCGGTCGACGAGCGCTGGTCGCCGCCGCCCGGCGGCCCGTCCGGTGGTGTGGTCGCCATTCTGGGCCTGCACCGCCTGGGCGCGGTGGAGGAGGCGGTCCGCGCGACCCCGCCGGGCACGGACGTGACACTGGTCCTGGTCAGCAGCGACCCGGGGGAACTGTCGGCCCTGGCCCGCCTGGCACTGGCCGAGGTGGAAACGTGCCTGCGGGCCGCCTTCCCACCCACGGCGCTGCCGCGACTGGCGGTGCTGCACGACGACACGGGCGCACTGGCCGCGGCGGCCGGCGTGCCGGCGGTCAGCGACGCGACGGAAGCGGCGATCCTGATCCGCGACGGCCGCATAGTCGCCCGCGCGGAGGGGTTCGGAGCGTGCCACGCCGCGGCCACCGCGGCGACGTGAGCGACGGCGGGCAGGAAGCGGAGGAGGAGTCGGCGGACGGCACGCGCGATGCCGCAGAATGATGTGGTGTGCGCACACTTCCGCGGGTCGTGCTCGCGCTGGCGGTGGTCGGCGCGCTGCTGCTCGTCACGGTGTGGCTGGTGCAACGCCGGCTGATCTACTTTCCTGACCGGTCGGCGGTGGGCCCAGCAGCCGGCGCGGTGGTGGGCGGCCGGGACCTGCTTCTGCGTACGAGCGACGGCTTGACCCTCGGCGCCTGGCTCGTGCCGCCGTCCGGGGTGGAAGACCGGCGGGCCGCCGTGCTCGTCGCGCCCGGCAACGCCGGCAACCGGCAGCACCGGGTCCCGCTCGCGGTCGCGTTGGCCGCGGAGGGGTTCACGGTGTTGCTGTTCGACTACCGCGGCTACGGCGGGAACCCTGGCAGCCCGACCGAGGACGGGTTGGCCCGGGACGTGCGCGCGGCCCGGGAAGCCCTGCTCGACCAGCCCGGCGTCACCGCGGACCGGGTCGTCTATCTGGGTGAGAGCCTCGGCGCGGCGGTGGTCACCGAGCTCGCCACCGAGCACCCGCCCGCCGGCCTGGTGTTGCGGTCGCCCTTCAGCGACCTGGCCGCCGTGGGGAGCGCGCACTACCCGTGGCTGCCGGTGCGTCTCCTGCTGAAGGATCGGTTCCCGGTGGCGGACCGGATCGCCCACGTGGACGCGCCGACGGTCGTGGTCCTCGGCACGGCGGACACGATCGTGCCGCCCGAGCAGAGCCGCACGGTCGCTGACCGCGCCGCCCGCCTGACGCGGGTCGTCACCGTCGACGGCGCGGACCACAACGACCCGTCCCTGGTGGCCGGTGATGCGGTCGTACGCGCCGTCGTCGAGGTGACGCCCGTGTAACTCATGCGCGTCGTGCCTACGGCGCGGTCGGTTGCCAGCCCGCCGGCGGATAGACGCCGACCCGGCCGTCGACCGCCTCCCGGAGCATGTCCGCGTGTCCGGTGTGGCGCGCGTACTCCTCGGTCAGATCACCGAGCAGCCGCCGCATGTTGTATCGGGATCCGTCCAACCAGGTCCGATGCACCATCTGGTCGAGCCCGCCCTCCGCCAACGCGGCGGCGAGCCGCACCCGCGACCGGGCGACGGCACCGTCCCACAGTGCGTACAACTCGTCAGGAGTGTCCTCGGCCGCCGACCCGAACTCCCAGTCGTTGCTGCCGTCCCACCCGTTGGCATCCCACGGCGCTCCGATCGGCTCGCCGGTCATCCGCAACGTGAACGTGCCGTCCTCGACCGCCGCGAGATGCTTCAGCAGCCCGCCGATCGTGGTGGTGCTGGCGCCCACCCGGGCATTCAGGCCGTCCTTGTCAAGACCGGCAACCTTCCACCGGAACTTGGCGCGCACCCGCTCGAGCGCGCCGACGACCTGCTCGGCCTCCGTGCCCGCGAACGGTGGCTCCCACCAGTAGTCACCCTGATTAATCACCCCCGCACCCTAGGCGGTGCTGACGACCACCTTGCCGATGGCGCCGGAGCTTTCGACCCGGGCGTGGGCGTCGCGGAGGGTAGCCGCGTTCAGTGGACTCAGGCGAGTGGTGGCGGTTGTGCGGAGGCGGCCCGCGTCAACGAGTCTCGCCGTCTCCGTCAGCAGGTCGTGCTGGTAGCTGTCCGCCGGGAGCAGCATCGGGCGCGTGAACATCAGCTCCCAGTGCCAGGTCACGCTCTTCGCTTTGAGGGGGAGCAGGTCCAGGCCCTCGGGCTCGTCCGTCGCCGCGATGTGGCCGAGGGGGCGGATCAGCGCCGCGTACGTCTCGATGTTGCCCTTCGAGAACGGGCTGATGATGTAGTCGACGCCGTCCGGCACCAAGGCGTGCACCGAAGCCATCAGGTCGTGCCGGTCGACGACGTGGTGGGCGCCCATCTCCGTCGCCCACTGGCGCGACTCGCCGCGGCGGGCGGTGCCGATGATGGTCAGACCCGTGCGCGCCCGGGCCAGTTGCACGACCATCGAACCCACGCCGCCGGCCGCGCCGACCATCAGGAGCGTGCCCGTGCTCTGCGCGGTCAGCCCGAAGTGGTCGAAGAGCATCTCCCACGCGGTGATCGTGGTCAGCGGCAGCGCGGCGGCGTCGGCGAAGTCGAGGGTGGCCGGCTTCGGGCCGACGATGTTCTCGTTGACGAGCTGGAACTGCGCGTTGCTGCCGGGACGGTCGATCTGGCCCGCGTACCAGACCTCGTCACCGACCGCGAACCTCGTCACCGCGTCGCCGACGGCCGTGACCACGCCCGCGGCGTCGTACCCGAGGATCCGGAAGCCCTTCGGGTCGCTCCCCGACCGCGACTTGACGTCGGCGGGGTTGACCGAGACGGCCTCGACCCGCACGAGCAGGTCGTGCGGGCCGGGCGTGGGCACCGGCACCTCGGCGTCGACCAGACTCTCCGGGTCGGAGACCGGCAACGGCCGCCGATAACCCACGGCGCGCATCACACCATTCATCACTTCAAGTTAGGGCCTGCCTCTTGTGCCATGGCGGCGCCCCGCCGGGCCCAGGCGGCGTCCGACCGCACGCGGAGACCGCCCGGATACAACGCCGGTATCCGACCGGTCACCGCGCACGCCCGGACGCCGCCTGGACCTCGCCGGCGCACCACCCTGGCACAAGAGGAAGGCCCTGGGCCTGCGCCCGATTGCGTACGCCGGATGTCGCTTCCGGGCCGACGTCGGGCCGGGCCGCGTGGGGGACCGTCGAGAGCGTTACGGACAGTCCTTCTCGGTGAGGAGCTCACGATGTTGGCACAGCTCACGACGCACGCCGCCGATCCCGCGTGGCACAACGGTCCCTGGAACCACGGCGGTCCCGGTTGGTGGATCGTGTTCCCGATCCTGTTCTGGGTGCTGGTGGTGTCGGTGATCGGCTATTTCATCTGGAACCGGTCGCCGCGCCGCAGCGCCCGGCACGCGGCGCAACACACGCTGGCCGAGCGGTACGCGCGCGGTGAGATCGACGAACACGAGCTCCGCGAGCGCCGCGCCAACCTGCGTGACAACGGCTAGTCGTCGTAGTCAGGCTCCACCAGCTCCTCGTCACCCCACAGATCGTCGTCGTCGGCAGTGGACCTCGGTTTCGGGGCCGCGGCCGGCGCGGCGGTCGGCATCGACTCGGCCAGCACGTCGAGCACCTGCTGGCCGTATTTGGCCAGCTTGTTCTCGCCGACCCCGCTGATGCGGCCGAGCTCGGCCAGCGTGTGCGGCTCGTCGGTGGCGATCTGGCGCAGCGTCGCGTCGTGGAAGATCACGTACGCCGGGACGCTCTGCTCCTTCGCCGTCGCCGCCCGCCAGGCGCGCAGCCGCTCGAACGTGCCCACCGCCTCGCCCGCGAGCGCCGGCGCCGCGGCCTTGGGCGTCTTGGCCGCGGCCCGCGGCGCCTTCACCGGGTCGCGCCGCAGCATGACCTGGCGTTCCTTCGACAGCACCGACCGGCTCGCGTCGGTCAGCGACAGCGTGCCGTAGTCGCCCTCGACCGCGAGCAGCCCCTGCGCCAGCAGTTGCCGCACCGCGCCCCGCCACTCCGCCTCCGACAGCTCCGTGCCGATCCCGAAGACCGATAGCTGGTCGTGCCGGAAGCGGGTCACCTTGTCGGTCGACCGTCCGAGCAGGATGTCGATCAACTGGCCCGCACCGAACCGCTGGTTGCGCTCCCGGTCGAGCCGCAGCACCGTGGACAGCAGCTTCTGCGCGGCGATCGTGCCGTCGAACGACGACGGCGGTGTCAGGCACGTGTCGCAGTTGGCGCACGGCTCGCCGTCGGCCTCGCCGAAGTAGGCCAGCAGCTGGACCCGCCGGCACGTGACCGTCTCGCACAGCGCCAGCATCGCGTCGAGGTGCTGGGCCAGCGCACGGCGCCGGTTGCGGTCGGCGTCGGACGTCTCGATCATCTTGCGCTGCTGCACCACGTCCTGCAGCCCGTAGGCCAGCCACGCCGTGGACGGCAGCCCGTCGCGCCCGGCCCGGCCCGTCTCCTGGTAGTAGCCCTCGACCGACTTCGGCAGGTCGAGGTGGGCGACGAACCGCACGTCGGGCTTGTCGATGCCCATGCCGAACGCGATCGTGGCCACCATGACCAGGCCGTCCTCGCGCAGGAACCGCGACTGGTTGGCCGCGCGCGTGCGGGCGTCGAGGCCCGCGTGGTAAGGCAGCGCCGCCACACCGTTGGTCACCAGCAGCTCCGCGGTGCGCTCGACCGACGCCCGCGACAAGCAGTAGACGATGCCGGCGTCGTCCTTGTGCTCGGTGCGGAGGAAATCGAGGAGCTGGGTGGTCGGGCTCTTCTTCGGAACGATCCGATATTGGATGTTGGGCCGGTCGAAGCTCGCCACGAACCGCTTGGCGTCGGTCAGGTTGAGCCGGGTCGCGATCTCGTCGCGGGTGGCGGTGGTCGCGGTCGCGGTCAGCGCGATCCGCGGCACGTCGGGCCAGCGCTCGTGCAGCACCGACAGCCCCAGGTAGTCGGGCCGGAAGTCGTGACCCCACTGCGCCACGCAGTGCGCCTCGTCGATCGCGAACAGGGATATTCGCCCGCGCTCCAGCAGGCGCATCGTGTTGACCGAGCCCAGCGCCTCGGGCGCGAGATAGAGCAGGTCGAGCTCGCCGCGGGTGAACGCCTCCTCGGTGTCGCGCCGCTCGGCCCACTCCTGGGTGGAGTTGACGAAGCCCGCCCGCACGCCCAGCGCGCGCATCGCGTCGACCTGGTCCTGCATCAGCGCGATCAGCGGCGAGATCACCACGCCGACGCCGGGCCGGACGATCGCCGGGATCTGGTAGCACAGCGACTTGCCGCCGCCGGTCGGCATCAGAACCAGTGCGTCACCCCCATCGACCAGCGTAGATATGATTTCCGCCTGCTGGCCCCGGAACGTGTCGTAGCCGAACAACCGCCGCAGCACCTCGACCGGCTCGGCTCCTACCATCTCCGCTGACGTCGCCACCCGGCGATTCTATGAGGCCGCAAGCCCGCCGCAGGAAGGCCTGTGGATAACTCAATTGATACGCATGAGCTTACGACCAACGGGCCTCGGCCCGCTAAAACACGAGCGGATATCGTCAGCGAATGCGTACGAGTCCCGACCTCGCCGTCGCGCGCCGGGTCCGCGCCGGCGTGGCGGCCTACAGCGAGCGGGTCCACTCCGAGCGGGCCGGCCTGCTGACCCTCACCCAGACGGCGGTCCTCGGCCAGCTCCACCGGCACGGCACGCTGACACCGGGCGAGCTCGCCGATCGGCTCGGCGCCAAGCCGCAGACGCTCACCCGGGTGCTGGCTTCGCTCCAGGCCCGGGAGCTGATCGACCGCGCCCCGGACCCCGACGACCGCCGGCAGTCCCTCGTCACCATCACCGACCAGGGCCGCGGCATGCTGCTCGCGGAGATGCGCCCGCGCGATGCCTACGTCGCGGCACTCATCACGCACGAGCTGACGGACGCGGAACGCGACCTGCTGGGCATCGCCGCGGGCCTGCTGGAGCGGTTGGCCGCCGCCAGCGACAAACCGATCCGCGCCGATCAATGACCAGACCATAAGGGGATACGCACGACCGTGCGCGACAGGCTCGAAGGAGCACTGCGGACCGAGGCGCGCCCGCACCCGATCAGGCCCACCGACCGTCCGCCACCCCCGGTTGGCGGTGGCGAGTTGATCTCCCTAAGCGGTCACTACGCCCGCCTTGTAGGCGTTTGGGGTGCGGGGCCAGGGGAATCCGGAGCTGATGAGACAGCTCATGACCCGACTCGAACAGGCGTCCGGACTCGACCGGATCAGTGATCCACTTCAGCGGGCCCTGCAGGCGGTGGTGAAGCCCCGCACGCTGCGGGACGCGCTGCACGGCGTGCCGACCGGTCATGCCGTGCACCCCGCGCTGGCCTCGTTCACGCTGGGCTCGTTGACCAGCGCCGCGATCCTCGACCTCATTCGTGGTCAGGAGGTGCCGGCGACCACCCTGGTCGGGGTCGGCATGACCGCGGCGCCGCTGACCGCTCTGGCGGGCGCCACCGACTGGTCTGAGCTGGACAAAGAGCAGCGCCGGGTGGGGCTGGTCCACCTCGCGGCGAACGTGGTCGCACTCGGGCTCTACGGCGGGTCCCTGCTGGCTCGGCTGAACGGCGACCACAGCCGCGGCCGGATGCTCGGCTTCGCGGGGTTCGGTCTGCTGAACGCGAGCGCGTACCTGGGCGGGCATCTGGCCTACGTGCAGGGCGCGCAGGTCAACCAGGCGGCCACGGAGCTGCACCGGATCAGCGACGGCTGGCACCCGGTGGCCGACGTGAGCGCGCTGCCGCACGGCATGCCCGTCTCCCGCAGCATCGGCGAGGTCCCGGTGCTGGTCTACCGCAACGGCGACAGCGTCTCCGTGCTGCTGGAGCGGTGCGGCCACGAGACCGGCCCGCTCGGCGAGGGCCACGTGGTCGACATCGACGGCGACGCCTGCGTCGAGTGCCCGTGGCACGGCAGCACGTTCCGCCTCCGCGACGGCCTGGTCATGCACGGGCCGGCGGGCTCGGACCAGCCGGTGCTCCGCACCCGAATCGTCAACGATGTCGTCGAGGCGAACCTCCCGTAGGTCCAAAGGGGAAGCCTACGGATCGTGACATGCTTTGCCCGTGACCGAAGCTGAGCTCGTGCCCGAGCCGCCGCCGGACCGGCCCCGTCGCCGGCGCCGGACGGTGGCCACCCTCGCCACGATGGTGCTCCTGCTGTTCGGGGTGCCGTGCGGCTTGCTGGTCTTCGCGGGACAGGACTGGCCCGGGTGGGTGCTCGGCCTCGGCGGCGCGGTCTTCTTCTTCGGCGCCCTGGCGTACACCCGGCTGATGATGCTCGGCCACGGGCGTCGCCATCGCGACTGGGCCGCCCGGATCGGCGACACCATGCTGGGCGTCATCTGGGTGCTGTTCACCTGCTCGCTGCTGAGCCAGTTCGTCCGCCTGGCGCTGTTCCTGGCCGGCGTCGACGATCCCCTCCGGTCCCGGGTCACCGCCGGCGCCGCCGTGCTGGCCGCCGCGGTGCTGCTCGGCTGGGGCCACTACGAGGCGATGCGGGTCTCCCGGGTACGCGCGGTCGAGGTGACCCTCGATCGCCTGGGCGCCGGGCTCGACGGCCTGCGGATGGTGCTGCTGACCGATACGCACTACGGCCCGATCAACCGGGTGCGCTGGTCGGCCGGCGTGGTCGACGTCGTCAACGCCCTCGACGCCGATCTGGTCTGCCACACCGGCGACATCGCCGACGGCACGGTCGCGGAGCGGCTGGAACAGGCGGCACCGCTGGGCCAGGTGAAGGCCCGGTACGGGCGGGCGTACGTGACCGGCAACCACGAGTACTTCTCCGAGGGCCAGGCCTGGCTCGACCACATGCGCGACCTGGGCTGGGACGCGCTGCACAACCGGCACATCGTGCTGACCCGCGACGGCGCGAGCCTGGTCGTAGCCGGCGTCGACGACCGCACCGCGGCCGCGTCCGGCGAGGCGGGCCACCACACGGACCACGCCGCGGCGCTAGCCGGCGCCGACCCGACCCTGCCGGTCCTGCTCCTCGCCCACCAGCCACGCCAGATCGACGGCGCGGTGGCGCACGGCATCGACCTGCAGATCTCCGGCCACACGCACGGCGGCCAGATCTGGCCGTTCCACTACCTGGTCCTCACGGACCAGCCGGTCCTCCACGGCCTGACCCGGCACGGCGAGCGAACGCAGCTCTACACCAGCCGCGGCACCGGCTTCTGGGGCCCACCGTTCCGGGTGTTCGCCCCCAGCGAGATCACGCTGATCACGCTGCGTTCGGCCAGATCCGAACCAGCCGTCTGAGCCGCTCCTAGGCGGCGGAGGCGACTCGGCCCGGCAGCCGACCTGGGCACCACGGGCGGCGAGTGTTGCCTGGAACCGGGTTCCCGCGGTCATCGGGCTACCAGGCCGAGGCGCGGCACCTGAGCCATGATGGCTGGCCGAGCCCGGCGGGCGCTTCATCCATCCTTGACGGCCTGACGGCCGGGCCGCGGACGTGGTCGTCACCACCGGTCCGGCGATCGACCCGGCCCGGCTGCGGGCGCCGTTCATAGGTAGCAGAGGCTGACGAGGCCCGACGCCACGCCCAAGCCGACCGCGTTGCGGAAGTTGCGGCCGAGGTCGCGGGCGCGGATGTGCATCGTGACCGCGACCGCGAAGTAGGCGACCAACGACGCGCAGGTCAGCACGCCCAGGTAGGGCACGACCAGGCCCAGGAGGAGGCCGCTGCCGGCGGCCAGCTTGAGCGGAGTGAGCAGCGGCCGGATCGCCTGTGGGGCGTGGACGTCGTCGAGGCAGCGGCGGACGACGTCCATCGGTTTCCAGCACATGGCCGCGTCGACGTACTGGACCGCGGCGAGGAGTGCGACCGGCCAGATCGGGTCCGCGAGGATGGGCATGGTCACAGGACGGGCTGGCGTCGCCGAACGTGACATAGGTTTCGGTCGTGCGATGGGTGATCGTGGGCGCGGGCGCCGTCGGTGGTGTGGTCGGTGGCCGGCTGGCCGTGGCGGGGCACGAGGTGGTGCTGGTCGCCCGCGGCGCGCACCTCGAGGCGATCCGGCGCGACGGGCTCGCGTTGCACTCGCCCGAGGGGCAGCGGACGCTGCGACTGCCGGTGGTCGCCGCGGTGACCGAGCACGAGTGGCGGCCCGGTGACGTCGCGGTGCTCGCGGTCAAAGGCATGGACACCCCCGACGTGCTGCGCCCGCTGGCGGCCGTCGCGCCGGCGGAGACGCCCGTGCTCTGCCTGCAGAACGGGGTCGCCAACGAACGCGCCGCCCTGCGGCTCTTCCCTAACGTCTACGGCGTGCACGTGGTGCTGCCCGCCACCCACCTCGCGCCCGGCGTCGTGGTCGCGCACAGCGCACCGACGCCCGGCGGCCTGGACCTCGGCCGCTACCCGGGCGGCGTCGACGACACCGCGGAGACGCTCGCGGCGGGCCTGCGCGCGGCCGGCTTCTCGGCGGAGGCGCTTCCGGACATCATGCGCTGGAAGTACGCCAAACTGCTGATGAACCTCGGCAACGCGCTCCAGGCCCTGTGCGGCCCCGACGCGGACGGCGTCGACGCGATCGACGCGCTGCTCCGCGCGGAAGCCACCGAGGTGCTGCGCGCGGCCGGCATCGACGTCGCCTCCTCGCAGGAGGACGCGCAGCGCCGCACGGGCCTGCTCAACCTCCAGCCCGTCGAGGGCACGCCGCGCGGCGGCGGCTCGAGCTGGCAGAGCCTGGCCCGCGGCACGGGCACGGTCGAAGCCGACTATCTCAACGGCGAGATCGTGCTGCTCGGCCGTCTCCACGGCGTGCCGACCCCGGCCAACGAGCTGGCCCGCCAACTCGTCAACCGCGCGGCCCGCGACCACATCCGCCCAGGCGCACTCACCCCCGAAGCCTTCCTCGCCCTCCTGCCCTGACCCAGCCACAACCCAGGAGCGCCCTCTGCTTGCACGGCCTGCCCGACCGCGGCCTCCGCGTCGGTCGTGCCGGCCGGCCACCGCCGTCGACGCAGGCGTCGGCGCTGCCGCGCCGCCGGTCGAAGCGCCGGACCAGCCGGCCACCGGCCGCGATGCGCGACCCGGTCAGGACACGCGGTAGGTCAGGTAGGCGAAGGGGCCCACCTGCTCCGCCGTTGTCAGCGTCAGGCGTGACGACGGTAGGCGGCGCGGTAGGACCGGGGCGCCGGCGCCCAGTGTCACCGGGGCCACGCCGAGGATCAGCTCGTCCAGCAGGCCCGCGTCGGCGAAGGTGCCGACCAGCTCGCCGCCGCCGACCAGCCAGATGTCGCGGTCGCCGGCCGCCTCGGTCATCGCCGCGTGGACCGGGCGGACGTCGCCCGAGACGAAGGTGATCGCGGCGCCCGGGATGCGCGGCAGGTCACGGTGCGTGAACACCCATAGCGGGCGGTCGGCGTACCACTCCTGCCATTTCTCCGGCTGCTCCAGGAGCTTCTCGTGGTCGAGCATCCACTCGTAGGTGGTCGCGCCCATCGCGAACGCGCCGATGCCCGCGAAGAACGGTGCGAAGCGATCGTCGCGGTCGGTGACCTCGAAGAGCCAGTCGAGCGAGTTGTCGGCGTCGGCGATGTAGCCGTCGATCGTGGTCGCGGTGTAGTAGCGGGTAGCCATGCCATCACCAGACCACACGGGTACGACAGAAAATCACACCTCCGGCGCCGGGTCGGTGCGCAGCCGGCTGTAAAGGTAGCCGTCGCGCCAGGCGCCGTCGCGGAACTCGCACGCGCGCACCACGCCCTCGAGCTGGAAACCCGCCTTCACCAGCGACCGCTGCTCGGCGATGTTCTCCGCGTGCGTCCCGGCCTGGATCCGCTGCACCGGCGAGAGCGCGAACAGGTAGTCACAGAGCATCGCCTGGGCCCGCCACCCGAGACCGCGGCCCCGGAAGTCCGGCAGCAGCGCGATGCCGATCTCGAAATACGGTCCGCGACCCGCGTACAAGCCCTCGGTGTAGCTCACGAACCCCGCCCGCCGGCCGCCGGCGTCGACCACCAGCCGCCCGTCGCGCTCCCCGAGGAACCCGTCCTCGGCGAAGCGGCGCGCGACACCCTGCGCGTCCTGGAACCCCCGCCAGTCGAGCCCGATCAGCCCCGGCTCGACGCAGAAGCGGCGGAACATGTCGAGGTCGTCGTCGTCGGACACCGGCCGCAGCCGGACAGGGAGATCCATCCGGCCATCCTGCCGGCCCGGCCCGCTCCTGTGTGACCCTCTACCGCATGGAGGCATGGCTGCAACGCGGGTACGGCGTCCGGTTCGACTGGGGCCCGGAGGGGGCCCGCCGGCTCGCGCCGGGCAGCGCGTACGCCGTCGTGGTCGACGTCCTGTCCTTCACCACCTCGGTGTCGGTCCTGGTCGACGCCGGCACGCGGGTGCACCCGCGCGCCTGGCACGATGTGGGGGAGCAGACAGCGCTGCCGGTCGCCGTGGGGCGCCGCGCGGTGACGGCGGAGCAGCCCTGGTCGCTCTCGCCGGCGGCCCTGCGCGATGCGAAGCACATTCCCGACCTGGTGCTCCCGTCGCCGAACGGCTCCGCCATCGCCGCCGCGATCAAGGACCACTGCGGCCTCGTCGCCGGCAGCCTCCGCAACGCCGAAGCGGTCGGTCGCTGGCTGAGCGACAACGATGTGGGTACGCCCGACCGCCCGCTGACCGTGATCGCGGCGGGGGAGCGCTGGCCCGACGGCAGCCTCCGTCCGGCCCTGGAGGACCTCCTCGGCGCCGGCGCGATCATCGCCGCCTGCGGTGCCGCGGACCGGTTGTCACCGGAGGCGCGCACGGCCGCCCAGGCCTACCAGGGAACTGCCGACCTCCGAGCAGCCATCATGGACAGTGCGTCCGGCCGCGAGCTCACCGCGATCGGCTTCCGGGACGACGTCACGATCGCGCTGGAGATCAACGCCTCGGGCCGCGTGCCGGTCCTACGCGATGGCGAAGCATTCACCGCAGCAGACCCCGGAGAGGGTGTGGACTGACCTTCACCCGCCCGGTCCAGTCCGCGGCCCGGATCTCGCGCATCGCCGTCCGCCGCGTCGGAGCGTCGAGCCGATCCAGGAACAGCACCCCGTCGAGATGGTCGGTCTCGTGCTGCAGACAGCGCGCCACCTCCGCCGTGCCGACCACCTGCGCCGCCCGCCCGTGCTCGTCCACACCCCGGCCGACGGCGTGCAGCCGCCGCCGCGTGTCGTAATAGAGCCCCGGAATCGACAGGCAGCCCTCGGGCCCGATCTGCTCCTCGTCGGACGGGAAATCCAGGGACGGGTTCACCAGATGCCCGCGTACGCCGTCCACGTCGAAGACGAACACCCGCAGCGGCACGCCCACCTGAGGCGCGGCGAGCCCGGATCCGCGCTGGTCGCGCAGCGTCTCGGTCAGGTCCTTGACCAGTGTCCGCAACGACTTGTCGAACGAGGTGACCGGATCCGCGGCCATCGTCAGCACCGGGTCACCGAAGAGCCGCACCTGCCGAACCGTCACAGCGGAACCCCCAAGATGGCTTTGCAAAGCTTTGCAAATATCAGGGTACGATGCCATGCGTGATCGGGCAAGAGACGGAGATGGCGCTGCGGCACCCGCTGCGGGTGGCGCTGCTCGACCTCCTCACGACCGTCGGCTCGGTGACCGCCAACGAGGCCGCCCGCCGGCTCGGCGAGAGCTCGGGTGCGTGCTCGTTCCACCTGCGACAGCTCGAGCGGTACGGCTACGTCGAACCGGTCGCCGGCGCGCACGGGCGGGCCCGGCCCTGGCGCCTACGCGCCACCACGGCGACGACCAACACCGACTTCGGCCCGCTGGCCCGGGAGCTCGAGGACGAGGGCTACCACCGCTGGCTGGCCCGCCGCGCCACGGCACCGCAGCGCTGGCGCCGGGACGAGGCGTTCAGCGAGGTGCTGCACCTGACCCCCGACGAGCTGGCCACCGTCGCGGCCGAGATCCGGGCGGTGCTCGCGCCCTACGCCCGCCGGCGCGCGCCCCGCGGCAGCGGCCCGGTCGGCGTCGTCGCCCGGCTGTTCCCGCTGCTCCCCGAGGAGGAGGACGCGTGATCGAGCTCGTCCACACGAGCGCGGCGGGCCCGGACGCGCTCGGCGCCGCGTACCGGCTGCTGGAAGTCGTCTTCGAAGGCGACTTCGGCGCCGAGGACTGGGAGCACTCGCTCGGCGGGATGCACGCCTTCGCTTGGGAAGGCGACACGCTGGTCGGCCACGGCAGCGTGATCCAGCGCCGCCTGGTCCACAACGGACGCGCGCTGCGCTGCGGATATGTGGAGGGCGTCGGCGTGCACCCGGACCACCGCCGCCAGGGTTACGGCGCCGCGGTGATGGGCGCGCTGGAGTCGGTCATCCGCGCCGCGTACGACCTGGGCGCGCTGGGCACCACGGAGGAGGGCGAGGCGCTGTACCGCGCCCGCGGCTGGCTCCAATGGACGGGACCGCTCTCCGCCCTGACCCCCGACGGCGTGGTGCAAACCCCGCAGGAGGCGGGCGCGGTCTACGTCCTGCCGGGCGTCATGCCCCTCGACCTCACGGCCCCACTGACGTGCGACTGGCGCGACGGCGACGCTTGGTGACCGGTGCAAGGAACGGTCCGTTCCTACCGCTTCCCGCATAGGAACGGTCCGTTGCCAACGGTCCCGACGGGCGGCGGCTTGGCGAAGCCGGCGCCGGCTACGTCCTGTCCGGTGTCAGGCTGCCGGATGTGTTGGCCTCGCTGATCGGCGGCTGGGGCGAAGAGGACGGCCGGTGGCCGGACTCCAGGTAGGCGGGTTCGTCGGTCGACAGGGCCGCGCGGACCCGGCGGGCCAGTCGGGGTTTGAGGTGCGCGTCCAGCGAATCCGGCGCCACGAAGGCGAACGACGACAGCTCGTCGGGCGGCAGGACGATCCGCGAGATCGAGGCGGCGTCGAGCGTCCCGCCGTCGAAGAGGAACATCAGGCCCGCGTCCCACGGCGGTGCCGCCGCCACCCAGTCGACGACCAGCAGCCGCCCGATCGGGAACGGGTGGCCCAGTTCCTCCTGGACCTCCCGGCGAGCGCCCACCAGCGGTGACTCGTCGGCCTCGACCGCGCCGCCCGGCACCTCCCAGCCGGCCTTGTAGGTCGGGCGGACCAGCAGCACCCGGCCCTCGCCGTCGCGGAAGACCACGCCCGCCGCGACCCGGACCCGGGTCAGGCCCGCGATGTGCGCGGTCAGATCGAAAGTCACCCGGAAATTCTCGCCCGCCATGTCGAGAATCCGGTGCCGGCCGCCACGTCCCAGGTGAGAGTCGTCTTGAGGAGGATGAGATGTCCGAGCTTCGTACCCTCGTGTCCGGTATCGCGATGGGTGAGTCGCCGCGCTGGCGTGACGGGCAGGTGTGGTTCTGCGACTGGGTTGCCGGCCGCATCGCCCGGGCCGACCCCGACACCGGCGAGACCACCCTCGTGGCCGAGGTGAACGACATGCCGATCTGCATCGACTGGCTGCCCGACGGGCGGCTGCTCGCCGTCTCCGGACAGCAGGGGCTGCTGCTGCGGGTCGGTGCCGACGGGACGCTGGAGCGGCACGCCGTGCTCGGCGCGGGGAGTTGGAACGAGGTCGTCGTCGATCGGCGTGGCAACGTGTTCGTCAACGAGATCGGGTTCGAGTTTCCCGGCGGGGAGTTCCGGCCCGGCCGGGTCTGCGTGCTCGCACCCGGCGACGACGCGCTGCGGGAGGTGGCCGGCGGGCTGGCGTTTCCCAACGGGATGGCGGTCCGCGACGACACGCTGATCGTCGCCGAGTCGTATGCGGGCCGGCTCACCGCCTTCGACATCGCGCCCGACGGCGGTCTGGCCAACCGCAGGGAGTTCGCCGCCGTCGAGGGCTCGGCGCCCGACGGCATCAGCCTCGACCCCAGCGGCGCGGTCTGGTTCGCCGACGTGCCCAACCGGCGCTGCGTCCTGGTCGCCGAGGGCGGCGAGATCCTGGCCACGGTGGACGCCGACCGCGGCTGCTTCTCCTGCGCCCTGGGCGAGGACACGCTCTACATCACCGCCAACGAGTGGGGCGAGAACGGCGCGGGGGAAGGAGTCGTCTACGCCGCGAAGGTCTAAGCGCGGAGCACGCGGGCGAGCACGTCGAGCGCGGCCGGGTAGCGGCTTTCGCTCGGCGTGCCGTAGCCGACGATCAGCCCTTGTGGATGGTCGCCCGGTGCGTGCCAGTGGCTGCCGAGGTCGCCCAGCGCCAGCCCGTGCCGCGCCGCCGAGGCCAGCACATCCGATTCCCGCGGCCCACCCGGCGGGAGCGGGACCAGCGCGTGCAAACCCGCCGCGACACCGCGCACCGGCTCGCCGCGCAGTCGCGACAACAGCAGGTCGCGCCGCGCCCGGTAGCGCGACCGGGCCGCGCGCACGTGCCGGTCGTACCCGTGGCTGGTGATCAGCTCCGCCAGGGTGAGCTGGCCGACCACCTCCGTGTGGTAGTCGGTGTGCCGCTTTGCCTCCACGACGGCCTCGACCAGCCGCGCCGGCAGCACCACCCAACCCAGCCGCAGCCCCGGTGCGAGCGTCTTGGCGGCCGTGCCGACGTAGGCGACCTGCTCCGGCGCCATGCCCTGCACCGCGCCCACCGGCTGCCGGTCGTAGCGGAACTCGCCGTCGTAGTCGTCCTCGATCACCAGCCCGCCCGAAGCCCGGGCCCAGGCCGCCACCGCGTGTCGTCGCGCCGGTGCCAGCGTCACCCCGGTCGGGTACTGGTTCGCCGGCGTCAGCACCACCGCATCCACAGTGGAGTCGAGCAGATCGGTGCGCGCGCCCGAACCATCCACGGGCAGCGGAACCACGACGGCACCGGACCGGCGCGCGACAGCCCGATGGAACGCCAGCCCCGGGTCCTCCATCGCGACCACGGGATGCAGCGCCGCCAGCAGCGACAGCGCCTGGACATAGCCGGAGGTGACGACGATCCGGTCCGGATGGGCCAGCACCCCGCGAGCCCGCCCGAGATATTCCGCCAGCGCCGCCCGCAACGACGGGTGGCCGCGCGGGTCCCCGTAGTCGAGCGCGGCCGCCGACAGCGCCCGCCGCGTGGCCCGCAGCCACGCCGCGGTCGGGAACGCGGTCACGTCCGGCGCGCCCGGCCGCAGGTCGAACCGTGGCGGCGCGGGCGACGCGGCCGACGGCGCGAACGAGACCGGCGGGGGCACCGGCGCCACCGTCGTCCCGGAGCCGGTCCGCGCGGTCAGATAGCCCTCCGCGACGAGTTGGTCGTAAGCGGCAGCGACGGTCCCGCGGGCGACGCCCAAAGAGCCGGCGAGCGCCCGCGTGGCCGGCAGCCGACTCCCGGGCGCCAGCCGCCCCGACCGGATGGCCGACCGTAAGGAACGTTCGAGACCGGCCCGCCGCGATCCCGCCGGCAGGTCCAGATGAAGATCGACGCCAAAAGCGGCCCAATCAAACGCCACGGTATTGGACCTTAGCGCGGGTCCATTCGGGGCCTAACGTGAAGGCCATGACGATCCGCCTCGCGGCCGATAAGCTCGCACCGCACATGAACCGAGCCATGAACGCCTTCGACACCGCCTCCCGCGAGACCAAGCTGGAAGCGCCCCTGCTGGAGCTGGTCCGCACCCGCGCGTCGCAGCTCAACGGCTGCGCCTACTGCGTCGACACCCACACCGCCGACGCCCGCGCCGGCGGCGAGACCGAGCGCCGCCTCTACGCCCTGCCGGTCTGGTCGGAGACGCCCTTCTTCACCCCGCGCGAGCGGGCGGCCCTGGCGCTGACCGAGGCGATGACCCGGCTGACCGACGGCCCGGTGCCGGAGCCTCTCTTCAAGCAAGCGCAGCAGGAGTTCGACGAGACCGAGCTGGCCGAGCTCGTCTGGTCGATCACGGTGATCAACGCCTGGAACCGCGTCGCCGCCACCACCCACGCCTGGCCTCTCTCGTGAAGGCCGCCGCCCTCCGCGAAATGCACAAAAAGGGCAACCCGTTGATCCTGCCCAACGCCTGGGACGCCGCCTCCGCGCGTGCCGTCCAGGCCGCCGGCTTCCCCGCGGTCGCGACCAGCAGCGCCGCCGTCGCGCTCAGCCTCGGCTACGCCGACGGCGAGGCGACCCCGGTCGAGGAGATGCTCGACGCGGTCGCCCGGATCGCCCGCGCGGTCGACGTGCCGGTCACCGCCGACCTTGAGCGGGGGTACGGCCTGCCACCCGCGCAGTTCGTCGAGCGGCTGCTGGCCACCGGAGCGGTCGGCTGCAACCTGGAGGACTCGGACCCGCGTACCAAGGCACTGATCGATGTGGACAGACACGCCGACTTCCTGGCCGAGGTCCGGGCGGCAGCCGGCGCGGAGGTGGTGATCAACGCGCGGGTGGACGCGTTCATCAGGGGCGCGCGGGAACAGGCGGTGGCCCGCACGCGCCGCTACCTCGACGCCGGGGCCGACTGTGCCTACCCCATCGGCGCCTCCACCGCGGAAGACATCGAAACCCTGGCCAACACAGGACCGGTCAACATCCTCTTCACCCCCGCAACACCGCCGATCCAGGAGCTGGCGCGCAGCGGAGTGGCCAGGATCAGCTTCGGTGACGGCATCCACGAGGCGCTCTCCGCCCGCCACGAACGGATGCTCGCCGCGATCGCCGCAGGGGCCTCGCCGTACCAGGAATGAGCGTTACGGTGGCGTGGTGACCGACGTGCGCGAGCCCCGGCATGACCTGACCGACCCGAAGATCCTGCTCCTGGACTTCCTCGACTACTACCGCGTGGTCGTCGGGCGCAAGGTCGTCGGGCTCGCGCCGGCGGAGCTGGGCCGCAGCCGGCTGCCGTCGGGGTGGACGCCGTTGCAGCTGCTCAAGCACCTGGTCTACATGGAGGAGCGCTGGGTCCGCTGGGGCTTCGCCGCCGAGCCGGTGCCGCACCCGTGGGGCGACCAGGACGAGGAGGGCCGCTGGCAGGTCGGTCCCGACGAGACGGTCGACGCGCTGCTGGCGGCCATGGACCTGGCGGGCGCCCGCACGCGGGAGATCGCGTCCCGGGCCCAGCTCGCGGACCGGGCGGCGGCCGGCGGGCGGTTCACCACCGAGGGCGACTGCCCCACGCTGGGCTGGATCCTGACCCACGTGCTCCAGGAGTACGCGCGGCATGCCGGCCATCTGGACGTCGCGCGCGAGCTGATCGACGGCCAAACTGGCGAATAGGCCACTTTCGAGGGTCGCGTCAGCCGCCCGACACCACCGAGTCAGGAGCGGCCGTACCGTCCGAGGGCGTGACCCTCCGGCTGGCGACGTTCAACGTCGAGAACCTGTTCGCGCGCGCCAAGGCGCTCGACACCGAGGACCGCGAAAAGGGCCTGCCCGCCCTGGCCGCGTTCGAGACCTTCAACCGCATCGCGGCCAAGCCGGCCTACTCCGACCAGGACAAGGCCGACATGATCGCGGCGCTGACCACCCTGCGGGTGCTCGTCGAGACCGAGCAGGGCCTGCGCCTCAACCCCGCCCAGTTCGACAACGCCTGGGCGCTGCTGCGGGAGAACCGGGGAGACTTCCTCGCCGCGCCCGCCAACGCGCCGCCGCGGATCGTGGCCAACGGCCGCGGCGACTGGCTCGGCTGGGTCGAGCTGACCATCGAGCCCGTCGACGAGACCTCGACCCGGATGACCGCCAAGGTGATCCAGGACCTGGCGCCCGACCTGCTGTGCGTGGTCGAGGCCGAGAACCGGCCCGCGCTCGCCCGGTTCAACGACGAGCTGCTCGGCGGGCGGTTCGCGCACTGCATGCTGGTCGACGGCAACGACCCGCGCGGCATCGACGTGGGCCTGTTCTGCACCGACAAGGTCAAGGTCCGCTGGGTGCGCAGCAACGTCGACGTGCCGGATCCCAAGCGCAGGGGCAAGCGGCTGTTCAGCCGGGACTGCCCGATCTACCAGCTCCGCCTGCCCGGCGGCGAGGACCTGTTCCTGCTGCTCAACCACCTCAAGAGCCAGTCGTTCAGCAGCGGCGACCCGGACCCGTTGCGGACCCGGCAGGCACAGGAGGTACGCGCGATCTACGACGGGCTGCGGGCCGAGGGCGCCGGGCTCGTCGCGGTGCTGGGCGACCTCAACAAGGGCCCGGACGGCGACCGGCACCCGACCCTGGAAGCGCTGATCGGGCGCGACTCGCCGCTGGTCGACGCGTATGGGCACGCCAAGTTCACGCAGCTCTGGGGCGACAAGGACACCGAGCACGAGCGGCCGGGCAGCTTCCAGTCGTGCTCGCTGAAGAACCGGCTCGACTACATCCTCATGTCGCCGGAGCTGGCCGACCGGGTGGTCGACGGCGGCGTCTTCCGCAAGGGCCTGTGGGGCAACCCGGGCAACAAGACCAGACCGAAGCTCTGGACCGTGTACGACGAGATCACCGCCGGCCGGCACGGCGCCTCCGACCACGGCGCGGTCTGGGTCGACCTGGACCTCTGAAAGGAACGGTCCGTTATTAACGCTATGCGTTAATAACGGACCGTTCCTTGGAGCTCAGACGCGGGCCGGCTCGGCTGCCGGCTCGGCGGCGGCCGCGGCGCGGTTGGCGGCCAGGTGTGCGCGCACCGAGTAGGTCACCGCCGTCGCCCAGGCCGCGTAGATCAGCGCGTAGACGGCGTTGCGCACGCCGTCAGAGGCGTCGATCCAGTCGCTGCGCAGCAGCGTCCGCGTGTTGGTCAGGATGATCAGGCCGCCGACCGCCGAGCCGAGCACCCGCGGCGGGATGTGCCGGACCAGCCAGGCGGCGATCGGCGCGGCGATCACGCCACCGGCCAGCAGGGCCACGACCCAGCCGACGTTGATCTGCTCGGAGCCGATGCCGACGAAGAAGCCGATGCTCGCCGCGATCGCGACCAGGAACTCGCTCGTGTCGATCGAGCCGATCGTCTTGCGGGGCTCGAGCCGGCCGCTGGCCAGGATCGCCGGCGTGCCGACCGGGCCCCAGCCACCGCCGCCGGTCGAGTCGACGAAGCCGGCGACCAGGCCGAGCGGGGTCAGGAACCGCTTGCGCAGCGGCTTGCCCAGGTTGCCCTTGGGCAGCCCGGAGACGGTGAACCGGGTCAGGATGTAGAGCCCGAGCGCGAGCAGGATCAGCGACATCAGGGGCGCGGCGGTCTCGGTGGACAGGCTGGACAGGAACGTCGCGCCGGCGAAGGCGCCGACCGCGCCCGGTATGCCGATCTTGGCGACGACCTTCCAGTCGACGTTGCCGAACCGCCAGTGTGCGGCGCCGGAAACCAGGGTGGTGCCGATCTCGGCCAGGTGCACGGTGGCCGACGCGGCTGCCGGGTTGGTGCCGATCGCGAGAAGGAGGGTCGTCGACGTGACGCCGTAGGCCATGCCCAGGCTGCCGTCGACGAGCTGGGCGCCGAGTCCTACCAGCGCCAGGAGAACCAGCTTGCGCACCGTGCCACCGCCTTTCCCTAGTTTGTCGGTAGAGAATATGTAAACGGTCGGCGAAGTAGCAAGACACGTCCCACGAGACAGGAAAGACAGCGGGCGCCACAGCGGCCATCATGAACAGATGGGTGCCTACGCCGACGCGTACCGGACGAGCCTCACCGACCCGAGCGCCTTCTGGGGCGACGCCGCCAGCGAGATCGAGTGGTTCCGCCCGCCGCGCACCGTGCTCGACGACAGCGCGCCGCCGTTCTACCGCTGGTTCCCCGACGGCGTGCTCAACACCTGCTTCAACGCGGTCGACCGGCACGTCCGCGCCGGGCGTGGCGACCAGGCCGCGATCGAGTACGACAGCCCGGTCACCGGCACCCGGCGCACCCTGACCTACCGGGACCTGCAGGACCAGACCGCGCGCTTCGCGGGCGCGCTCCGGCACCTCGGTGTCGACCGCGGCGACCGCGTGGTGATCTACATGCCGATGGTGCCGGAGGCGGTCGTGGCCATGCTGGCCTGCGCCCGGCTCGGCGCCGTGCACTCGGTCGTGTTCGGTGGCTTCGCGCCGCGTGAGCTGGCCGCCCGCATCGACGACGCCCGCCCCAAGGTGGTGGTCACCGCGTCCTGCGGCATCGAGGTCAAGCGGATCGTCGAATACCTGCCGATCGTCGACCAGGCGTTGACCATGGCCGACCACCGGCCGGCCAGCGTGGTGGTGCTGCAGCGCCCCCAGGCGCCGGCGACCCCGCGCGCCGGGCGCGACCTCGACTGGCATGCCGCGCTCGGCGAGGCCGAGCCGGTCGACTGCGTGCCGGTCGCGGCCACCGACCCGCTCTACATCCTCTACACCTCGGGCACCACCGCCCGGCCGAAGGGCGTGGTCCGCGACAACGGCGGCCACGCGGTCGCCCTGAGCTGGAGCATGCGGCACGTCTACGACACCCGTCAGGGCGAGACGATGTGGACCGCCTCAGACATCGGATGGGTCGTCGGGCATTCCTACATCGTGTACGGGCCGCTGCTCACCGGCTGCACCTCGGTGCTCTACGAGGGCAAACCGGTCGGCACCCCCGACGCCGGCGCGTTCTGGCGGGTGGCCGCCGAACACCAGGTCAAGACCATGTTCACCGCACCGACCGCGTTCCGGGCGATCCGCCGCGACGACCCGGCCGGCGCCCACCTCGACCGCTACGACCTGCGGAAGCTGCGCTACCTGTTCCTGGCCGGCGAGCGGCTCGACCCGGAGACCTACGCCTGGGCCCGCGACCGGCTCGACATCCCGGTGATCGACCACTGGTGGCAGACCGAGACCGGCTGGCCGGTGGCGGCCAACCCGATGGGCCTCGAGCCGCTCCCGCCGCGTCCGGGCTCGGCGACCGTGCCGATGCCGGGGTACGACGTGCGGATCGTCGACGACAACGGCGAGCCGGCCCGCGAGGGCCAGATCGTGATCAAGCTCCCGCTGCCGCCCGGCACGCTGCCGACGCTCTGGCAGGACGACGAGCGCTACGTGGCCTCCTACCTGAGCGCCCACCCCGGCCACTACCTGACCGGCGACGGCGGCTACGTCGACGACGACGGCTACCTGTTCGTCATGGGCCGCACCGACGACGTGATCAACGTGGCCGGCCACCGGCTCTCCACGGGCGCGATCGAGCAGGTGGTGGCCGCGCACCCGGCGGTCGCGGAGTGCGCCGTGATCGGCGTGGCCGACGAGCTCAAGGGCCAGGTCCCGCGGGCCCTCGTGGTGCTCAAGGCCGGCGCCGAGCCCGGCGACCTGGACGCCGAACTGAAGGCGCTGGTCCGCGAGCGGATCGGCGGCATCGCGTCGCTGCGCCAGGTGGACGTCGTGGCCGCGCTGCCGAAGACCCGCTCCGGCAAGATCCTCCGCAAGACCATGCGCGGGCTCGCGGCCGGCGCCGACGAGCCCGTCCCGTCGACGATCGAGGACCCGGCCGTGCTCGAAAACCTCCGGAGAGTGCTCGACCCCGATTATTAGGTCCGGGTCGGCAGCGGGGGACGGACCGGCAGCTCCGGCGCGGCGTTGTCGAGGGGCACCTCGGGGCCGCGGATGAGGCCGAGCTGCACCGCCTGGCGCGGCAGGAACGCGTGCAGCAGCCAGTCGCCGACCACCCGGATCCGGTTGCCGGGCAGCGACAGCAGGTGGTAGCCGCGGGTCGCCAGCATGGCGCGGATGCCCGAGAGGTGGATGCCGAGCGGGTTGGCGGTCGACTCAAGGCCGCCGAGGTCGACCACGAAGCCCAGGTCGCGGTGCCGGTAGGGCTTGCGCTTGCCCGTGCCGTATTCGGCGGCGATGTTGCGGGCGACCTGCTTGCCGTGGCGCACCGCGTGCTGCGCGGTCATCGGCGTCGCGCGGCCCGGGTGCTCCGGGTCGGGCACCGCGGCCGCGTCGCCGATCGCGTAGACGCGGGGATGGCCGGGCACGTTGAGGAACTCGTCGACCACTATCCGGCCGTGGTTGGTGGGCAGGCCCAGGTTCTCGACGACCGGGTCGGGGCGCACGCCCACACACCACACCAGCGTGCGGGTCGGGATGTAGCGCCCGTCGGTCAGCCGTACGCCGTCGAACAGCGCCTCCTGCACGGAGGTGCCCAACAGCACCTCGACGCCGCGCTCGCGGAGCACCTTGTCGGCGTCCCTGGACATCCCTTCCTCGAGCTCGGGCAGCACCCGCTTGGCCAGGTCGACCAGCACCCACTTGGGCATGATCGGCGCCTTCTTCTGCTTGGCCAGCATGGTGGTGAACTGGACGCCGTGCGCGGCGACCTCCGTGCCCGTGTAGCCGGCGCCGACCACCACGAACGTGCAGCGGGCCGCGCACTCGCCCGGGTCGGGCTCGGTCAGCGCCATCTCGATCTGCCGGACCATGTGGTCGTGCAGGAAGAGCGCCTCCGGGATGCCCCGGAAGCCGTGCGCGTGGTCGGCGACACCGGGGATCGGCAGCAGCTTGTTGACGCTGCCCAGGGCGATGACCAGCCGGTCGTAGGGGACGTGCCCCTCGCCGCCCTCCGGGTTGCGGTAGTGGATCCGGTTGGCCTCGAGGTCGAGCGAGTGAGCCTCGCCGAGCACGAGCCGGACGCGGGGCAGCGACGCGGTGAGCGAGACCGCGATCTGCGGCGGCTCCAGCACGCCGACGGCGACCTCCGGCAGCAGCGGGACGTAGAGCAGGTAGTCCGTCGGGTTGATCAGCGTGATGTCCGCCCGGCCACGGGCCAGCCGGGTCAGTTTGTGCGCTGCGTGGTACCCGGCGAAACCACCTCCGACGATGACCACCCTGGGACGAGCCATGCCATCCACGTTAGTGGCTTCTGGGGTGTCCGGAGCGCTATGTGCGTAAATCCTCGGTACGACCATACCTCCGATGTCTCCCGACCTGCAGCGGGAGAAGTGACCGGACACGCATCGAAGTTCGGGGATTGACGCACGGAGACATCCAATGTTAACTACACGTCACAGATGTGGGTCGATGCCTCGTCGACCTTGCCCATTTCGGCGGATGGGCACCTGACGGACGATCTAGAAGGGATCGGATCGGATGAAGGTGCGTGCGCCGATGATCCGCGCCGCCGGGCTCCTCCTGTTCGCCGCCGGCCTCGTTGTCGTCGGCCCGAGTCCGGCCGGTGCGGCACCCACCGATGCCGCGTACAACGCGGGCACGGGCGCCCTCAACGTCGACTACGCGAGCTACCTGTCCAAGCACGACATCGTCTACAACCGGCCCAACACCAACCCGCTGCACGGGCTGACCGTCGGCAACGGCCGCACGGGCGCCATGGTGTGGAACCAGAACGGGCTGACCGCGCAGGTGTCGGGTGTGGACCTCGCGCAGCAGTCCACCTACGCCGCCGGCAACCTCAACCTCTTCACGTCGCCGCAGATGGACACCGGCTACACGACGTTCCAGCAGCGGCTGTCGCTCTACGACGGCACCCTGACCACGAAGTACGACAACAACCGCACGGTCACCGTGCTCGGCGCGCCCAACTCCGAGGTGATGGGCATCCATGTCGAGGACTCGCGGCCGGGTGTCTCCAGCATCGGGCTCGACCTGTCGCTCTGGGACATGAACACCGTGCAGAACATCGCGGACGTGCCCAACCTGACGACCTGGCGGACGGTCAGCACGTTCGCCGACTCGACCGGTGTGGGCCTGTCCCGCGGCCAGGCCGACCCCCAGAACTTCGGTTACACGTTCGCGGCCACCGTCGAGGGCGCGAGCTACACCTCACAGACCGTCAACGGCACGCGGGTGCGGCTGAACATCACGCCGACGTCGAGCTACACGATCTGGTTCACCGCGGCCAGCCGGGTCAACTCGCCGGGCCAGAACTCGGTGCAGCAGGCCAGGAACCAGTTGGCCGCGGTCAAGTCGGCCGGCTACACGAGCACGCTCAACGCGTACAAGAACTGGTGGCACAGCTTCTGGGCGAAGTCGTTCGTGCAGTACGGCGGCAGCGCCGACAACGACTACCTGGAGAACGCGTACTACCTGTTCACCTACATGATCGCCGCGGGCGGCTACGGCAACTACCCGCTGCACTTCATCAACGGCAACTTCCGCGCGACCCAGGACAACTCCAAGTGGTCCAACGGCTACTGGTACTGGAACCAGCGCGACGTCTACAACTCGTTCTACAGCTCCAACCACACGGAGCTGATGAGAACGTTCAACAACCTCTACTCCCGCAACTACGGCGCGCTCAAGTCCTACACGCAGACCCGCTACGGCACCGACTCGCTGTGGGTGCCGGAGACGATGGGCTGGGACGGCAACGCGCGCGGCACCATCAACAGCGACTACGTCAACGACATCTACTCCACGGGCACCGAGGCCGCGTACAACATGTACCTGTACTACCGGTACACCAACGACACGGCCTACCTGCGTGACGTCGCGTACCCGTACATGAAGGACTCGTTGCGGTTCTACCAGAACCGGTTGTCCCGCAACGGCGCGCAGTACTACATGGCCAGCTCCAACGCGCACGAGACCTACTGGGACGTGAAGAACGCGCTGACCGACCTGGCCGCGGTGCGGCTGCTGTTCCCGCTGACGATCCAGGTGTCCACGCAGCTCGGGCTCGACAGTGGACTGCGGGCCGGCTGGCAGGACGTGGTGAACAACCTGGCGCCGTACCAGATCTCGAACGGTGCCTACCTGCCGCACGACCCGCCGACGTCACCGACCCGCAACGGCGAGAACGTGGCGCTGGAGCTCGTCTGGCCCTACGACCAGACCGGGATCGGCTATCCCGACACGCAGACCGCGATCAACACCTTCAACGTGCGGCCGCACCCCTACGGCAACGTCTGGGCCAACGACCACGTGCACGCGGCCCGGCTCGGGCTCGGCCCGCAGGCGCAGTCCGGCATGAAGACGATGCTGCAGAAATACCAGAACTACCCCAACGGCATGACCAACAACACCAACGGGGTGTACGAGTACATCGGCATCCACCTCGCGGCGATGAACGAAGCGCTGATGCAGTCGTACAACGACAAGATCCGGGTGTTCCCCGCGATCCCGTCGGACTCCGGCTTCGTCGGCAAGTTCACGCTGCTGGCCAAGGACGGCTTCCTGGTCAGCTCGGAGCGCGAGGCGCAGGAGACCAAATATGTGGGCGTCCGCAGCCTGCACGGCAAGCAGGCCCGGGTCGTCAACCCGTGGGGGACCCAGCAGATCCGGGTCCGCCGCACCAGTGACAACGCCATCATCACCACGGTCTCGGCGGCAGAGGTGACCTGGGCGACGGCGGCCAACACCAGCTATGTCGTGGAGCGGGTGGCCAAGCCACTCACGTCCTACTCGGCGACCACGCTGACCGGCACGGCCAACCAGGGCGCGAAGTCCTTGTCCGGCACCGCCTCCACGCTCGGCCTCGGGCCGGCGGGGCAGGGCGGTCTGGTCAACGACACCGACCTGACCTACGGGCCCAACTGGTACCACACCACCGCCCGCGGCTACGGCGACTACAACGACGACACCCACCACAGCAACACCGTCAACGCGGAGGCGTCCTACACGTTCACCGGCACGGGCGTGGAGTACCTCTCCGAACGGTTCAGCGACATGGGCAACGTCGACGTTTACCTCGACGGTGCCTTCCAGGCCAACGTGAACCTCAACGTCAGCGGTGCCAGACAGGCACAGCAGGTGGTGTGGAGCCGCACCGGGCTCACGAACGGCCAACACACGATCCGGATCGTCAACAAGACCACCTCGGTGGGCATGA
Source organism: Asanoa iriomotensis (assembly GCF_016862515.1). Classification (GTDB taxonomy): domain Bacteria; phylum Actinomycetota; class Actinomycetes; order Mycobacteriales; family Micromonosporaceae; genus Asanoa; species Asanoa iriomotensis. Next base: position 75,410 of record NZ_BONC01000031.1, read on the forward strand.
TCGACGCGCTGCGGATCCTCACCGGGGGCGGCAACCCGCCGACCGGCGGCACGGCCTTGCGAGCCATGGCCAACAACCTGTATGTCACCGCGGGCACCGCACCCCTGATCGCCAGCGCATCCTCGGTCGGCGCCGGGGAGCGGTTCGACCTGGTCGACCTCGGCGGCGGCAACGTGGCGCTGCGGGCCCGCGTCAACAACATGTTCGTGTGCGCGGAGGGCGCCGGCGCGCAGGCGCTGATCGCCAACCGGGCGTCGGCCGGGTCCTGGGAGACCTTCGCCCGGGTCAACAACCCGGACGGCACGATCAGCCTGCGGGCCACCGTCAACAACAAGTACGTCGTCGCGGAGAACGCCGGTGCGGGCAACCTCATCGCCAACCGCGACGCCATTGGACCGTGGGAGAAGTTCACGCTCGTGGCGAGCTGACCCACGCAACGGGGCCAGGGGAATGGCACACCCTGGCCCCACCACAACCACCGTCCCTTGCCGAGCGTCGGCGGCCCGGCTCCGAGCCAACCCCCATCGGAGGAGCGCAGTGTTGAGACGTTTGGTGGCGGCCCTCGCCGGGCTCGCCGTCGTGCTGGTGGCCGCGCTGTACGCGGCCGCACCAGCTTCGGCGGCCCCGGTGACGAAGGTCCTGGTGATCTCCAAGACGGCCGGTTTCCGGCACTCGTCGATTCCCAACGGCATCGCGGCGATCCAGCAACTCGGTTCGCAGAACGGCTTCACGGTGACGGCCACCGAGGACGCCAACCAGTTCACGACCACCAACCTGGCGCAGTACCAGGTCGTGGTCTTCCTCTCCACCACCGGGGACGTGCTGAACGCGACCCAGCAGACCGCCTTCCAGTCCTACATCGCGAGCGGCAAGGGGTACGTGGGCGTGCACGCCGCCGCGGACACCGAGTACGACTGGTCCTGGTACGGCGGTCTCGTGGGTGCCTACTTCCAGTCGCACCCCGCGATCCAGACGGCGACCCTGCGGGTCGAGGACAACACGAACCCCGCGACCGCGCACCTGCCGGCCAACTGGAGCCGGTCCGACGAGTGGTACAACTACCGGACCAACCCGCGGCCGAACGTACGCGTGCTGGTCCGGCTCGACGAGGCCACCTACAGCGGCGGCTCGATGGGCGACCACCCGATCACCTGGTGCCAGAACTACGGCGGCGGCCGGGCCTTCTACACCGGGCTCGGGCACACCGAGGCGTCGTACACCGAGTCGAACTTCACCCGGATGCTGCTCGGCGGGATCCAGTGGGCTGGCGGCGCGGTGACGGCCACCTGCACACCGGGCACCACACCGCCGCCGGTGACCGGCACGGCGGTGCGGGCCCTGGCGAACAACAAGTTCGTCACCACCAGCGCGGGCAACCTGATCGCGAGCGCCACGGCCGCGTCGACCAACAACGAGCGTTTCGACGTCATCGACCTCGGTGGGGGCAACGTCGCGCTCCGCTCGAAGGCCAACGGCATGTACGTGTGCGCGGAGAACGCCGGTGCCAACCCGCTGGTGGCCAACCGGGCCGCGATCGGCGGCTGGGAGACGTTCGCCCGGATCAACAACTCCGACGGCACGGTCAGCTTCCGCGCCCAGGCGAACGGCCGCTACGTGGTGGCCGAGAACGCCGGCGCCGCGGCCCTGATCGCCAACCGCACCGCCATCGGCCCCTGGGAGAAGTTCGCCCTGACCAGCTAGTCCCTCTCCACGGACCCGTAGATCCCGTGCGACCGCGCAGGTCGCACGGGGTCACGGTCCGCCATGCTCCGTACCCCTACCCACCACGGGAGCATCCACATGCGACGTACGTCCCTGCGCCGCAGACCGCGCTTGCTGAGCGCGCTCGGCGCGGCCCTGCTGACCGCCGCCAGCCTGACGGCGCTGACCATCACACCGACGCCCGCGGCGGCCGCGCCACCGGCCACCAACCTGTTCGAGAAGGTCAAGCTCGACGGCGGCACCTCGATGGGCGAGCCGATCGAGCTCGCGGTCGCGCCGGACCAGAAGGTCTTCTACATCAACCGCGGCACGTCCTCCGGCGGCGGCCAGGTCCGCCTCTACAACCCGACCACCCGGACCACCACGGTCGCGCTGACGCTGGCGCTGGACGCCCGGTTCGAGGACGGGCTGATCGGCATCACGCTCGACCCCGCCTTCGCCACGAACCGCTGGCTCTATCTCTTCTATTCGCCGGCGCAGACCACGCTGGTCAACCGGATCTCCCGGTTCACCTTCAACGCCACGACCAACGTGATCGACCCGGCGTCCGAGGACATGATCATCGAGTGGCCGACCGAGCGGCGGTTGTGCTGCCACAGCGCCGGCTCGATGACCTGGGACACGGCCGGCAACCTCTACTTCGCGGTCGGCGACAACACCAACTCCGGCGGCGACTCCGCCGGCATGGCGCCGATCGACGAGCGCACGTCGCGCGACGCGCAGTACGACGCACAGCGGACGTCCGGCAACACCAACGACCTGCGGGGCAAGATCAACCGGATCAAGCCGCAGGCCAACGGCACCTACACGATCCCGACCGGCAACCTGTTCGCGCCCGGCACGTCGGGCACGAAGCCCGAGATCTACATCATGGGTGTACGCAACCCGTACCGCGTCTGGGTCGACAAGAAGGCCAACAACACCCTCTACTGGGGCGAGGTCGGTCCCGACGCCGGCGCGACGATCGCCAATCGCGGGCCGGCGGCCTACGACGAGTTCAACCGCGCCAGCGCGCCAGGCAACTACGGCTGGCCGTACTGCGGTGGCCCGAACGTGGCCTACAACGACTGGGACTTCGCCGCCAACGCGCCGCGGGGCTGGTTCCCGTGCGGCGGCGCGACCGGGCCGGTCAACAACTCGCCGCGCAACACCGGCCTGCAGCAGCTTCCGCCGACCAAGCCCGCACTGGTCTGGGAGCAGCACGGCGGCAGCCGCGAGTGGCCGGCGCTGGACAACCCGGGCGGCTGCGGCTCGCCGAACCACACCGAGGTCTACCACTACGACCCGAACCTGGTCTCGGACGTGAAGTGGCCGCAGTACTACGACAACAAGTGGCTGATCTCCGAGTACTGCCGCAACTGGATCAAGGAGGTCCAGTTCGACAACGGCAACCCGTCCACCGGCAACCCGACGATCATCGAGCCGGTGCTGGCCGGGATGCAGCTCGTGCACCCGATCGACATGGAGTTCGGCCCGGACGGCTCGCTCTATCTCCTCGAGTACGGCAACGGCTACTTCTCCGGTGACGTCGCGGCCGGGCTCTACAAGATCAACTATGTCGCCGGTGGGCGCGCGCCGATCGCGGTCGCCTCGGCCAACCGGGACAACGGCTTGGTGCCCCTTGCGGTCACCTTCTCCAGCGCGGGCAGCAACGACCCGGACGGCAACCCGCTGACCTACCAGTGGGACTTCGACAACAACGGCACGGTCGACTCGACCGCGGCCAACCCGACCTACACCTACACCACCGTCGGCGACAAGCGGGCCCGGCTGACCGTCAACGACGGCACCGGCCGCAGCGGCACGACGCTGCTGCCGATCGTCGTCGGCAACAACCGGCCGACGGTCGCGCTCAACGGCCTGCCGGCCGGCGGCATGATCTCGTGGGGCGAGAACGTCACCTCGACCGCGACCGCCACCGACCCGCAGGACGGCACGATCCCGTGCGCCAACGTGGTGATCCGGGCGGCCCTGGGCCACCAGGAGCACGCGCACGAGGAGGGCCAGGGCACCGGCTGCGGGTTCACCGTCAACACCGGCCCGGTGCACGCCGGCCCGGACTCGACGCTGTTCTTCGTGCTGCGGTCCAGCTACACCGACCGGGGCGCGACCGGGACGGTGCCGCTGACGGGCGAGAAGGAGATCACCCTCTGGCCCAAGCAGTGGCAGGCCGAACACTACGTGACGCTCAACGGCCCGCAGGTGATCAACGCGTCGGGCGCCGAGGGCGGCAAGCGGCTCGGTGACATCCAGAACGGCGAGTACGTGCGGCACCACGCCGTGAGCCTCAAGGGCATCAACCAGCTCCGCGCGAGGGTCTCCTCGGGCGGCGCGGGCGGCACCATCTCGTTCCGGTACGACTCGACCACCGGCCCGGAGGTCGCGCGGGTCGCGGTGGCGTCGACGGGTAGCTGGGACACCTACACCGACATCACGGTGCCGGTGACCAAGCCCGACGACAACACGCACGACCTCTACATCGTGTTCACGGGTGGCAGCGGGGCGTTCCTCGACCTCGACAGCTACACGTTCGTCGGCCCGGGTGTCTCGACGCCGACCGGTGGCGGTGGGCCGCGGACCGGCGCTATCCGGGCGCTCGGCAAGTGCGCGGACGTCAACGCCAGCGGCACCGCCGACGGCACGAAGATCCAGATCTGGGACTGCAACGGCGCACCGAACCAGACCTGGACGGTCGGCACCGACGGCACGATCCGCTCGCTCGGCAAGTGCATGGACGTCCAGTCCAGCGGCCTGGTGAACGGCACCAAGATCCATCTCTGGACCTGCAACGGCACGGGCGCGCAGCAGTGGGTGGCCGGCGCCAACGGCAGCCTGCGCAACCCGCAGTCCAACCGGTGCCTGGACATCCCGGCGTCGAACGTCACGAACGGCAACCAGCTCCAGATCTACGACTGCAACGGCACCGGCGCCCAGAACTGGACGCTGCCGTAAGGCCGGAGCGCACAGCCGCGTGGGGCCCGGTCGCGCCGACGGCCGGGTCCCACGCCCCCTACCTCTAGGAGTTCGCATGCGCATCCGCGCCATCGCCGCGGCCGCCGCGCTCGCCCTCGTGGCGGGCCTTGCGGTCGCACCACCCGCGGCTTCGGCCGCACCGCTGACCAAGGTCCTCGTCTTCTCCAAGACCGCCGGCTTCCGGCACTCGTCGATCCCCAACGGCATCGCGGCGATCCAGCAACTCGGGGCGGCCAACGGCTTCTCGGTGACCGCGACCGAGGACGCCAACCAGTTCACCACCGCCAACCTCGCGCAGTACCAGGCGGTCGTCTTCCTCTCGACGACCGGCGACGTGCTCAACGCGACACAGCAGACCGCTTTCCAGTCGTACGTCACGGGCGGCGGCGGGTTCGTCGGTGTGCACGCGGCGGCCGACACCGAGTACGACTGGCCGTTCTACGGCGAGCTGGTCGGTGCCTGGTTCGCCTCGCACCCGGCCAACCAGACCGCGACGATCAGGGTCGAGGACCGTGGCAACGCCTCGACCGCGCACCTGCCGGCGACCTGGTCCCGGCTGGACGAGTGGTACAACTACCGGACCAACCCCCGGTCCACCGCCAAGGTGCTGGCCAGCCTCGACGAGTCCTCGTACTCCGGCGGCTCGATGGGTGGCGACCACCCGATCACGTGGTGCAAGAACGTGGGCGCGGGCCGGTCCTGGTACACGGGCCTGGGCCACGTGGAGGAGGCGTACACCGACGCCAACTTCACCCGGATGCTGTTGGGCGGCATCCAGATCGCGGCCAACAACCGCCCGGCCGACTGCCGGCCGGAGACCGGCTACACCGCCCTGTTCGACGGCACCCAGGCCAGCCTGAACAACTGGCGGCAGATCGGCGCCGGGAGCTTCACCCTGGCCAACGGGACGCTGAGCTCGGTCGGCGGGATGGGCCTGCTCTGGTATCCGGTGCGGACGTTCAGCAACTACTCGCTGAAGGTCGACTGGATGATGCCGGGCGACGACAACGGCGGCGTTTTCATCGGTTTCCCGGACCCGGTCGGTGATCCGTGGAACCCGGTCAACCAGGGACACGAGATCCAGATCGACGCCACCGACGCCGACCCGACCCGCACGACGGGCAGTGTCTACAGCTTCCAGGGTCCGAACTACGCGCTGCGCGACGCGGCGCTGAACCCGCCGGGTTCGTGGAACACCTACGAGATCGGCGTGCACGGGCAGCGGGTGGAGATCTGGCTCAACGGCGTCAAGGTGAACGACTACCAGTCGCCGCGGGCCATCGCCAACGGCTACATCGGCGTGCAGAACGACGGCGCCGGGCTGGACATCAACTACCGCAACATCCGCATCAAGGCCGAGGGCGGCAACCCGCCGGCGACCGACATCGCGCAGGGCAGGCCCGTGACCGTGTCCAGTGTGGAGGGTGGCAACCTCGCGGCGTACGCGACCGACGGGAACCCGGCGACCCGCTGGGGCAGCCTCTACAGCGACCCGCAGTCCATCACGGTCGACCTGGGCCAGTCCTACAACCTGTCCCGCGTGCGGCTCAACTGGGAGACCGCGTACGGGCGGGCGTACCAGATCCAGACGTCGCCGAACAACTCGACGTGGACCACGGTCTACTCGACGACCACCGGCGACGGCGGTGTCGACGACATCACGCTGTCCGGCAGCGGCCGCTACGTGCGAATGAACGGAACGCAGCGGGGCACCCAGTGGGGCTACTCGCTGTGGGACTTCAACGTGTACGGGACGCCGGGTGGCTCCGGGCCGACGCTGTTGTCGCGCAACCAGCCGGTCACGGTGTCCAGTGTGGAGCCCAACTCGCCGCACGCGGGTGCCAACGCCGTCGACGGCAACACCGCCACCCGCTGGGGTTCGGCCTACAGCGACCCGCAGTGGATCTCCGTCGACCTGGGATCGGCGCGGAGCGTCAACCGCGTCCGGCTCCAGTGGGAGGCCGCTTTCGCGCGGGCGTACCAGATCCAGACCTCGACCAACGGGTCGACCTGGACGACGGCGTACTCGACCACGACCGGCGACGGCGGGGTCGACGACGTCACCCTCACCACCCCACCCACGGCCCGCTACGTCCGCGTCAACGGCACGCAGCGCGCCCTCACCCAGTACGGCTACTCCCTCTGGGAGTTCGAGGTCTACGGATCATGAGAGGAACGCACATGCGCCCACACCCCCGGCGCTGGTCGCGGCTGCTTGCCGTCGGCCTGCTCGGCGTCGCCAGCTCGACGCTGGCGGTGACCGCTGCCGCGACACCCGCCGCCGCGGCACCCATCCCGCCCTCCGACTACCAGGCCGTGCAGCTCGCCGTCGGCTCCGCCGAGATCGGCGAGGCCATGTCGCTGGCCGTGCTGCCGGACCGCACGGTCATCCACACGGCCCGCAACGGCACGGTCCGGGTCACTGACGCCGCCGGCAACACCAAGGTGGCCGGAACGATCCCCGTCTACACGCACGACGAGGAGGGCCTCCAGGGCGTCGCGGTGGACCCGAACTTCGCCACCAACCGCTACGTCTGGATCTACTACTCGCCGCCGCTGTCGACGCCCGGCGGTGACGCGCCGACCACCGGCACGGCCGCCGACTTCAACGCGTGGAAGGGCCACCTGAACCTGTCGCGGTTCACGCTCAACGCCGACAACACGCTCAACATGGCCAGCCAGGTGGTCACGCTGACCGTCGACAACGACCGCGGCCAGTGCTGCCACGTCGGTGGTGACATCGACTTCGACTCGGCCGGCAACCTCTACCTGACCACGGGCGACGACACGAACCCGTTCGAGAGCAACGCCTACACCCCGATCGACGAGCGGACGAACCGCAACCCGCAGTTCGACGCGCAGCGCTCCTCGGCGAACACCAACGACCTGCGCGGCAAGGTGCTGCGGATCAAGCCGACCGCGGCCGGCGGCTACACAATCCCGGCCGGCAACATGTTCGCGCCGGGCACGGCCAACACCCGGCCCGAGATCTACGCGATGGGCTTCCGGAACCCGTTCCGGATGAGCGTCGACAAGCCGACCGGCATCGTCTACCTCGGCGACTACGGCCCGGACGCGGGCGCCGCAGACCCCAACCGCGGGCCGGGCGGGCAGGTCGAGTTCAACCGGATCACCGGGCCCGGCTTCTACGGCTGGCCGTACTGCACGGGCAACAACTCGACCGCCGAGACCTACAACGAGTACACGTTCCCGAGCGGACCGTCGCAGGCGAAGTACAACTGCGCGGGCGGGCCGACCAACAACTCGTTCCGCAACACCGGCCTGCAGACGCTGCCGGCGGCCAAGCCGTCCTGGATCCGGTACGGCTTCGACTCGACACCGCCGGAGTTCGGCGGCGGCTCGGAGTCCCCGATGGGCGGCCCGGTCTACCGCTACAACGCGTCGCTGAACTCGGCGGTCAAGTTCCCGCAGTCGCTCGACGGCCGCTACTTCGCCGGTGAGTACGGCCGCCAGTGGATCAAGGCGATCGCGGTGAACGCCAACGGCACCTACGGCGAGATCTCCGACTTCCCGTGGGACGGCACGCAGGTCATGGACATGGCCTTCGGGCCGGACGGCGCGCTCTACGTGCTCGACTACGGCACGGGCTCCAACAACCAGGCGCTCTACCGCATCGAGTACATCGGCGGCGGCAACCGCAGCCCGGTCGCGGTCGCCTCGGCCAACCGGACCTCGGGCCCGGCGCCGCTGACCATCAACTTCTCGTCGGCGGGGTCGTCGGACCCGGAGGGCGGCGCGCTGTCGTACCTCTGGACGTTCGGCGACGGCACCACCTCGACCGCGGCGAACCCGACGAAGACGTACAACACCAACGGCACCTACACACCGACGCTCCGGGTGACCGACCCGACCGGGCTGTCGGGCACGGCGAGCCTGGTCGTCACGGTGGGCAACACCGCGCCGACGGTCAACCTCAGCGCCCCGGCCGATGGGTCGCTGTTCAACTTCGGCGACACCATCCCGTACACGGTCAGCGTCTCCGATCCTGAGGACGGCACCATCAACTGCGCGCGGGTGTCGGTGACCTACTTCCTCGGCCACGACAACCACTCGCACCAGATCACCTCGAAGTCGGGCTGCTCCGGCACGCTCACCGTGCCCACCGACGGCGAGCACGACGCGGCGGCCAACATCTTCGGCATCTTCGTCGCCTCCTACACCGACAACGGCGGCCTGACCACCACCAACCAGAAGGTCCTGCAGCCCCGGCACCGCCAGGGTGAGCACTTCTCGGCGCAGTCGGGCGGGGTGCAGATCGCCAACCACGCACCGGCCGAGGGCGGCGCGACCGCCGGCTACATCGACAACAACGACTGGATCTCGTTCCGGCCCTACAACCTGTCGGGTGCCAGCAGCATCACCGCGCGGGTGGCCTCCGGCACGATCGGCGGCACCATCGAGGTGCGCAGCGGCTCGCAGACCGGCACGCTGCACGGCACGTTGACGGTCAGCCCGACCGGTGGCTGGGAGACCTACGTCAACGTGACGGCCAACCTGACGAACCTGCCGTCCGGGTCGACCCAGTTGTTCTTCGTGTTCAAGGGTGGGGCGGGCAACCTGTTCGACCTCGACGCGTTCACGATCAACTCGACGGGCACGCCGCCGACCGGCGGCTCGACGCTGAAGTCGCTGGCCAACAACCTGTTCGTCAGCGCGGCCAACAGCACGACGCCGCTGATCGCCAACAAGACGACGGCGGGCACCACCGAGCGGTTCGACGTGGTCGACCTCGGTGGCGGCAACGTCGCGCTGCGGTCCCGGGCCAACAACATGTACGTCTGCGCGGAGAACGCGGGCGCCAACCCGCTGGTCGCCAACCGGGCGGCGGTCGGGCCGTGGGAGACGTTCGCCCTGGTCCGCAACGCGGACGGCAGTGAGAGCCTGCGGGCGACCGTCAACAACATGTACGTGGTCGCCGAGAACGCCGGCGCGGCCTCGCTGATCGCCAACCGGGCGGCCATCGGGGCCTGGGAGAAGTTCGATCTCGTCTAAACAGTCATTGGATGAATCGCCCCGTGCGCGGGGCGATTCTTCCTTTGTAGAGATCGAGGGCCTTGCCATACATCCGATCACCTGGTAAACATCGGACCTATGAATGCGCGTGAGGACCATCGATGACCGCCCGCTTCGTGTCGCTGGACACCTACGACGTGCGGTTTCCGACCTCGCGCGAGCTGGACGGCTCCGACGCGATGAACCCGGACCCGGACTACTCGGCTGCCTACGTCGTGCTGCGCACCGACGAGCTCGACGGGCACGAGGGGCACGGGTTCGCGTTCACCATCGGGCGCGGCAACGAGGTGCAGACCGCCGCGATCGCCGCCCTGCGCCCCTACCTCGCCGGTCGCCTGGTCAAGAACGTGCTCGACGACCTGGGCGCGTTCTGGCGCGAGCTGGTGCACGACTCGCAGCTCCGCTGGCTGGGCCCCGAGAAGGGCGTCATGCACATGGCCATCTCGGCCGTGGTCAACGCGCTCTGGGACCTCAAGGCCAAGCAGGCGGGCCTGCCGCTCTGGCAGTTGCTCGCCTCCATGCCGCCGGAGGAGCTGGTCTCGCTCGTCGACTTCCGCTACCTGACCGACGCGCTCACCCCCGGTGAGGCGCTCGAGCTGCTGCAGCCCGGCGCGGTCGGGCGTGAGGAGCGGGTCGCGGAGCTGCTGGCGCACGGTTATCCGGCATATGCCACCTCGCCCGGGTGGCTGGGCTACGACGACGCCAAGCTGCGCCGGCTGTGCCAGGAGGCGCTCGACGAGGGGTTCACCCAGATCAAGCTGAAGGTGGGCGCGGACCTGGCCGACGACCTGCGCCGGCTGCGGATCGCCCGCGAGGTCTGCGGTCCGGACATCCGGATCGCGGTCGACGCCAACCAGCGGTGGGACGTCGGCGACGCGATCGAATGGGTCGGCGCCCTTGCTCCGTACGACGTCTGGTGGGTCGAGGAGCCGACCAGCCCCGACGACGTGGTCGGGCACGCCGCCATCGCCCGCGGCATCGCGCCCGTCCCGGTGGCCACCGGTGAGCACGTGCAGAACCGTGTGGTCTTCAAACAGCTCCTCCAGCTCGGCGCGGTGTCCTATGTGCAGCTCGACGCCGCCCGGGTGGCCGGCGTCAACGAGAACATCGCGATCCTGTTGCTGGCGGCCAAGTTCGGCGTGCCGGTCTGCCCGCACGCGGGCGGCGTCGGCCTGTGCGAGCTAGTGCAGCACCTCTCGCTCTTCGACTACGTCGCGGTGTCCCGTTCCATGGACAACCGCGTCATCGAGTACGTGGACCACCTCCACGAGCACTTTCTCGACCCTGTGCAGATCCGCGCCGGGCGTTACCTGGCACCCCAGGCGCCCGGCTTCAGCTCGACCATGCGCCCGGAAAGCCGGGCCCGGTTCGCCTTCCCTGACGGCCCGGCCTGGTCGCGCGCCGTTTGAACCGCTCCATCCCCTACCCATCCCGCTACCCACCACAGAGGACAGCGATGATGCTGAAGAGACGCGCCGTCGTCAGCGTGGCGGTCGTCGCCGCGTTCGCCGCGGCGACCGCCGGTTGCAACTCGTCCGACCCCGCCTCGTCCGGTGGCAGTGGCACCGGCACCGGCGACGCCAAGCCGCCGATCGCCGTCGACCTGCCCCGGGCCGACTCCGACTTCTGGAACTCGTACGCGAAGTACATCCCGCAGTACGCGAAGGAAAGCGACATCAACCTGATGACGCCGACCAACTCGCAGAACGACATCGCCAAGCTGGTGGCCAACGCCCAGGCGCTCACCGCGCAGGGCGCGAAGGCCATCGTGATGGCGCCGCAGGACACGGGCGCGATCGCGACCACGCTCACGATGCTGGAGAGCAAGAAGATCCCGGTCGTCTCCGTGGACACCCGGCCCGACAAGGGCAAGGTCTTCATGGTCGTGCGGGCCGACAACCGCGCCTACGGCCAGAAGGCCTGCGAGTTCCTCGGTGAGAAGCTCGGCGGCAAGGGCAAGGTCATCGAGTTCCAGGGCTCGCTGTCGTCCGTCAACGGCCGCGACCGCTCCGAGGCCTTCGCCGAGTGCATGAAGACGAAGTTCCCCGGCATCACCATCTTCGAGGAGCCGACCGAGTGGGAGGGCGCCAAGGCGTCCGCCGCGCTGCAGACCCGGCTCGCGCAGCACCCCGACATCAAGGGCATCTACATGCAGGCCGGCGGCGTGTTCCTGGCGCCGACCCTGCAGCTGCTGAAGTCCAAGAACCTGCTGGTCCCGCCGACCGACCCGAAGCACATCTTCATCGTGTCCAACGACGGCATCCCGCAGGAGTTCGAGGCGATCCGCAAGGGCGAGATCGACGCCACCGTCTCGCAGCCGGCGGACCTCTACGCGAAGTACGCGCTCTTCTACGCGAAGGCCGCGGTCGAGGGAAAGACGTTCACCCCTGGACCGACCGACCATGACAGCACCATCATCGACGTCGGCAACGGCGTGCTCGAAGACCAGCTGCCGGCGCCGCTCGTGACGAAGGACAACGTCGACGACGCGTCGTTGTGGGGCAACCAGATCGGGAAGTGATGACCGGAGTGCTCTCCGACGCGGTCGGGGGTGGGGCTGCCGCCCCGCCCCCGGCCGTCTCGGCTCAGGAGATAACCAAGCGCTTCGGCGCGACGACCGCGCTGTCCGGTGTGAGCGTGGCGGTCCGGCCCGGTGAGACGCACGCGTTGGTGGGTCGCAACGGCGCCGGCAAGTCCACGCTGGTATCGGTGCTCACCGGGCTGCAGCGGGCCGACGAGGGCACCGTGTCCTTCGGCGGCGAGCCGGCACCGGCGCCGTCCGACCGGGACGGTTGGCGGCGCCGGGTCGCCTGCGTCTACCAGCGGTCGACCATCATCCCCACGCTGTCGGTCGCCGAGAACCTGTTCCTCAACCGGCAGACCGCGCGGGGCCCCATCCGCTGGGGCGGTTTGCGGCGGCGGGCCGCTTCTCTGCTGGAGGAGTACGGCGTCGCGGTCAACCCGGCCGCGATGGCCGGCGACCTCAACGTCGAGCAGCGGCAGCTCGTCGAGATCGCCCGGGCGCTCTCGTTGGGGACCCGCTTCATCATCCTCGACGAGCCCACCGCGCGGCTCGACGCGACGGCGATCGAGCGGCTGTTCGTTCGCATGCGGTCCCTGTCCGCTTCCGGCGTGACGATGCTGTTCATCTCGCACCACCTGCGGGAGGTGTACGAGGTGTGCGACACCGTGACCGTGCTGCGGGACGCCCGCTGGGTGCTCACGGAGCCGGTGTCGGCGGTCGGGCACTCGGCGTTGGTGGCGGCGATGACGGGCGAGGCGGTCGGGCTCACCGACGTGGCGCCCCGCACGGTGCCGTCGTCGGCGCAGCCGGCCCTGTCGCTTCGCTCGCTCACGCTCGCCGACGCGTACACCGGGATCGACCTGGAGGTTCGTGCCGGTGAGATCGTCGGGGTGACCGGGTCCGGGAGCAGCGGGAAGGTCTCGCTGGCCGAGACTGTCGGCGGATTGCGTCGCGCCGACAGCGGCACGGTCTCGGTGGGCACCTCCGTCGTCGGTGCCGGCGTGCCGGCCGCCTTGAAGGCGGGCATCGGGCTCGTGCCCGAGGACCGGCACCGCGAGGGGCTCGTGCCGCTGTTGTCGGTGGCGGAGAACGCGACGCTGCCGATCGCTTCGCAGCTGGGGCCGGCGGGTGTCGTGGTGCCGCGGCGGCGCACCGCCGTAGCCAGTGAAATGGTGAAAAAATACGACATCCGCGCGGAGAGTCCGGCCGCTCCCGTCTCCAGCCTCTCCGGCGGCAACGCGCAGAAGGTCGTGCTGGCCCGGGCGCTGTCAACCTCGCCTGCGGTGTTGGTGCTGATCAACCCGACCGCCGGTGTCGACGTGCGCTCCAAGGAGTCGCTGCTCGGCGCGGTGCGGTCGGCGGCCGACCAGGGGACCGGCGTGCTGATGGTGTCCGACGAGCTCGACGACCTGCGCCACTGCGATCGGGTGCTGGTCATGTTCCACGGTCAGGTCACCGCCACGCTTCCGCGCGGCTGGGACGACGCGGAGGTGGTCGCGGCCGTGGAAGGCGTCGCATCGGCGGACGAGGCCACGTCCAACGCCGAGGAGGGCGTCGCGGTCGGCGGCGACCAGGGTTCATCGGCCGGCAAAGGTGTTTCTTCAGAAGGAGCGGAGTCATGAGCGGCACCACCACCGCACCACCTGTCGCGGACGCGCCTCCCGCGCGCCGGCTGCGTGGGCCGGCGCTGGCGCGGATGCGGGACCTGGCGCTCGTACCCGCGATCATCGTGTTGGTCCTGGTTGGTGCCTTGATCGACCCGGTGTTCCTGAGCAGCGCCAACATCATCAACGTGCTGCAGCAGCAGACCGAACTCTCGCTGCTGGTGCTGGCCGAGGCGATCATCCTGATCGGCGGCCGGTTCGACCTGTCACTGGAGTCGACCGTCGGCCTCGCGCCGGCGCTCGCCGTCGCGCTGGTCATCCCGGCGGCCAGCAACGGGCTCGGCACCGAATGGTCCTCGGCGCTGGCGATCCCGATCTGCCTGCTGGTCGGCGTGCTGATCGGGGCGTTCAACGGTGTGCTGATCCTGCGTTTCGGGCTCTCGGCGTTCATCGTCACGCTCGGCATGCTGATCGTCCTGCGCGGTCTGCAGATCGGCATCACGGGTGGGCAGAACCTGTTCGAGCTGCCTTCCTCCGTCCTCTACCTGGGCAACGCTCAGTGGTTCGGCCTGCCGGCCTCGATCTGGATCTGCGGCATCCTGTTCGCGATCGGGATCGCGGTGCTCGGTTGGTTCCGGCACGGGCGCGCGGTGTACGCGATCGGCGGCAACCGGGACGCGGCGCGCGCGGCGGGCATCCGGGCCGACCGGGTGATCTTCGTCGTGTTCATCGTCGGCGGGCTGCTGGCGGCGCTGGCGGGTCTGCTGATGACGGGGCGGCTCGGCTCGGTCGCGTCGGCGCAGGGCTCCGGCATGATCTTCACGGTCTTCGCGGCCGCGGTGATCGGCGGGGTGAGCATGGAGGGCGGCAAGGGCACGCTGTTCGGCGCCCTCTGCGGTGTGATCGTGCTCGGCCTGATCAACAACATCCTCACGCTCGCCGGCGTCTCGGCGCAGTGGATCCAGGCCATCTACGGCCTGATCATCCTGGTCGCGCTGATGCTGGCCCGGGTGACCACGGGCAAGGCACAGGACTGAGGTGGCGGCGCCGTGGCGTTGACCGACGAAGCGATCGACAAGATCAAGGAGATGATCGTCTCCGGGGCCCTCGGCCCCGGGGACCGTCTCCCCAAGGAGGCCGACCTCGCGGAGCGGCTCGGGCTGTCCCGCAACTCGCTGCGCGAGGCCGTGAAGGCGCTGTCCATCATCAAGGTGCTCGACGTGCGGCAGGGTGACGGCACGTACGTCACGAGCCTCTCGCCGGACCTGCTGCTGGAGTCGCTGAGCTTCGTGGTGGACTTCCACCGCGACGACACCGTGCTGCAGTTCCTCGAGGTCCGGCGGATCCTGGAGCCGGCGGCCACCGCGCTGGCGTCGCGGCGGATGAACGACGACGACATCGCCAAGCTGCAGCGGGTGCTCGACGAGTTGGGGCCCGCTCCGTCGGTGGAGGCGCTGGTCGCCAACGACCTGGAGTTCCACCGGGCGATCGCGGCGGGCTCGGGCAACGCGGCGCTGTGCTCGCTGATCGACGGGCTGTCGGGGCCGACCACGCGCGCGCGGATCTGGCGCGGGCTCACCCAGGAGGGTGCCGTCGACAAGACCCGTGAGCAGCACCAGGCGATCGTCGACGCGATCGCGGGGCGCGAGCCGGAGCTGGCCCGGTCGTGGGCGACCGTGCACATCGCGGGCGTGGAGGAGTGGTTGCGCCAGGCGCTGTGATACGTCCGCCTGCGTACTGTCGGATACTCCCGGCCGAGTACGAAACCGTCGTACGCAGGTCATAGAGTCATCGCGTCCAACCACAGACTCTCCCGGACGGGGTTCTCTGATGCGTTCGCTCTACGTCTGGCTGTCCCGGTTGATCGCGCTCGGTGTGGTGGTGCAGGTGCTGGTCATCGCGTGGAGCACGTTCGACATCCTCAACAAGGCCGGTGACGGCGTGCCGTTCACCGAGGACACCGAGGCCAACGCCGGCGCCATGATCCACTCGGTGCTCGGCATGATGGTCATCCCGCTGCTGGCGCTGCTCTTCGGCATCATCTCGTTCTTCGCCAAGGTGCGCGGCGGCGTGGCACTGGCCTGGGCGACCGTCGGCCTGGTGGTCCTGCAGATCGCGCTGGCCTTCGCGTCGTTCAGCGCGCCCGTGGTCGGCCTCCTGCACGCCCTCAACGCGTTCGCGATCGCGGGCGTCGCCGGCATCGCCGGCGCTCGCGCGTCCCGGTCCGACACCCCTGTGGCCGCCGCAACCGGTGACCCCGGGGTTCCCGCGAGCGCATGACGGGCACCGACGACCCGGCCGAGCGCTCTTCCAGCCCGGCCGGGGCGGACAAGGCTGCCCTCGACACGGTGGGGGCGCCACCGTCCGGCGGTGCGGAGGCCGCCGGGCCGGCGCGACCGCGTTGGGTTTCTCAGGTGCTGCGGTGGGGCGCGATCGGGCTGTCTCTGGTGCTGGTCGGCACGCTCGGATATCTCTGGTACGACAGTCGGCTGCCGTCAAGCTACTCCGTGATGTCGATGGGTTACGCCGACTACGGCGGCGGTTTTGTCCCTGCGGGTGGGCACCAGCACGCGGGTGGCGTGTCGGTCGCGACCTTGACCGGGCCCGCTTCGGGGACGCCGGCGGTTTCGATGTCGCTGACCGCGCGGGCTGGGACGGTCACGTTGGCTTCCGGGGAGAAGGTCTCGGGTTACACGCTCAACGGGTCGTCGCCGGGGCCGGAGATCCGGGCGACGGTGGGCGACCTCGTGCAGGTCGACTTGGTCAACGAGTCGGTGCCCGACGGTGTGGCGTTGCACTGGCACGGTGTGCGGGTGCCCAACGCCGAGGACGGCGTGGCCGGGGTGACCCAGGACGCGGTGCCGATCGGGGGACGGCACACCTACCGGTTCCAGGTTCTCGATGCGGGGACCTACTGGTACCACTCCCACCAGGTGTCGCACGAGCAGGTCAAAGGCGGGCTGTTCGGTGCGCTGGTCGTGCTGCCGCCGGGTTCGTCCTCCGGGCCTGACGTGGTGGCGCAGGTGCACACCTATGACGGCCGGCGGACGGTGCAGGGTGCGACCGGGGAGCGGCGGATCGTGGCCGCGGCCGGGGTGGCGACCCGGGTGCGGGTGGTCAACACCGACAACGGGCCGCTGCGGGTGTCGGTGGCCGGGGCGCCCTACCGGGTGCTGGCCGTCGACGGGCACGACCTGCACTCGCCTGGGCCGGTCGTCGACCAAGGGCTGTCCATCGCCGCTGGTGGGCGGGCGGATCTCGAGGTCACGCCGCCGGCCGGTGGTGGTGGTGCGGTGCGGGTCGACCTGGGCGCCGGGTCGTCGCTGGTGCTCGGGCCCTCCGGCGCGGCTGTTCCCGCTGCCGCCACACCGGCTTCGTTGCTGGACCTGCTGTCCTACGGCACGCCCGGGCCGGTCCCGCTCGACACGAGTCGGTTCGACCGCGACTTCTCGCTGACGATCGACCGGTGGCCGGGCTTCGTCGACGGGCGCCCGGGGTTGTTCTGGACGATGAACGGCCACCTCTATCCGGACGTGCCGATGTTCATGGTCCGCGAGGGCGACATGGTCCGGATGACGATCAAGAACGACTCGGGCGAGGTGCACCCGATGCATCTGCACGGTCACACGGCGTTGGTGCTGTCTCGGGACGGGGTCGCGGCCAGCGGCAGTCCGTGGTGGACGGACTCGCTCGACGTCGACGAGGGCGAGACGTATGTGATCGCGTTCCGCGCGGACAATCCGGGCATCTGGATGGACCACTGCCACAACCTGCCGCACGCGGCGGACGGCATGGTCGCGCACCTGGCCTACGAGGGCTACACGACGCCTTATGTGATCGGCGGCAATGCCGACAACGAGCCGGAGTGACCTTGCATATTTCGTGACAGTGAGTAGCGTTGCCCTCCGATCGTTGATCGAGGGCGGGCAACCATGGACGTTGACGTAGAGAAGATCATTGCAGGCACGCGCCGCGAGGAGGCCTGGCACCTATACGCGTCGGCGTTCGACGAACTACGCCACGTGGCGGTCCAACGTCACGTTCTGTATCGCACGGAGTTCGACGACATCATGTCGGACGACCGGGTGGAGAAATACGTGGCGATAGCTCCCGACGGCGCCCTGGCGGGCTTGTCCACGCTCACCAACGACCTGTCCGCGATGCCGCTGATCTCCCCGGACTACTTCGCCCACCGCTGGCCGGACCACTATGCCGCCCGCCGCATCTGGTACCTGGGCTTCCTCGCGATCGCCGCCACCCACCGCCACTCGGGGGCCTTCGAGGCATTGATCGAACGCATGTGGCGAGTGGTCCGCGCCAACGCGGGCGTAGCGGCCCTGGACCTCTGCGCCCGCAACGAATCGGGCGGGTTGGACGCCGCGATAACCCGCAGACTGACGGCCCTGACCCCGGACGTGCTCCCCACCCGCCTCGACACCCAAGCCTTCTGGTCCTGGGAACTCCCACCCTCCCCCTGACGGTTGTGCGGCCGACCCGCCACGTCCTTCGGCGCCTCGCTGCTCACATCGCTTGATCCCGGCCGATCGATCCGACGGCGGGTCGCTCCGCCAGCCGATAGGTCGTGGTCGGTGCGGGCCAGCGGGGCACCAGCACGGGTACCGACCGGCACGGCCCTTCAGCCTCCCACGGACCCACGCGTCGGCGGCCGGGCGCCGACTGGGACGTCGAGAGCCGCCTCGCTTCTGCGCGAGCGCGTGGTTGGTTCGGGAGCGGGCCCAGATCATGGTCGGTCCAGCGGCGAGACGCTGGCGAGGTCCGCGAGCTCGGGTGCTGATCCGCAGCCGGTCAGGCTCGGCAACTCCATGCGTCGGCGACCAGGTTTGCCGCCCTCGGAGGGTTTCGTCGGGAACCGTGCCGGCTCTCTGGCGGCGCTCCGCGAGTCGTCGTCACCGGCGGCAGCGAGGTGCCGGGCACCCTCACGCTCGGCGAGTCAGCTCGGCCAGCCGACGATGCAACGGGGCCTACGCCGGGTCGCGCATCCCGGCAGCCACCTCCGCGACATGCGGCGACGCGGGGGCGACCAAACCACCGGCGGCCCCGTCCTCGGCCACACCCGCTGCCGTGCGGCTGTCCCGTTCTGGCCGGCGGGCCTGGGGTCGGCGGACCCGTGCGCATGGATACCGAAAAGGTCGGCTGGTCAGCTTTCGCGGATCCACGCGGCGGCGGGGCGTCGACCCGGGAAGGCTTCGCCGGGAACCGCGCCGGCCCTCCGGCGACGCTGCGCGAACGGGTAGCTCTTCGGGCGCAGCACGCAGGTCGTGGCCGGTCCGGCGGCCCAGCGTCAGCGGGGCGCGCGAGCGCGAGTGCTGACCGGGCCGGCCGGTCAGCTTCCGGGGATCGATGCGTCGGCGGCTGGGCGCCGACTCGGGCGGATCTCGCCGGCAGCGGTGCCGGCTTCACAGGCGATGCCCCGGGAGCCTGTGGCTGTTCGGGAGCAGCGTCCAGGTTGTGGCCGGTTCGGGTTCAGGCTCTGCGGATCGACGCGTCGGTGACCGGCGTCGCCGCGGACGTTTCGCACGTTTCGCAAGGAGCCCTGTCAGCCGCCAGGCGACGCTCCGCGAGGGTGTGGCGATCGTTCAGTCTTCGGTTGGGTCGATTCGGAGGCGGATGGCGGTTGGTGCGTGCTTGGCGGGTGCGGGGGAGACGCGGTGGGATACGTCGACGGTGTCCGCGGCCTGTTGGTCGTCGGTTGGCCGGGTGATCGGAGCGTCCTCGGCCGATCGGCGCCTGTTCTTGACCGGCAGGCGTGGCACCGGCTGGGTCGGTTCCGCGGCTTCGTGGCTCCGGACGAGGTTCTCCCCGGGGGTCGCGCGGCTCGGGTCCTCGGTGGAGGCCGTCGCCGCACGGAGCTTCGGCGGCACCGGGATTTCTCCCGGTGTCCCGGCGCCGGATTTGACCGGACGGACACCGTTGCCGTTCGTGGGCGGCACGCCTTGTTCGGCGGCGGCGGTCGATGTCGTGGGGATCGGGTCGAGCAGGCGGCGGTCCTCCGCGTCGCCGTCGGGCGTTGTCGGTGCCGGTCCGAGGCGCGGGAGCGAGGCCGGTGCCGACAAACGGTCCGGGGTGGCCCGGCCTCCCCTGGCCAGCGCGCCGCCGCGGCCGATCGTCGCCGGCTGGCGCAGGCGGGCGAAGGTCTCCGGGTCCTGCGGGCGGCCCCACAGCCAGCCCTGGCCGTAAACCACGCCCAACGCCTGCAGCACGTCGCGCTGGGCCTGGGTCTGCACGCCCTCCGCGACGACCGTCAGGCCCAGGGCCGAGCTCATCGCGACCACGGCGCGGACGATTTCCTCGTCCTCCGGGTTCGTGCCGAGGCCGCCGACGAAGGAGCGGTCGATCTTCACGCCCGTGACCGGGTGGCGGCGCAGGTAGCCCAGCGCCGAGAAGCCCGTGCCGAAGTCGTCCACCACCAGGCGCACGCCCTGGCCGCGCAGCTCGGCGATCACCTGGTCGGTGACCTGCGAGCCGTCGACCATGACCGACTCGGTGATCTCCAGCATCACCGACGAGCCGTCCAGGCCGTTCTCGGCCAGGGCCTCGGCCACCTCGCCCGGCAGGCGCGGGTCGCGGAGCTGGCGCGGCGAGACGTTGATCGACAGCCAGAAGTCCTCGTCGACCACGTCGTCCCGGCGCCACTCGGCGAGCTGGCGCAGCGCCTCGCGGATCACCCAGCGACCCAGGTCGCTGATCAACCCGGTCTCCTCGGCGATCGGGATGAACTTCGGCGGGGCGATCGTGCCCTTGACCGGGTGCTCCCAGCGGATCAGCGCCTCTACGCCCGCCAGGCGGGCGCCGCCAAGACGGACGATCGGCTGGTACGCCAGCCGGAGCTGGTCGTGCGCCAGCGCGTGCCGCAGCGCGAGCTCGATGTCGATCCGGTCGCGTACCTGATGGTGCATCGTGGTGTCGAACAGCACCCAGCGGCCGCGCCCTTCGGCCTTCGCCTGGTACATCGCGGTGTCCGCGTCGCGCAGCAACCCCTCGGCGGTGACGAGCGCGGAACCCGCGGCGTGCGGGTCGCGTGCCTCCGTGGCCGCCTCGGCCTCGGCCGCCGTCCTCGGCGAGCCCGAGCAGGCCGAGCCCGCGATGCCGATCGAACCCGACACCACGACGTCCGACGCGGTGGCCTTGAGCGGCAGGGTGAGGCTGGCCAGGATGCGCTCGGCGAGCGCGACGGCCTCTTCGGTGGTGGACTCGTGCGCGATGACGAACTCGTCGCCGCCCACCCGCGCGACCGCGGCGCCGGCTGGCACGGTGCGCCGCAGGCGGCGGGCCACCTCGACGATCACCCGGTCGCCGGCGTAGTGGCCCCACGAGTCGTTGACGAGCTTGAAGCCGTCGAGGTCGAGGAAGTACAACCACAGTGGACGGTCGGTGTCCGCTGGGCGGGCCAGCACCTGGCCGACGTGGTCGACGAGCAGCGCGCGGTTGGGCAGGGCGGTCAGGTGGTCGTGGGTGGCCTGGTACTCGTACTCCCGCTGCGCGGCCGCGTACGCCTGCACCGCTGAAACCGCCCGCAGCAGCAGCAACGCGACCATCAGCGCGCCACCGACGGCGATGACCACGCGGTCGAGGAGGCTCTGCTCGGCGATCACGGCGGTCAGCACGAACGGCACCGCCAGCGCCGGGACGATCAGCGACAGCCGGCGCCAGGACCAGGCCTGCACCGGCAGCGGCGTGCTGCGGCCGATGTCGCGCATGGATGGATGCAAGGCGCAGGCGCCGATCAGCACGAAGCCGAACAGGAACGGCAGGTCGATCCAGCGGTTGGCGATGAGCGTGCCGTTGACGCCGATGATGGCGTAACCGATGTCGCCCGCGAGCAACAGCACCATCGAACCGATGAGC
Source organism: Asanoa iriomotensis (assembly GCF_016862515.1). Classification (GTDB taxonomy): domain Bacteria; phylum Actinomycetota; class Actinomycetes; order Mycobacteriales; family Micromonosporaceae; genus Asanoa; species Asanoa iriomotensis. The sequence goes on from NZ_BONC01000031.1 coordinate 97,133, forward strand.
ATGAGGTAGCTGGGGCCGCGGAGCGAGGTGGTGAAGGCGATGTTCGCGACCAGCAGCACCAGCACCAGGTCGAAGATGGGGTAGAGCCCAGCCACGGCGGACACCGCGGCCGACCGGTCGGTGACGTCGGCGGCCGGGAGCGACAACAGCAGGGCGAAGATGAGGCCGGCGCCGAGCCCGATCAACATCCCGTCGATGACGGCGTGGCGCTTGGGTCCGTGCTTCATCGTGAGGAAGCCGATCAGACCCACGAACATCAGCACATAACCGGGCACCGTGAACGCGTCGCTGATCAGTTGAGCGGCACCGCGTTGATCAGCCGACCACGGCCTGACTATTGCGCCGACGAGGAACAGGACCGAGGCGGCCGCCAGGAGAAACCACGGCCAGCTCGGCCGGGCGCGGTGCCGGATCGGCCCGACGACCAGTGCGACCGAGGCGCCCAGGCCTACGATCACGAAAAGGACATCGGCCATGTTGCCGACGACGACATATGCGATTGCGGCGACCAGACCGACCAGGACGAATAGCCCGGCCGGAATTGCGGAGGCCAGCGGCTTGGCGCCGGCCGAGACCGCACGTGGCATTTCATCGCCCCCTGCGCGGGCTTCCGGCGACATTTCCCAGCGAACCACGACTGTAGCAGGAGCGATCGGCGGTAAGTGACCGTTCTTCGTGTTTGTCGGCGGGATTCGGTTTGGGAACCACTTTGGCTGGAACGAAATCCACGATGGTCCCAGCGCGGATCCCAATCAGGACGGTTGCCAGGCGTTCGATTGACCGGGTTCGCGGTGCGCAAGATCGCTATTCGTCGTTGGTTGACCTGGTGCGATTCGTTTTGTTGAATGGCCGGGCGGTGATCGAGTCGGCGATTCATTGCCGACCGTGCAGCCTCCGGCGTTCGCGGGCTTGGGGGTCTGCCGGTCCGGGGCGTCGCCGGTGGCAACAGGGGCTACCGCGCCGCGGAGTGGCCATGCTCGGTTGGCGGTCTGAGGTGTCGGAGGATCTCTAGATCCCCAGGTCCAGCGCCCGGACGGGGCCTCATGCCGCGGCTGACGAGGGCTTCGGTGACGTTGGGTCGGCCAAGCAGATCGACCCGAGCCGCTACTCGGAGGACGCTGCCGAGGCCTGGCACCGACGCGGGCGTTGCCGCGTGTTGAGCGTCAGTGCCCACTGCCGGGGCTCGATCCGGCCGGCGCCCTCGCTGGGATCGCGTAGCTGGCCAGGTCCGCGGCTGGTAGCGCTCATTCCGGCGGTCAGCTGTGACCGACGTGGTCGCCGTTACGGAGCCTAGCGACGGTTGACACTTGGGGGAGGTGAGGCCGGTTCGTCGAACGCCAATTTCTGCTATATATCGCCGTCACCGCACGCGCATCGAGTGAAATCGGTTCCGCTCTTTGCTGATTGCGCAGGTGTCTATCCAGAGATCGGCACGCGAACGAGCGCAGCGATTTCCGCGGTGCTTGCGGCGGCATCCAGAGCGTCGAGCGTGCCCCCGCTGTCAAGCCACCGATTCGCGGCCCTTGCGTCGTCGCCGCCAGGCAGCCCACCCGCGATCAACAGGGGCAACGTCGCGGCGTAGCGAGGCACCATGTGCGCGGGAAACCGATGCGCCACCCGCGCGACGGCGGTCGCGACCCGGATCGCATGCTCGTTGCCCGGCGGCACACCCTGCCGGTCGGGCTCGGCGGCCAACCACCGCCAGTCGTGCGCGACGTCGCACTCGCCGCACCCGACGGGCCCGGACCCGAGCGCGGCCCCGCACGCCGGGCAGTCGGTGTGCGCAAGCGCGCCGTCGAGCACGCGCCACCCGACCCCACGCGGATCCGCGACGACGGTAGCGGCGAACACGGGCACATCGGCGTCGTCGACCTCATAGTCGCGCAGCGCCGCCCGCCAGGCCGCCTCGATGTCATCGTCAAGCCAACGCGAACAGGCGCGACAACCGGGCGCCCGCCCGGGCCGCCGCCACCCACACTCGACACAACGCGGCAACGGTCGCAGATCCATCACCTGATCATCTCAGGACCCACCACCCCGATCACCTGCATTCCGCCACCCTCCGCCTGCGGCAGAGGGTGAAGCATCCGGGACGGCCTGCTGGTGGGTGCGATGCCAGCGGGCGGTTTCGTGGCGGGCCTTAGCTTGTGTTTGGCCCTCGGGCGTCGTGGCGGCGGTGTGCTGTCGGCGGGTGGTTTGGTGCCGGGCCAGGTTGTGGCTGGTCCTA
>NZ_BONC01000032.1 GCF_016862515.1 Asanoa iriomotensis
AGCCGACACCTGGGCCCGCCGCAGCCCGGCCCTGGATACGAAACACGGCCTAAGCCGCCTGCAGGTCGGCGGAGTCGCGCTGGTCGCCGAGGGCCGCCCGGGTCACCGCCGCCAGTGCGGCCGTGACGAGGGCGGGTCGCTCCAGCATCAGCATGTGGCCGGCGCCCGGGCAGACGGTCAGGTCGGCGTCGGGCAGCGCGGCGGCGATCGACTCGGCGCAGGGCGGCGGCGTGAGCCGGTCCCGGTCGCCGACCAGCGCCGCCGCCGGCAGGTCGCCGAGCGCGGCCAGCGTGGCCAGCCGGCGCTGCTCGCCGACCGACGAACGGAACGCGCCGATCGCGAGGAGCTGCACGCGGGCGACCGCCGCAGTGGTCAGGATCAGGTCGTCGGGCGTGGCCCGGTCGCCGAAGAGCAGCCAGCGCAGCGACGGCGCGAGCGCCCGGAGCAGGTAGCGGTGCACCCGCCACGAGCCGCCGCGGGCGAGGATGCCGGCGCCGGTGGTCTCCAGGAGGCGGATGAGGCGGGTGATCCGCGAGGGGAGCCCGTACTCCGTGTGGGTGTGTCCCTCGGCGGTCGTCGAGATGAAGACCAGCCCGGCGACCCGCGCGGCGAAGGTCAGCGGGTGCCCGTGCGCGAACTCCATGATCGTCATGCCGCCGAGGGAGTGGCCGGCCAGCACGATCGGCCCGGTCGGTGCGACCGTGGCGATCACCTCGGCGAGGTCGTCGCCGAGCTGCGCGAGCGTGGCGCCCGCCCGGGTGGTGTTGTCGGAGCGGCCGTGCCCCCGGGCGTCGTAGGCGACGATCCGGACGGGGGTGTGCAGCGCCTCCGGGAGCCCGCTGAGCTGCCGGTGCCAGGTGCGGGTGTCGAGTGTCCAGCCGTGCAGCAGGAACACCGTTATCGGCGCGTCGCTGGGCCCGCTCACCTCGACGTGCAGCCGCACGCCGTCTGGCAGCGTCACCGCGATCCGCTCCGGCATGGTCACCTCCTTCAAGCCCGAGGATTCCGCACCGTTGTTCTTACCCACTGACATACCGGGCAGTAACAATCATGCCTTAAGCTGCGTTCAGGACGCCAGATCCACTACCCGGTTCCGGCCTGTTTGGGGCCAACTATCCCCGATGGGCGAGTCGCCGACGTGCGGCAACGTAAAGAAAACCATCAATTACCGACGGTAGCCTCGACACGAGCCCTGTTCACCTGTTGAAGTAAGGACTCGGCTTGCACAACGGGAGGCTGGGTGGACGAGCTGATCGCGGAGGCAAAAGAGGTCGCGACCGCCGCCGCGACCCGGCTGGGAATCACCGTGCGGGAGCTTCGCGAGCCCGCCGCGCACGAGGATGTGGCCCAGCTGTTCGGCAGGATCTGGCGCACGGACTCGCCCAACCAGTTGCTCGACGCGCGGATGATGCGGGCATTGTCCTACGCGGGCAACTACGTGGTGGGCGCGTTCCGTGATGACGTGCTGATCGGCGCGGCCGTCGCCTTCTTCGGCATCGACCACCTGCACTCGCACATCACGGGCGTCGACCCGGGCACGCAGAGTCGCGGTGCCGGGCACGCCATCAAGCTGCACCAGCGCGCCTGGGCGCTGGATCGGCACATCGAGTCGGTGCACTGGACCTTCGACCCGCTGGTCCGCCGCAACGCCTACTTCAACCTGCACAAGCTGGGCGCCCGGGCCATCAAATACCTGCCGGACTTCTACGGCCCGATGACCGACGGGATCAACGCCGGCGACGCCACCAGCGACCGCCTCTACATCCAGTGGGACGTCGCCTCCCCGGAGGCGATCGCGGCCGCGGCCGGCGACGCCCGCGAGATCAACATGCAGGCGGTGTACGCGGCCGGCGCGGACGTGGCCCTCGCCCGCGACGACTTCGGCCGGCCCAGCCCCGGCAAGGCGGTGCACGACGGCCGGCCGCTGCTGGTCGCCGTGCCCCTGGACATCGAGGCCATGCGGGGCACCGACCCGGCGCTCGCCGTCGCCTGGCGGCGCGAGGTCGGTGACGCGCTCTGCGCGGCGTTCGATTCGGGTTACCGCATCGTCGGGATGGCCCGCGACGGCTGGTATGTCATGGAAACCGAGTAAAGGATCTTTTGTTGAACCTGCGTGGTCTCGAGCTTCGGCGCATCGCCCTCCCTCTGGTCAGCCCGTTCCGCACCTCCTTCGGCATCGAGACCGCCCGCGACGTCCTGCTGGTGCGCGCGGCCGGGGAGACCGCCGAGGGCTGGGGCGAGTGCGTGGCGATGTCGGAGCCGCTCTACTCCAGCGAACACGTCGACGGCGCCGCCGAGGTGATCCGCCGCTTCCTGCTGCCCGAGGTGACCGCCCTCGCCAAGGCCGGCGAGCTGACCGTGCCGAGGCTGGAGGCGGCGCTCGGCCGGATCAAGGGCCACCCGATGGCCAAGGCGGCCGTGCTGACCGCGCTGCTCGACCTGTCCCTGCGGGAGTCCGGCACGTCGTTCGGCGCCTACCTCGGCGCGGTGCGGACCACCGTGCCCGCCGGCGTCTCCGTCGGCATCATGTCGTCGATCCCGGCGTTGCTCGACGCGGTCGACGGCTACCGGGCGCAGGGCTACGTGCGGATCAAGCTGAAGATCGAGCCGGGCTGGGACGTCGAGCCGGTGCGGGCCGTCCGCGAGCGGTTCGGCGGCGACCTGCTGCTGCAGGTGGACGCGAACACCGCGTACACCCTGGCGGACGCCCGGCAGTTGGCCCGGCTCGACCCGTTCGACCTGCTGCTGATCGAGCAGCCGCTGCCCGAGGACGACCTGCGCGGCCACGCCGCGCTGGCCCGGCTGATCCGCACCCCGGTCTGCCTCGACGAGTCGATCACCTCGGCCCGCGCGGCGGCCGACGCGATCGCGCTGGGCGCCACCTCGGTGGTCAACGTGAAGCCCGGCCGGGTGGGCGGCTACCTGGAGGCCCGCCGGGTGCACGACGTCTGCGCGGCCAACGGCGTGCCGGTCTGGTGCGGCGGGATGCTGGAGACGGGCATCGGGCGCGCGGCCAACGTGGCGCTGGCGGCGCTGCCGAACTTCACGCTGCCGGGCGACACCTCGGCCTCGGACCGGTATTTCGCCCGCGATATCACCGAGCCGTTCGTCCTCGACGGCGGCCACGTCGCGGTGCCGACCGGGCCGGGCCTGGGCGTGACGCCGGACCAGGACTACCTGACCGAGCTCACCACCGGCACGGAGTGGCTGCCCTTGCTGCCCTGAGCCTCGTCGCGACCGAGCGCGAGCGCCGCCAGCACGATGCCGGCGATGCTGATCACGATCGCCAGCGCGGCGATCACCAGCGCCACCGTGCCCAGCACGCTGCGCTGGTCAGGAGGGGCGGCCCAGCCGCGCGGGAGATTCATCCCCAGAAGCTACGTCGCCGTTGACATGCCTGGTATTCGCCTTTCGAGTGACAACGGCAGCTCAGCTGAGCTCGTACACGAAGATCCGGTCGTTCGAGTAGCGCAGGCGGGCCAGGATCCGCAGCTCCGGTGACTCCGCGGCGACCTCGTGGTCGGCGACCAGCCAGCGGACGCCGTCGTCGGACCGCAGCGCGGCCAGTGACGCGGCGGTCGGTGCGGTGAACGCGGCGTCGTTGCGGTCGAGCAGCGGCTGGTCCCAGAACGCCCACGAGCCCGCGGCCGAGACCCGCGGCGCGAACGCCCAGCCCTCGACCAGCACCCGCCGCTCCGAGTACGCCGACAGCCAGAACGAGCGTGGGTCGCAGTAGCCGTCCGCCGGTGTGTTGATGCAGTGCGCGTTCGTGGCCACGACGTCCGTCGCCGCGCTGTGGTCGCGCAGCCACCGGGCCGCGTCCACCCGGGACTTGGGCAGGGAGATCGTGGCGTACGCGCCGCCGTTGGAGAAGCGTTCCGACTTGCGCATGTCCATGATCAGGCCGGGCGCGCCGACCACCAGGATCGCGGTCAGCGCCACGATGCCACCGCGCCCGCGCAGGGCCGGCAGCCAGCGGCTCAGGGCCGGCCAGAGCGCGGTCACCAGCAGGAGCACGGCGGCCAGCACCAGCGCCCAGCGCAGCAGCGGCAGCAGCGGGTCGATCGGCCGCGGAGGCACGGACGCCTCCGCCGGGCCGGCGAGCCGGAACTGCGCCACCACCAGCACCACCGCGAGGGCCAGCGCCTCCACCGCGAGGAAGACCCGGCCCGCCCGCGAGAGCTTGGCCCGGTCGAACACCATGACGTAGCCCCACGCCGAGAGCAGCACCGCGAACGTGAACCCGGCCCGGGCGAAGTACTGGTTGCCGTCACCGGGCTGCTTGACCATCAGGTAGATCAGCGGTCCGGCGATGCCCCCGGCCAGCAGGAACACCTGGCTCGGCTCCAGCCGGCCCCGGCGCAGCCAGAGCAGCGGCACGATGCCCGCCGTCCGCAGCTGCATGTTGACCAGGAACGCGAGCCAGACCGGCAGCACCGCGAGCCACATCGGGCCGTCCGGTGGGGTCCAGAACCGCTCGAAGCTCCACATCGGCTCGGGCGTCACGCCGTACGACTGGAACCGGAACAGCACGGCCAGCGCGAACAGTTGGGCGGCCGCCGCGAGCACGCCCAGGATCAGCAGCGTCCACGGGATCCGCCGGCGCACGACCAGCACGACCACGAACGTCACCAGCAGCGCCGCCGCGACCGGGGGCAGCGAGCTGGCCTTGGCACCGCTGGACGCGAGCAGCAGGAGGAACGCGAGCGCGAAGCCGCCGCGGCCCAGCTCACCCTTGAGCAGCGCGCAGACCACGCCGATCAGCGCGATCAGCAGCACCCAGGAGTAGATCATCGACATGCCGTGCCAGATGACGAACGAGGCCTGGGTGCCGAACGGCATGGTGACCGGGTCGGTGAAGTTGGTCTCGCCGACCACGAAGAACAGCGCCGCGGCCACGGCGCCGACCAGCGCGCGGCCGCTGATCCGCCAGCCGACCACCGCGGTCAGCAGGATCGCCAGCGCGCACAGGAACGGGATCGCCAGCCGCAGCGCCACCACCGGCAGGTCGATCCCGCCGATCATGCTGGTCGCCGCCATGTGCGCGTAGCCGAACCAGTGGTAGAACAGCGGCTCGCCGGCCACCTGTGGCACGTGCAGCGGGAAATGGTGCTTGGCCTCGCCCGCGAGCGACAGCTGGTAGGCGAGGTCCAGATACTGCCGGGTGTCGTCGGAGGTCGGCAGGATCGGGTTGCGTTCGAGGAACGTCGACGACAGGTAGGTCGTGAAGAACGCGACCGCGCCGCCGACCGCCCACGAGAAGCCCAGCGGCGCGGCGGTCGCGTAGCGCGGCGGCCGGAGGTGCCGGCGCAGCCGGGGCGTCGCGGCGAACAGCGCCAGCACGACCAGCGGCCAGGCCCACAGCGCGCCGCGGAGGTCGAGCACCGAGACCAGCAACCAGGCCGGCAGCTCCAGCACCAGGCCGATCGCGGTGCCCATGGCCAGGTCGTCGAGCAGCGAGTGCGGCGTGCGGCGCAGCGCCCGATAGACCAGCGTGCCCGGCAGGGTCAGCGCGAGCGCCAGGTAGAGCGCGTACTTCACCAGGTCGAGCACGGCGGTGTCCGCGGCGAGGAGCACCGCCGCGACGTACAGCACCGTCGCCACGAACGGCAGGAAACGCAGCAGGGGATACGCGCGACGGGGCGCTCCGGTCTCGGTGGAGACCGACCCGGCCGGTGCGGCATCCACCGGCGCCGGCGGCCGCACGGCCGGCACGGCGGTCGCGTCCGACTCGGCCCGCCCCCCGGTGGGCCGGTCGGCAGCCGCGGTCACCGGTGGCTGTCGACCAGGACCACCGGGTCGAACCCGGCGCGCTGCTCCGGGGCGGCGCCGGCGTCGGTCTCGTCACCCGGGTCGCTGTCGCTGGCGATGAAGTAGGCCGGGCGGGCCAGCAGCGCGGTGTAGATGCGGCCCACGTATTCGCCCAGCAGGCCAAGACAGAGCAGTTGGACGGCGCCGAGGAAGAGCACCGCGACCAGGATCGACGGCCAGCCGCTGACCGTGTGGCCGGTCGCGTAGGCCACCACCACCGCGATCACCAGCAGGGCGCAGACGCCGACACCGAGCAGGCCGAGCCAGGTCGCCACGCGCAGCGGCGCCGCGGAGAAGCTGGTCACGCTCTCCGCGGCCAGCGCGAGCATCTTGGACAGCGGGTATTTGGTGCGGCCGGCCGCCCGCTCGGCACGCTCGAAGCGCACCTCGCCGCTGGGGAAGCCCAGCCACGGCACCACCAGGCGGAGCACGGGGCTGCGCTCGGGCAGGTCGCGCAGCGCCTCGACGGCCGTGCGGCTGAGCAACCGGAAGTCGCCCGCCTGCGCCGGCATCGACTTGCCGACCAGGCGGCGCATCATCCGGTAGTAGGCGCCGGCGGTGAGCCGCTTGAACGCCGTGTCGCTGCTGCGGTCGGCGCGCACGCCGTAGACGATGTCGAGGTTCTGGGACCGGGCCAGCGCGAGCATGTCGGCGATGGTCTCCGGCGGGTCCTGCAGGTCGGCGTCGATGCTTACCACGTATTCGCCGCGGGACCGCATCAGGCCGGCGTTGAGCGCCGCCTGGTGGCCGGAGTTGCGGCGCAGCCGGATCACCCGCAACTGGGGCCAGCGCTCCCGCAACCCGCGCAGCGCGGCGGCGGTGGCGTCGGTGCTGCCGTCGTCGACCGCCACGACCTCGTAGGTCTCGTCCAACCCGTCGAGGACACCGCGCAACCGCTCCGCTAGCAGCGGCAGCACGCTCTCCTCGTTGTACATCGGCACGACGACGGAGAGTGCCGGACTCTGCTGACCCATGCCGCCTTGTGCTCCCTCCGGGTTTCGACCGGGGAACCGTACCAGGCGGGGCTAGGCAAAATCAGCACACGGTACGGGGCAAACCGGGCACGTCCACGGGGGATTTGCCGGTCGGCTTCTGCTTGCCCGCGAGCACCTTCGCCAACGCCTTCAGCGAGTCCGGCGTCGACGAGTAGGTGGCCACGATGTTCGGTGACTTAGCGCTGCCCAGCACGTACGGGGTGTCCAACCCGACCGTCACGTCGGCCGCCGGGTCGAGGTCCTTGGGGCCGTCCCCGTAGCCGACCAGATGGACGACCCGCCCGCCGCTGGCCACGACCTGGACGCCCTCGGCCCGCAGCGCCTTCTCGAGCGTCGCCTTGCTGGTGTCGCGGCCCGGCGAGGTGCTCACCGTGACCGGACCCTGGATCGGCGCGCCGCACTGGCCGCGGAGCTGGGTGACCGCCGCGGCCGAGAGGCCGCCGGCCACGCTGAGGTGCGAGTCCGAGGCGAGCACGTTCTGGTCCGGCTTGGCGCCGGCGTCGGCCAGCGTGAAGCGCAGCGTCAGGTCGCGGGTGGCGGCCTCGACCAGGCGGTCCTTCTTCAGCGAGCCGTTGTGCAGACCGTCGAGCAGGCCCTGGTAGGCACCGCCGACGTTCGGCGGCATCAGCAGCAGGTCGTTGCCGGCGTTGAGGGCGCGCACGGCGGCCTCGCCCGCCGGCCACTTCTCGGCCGGAGCCATGTTGAGCGCGTCGCTGACCACGACGCCCTTGAAGCCCATCTCGCCGCGGAGCACGTCGACCAGCGCCTTGTGCGAGAACGACGCGGGCACGCCGGGCTCGATCGACTTCACGTCGAGGTGGCCGCTCATCACGAGCTGCGCGCCGGCGTCGATGCCGGCCTGGAACGGCGCCAGGTCGACCTTGGTCAGGTCGGCCTTGCTCCTGCCGATCACCGGCAGGTCGGTGTGCGAGTCGGACGGCGTGCTGCCGTGCCCGGGGAAGTGCTTGAGCGTGGCGGCGACGCCGGCCGACTGCAGGCCCTTGACCGAGGCGGCGACCTGGTCGCCGACGGCCTTCGGGTCGGAGCCGAACGACCGCGAGCCGATCACGCCGCCGTCGGCGGTGCCGAGCACGTCGGCGTCGGGCGCGAAGTCGACGTTGAGCCCCATCGCGCGCAGCTCGTCGCCCGCCACCTTCCAGCCCTGCTCGGTGCCGGCCGGGTTGTTGCCCGCGCCGAGCGCCATCGCGCTGGGCAGCAGCGTGACGCCGCTCTTGATCCGGGTGACCGCCCCGTATTCCTGGTCGGTGCCGATCAGGATCGGCGCCTGGCCGCCGGCCGCCTTCTGCAGCCCGTCGGTGAGCGCGGTGATCTGCTTCGGGTTGTCGACGTTGGTGGTGGCCTGGTTCGTCGACGTCGGGTCGTCCGCGGAGAAGCCGACCAGGATGAGCCCGCCCAGGTGGTATTTCTGGATCATCTGGGCCGGGGTGTCGACCTTGCCGAGCTTCTGGTTGCCGGCCGCCGAGGCCGGGCTGACGTCGGTCGCCGAGGAGCCGTACGCGTAGGGCATCAGCACCTGGCCGGCGAGCTGCTCGTCGGAGAGCTGCTTGACCAGCGCCGCGGCCCTGGTGGCGGGATCGCCGCCGGTGGGGGTCGTCGCGCTTGCCGCCGCCGCGGAGGGCGGGGTCGGGGACGGTGCTGCCGCGCGGGGCGCCGGCTTTCCGCATGCGGCGACGGCCACGAGGATCGCGGCGACGACCACGGCAAAAAACAACGCGAGGCGGCTCCGGGGGGAGGCCATCGAGCAATGATGGCCACCTCGTTGCTCGACAGGCAAGTGAAGCCGGCAATACGGTCGGTTCGGAATTTATCCGGGACGGGCGTCCCTGCGCGGCGATGGTGGCTGGTGGGCGGTTTCCCGGTAGTCCGTTCGGTCCCCGTTGGGGGTTGCGATCAGCCCACGCGGGTGAGCAGTGTCACCGGTGCGCCGTCACCGGCGTACCGGTAGGGCTCGAGCTCGGCGTCCCAGGCGGTGCCGAGCGCCTTGTCGAGGGCGTGCTGCAGTGCCTCGGGCGCGCGCGAGCTGGCCATGATGGCGCGCAGGCGGTCCTCGCCGAGCTGGATGTCGCCGGCGGCGCCGGCGGTCGCCCGGAACAGTCCGCGGCCCGGCACGAACATGAAGCGTTCACCGTCGCAGCCCGGGCTGGGCTCTTCGGTGATCTCGAAACGGATCATGGGCCACTGCCGGAGGGCAGCAGCCAGCTCCGCACCCGTCCCCGCGCGGCCGGTCCAGCTGCACTCCGTGCGCCGCGCGCCGGGGTCGACCGGCTGAGCGGTCCAGTGCAGTGTGACCGGCGCGGTGAGGACGCGCGCGATCGCCCACTCGACGTGTGGACACACGGCGAGCGGGGTCGAGTGGACGTAAACGACGCCACGCGTTGGCACGGTGACCTCCCGAAGACCCGAGGTGCGTCTTCCCCTACGACCTCGATCACTCCGATCAGTCAGCGTTCATGATGACGCCTGAGGCCGATGTTGCGCCAGGGAATCGGAAAACTGGTTGTGACGATTGGTCCGGATGGCCGATCCACCTCGTCGTGTACTCTCAACTGGGCCCCCTCGGGCCTTTCCCATGTACGCGTCACCTTGAGGAGTCCCCCCGTGGCGAGCAACACCTCCAAGACCGCGCGCGCCTCCGTCCGGGCCGGCCAGGCCGGGCAGGGTGGCGCCCTCAGCGTGCTCGGCGAGTTCAAGTACCTGATCCCGCTCGCGGGCGGGAAGTTCGCCTACGTGCGCAACCTGACCAACGGCAAGACCGCGCACCTGCGCACCGACTCCGACGCGTTCGTCGAGGAGATCCGGTCGCTGGCCGGCGCCGGTCACGCCACGAAGATCCGCGCCGAGCTGACCGGCCTCGCGGCCCAGTTCCCGGCCCACGGCTGGGACGTGACCGAGAAGCGCCTGGTCGACGCGGGCGTCTTCGAAGCCTGAGTCACCCTGTCAGAGCGCCCCGGCAGCCCCGGGGCGCTCTTTCGTATGCCCGGAAACCCACTCGCGACGCCGCTGCTTGATCATTAGCGTGCCCGCATGGCCTACCGGCATCCGGCGGCTGGCCGAGGTCCGCGCGATCCTGGCCGCCGACGAGCGCGGCGAGCTCGGCGCCGGCGACCACGTCGGCGAGACCGACACGGTCAGCGGCTACCGCATCTGGTCGCGGACCTACGACGAGCCGGGCAACCCGCTGATCGACGTCGAGGAGCCGGTGGTCCGGCAGATCCTCGCCGGTCTGCCCGCCGGGCGCGCGCTCGACGCGGCCTGCGGCACCGGCCGGCACGCCGCCTTTCTCGCCGCCGCCGGCCACGTTGTCACGGGCGTCGACAGCTCACCGGACATGCTCGCCCGAGCCACCGTCCCGGCGGCCTCGTTCCTGCGCGGTGACCTGCGCGCGCTGCCGGTCCGGGACGCCTCCGTCGACCTGGTCGTCTGCGCGCTGGCACTGACCCACCTCCCGGCGCTCGAGCCGGCGTTCGCCGAGTTCGCCCGCGTGTTGCGGCCGGGCGGGCAGCTGGTCACCTCGGACATCCACTGGCAGTCGCTCTACCTCGGCGGCATCGCGTCCGCCGTGGACGACGACGGCGCCGAGGCGCGGCTGCCGGCGAGCCGGTTCCGGCCGAGCGCCTACGTCAGCGCCGCGGTGGGGGCCGGGTTCGCGGTGCGGGCCTGCCACGAGCCGCTCTGGCCGCGCACCGACACCGGCGGCGGTCCGTTCCTGCGGGCCTGGGCCGCCGACGCGGTCGACGCCGCCTACGGCAACACCCCGGCCGCGCTGATCTGGCATTTGAGTAAGTGGTAGGACACTGTCCATGACGGATGGGCTGCGGGAGCGGCTGGTGCGGGCCGGGGTCGAGCTGCTGGAGCAGGACGGCCTGCAGGCGTTGACGCTGCGCGAGATCGCGCGCCGGGCCGGTGTTTCGCACGGTGCGCCGCGTCGCTACTTCCCGACCCACCTCGAGTTGCTGTCGGCCATCGCGCGCGAGGGCTACGCGCGGCTCGCCGTCGAGGTGCGGCCCGATCCCGCCGGCGAGCCGCGCGCGGAGCTGGCCCGGCTCGGGCGCGGCTACCTCGCGTTCGCGCGAGCCAACCCCGGCATGTTCGGGCTGATGTTCCGGCACGACCTGCTGGTCAGCGGCCACCTCGGCCTGCGCGGGACGGCCCTGCCGCTGTTCGCGACGCTGGTCGACCTGGTCGGGCGGGCCGGCACCCGGTCGGCCGCGCCGCCGCGCGTCGTCGCGGGTGCGCTCTGGGCCAACCTGCACGGTGTCGCACAGCTCTGGAGCTGGGGGAGTCTCCAGCTCGCCACCGGCGAGGAGGACCCCGAGGCCCTGCTGCGGGCCACACTGGACGCGCATCTGGCCTGACTACGATCCATTGATGATCACGCGCAAGGTGCCCGCCCAACGGTCCACGCCGGAGCAGCTCTCAGCTTTCGCGCGGCGGTGCGGCCGGATCGCCGACTCGCGCGCCTTCGACGTGGTGATCGTCGTCGTGATCGGTGCCAACGCGGTCGTGCTCGGCGTCGAGACGTACCCCCATCTGGGCTCGTTCCGACCGCTCCTGCACGTCCTGGAGTGGATCTTCCGGGTCGTGTTCGTCGTGGAGATCGCCATCCGCGTCGGCGCGCACGGCCGCCGGCCGCAGGACTTCTTCCGCCACGGCTGGAACGTCTTCGACTTCGCGGTCATCGCCGCCGCGTTCATACCGGGCCTGCACGGCGACTCGACCGCCCTGCGGATCGTGCGGATCGCGCGCGTGCTGCGGCTGGTCCGGTTCTCACCCGGGTTGCGCACGATCGTCACCGCGCTGCTGCGCAGCCTGCCGGGCGTCGGCGGCTTCCTGGCGTTGGCCCTGGTCACCCTCTACGTCTACGGCATGGCCGGCTGGCTGATCTTCCACGACGACTTCCCGGACCAGTACGGGACGATCGGCCGGGCGGTGCTGACCCTGTTCGTGCTGCTCTCGCAGGAGACCCTGCCGGACCTGATCGAGCAGGGCATGTCGGTCTCGCAGTGGACGCTGGTCTACTACATCAGCTACGTGCTGATCACGGCCAACCTGCTGCTCAACATCCTGATCGCGGTCATCGTCAACTCGATGGAGGAGGCGCGCCGCCTGGAGATGAGCCAGGGCCTGGCACCCGGCTACGACCACGACGGCGACGGCGTGCCCGACGAGGTCGACCGCATCGCGATCACCCAACGGATCGACGACCTGCGGTCCGCCCTCGCGGAACTGGAACGCGAGCTGCGGATCGACCGCGGCACCGACGACGACCAGCCCCGCCGCGTCCGGTCGTCCGGCTAACGCCGCTCGTGGGCGGCGGCGCCGTCCGTGACGCTCCGCTCGAAGAAGCGGACCCGGTCGGTGCACTCGAGCAGCACGTCGGACCACGTGCGCGCCCAGACCCGCAGGTGGCTGGAACCGTCGTCGCGGTCGACCAGGCAACCGGCCGGGCGGTGCGGGTCGGTAGTCGGCAGCCGGCCGGCGACCAACCAGACGTCCCAGTCGACCCGCAGGCCGCGATAGTGCGCATCACCCGCGACGGCCTCCGCGTACGCCACCAGGCGGTCCAGGTCCTTGCCGTCCGCGGCACCCTCCGTGCCGGTCACGACCAGGTGCTGGTGGCGCTCGTGCTCGCGGCGCGCCCGCGCCAGCAGCAGGTCCGGCCCCGCGTGCCGGTCGAGCACGGCGTCGAGGGCCCGGTCGCCGGCCAGCAGCCCGTGCCGCTCGCCGAACACCCACGTCTGCTCCGACAGCACCGCGGAGAGCCGCTCCAGGTCGGCGCCGCCCGCCGTGAGCCGGCGCAACTCGGCGATCGCCTCGAGGCGTTCGGCGACGGTGGTCGAGGCGCGGATGAGCCAGGACCGGTCGGCGTCACCCAGGATCCGCTCGAGCTGCCCCCGGTCGTCGGCGGACAGGTTGAAGACCGTGCCCAGCAGGTCGGTGAGCCGGTCCGGGCGCGACCGCAGCGCGTCGCGGAGCAGTGCCAGGGTGGCCCGCCGCTGGTTGGCCCGGCGCGGGATGTGCCGGTGGACCGCGGCGGCGACGAGGTCGAACGTCTCGCGCTCGAGCCGTGGCCCGGCGTCGTCCGCGTACGGATAGCTGCCCTCGCTCCGCCACCGTTGCACCAGTTCACGCCGCCGGTCGTCGGCCCTGCCGCGGAAATGCTCCCGCAGCCGTTCCCGGGCGGCGGCGACCAGGGCGGTGACGTCGGAGTCGTGCCCACCGCCGAGATACACGTCGCCCATGTGGTCGCCCATCGCGGGCCAGAGCACGTACGCGGTGAACTCGAACCCCGGTGCCCGGATGCCGATGTCGATCGAGGCGACCGGCATGCCGTTCCCGTCGCACAGGTGCAGTTCGCGCTCGACCGCCGTCGACCACTCGATCACCTTGAGCCGCGCCTCCTCGGCGGTGCCGGCGACGGTGGTGAAGGTCAGCGGGTAGACGGCGGTGCGGGCGACCGAGGTGCCCGGGTCGACCGGCACGCCGTCGTAGACGACGGTGATACCCGGGTACGCGGTCAGGTAGGGCGCGAGTTCGGTGGTCAGCCGCCGGTGGTTGGCCCGCAGCGGCAGCCGGTCGAGCCGGGGCGACTGCTTGCCCCACGCCTCGACCAGCGTGCCGGTCGCCGCCTGGGTCGGCTCGCTGTCGGCGATCAGGAAGTCGTTGCGGGCGCCGGCGTGCGCGGACACCTCGGTCCTCGACCGGCCGCCCGTCCCGTCGGCGACGGTGGTCCACCGGATGTGGTCGCCGAGCGCGTACGCCCGCAACCGGCCCTGCCCTTTGCTGCCGTGCAGGGTGCGCTGCCTGAGCAGGGTCCCGGAGGTCCACTTCTTCCAGGACCCGCCGATCCGGTCGAACGCGGCGGCCAGTGCCTCGGGCGCGATGCCGGTGCCGTCGTCACGCACCGTGACGCGCTCGACGGCACCCAGAGGCGACCGGTGCAGGACCACGTCGACTCGGGTGGCGTCGGCGTCGAGCGCGTTCCAGATCAGCTCCTTGATCGCGCCGAGCGGGTCACTCTCCCGGGCCAGCCGCTGGACATGGTCCTCGGCCGCTTCCAGGTGCACCCGGCGCATCAAGGCATCGTGCTGCTCGGTGTCACGCAGCCGCGACGTGGACCGGGCTGGTCATCCGCATCATCCAGTGTGCGGACGGCACGCGGGTGGCGGTGTCGACGACCTCGCCGGAGACGTCGGCGAAGGACTCGCGGGCCAGGGCCTCGAAGGCGGCCGGCTCACGGACGAACTCGCCGCGGTCGTTGTCGCTCATCCACCGCGAGATCCGGTTCTGGCCGGGCGCGAAGCAGGTGTCGACCGAGATCACCCGGCCGCCGGGCGCCAGCGCCTGCGACGCGACCCGCAGCAGGTGGCGCGAGTCCTCGTCGGAGAGGTGGTGCAGCAGGCCGAGCAGCAGCACGGCGTTGGCCGGGGGCAGGACACCGAGGTGCTGCTCGCCGAAGATCTCCGTGGAGAACGACGCGCGCTCGGACCCGTAGCGGGCCTTGGCGTGCGCGATGTAGCGCTCCGAGGTGTCGAAGCCGAAGTAGGTGACCTTGGGCAGCCGGTCGAAGTAGTAGGCCGGGCCGCAGCCCACGTCGATCACCGTGTCACCGTCACGCAGGGCGAGCTCGTCCAGGCAGCGGTAGCGCAGGCGGTCGGCACCGACCGCCTTCTGCAGGGCCACGTACATGGAGACGTTGCTCAGCAGGGACTTGAGAGGGGCCAGCACGGGGACAGGTCTCCTAACAGGGGCGATGGGCGCGCGAGCATCAGACTTCACGGGAGGATAGCGGAACTCCGCCTAGAGCGGGATGTTGCCGTGCGCGCCACGTGCGGCCGGTGCGGCGGCCAGCGCCTCCGCGATCCGGCGGCGGGACTCACCGGGCTCGATGACGTCGTCGACGACGCCGATCTCCAACGCCCGCTGCACGCCGCCGGCCACCTTGACCTGCTCGTCGACCAGTTGCTGGCGGAGCGCCTCGCGCTCCTCGTGCGGCGTGGCCGCGAGCTTCTTGCGGTGCAGCACGTTGACCGCCGCGGCGGCACCCATCACCGCGATCTCCGCGGTGGGCCAGGCGAACACCGCGGTCGCGCCCAGGGAGCGGGAGTTCATCGCGATGTACGCGCCCCCGTACGCCTTGCGGGTCACCAGCGTGACCCGGGGCACGACCGCCTCGGCGAACGCGTGCAACAGCTTGGCGCCGCGGCGCACCACGCCGTCCCACTCCTGGCCGAGGCCGGGCAGGTAGCCGGGCACGTCGACCAGCACGATCAGCGGCACGCCCAGCGCGTCGCACATCCGGACGAACCGGGCGGCCTTCTCGGCGCTCGCCGCGTCCAGGCAGCCGCCCAGGCGCAGCGGGTTGTTGGCGATCACGCCGACCGTCCGCCTGCCGAACCGGCCCAGCGTGGTGACGACGTTCGGCGCCCACCTGGCGTGCAACTCCACGCCGGGCTCGTCGAGCAGGGCCCGGACCACGGGCTTCACGTCGTACGCCCGGTTGGCCGCCGCCGGCATCGTGGCAGACAGGTCGTGGTCGGGGTCGTCGGTGGCCACGTCGACCGGGGAGATCCGGCCCTGCCGGCCGAGCAGCGCGGCCAGCCGGCGCGCCTCGAGCAGCGCCGTGTCGTCGTCCTCGGTGGTCACGTGCACGACCCCGGAGCGGCGTCCGTGCGGCTCGGGGCCACCGAGCCGTTCCATGTCGACCTGCTCGCCGGTGACGCTGCGGACGACCTCGGGGCCGGTCACGAAGATCCGGCCGTTGTCGCTCATCACCACGACGTCGGTCAGCGCGGGCCCGTAGGCCGCGCCACCGGCCGCGGGGCCGAGCACCACCGAGATCTGCGGCACCCGGCCGGACGCCCGCACCATGGCCGCGAAGACCTGGCCGACCGCGTCGAGCGCGACCACGCCCTCGGCCAGCCGCGCGCCGCCGGAGTGCCACAGCCCGAGGACCGGCACCCGCTCCCGGACCGCGGCGTCGATCGCGTCGACGACGTGCCGGCAGCCCTCGGTGCCCAGCGCGCCGCCCATCCGGGTGGCGTCGGTGGCGTAGGCGACGACCGGGGTGCCGTCGATCTCGCCGCGGGCGCAGAGCACACCGGAGTCGTCACGCGGGGCGACCAGGCGCAGCGTGCCGGCGTCGAACAGCGCCCGCAGCCGTACCTCCGGATCCCGGTAGTCCACGACCGCATGATCGTCTAGCGCGCTGCCCCTGGTCATCGAAATCCCCCCGATCGAAGCCCTGGGTCACCCGCGGGTGAACACCAGCGCCACGTTGTGCCCGCCGAAGCCGAACGAGTTGTTGATCACCGCCGGCACGTCCATCGGTCGCGCCTTGTGCGCGGCGACGTCCATGTCGAGCTTGTCGTCGGGGTCGTCGAGGTTGATCGTCGGCGGCACCACGCTGTCGCGGATGGCCAGGATCGACGCGATCGACTCCAGCGCGCCCGCGGCACCCAGCAGGTGCCCGGTCATCGACTTGGTCGCGCTCAGCACCGGGTGGTCGCCCAGCGCCGCGTGCAACGCGGCGATCTCCGCCACGTCACCGACCGGCGTCGAGGTGGCGTGCGCGTTGACGTGCACGATGTCGGACTTGTCGACACCGGCGTCGGCGATCGCCTTGGCGATCGCGCGGATCGCGCCCAGCCCCTCTGGGTGCGGCTGGACGATGTCGTAGCCGTCCGAGGTCAGGCCCGCGCCGGCCAGCCGGGCGTAGATCCGGGCGCCGCGCGCGACGGCGTGGTCGGCCCGCTCCAGGACGATGACGCCGGAGCCCTCGCCGAGCACGAAGCCGTCGCGACCCTTGTCCCAGGGCCGGGACGCCCGCTCGGGGTCGTCGTTGCGGGTCGACATCGCCCGCATCGACGCGAAGCCGGCGATCGGCAGGGGGTGGATGACCGCTTCGGTGCCGCCGGCCACGACCACGTCGGCCCGGCCGGCGCGGATCATGTCGAGGCCGAGCGCGATCGCCTCGGCGCCGGTGGCGCACGCGCTGGCCACCGAGTGCACGCCGGCCCGCGCCTGCAGCTCCAGCCCGACCCAGGCGGCCGGGCCGTTCGGCATGAGCATGGGCACGGTGTGCGGTGACACCCGGCGAGGGCCGGATGCCTCCAGGATGTCGTCCTGCGCGAGCAGCGTGGTCGCACCGCCTATGCCGGAGCCGATGCTGACCGCGAGCCGCTCCGGGTCGAGCCCGGAGTCGGCCAGGCCGGCGTCGGCCCAGGCCTCACCGGCGGCGATCAGCGCGATCGCCTCGGAGCGGTCGAGCCGGCGCAGCTTGACGCGGTCGATCCGCTCGCTCGGTTCGACGGCGAGCTGCGCCGCGATCCGGACCGGCAGTTGGCCGGCCCACTCCTGGGTGAGCGGACCCACCCCGGAGCGGCCGGCCAGCATGGCGTCCCACGTCGACGCGACGTCCCCGCCCAGCGGGGTCGTCGCGCCGAGCCCGGTGACGACGACGTCGGCGCGACTCATGTCAGGCGTTCGACTCGATGTAGGTCACGGCGTCGCCGACGGTCTTGAGGTTCTGCACCTCGTTGTCCGGGATCTTCACGCCGAACTTCTCCTCGGCCGCGACCACGACCTCGACCATGGACAGCGAGTCGACGTCGAGGTCGTCGGTGAACGACTTCTCTTCGGCCACGTCGTCGGGGTTGACCCCGGCGACCTCTTCCAGGATCTCGGCCAGGCCCGACGTGATCTCGTCACGGGTCATTGCAGTGGTTTCCTCTCAGGTTTGTTGATGTTGTCGTTGCGCGTTCGCTCAGGGGCAGCGAACAACCTGCCCGGCGTACGTTAGGCCGCCGCCGAAGCCGAACAGCAGGACGGGTGCACCCGAGGGCACCTCGCGCCGCTCGATCAGCTTCGACAGGGCCAGCGGCACGCTCGCCGCCGACGTGTTGCCGGACTCGACGATGTCCTTGGCGACGACCGCCTGCGGCATGCCGAGCCGCTTGGCGATGCCGTCGATGATGCGGGCGTTGGCCTGGTGCGGCACGAAGGCCGCGATCTCCTCCGGCGCCACGCCGGCCCGCTCGCAGGCCTGCAGCGCCAGCGGTGCGAGCGCGGTGGTCGCCCAGCGGAAGACCTGCTGGCCCTCCTGCTGGATGTACGGGCGCCAGCCCTCGATCCGGACGGCGTCGGACTTCTCCGGCACCGAGCCCCAGATCACCGGGCCGACGCCGGGCGCCTCGTCCTCGGCCGCGGCGGTGACCACCGCGGCGCCCGCGCCGTCGCCGAAGATGATGCAGGTCGAGCGGTCGGTCCAGTCGGTGAAGTCCGAGAGCTTCTCGGCGCCGATGACCAGGGCGTTGCGGGCCGCACCGGCGCGGATCGCGTGGTCGACGGTGCCGAGCGCGTACGAGAAGCCCGAGCACGCGGTGTTGAGGTCGTAGGCGCCGGGGGCGTTGATGCCCAGCTTGGCGGCGACCCGGCAGGCCACGTTGGGGCTGCGGTCGACGGAGCTGCAGGTGGCGACCACGACCAGGTCGATGTCGCTGGGGGTGAGGCCGGCGTTGGCCAGGGCCTTCTCGGCCGCGAAGCCGGCCATGTCGGCGACCGTCTCGCTGTCGGCGATCCGCCGGGTCGCGATGCCGACCCGGTCGCGGATCCACTCGTCGTTGGTGTCGACGATCTGGGCCAGGTCGTCGTTAGTGAGCACCCGGGACGGCTGGTAGTGGCCGAGAGCGAGGATGCGGGAGCCTGTCATGCGGGATGTCCTCCGATGCGCGCGAGCGGCTGGCCCGGTGCGACCGGGTCGTCGTGATGGGCGAGCCATTCGGTCAGCAGGCCGTCGCCGTGGGCGGCGACCTCGACCGGGCCCTGCCGGGTGGACACGTGCCCGATGGTCTGACCAGTGCTTACGGTATCGCCTTCGGCGAGCCCCTCGGCCGGGTGGAACAGCCCGGCGGTGCCGGCGACCACGACCCGGAACTGTGGGCTGGGCTCGTGGCTCGGTGCCGTGCCGTGGCGGGCCACGAGGTCGCGGGCGGCGGGCAGGTCGTCGGGCGTGTTGAGGGTGACGATCTCGATGCCGTTGGCCTTGAGCTCGCGCTTGACCAGACCGGCGAGGGTGCCGGCGGGCGGCAGCTCGAGCACGGCGGTCACGCCCAGGTCGGCGAGGGTGCGCATGCACAGGTCCCAGCGGACGGGGGCGGTCACCTGGCGGACCAGCCGGGTGAGCAGGTCGCGGCCGTGGGCCACGGCGTTGCCGTCGAGGTTCGACAGCAGGATCCGGGTCGGGTCGGCGGGGGTGATGCCGGCCGCGACGGCCGCCAGCGCCTGTTCGGCGGGGGCCATGTACGGGGTGTGGAAGGCGCCCGCGACCTGCAGCGCGATGACCCGCGCCTTGGCCGGCGGCTCGGCGCCGAGCTTGGCCAGCGCGTCGAGCGCGCCGGCGGCGACCACCTGGCCCGCGCCGTTGCGGTTGGCCGGGTAGAGCCCGTGTGCCTCGATCGCGGCGAGCACCTCGGCGGCGTCGCCACCGAGCACGGCCGACATGCCGGTCGGCTCGAGCGCGCAGGCGGCGGCCATCTCGCGACCGCGTACGCCGGCGAGCGTCACCGCCGCCTCGGCGCTCAGCGCGCCCGCGAGGGCCGCGGCGCCCAGCTCGCCGACGCTGTGCCCGGCGACCACCGAGACGTCGTGCATCGGCAGCCGCTCCGCGGCGAGCAGCGCGGCCGCCACCAGCAGCGGCTGGGTGCGGGCCGTGTCCTTGATCTCCTCGGCATCGGCAGCAGTGCCGAGATGCACGAGGTCGACTCCGGAGAGTGCGGACCACCAACGGAGTCGGGCTTCGGTGCCGGGAAGTTCGAGCCACGAAGCGAGGAATCCGGGCTTTTGCGAGCCCTGGCCGGGCGAGAGTACGGCGAGCACGTTTACGACTCTGCGGGATACTCGTGGGTCATGTGGTTGCCGGCAGGCACCAAACCACACTATTGGTTTTGTATGGTTTCTACAATGAGTGGCTGCGATCACGTACGGTATGGTGCGATTTTTTCCAAACGAGCGTTCAGGCGTCGCCGGTCGCCGCGGAACTCCGCGGATCAAGGCGCCCGACCGTCAACGCGATCCGCAACGCGAACAGGTCCCGCGGTGACAGCGGCGAGAAGCCGGTGACGTCGCCGATCCTGCGCAGCCGGTAACGGACCGTGTTGGGATGCACGAACAGCGCCCGGGCCGCACTCTCCAGCACGCCGCCGGCCGCGAAGAACGCGTCCAGGGTCTCGATCAGCTCGCCGCCGGCCCGCACCAGGGCGCCGTAGACGTCGCGGCGCAGCGCCCGGCGGGCCGCCGCGTCGCCGGCCAGGGCCCGCTCGGGCAGCAGCGCCGCGGCGGCGACCGGCCGGGGCGCGTCCGGCCAGGCGGGCGCCGCGCGGAACCCGGCCAGGGCCGCCCGCGCCGACTCGGTCGCCTCGTCGAGGCTGGCCACCGCCGGCCCGACCACCACCGGCCCGGCGCCGAAGCCTTCGAGGAGCTTCTCGGTCGCGTTGAGGGGGTCGGCCGCGCCGCCCAGCACCACCACGAGCCGGTCGCCGTGGACGCCGCTGATCACCTCGACGCCGATCCGCCGGGCCTGCCGGTAGACGGTGTGCAGCACCGGCGCCACCTCGCCGCCGGGTGAGCGCCCGACCGCGACGGCGACCGGTGGCGCGTCCGCCCAGCCGAGGGCGGCCGCCCGGCTGGCCAGGGTGTCCGTGGAGTCGCCGCGCAGCAGCGCGTCGACCAGCAGGGCCTGGAGGCGGGCGTCCCAGGAGCCGCGGGACTCGGCCGCCCGCGCGTACACCCGGGCGGCGGAGAAGGCGATCTCCCGCGAGAACCGGAGCACCTCCTCGCGCAGGTCGCGCTCCTCGCCGGGCGCGGCGAGGTGGGCGGCCTGCTCCTCGACGACGTCGATGGTGACCTGGATCAGCGCGACCGTCTGCTGCAGGCTGATGCTGCGGGCCAGGGCCCGGGGCGCCGCCGCGAACACCTCGTCGGAGACCTCGCGGGGCCGGCTCTTGGGCCCCTGGCGCATGAACTCGACCAGCGACCGGACACCCGCCTGGGCGACCAGCATCACCCATGCGCGCTGGTCGGCGGGGAGTTGGCGGAACCAGACCAGCGTCTCGTCCATCCGGGCGACGCTGGCCGTGGCGAGGGCGCCGGCGGACCGCTCGATCCGGCGCAACGTCGCCGCGAGCCCGTCCGCCGCCTGGTCGTCCACGAGATACACCATAAGCTGGCCCGGATGTACCGCTCACCCGCGCGCCCGCCCGTCGCCCTTCCGCTGGCCGCGCTGGCCGCTTTCGGGGTGCTGCTCGGCCTCGTCGCCGGGGACTGGCCGCCGCTGGTCCGCTGGGACAGTTCGGTGATCGCCGACCTGCGCGCCTTCGGCGGCGCGCGCCCGGTGCTGATCGACTGGCTGAGGGCGCTGACCAGCGTCGCCGCGACCATCCCGTACGTGGCCGTCGGCGCCGCGGCGACCCTGCTCTTCGCGCTGCGCCGGGATCGCCGGGACGCGGTGTTCTGCGCCCTGGTCACGGCGGCCGTGCCGATCCTCTGGGGCATCATGCACTGGACGCTGCACAACCCGCGGCCGGCCGACGGGTTCGTGGTGGTGACCAGCTCCGGGTTCCCCAGCGGGCACACCAGCAACGCCGCCGCGTTCTCGATCGCCCTGGTGCTGCTGGTCTGGCCGCGCGCGGGTGCGGGCGCCCGGGCGGCCACCTGCCTGGCCGCGGCGGCGTTCACCGGGTTCATCGGGTTCACCCGGGTCGCGCTGCTGGCGCACTGGCCGACCGACGTGCTCGGCGGCATCCTGCTGGCCGCGTCGGTGGTCCCGGTGGCCGCCCGGGTCGCCCGCCTAGGCGGCGTCGACCGGTAGCGCCGCGTGCACCCGCCAGTGCGCTTCCGTTTCCGGGCCCGCGTCGAGGCGGCCGCGCAGCAGGGCGGCCCGCTCGCGCATCCCGATCAGGCCGGCGCCGGCGCCGAGGTGGTCGAGGGGGCCGGGGCTGGCGACCGGGTTGTGCACGGTCAGGCGGACCTCGTGGGTGTCGTAGTGGACCTTCACGCTCGCCGTACCCGTGCCGTGTTTGAGGGCGTTGGTCAGCGACTCCTGGACGATCCGGTAGCCGGCCAGGTCGACGTTGACCGGCAGCTCCCGCGGCTCGCCGGTGGTGGTCAGGTCGACCGCCAGCCCCGCCGCCCGAGCCCCGCTGACCAGGCGCTCGACCTCGGCCAGGCCGGGCGTCACCGGGTCGTCGCCCGGCTCGGCCTCCGGGCCGCGCAGCACGTCGATCATCTGCCGCATCTCCGCCAGCCCCTGCACGCTGTTCTCCCGGATCACCCGCAGGGAGTCCTCGACCTGGGTCGTCGTCAGGTTGCGCACGCTCAGCGCCGCCGTCGCGTGGATCGCCACCACGCTGAGGTGGTTGGCGACCATGTCGTGCAGCTCGCGGGCCATCCGGGTGCGCTCGGCCGCGACGGCCTGCCGCCGGTCGAGCTCGGCGACGCGGGCGGTCTGCTCGGCCCGTGACCGTTCGAGCGCGGCCTGGTCCCGATACTGCCGGACGCTCAGCCCGGTCAGGATCGGCAACACCAGCACGAGTACGGCGGGGATGCCCAGCGCCAATCCGCGCACCGAGCCGGACTCGGCGACACCGAGGGCCGCGGTCGCCGCCACGACCGCGATCGACACCTCGAGCGCCCGCCGCCACAGCCTGGGCGGACCGAACACGCAGGCGTCGTAGAGCACTTGGGTGTAGATCAGCAACGTGGCGATCGAGCCGCCCAGGGCCAGGTCGGCGAGCATGGCCGAGGTGCCGATCCCGAGCGAGGCGAGCGGCGCCCGCCGGCGCAGGGCGACGGCGCCGCTGGCCACCACCATCGGCAGGTAGAGCAGCCAGTGCGGGCCGTTGCCCCAGCCGGCGCCGATCGTCAGGTACGCACCGGACGCGATGATCAACGTCCCGCCGGCCAGCGCGACGGCGGCCAGCGCGAGGTCGCGGGCCGGTGAGCCGCGTGGGGGAAGGCGCATCACAGCATCGATGTAAGCACGCTCCGGCCGCGTCCTCGTCCGCCTGTGAGACGAGCGCCCTCCGCCGCTGGGAGGAGACCGGTTTCGCCGTCGGCGCCGACGCCGATGCCGGTTCGCCGGGAAACCCTTGCCTGGTGACCGTGCGTCGAGGGGGGTCGACATGATCGTGGCGTTGATCGTGGCCAGCGAGATCGGGTTCTGGGTGCTGCTCGGCCTGGGCCTGCTCGCGCGGTACGTGCTGCGGATGCGCCGGCTCAGCGTGGTGCTGCTGGTCGGCTCGCCGGTGCTCGACCTGGTGCTGCTGGTGGCGACCGTGGTCGACCTGCGCCGGGGCGGCACCGCCGGCGCGATGCACGGCCTCGCGGCGATCTACCTCGGCTTCTCGGTGATGTTCGGGCACGCCATGATCCGCTGGGCGGACCAGCGGTTCGCGCACCGGTTCGCGGGCGGCCCGCCGCCGTGGAAGCCGCCGTCCGGGGGCTGGGCGCGGACCCGGCACGAGTGGCGGGAGTGGTTCAAGGCCGTCCTCGCGTGCGGGATCTCGGCGGCGCTGCTCGGTGCCGGCATCCTGATGGTCGACGACGCCGACCGCGCGGCCGGCCTCGTCGCGTGGCTGACGCGGCTGCCGCTCGTCGTCGCGATCTGGTTCGTCGCGGGCCCGGGTTGGGCGACACTCTTCCCGGGTCGGCCCAAAGAGGACGCGGTTCGTTGACGGAGCGAATCGCTGTAGTGTACAGGTAGTTAACCCGGCCCCGCGGACGGGATTTCTGCTGCTCAGACCATTAGGGTGTGGAGGCCTAATGGTTCACCCGGTGGCGGCCGGGTGGAGAGACGGCGGAGAACAGGAGGCCGTGATGGCGCACGGGGAGGCCGATCCCGGCTGCGTCGAAGCGGGCAACCCACCGCAGGCAGCGGACTCACCCGACCCCGACGAGCCCGCGCCGGGCCGGCAGATCCGGCGCATCTGCGCGGAGCCCACGGCCGAACGCACCCGCGACGGCGACGACGACGCCGAGCCGCCGGAGCACGTGATCCTCTTCGGCCGCGCGCCGGCCTGTCGCAGCGAGCGCCCGGGTTGGGCGGGCGCCCACCGCCACGGCGCTGTCCGACCGCGCCGGCGCGCGACGCGCCGCGAACGCCCGCCAGACCGCTGGTGCTGACCGGGGCTCGTCCTGGCGATCAGCTAGGGAGTGCCGCGCCCACGATGTAGATTTTGTCCGATATGGACGAGAAGCAGCGGCGGATCGTCGACGAGGCGATCGCGATCGCCGACGCCCGCGGGATCGATGCCGTTTCGATGCGCGCGGTCGGGCAGCGGCTCGGGCTCAGTCCGATGGCGCTGTACCCCTACCTGCGCAGCAAGGACGCGCTGCTCGACGGCATGGTCGAGCGGCTGCTCGGCGAGCTGCTCGCGATGGCACCGGCCACCGGCGGCTGGCAGGAGCAGCTGCGGGCGGTCGCCCGGGCGGTGCGCGCGCTGGCCCGGCGCCATCCGGGCGCGTACCCGCTGATCATGTCGCGGCCCGGCGAAACGGCCGAGACCCGCCGTCTCGACGACCTGATCTCGGAGATCCTGCGCGCGGCCGGCGTGCCGGCCGCCGACGTGGCCCGGCTGGAGCGACTACTGTCGACGATCCTGCTGGGATTCGCGAACTCCGAGGTCAACGGCCGGTTCGGCGCCGGGCCGGCGACGGGCGACTGGGACACGGAGTTCGACCGCGACCTGGACGACGAGATCCGCCTGATCGAAGGGATCATCACCCGATCAAGCGCGACCTAGCGTGTGCGGTGCCGGATGATCAGGGCGACGCCGGCGACCATGAAGGCGAGCACCAGCACCACACCGCCGTTGAGCAGCACCAGGCGGCGCAGCTCAGACAGCAACGTGTCGACGTCGCGGCCCGTGGGCAGGGCGTCGTCCGGGATGACGCGTTCGCCGCCGCCGATGCCACCGCTGATCACGTCGGGCTTTTCGGGGATCGGCGCGCCGGCGATGCGCAGGGCCTCCGACATGGTCATGCGCCCGAGGAACCAGGCCGGCGTGGTCTTCTTCTTGTCCGGCTGGGCCGCGGGGCGGTATGCCTTGGGGCCACCCTGCGCCAGCGGGTAGAGGTCGTAGGTGTACCGCGGCTTGTCGTCGTATCGCACGACGACCGTGAACTTCTTGCCCAGCGTCTCCTTCTTGGGAGCGGTGATCTGGCCGACCGTGCCGGGCAGGAAGCTCACCTCGCGGAGCAGGTCACGGAAGAGCTGCGGCTTGTCCTTGGCGGTCACGGTGCTGTCGGCCATGCCCTCGGCCGTGATGACCACCGCGGTGGCCTGGGGCGCCTTGGGCGCCTGACCGACCACAGTGGCCGGACGCGCCGCGGCCAGCGCCGGAGCCGCCGCACCGGTGGTGCCCAGAAGGAAGCCGGCGGCGACCACCAACAACAACCGCCTGCGGACCGATCGCCCCACCACCGTCCTCCTCGCCCCGTTCGATGGCTGGCTCTTGCTTAATCCATAGACTCCGCGAACACCCCGTTGGTTGCATCCAACCGTCGGGTTATTTGCAGGTTCTGCCATCTCGGTGACCCACGCGTGGGGGACATCACCGTGATCATCGGCAGCCGGCATCGTATCCGCCCGCCGCCATCCGATGGGTACCGGTGTCTCAGAGCTTGGCGCGCGCGGCCCGGATGCGGGCGAGTGTGCGTTCGCGGCCCAGCACGGCGAGCGACTCGAACAACGGCAGCCCGACTGAACGCCCGGTGACCGCAACCCGAACGGGCGCCTGCGCCTTGCCCAACTTGAGCCCACGCGCGGCGCCGACCTCTTCGAGCGCGTTCTTGAGCGGCTCGGCGGACCACTCCGGCAGCGCCTCGAACGCGACGGCCGCGGCGTCCAGCAGGTCGGCGGCACCGTCCTTCATGGCCTTTGCCCAGGCCGCCTCGTCGGTGGCCGGCTCGGCGAGGAACAGGAAGTCGACATTGGGCACGATCTCGCTGAGCACCGCGACCCGGGTCTGCGCGAACGGCGCGACCGCCGCGAACGCGGCCGCGTCGAACTCCGCCGGCGACCACGCCGGTGCCGGGATCGTCTCGGTGCCGGTCAGCCACGGGTCGCAGGCCGCGATGAACTCGTCGACCGTCAGCGCGCGGATGTATTCGCCGTTGAACGCGCGGAGCTTCTTCTCGTCGAAGAACGCGGGGGAGGGGTTGACCTCCTCGAGGCGGAACTCGTCCTCGATCACCGACCAGGGCACGATCTCCCGGTCGTTGCTCGGCGCCCAGCCCAGCAGCATGAGGTAGTTGCGCATCGCGTCGGCGAGGTAGCCCTCGTCGCGGTAGGCCTCCAGGGCCACCTTGTCGCGCCGCTTCGAGAGCTTCTGCCGCTTCTCGTTGACCACGACGGGCACGTGTGCCCAGACCGGCGGCTTGACGCCGAGCGCTTCCCAGAGGAGCTGCTGCTTGGGCGTGTTGGGCAGGTGCTCCTCGGCGCGGATCACGTGCGTGATGCCCTGCGAGATGTCGTCGACGACGTTGGCCAGCAGGAACACCGGCGACCCGTCGGCGCGGGCGATCACGAAATCCTCGATCTTGGCGTTCTCGAAGGTCGGCTCGCCGCGGATCAGGTCGATCACGCGGGTCTGGCCCTCGTCCGGGGTGCGGAACCGCAGCGCCCGTCCCTCGCCGGGGCCCAGGTTGCGATCACGGCAGAAACCGTCATATCCGGCGTACGAGTTGCCGGTGCGGGCCTGCACCATCTCGCGGGTGCAGTCGCAGTAGTAGGCCTTGCCGGCGCTGTAGAGCCGGCCGGCGGCGGCCCGCTGCTCGTCGGCGTTGGACGACTGGAAGTAAGGACCCTCGTAGGTGCCCCGCGCGATGCCGATCCAGTCGAGCGCGGAGAGGATGCCCTCGGTCCACTCGGGGCGGTTGCGGGCGGCGTCGGTGTCTTCGACGCGCAGCACGAACACGCCGCCGTGCTGCTTGGCGTAGATCCAGTTCTGCAGCGCCGACCGGGCGCCGCCGACGTGGAACATGCCTGTCGGGGAAGGGGCGAACCGCACGCGTACCGTCACGCGGTCAAGCGTACGGGCGACTCCCGGTAGGTCCGCCACCAGGTTTCCTGGTGCAAGGAACGGTCCGTTCCAATCGCTTTCCGATTGGAACGGACCGTTCCTATCGGAAGGCGATTGGAACGGACCGTTCCTAACGGTGCACTACGGCACGGAGCGGATCTTGCGGACCAGCACGCTGCCGAGCAGCGTCACGGCCGCGGTGGCCGCGTACAGCGTCGGATAGCCGCCCAGGTAGACCACGATCCACGCCGCGGCGAACGGCCCCAGCGCCTGCGGCGCCGAGTTGGCGATGTTGATCACCCCGAGGTCCTGGCCCCGGCTCGTCGCCGCCGGCAGCACCTGGGTGATCAGCGCCGCGTCCACCGCCAGGTAGGCGCCGTAGCCCGCGCCGAGCAGCACCGCCGCGACCGTCGCCGCCGGCCAGACCGGCCAGATCGCCAGCAGCAGCGCCGCCACCGCCATGATCACGCCCGACCAGACCACGAACACCTTGCGCCGCCCGGACCGGTCGGAGAGCCGCCCGGCCACCACGGCCGTGGCCATCATCCCGGCGGTGTACAGCAGGATCAGGATCAGCAGCCCGCCCTCGGGGTCGGCGTAGTGCACCCCGTCCTCGAGAAAGTAGAGCAGGTAGAGGGTGCCCAACGCGTTGCCGACCTGCACGAGGAACCGGGTGCCCCAGGCCCAGGCGAAGTCCGGGTACCGGCGCGGGCTGATCCACATGCCGCGGATCAGCCCGCCGAACGAGAACGGCGGCCGGTGCCCGCGGGGCAGCGGGTCGTCCCTGGTGAGGAACGCGAACGGCAGCCCGAGCACCAGCACCGCGACCGCCACCGCCAGGTAGCCTTCCCGGTTTCCGGTGAACACGGTGGTCACGAGGACCGCGCCGATCACCAGGCCGAGCGCCTGCGGAATGCCGGCCCAGCCGGACACGCCGCCGCGCTGGTCGACCGGCACGCGGTCGGGCAGCGCCGCGGTCAGCGCGGCCAGCATCGCGTTGAAGCAGGCCTGCGCGGCGACCCAGGCCAGCGTGACGCCGAGGATCGTGTCCTGCTGGGCGAGCACCACCAGGGAGATCGCGCCGAGGATCGCTCCGCCGACGGTCCAGACATGGCGGCGCCCGCGCGCCAGCGTGGTCCGGTCCGAGAACGCCCCGGCGAGCGGGTTGGCGACGATCGCGACGAGCGCGCCGAACCCCATCGCCCAGGCGAGGCTCGTCTCCTTGTTGTCGGGCGCGATCGCGGCGACCTGGTTGGGCAGCAGGATCTGGATCGGCGTGAAGAACGCCATCCAGACGCCGAGGTTGGCGGAGAAGAGGAGCGCGATCCACCCCCGCCGGACCCGCACCGTCGGCTCGGCCAGCGCCGCCGGCAGGGCGGACGCCTCCGGGTCAACGGTGGTCACGGATGCGCTCCCGCAACCATGCATAGGAGCTCTTGGGTGTACGCGCCTGCGTGTCGAAGTCGACGTGCACGAGCCCGAAGCGCTTGGTGAAGCCCTCGGCCCACTCCCAGTTGTCGAGCAGCGACCACACGAAGTAGCCGCGCACGTCGACGCCGTCGGCCTTGGCATCGTCGACGGCGGCCAGGTGGGCGTCGAGGTAGGCGATCCGGTCCGGGTCGTCGCAGGTGCCGTCGGCGGTGACCACGTCGTCGTACGCGCAGCCGCTCTCGGTGACGTAGATCGGTGGGAGCTTGTCCTGGTAGCGGCCGTGCAACGTGACCAGCAACTCGCGCAGCCCGTCGGGGGCGACCGGCCAGCCGAACGCCGTGGTCGGATAGCCGTCGAGCGGCACCATCTCGAACGGCAGCGGGCTGCCCTCTTCCGGAGCGCGTACGCCGGTGGGGTTGTAGTAGTTGACACCGAGCGCGTCGAGCGGCGCCGCGATCACGTCGAGGTCGCCCTCGCGGACCACCGACAGGTCGGCGGCGCCCTCGGGATAGCCGAGGCCCAGCAGCGGGTCGGTGAAGACCCGGTTGTGCAGGGCGTCGTACGCGGCCGCGGCGGCCAGGTCTTCCGGTTTGTGGCCGGCCGGCCGGGCGGGGGAGTAGTTGTTGGCGATCGTGACCGGGCTGTTCGAGTGGTCACGCAGCGCGGCGACCGCGAGCCCGTGGCCGAGCAACTGGTGGTGCGCGACCGGGAACGCGCCGAAGAGGAGCTGCTCGCCGGGCGCGTGGGTGCCGAGGGCGTAGCCGAGCGACATGTGCACGAACGGCTCGTTGAGCGTGATCCACATCTTGACGCGGTCGCCGAGCCGTTGCGAGACGAGGGCGGCGTACTCGCCGAACCGGTGTGCGGTCTCGCGGTCGAGCCAGCCGCCCTTGTCCTGGAGCGGTTGCGGAAGGTCCCAGTGGAAGAGCGTGGCGACGGGCGCGATGCCGGCGTCTTCCAGCGCGTCGCAGAGGCGCTCGTAGTGGTCGAGCCCGGCCTGGTTGGCGGGACCGGTCCCGTCGGGCTGGATCCTCGGCCAGGCGACGGAGAAGCGGTAGGCACCGACGCCGAGGTCCTTCATCAGCGCGATGTCGTCGGCATAGCGATGGTACGAGTCGGTGGCGACCGCGCCGTCGGTCCCGTCGACGATACGCCCGGGCTGGCCGGCGAACGTGTCCCAAATGGACGGACCGCGCCCGTCCTCGTGGACGGCACCCTCGATCTGGTAGGCGGACGTGGACACTCCCCAGAGGAATCCGCCTGGTAGCTCGGGCATCCAGCCTCCTCGATCGTTACCGGCTGGTAAGCCGAGACTCGCTCGGACTTTAGCCCTCGGTCAGCCGCCAGTCGAGAGGTCGGCCACCGCCTTGCGTACCGTCGCCGGGAGTGTCCCGAACGTAGTTATCGTCGGCTTTCCGCCGTCGCCGGGCTCCCAGACGCCGCGGATCCAGCCGTCGACGACCACGGTGGCGGAGATCCACCCCTGGGGCCGGGAGACGGCGGCCTTGTGCCCGGCGGCGCCGATCCGCTCGAGTTGGCGGGTGCTGCCGGTGACGTAGGGGTCGAACGCCGGCAACAGCGCGGCCGCCGCCGGGTGCTTGCCGGTCAGCCCCGGCAGGTGCTCGTGCGGGAGGAAGGTGGTCTCGCCGTCCAGGTCGACCTCGGCCAGGTCGAGGCGCTTGAAGGACTTCTTGGCGAGCGCGGGTGCCAGGTCGAACCAGCGCGCGAACTCGTCGGGGGTGGCGGGCCCGAACGCGCCGAGGTGGTCGGTCGCGAGCCGGTCGACGGCCTGGTCGGTGTCCGGCGGCTGCCAGTCGCCGAGCCAGTGCCGCGGCGCCACGAAGGTGACGTTGCGGCCGCGTGGGGGTCCCGAGCAGAGGAGCCCGCGGAAGGCGGCGGGTTTGAGGATGGCGCCGAACCCTTGGGTCAGCGGCGGCCGGAGGTCCTCGTGGCCGGTGGCCGCGATGATCGCGTCGGCCAGTTCCTCGCGGGTGAGCGGGTCGGCGCCGAGCACGTCGGGCAGCGCGGCGAGGATGTCGGCCATCTGGTCCGCGGTCACGCCGTTGTACTTGAGCCAGGAGTTGGTCGTCTCCCGCTTGCGCGTCGACATGGCGGCGGTCCAGAGGGGAAAGTCCGCGGCGGGCAGGAGGTGCAGGGTGCCGCGGGCGGCCCAGGTTCTGACGAGGGTGCGCTTCTCGTACAACAGGCTGTCGATGGTCTCCGCCGTGGCCTTGGTCCGCAGCCTGGTCGCGGCGACGGCGGACGCGGCGACCTGGGCGTGGATGCCGACGACCCGCCGCGCCACCGCGACGGGGTCGGCCGCCTTGTCGCCGGCCAGGTGGTGCCGCCGCATCCGCCACCGCAACACCTGGTCCCACGTCACCCTCATGTAACCACTTTAACTGGTGTCACGGGACATGTGGTTCTCATCTGAGCAGTGCCTCGAGCTCGGGAAGCCGGCCGAACAGGTCGGGGAGGCCGCGTATGCCGTTGCGCGCGGACTCGTGCGAGAGCGCGAGATCAGGGCCGGTGCCGGGCTCGACACCGGCGAGGCAGCGGAGGATGTTCCACCTCGTGAACCCCAGCCAGCCGCCGATCATGAACACGAACCAGCTCGGACCCGGCGGCGGCAGCGCCCCGCCTCCCGCGACGTAGCCGTCGAGGACCGAGCGAAAGACGCCGGGCTCGATGCCGGGTCCCTTCGCGAGGCTCAGCGCCGTCGAGCCGAGCTCACCGGACAGGTCGAGCATCCCCGAGAGCTCCCAGTCGAGCACCACCGGCCGACCGTCCCTCGCGAGCAGGTTCCACGGCTGGATGTCCTTGTGGGTCAGCACGACGGGCCCTGGTCGCTCACAGGTGTCGACGAAGTGGGCGATCGCGAGGAACGTCTCGACCTGAGCGGTGAGCTCGCCGGCCCACGGCTGTCGGGTCGCCGTCGCCCGCTCAGCGAGGTCGGGCCAGTCCGCTGGGGTCGGGTCCTCTTCGACGCGGGGCCACGCGACGTCGAGCGCGTGAAGGCGGGCGAGAATCTGACCGATCTCGAACGCGTACGCCGGCGACACGGGTGCTTCGGGCATCTTCTCGCCCTCGACCCACCGGTGGACGAGCGTGGTTCGGCTGGCCGAGATCGGCTCGGGCATCGGGATGCCGGCGGCGAAGGCGGCCCGCTCGAACCGGAACACGTCCTCGGCGCGGTAGGCCCAGCGGCGATCGAGGAGATTCAACTCCTTCACCGCGAACGACCCCTGGTCGGTGTCGAGCCGGTACATCCGGTTGGCAAACCCGCCGCCGACCCGAACCATCGGCCCGACCGGCACGCCGAGATGCGAAAGGTCCACCCACGCAATCTAGGGCGTCGTGATGCGACCCGCGGCCGCTGCACAGACCGCTTTCCCCGACGCGGCGGTCTCCCGGAGTCGCTCGGCTAGCCGGTTCGGTGTGGGCGGAGGGCCTTGATGCGGGTAGATATCTTGTCGCCGTGAGGAGTGTTCTGGTGACGGCGCCCGATGACACACGGTGGACGGTGCGTGTGGTCTGGGAACCACGTTGGCGAGCGCTCGCCCGACGCTTCGGCGGCTGGCGCCGTAGGCGAAAGAAGCGGGATATCGATGCCGGTGATGTCGTCGACAGCGCGATGCGGATCGACGACGCGGCAACGTCGGGTTCGGGCGGAGGCAATGGGGACGGCTTCGACCTCGGCGACGCGGTCATCGTCGTCGTGGTGGTCTTCCTCGCGGTCATCGTTGCCGCCGCGCTGTTCTGGTGGGTGCTGCTTCCGCTGCTACTGATCGTCGTCGACCTCATGATCGTGCTCGTGCTGCTGGTCGCGACGATTGCGGGGCGAGTGTTGTTCCGTCGGCCGTGGACGGTGGAGGCGACGGCGGCCAACGGCGAGAAGGTCGTCACGGAGGTCGTGGGATGGCGTGCGGCGCTGCGCAGGCGTGATGAGATCGCGGAGTCACTGCGCCGGGGGCAACGGCCCGTCGAGGTCCTGAGCCCGGCGCGGTAATTGGCTGCCGGGTCAGTTGGTGGGCGGGAGATCCTCGGCCCGCCACTAGCCGGGCGCCGCTTCTTCCGATCGGGCGCGGCGTCTGCGTCGGTGGACCAAACGTGGCAGAATAAGAACCGCGTTTTCCCTGTTCAGGGCCCATCTGTGGCGGTCGCCGCGGTTCGCCACCGCGCCGTGACGACAAGATCATAAGCGCCCCACCATGCCGAGCAACGCGGAGTAACCATAGTGCGCAGCAGATCGGCCGGCGGGCTGGATCGTCAGGCAACGTGGGCCGCAGCCCCGCCTCCGCGCATTATCTGCGGCAGATGAGGACGCCACCCGTATCGCTTCTCGTGCTGTTCACAACGGGGCGCGGAGTTCCCCATTCCCACCCTCACCTCGTGGATCTGCACCCGGTGGTGTGCTGTACCCGGTGCGCCGTCACTTGTGTTCCATGCTGGGCATGCGATGTATTTCAGGGAATCGAACCCCTGCACCTGCCCTCGGCGCGCCAAGAAAGGAGCCGATTTACCCGCCGGCTCTCGGGTCTGTGCACGCCTCCACGTCGGCTACCTGCTTCCGCGCCCTCAGCCGAGCAAATCAGCCTCCCAGTTGGTCCGCTGGATCAGCGTATCGATCTCACGAAGCTGTCGAGCGAGTTCGTCGGCTTGGCGCCGCAGGTCGGCCACCGGCAGCGCCGGGATCATCTTCAGTTCGGAGCGCAACTGGCGGAACCCGCGCTGACCCTCACCGGCCGCGGCGTCAGCTGCCGAGGTAACCATGCCATGCCGCAGGCGCAGGACATCGCGACGGGCAAGCGCATCGGTAAGCGTGCCACCCTCGATCACGGTGGCGGCGTTGGTCCGGTTGATCTGCCGGATCAGCGACTCAAGCTCATCGAGCACCGCGCCTGCTTCGGCCAGGAGGGCAGCGGCGTCCTCAGCCGGCGTCTCGCCTTCCTGAAAACGCGCGCTGCTGATGACCCGGGAGCGGAGCTGTTCAGCGCGACGCGACGCATCCGCGCGCAGCGCGAGGGCCTCGGCAAGTTTCATGAGCATCAGTATGCCAGCCAAGATCGACATCGCGCCGCATTTTCCGTGAGTTCCAACTCCGCATGCCGGAGGGCGCCCGGTCTGCGGCAATGAGCGGATATCCCCTAGCGGCGCGTGCACTTCATGGTCCATCGTTCGGACGTGATCGTCATCCAGCGGGTGCGGGTGCGGTGGAGCGCGGCTGGGCGCGGCGCGCCACAGGCCGACGCCCGCCGAGGACTCAACCACGCAGTGCAAATTCCCACGCCGTTGCCAGCGATCGATGTGGTTGTCCATGACGTCTTCGCCGATGAGGCCGCCAAGTACACGCGCCGCGAAGACGTACTCGCCGGCGACGTAGGCATCGTCCGAAGCCTCGACCTGTCGCTCGCCTTCGACGGCGCCGCGGTGACCGTCGCGCGACTGCCCGGCAAAGCGGCCTTCCCCCGGAGTGGACGGTCGACCTACCTGTTCACCCTCACCCAAGGGCAGGTCGGCCGCTACAGGGCCAACTTCCGATTCCGGTTCACCGACTGCGCGTGCGATCCGAGCTGGTACTACGAGGACTGGGTGGTCCATGTCAGCAACGGCGATGTTGCTCCCAACCGGTTTCTGCGCGGCGAACCGGACCGCGATGTCGACAACCGTGTCCGCCTCTACGACAGCCCCGCACGCCAAACTAGCCGCTAGCAGACGCCCATCACGCGCCCACCGCTCTGCCGTTCGAGCTGCCCCGCCGCGCACGACTTGCGGCCGTGAAGTGCGCAGGCGTTAACCGGACAGCTGACCTCAGGATCTCGATGGGCAGCCGCGGATGCGCGTCGTACGCTGGCCCGGTCCTCGCCCAAGGTGCGCTGGCTCCGGATGACCGCACCCGCAATCGGAGAGGGTGGCAGCCCGTTCAAGCCGGGCCGAGTCCGGGGGTCGCTCCGCTCACCGGAGCGGCCCCGAGCCCTCATCGCGGCATGATCGTGCGCCTGATCTCGCGGCAAGCAAACGTGCCGGTCGCGGCTGGACAGACATTTGCTGCTGGCAGTCGGCGACTTTGCGGCGTCGGCCGACGACATTGTTCGTCATACCTACGATCGGTGCCATGAACGAAGCGGCGTGGATCATCGTCGGGTCCCTGACCGCGATCCCCATATTCGTAGCTGTCCTTGCGCTGGCCCTGCGGCATCGAACAAAGGCGGGCGGGTCCGATCGAACGCTGAAGGCAGCGAGCCGCTCTATCCGCCAGAGCGGACGCGATCAGCGTCGCCGGCGCAGGGGCAGCATCCGCGGCACGGGATACGGCGGAGACGACAGCCAGGGTTACAACGCAGGCGTGTCGAGCGACGGCGGTGGGACGCCCTGAATCACTGTGGACCCGCCGGGATTACAACGTGGTCGAGGCGAGTGCAGATCGCGGCAAATGAGGATGCCGCGCCCGGCAGGAGACGTTATGGAGTTGGTCAGCTCGTCACCGTATTGCTGTCGCGCTGGAGTCTCGGTGGGCGTGTGGTCGCGATCAAGCGAAACGCTGCTGTACCGACCGGATCAAGGTGCTGGCGCCACTACAGCCGCTTGCAAATTAACCCGCCGGGTTCGCCGCGGATCATGATCTCCTGGCCTGGGAGCGCTTCGTACAGCTCGCTCATGGCCTCGACGGTGCCGGCGGCCTTGCAGTGGGCGCCGTCGGGTTCGGTATGGATGAGGTACGCGGTGGGGCACTCGCAGACCCTGCCGAACGCGTAGAACCGTCCGCGCATCGCCTCGTGGACCAGCGTCATGGGGTAGAACACGACGTGTTTGCCGCAGATCGTGGGTAACTCGACCAAGTCCCCGACGGCCTCGCTGGCCGGGAGCTCCGTGGCCGGTTTCCACGGGCCGAGCCTGATGAACGGCTCTGTGGAGCGCAGGTCGCTGGCACCGGCGAATGCGAGAAACGCGGTGTCATCGACCGGGGTGCCGTGCGGCCAGACGACCGGGGTCGCCGCCGGCCAGAGTTGCGGGAGTTGTTGGCGGGTCGTGGCCTTGCAGGCTAGGGCTTCGGCGGTAAATCGAACGCCGTGCAGCAAGAGCTGGCCGAGCACAATGGTGGTGGCGTAGCCCTGGGGCGCGTCGGGCTTGGGCAGACCGTCAACGGAGACCGTGATCGGCGTTACCCAGGTGGCAGCGAGCCGGCGCCGCCCGGCATACCTGCCGATCCAACACTGGCTGGTAGGCAGGGGCACCTTCTGGTCGCGCAGATTCCACAGACGGTGGTACTCGGACGGCGGAAGGCCGTAGCCAGCGTCGCGTTCCTTCTCCGAGGACACCAGCATCGCGGTGAGCGCGGTCTTCTGTAGCCACGCCGCCGCCGGGCCGGCGTCCTCGGCACTGATGTGGCCGGCGTTGCCGAGGATGAACGGTGTCAGTGTGCGCTTGGCGACGATTTCGAGGCGGCTCATCCAGCCGTTGTTGCACGGCCCGCAGATGCCGACGGTCTGCCGAAACGGGGGCCGGACGCCAAGGTCTCGCCCGATGCGGTTGAGTGGCCCGGTCACGTGTGGGGCGGGCCGCAGGTCGAGCCCAATGGTCGAGAGCCAGTCGCCAAGAACGTGCTCCTGGGTGAGTTTGCCGGTGAAGCCACAGAAGGCGCACTTACCCATAGCTTTGCCCTTCACTCGTCGGACGCCGTGCCAGTGCCGCCTATGACCGACACGACGGTCAGCTGGCTCACGCCGGCGGCCGTTTCGCCGGGTGGGCGGGAGAATCGACCTCGAGTATGCGCCGACGGTGACGGCGTCGGTGTACAGATTCGGTGCAGTACCAGGTGCGCCAAATGTGCAGGGGCCAGACCGGATAGGAGTCGGGAACGCTGCAAGGCGGCCGCTAGGGTGACGCACGTCGGGTCACTCACGATGGATAATCGGCAGATCGAGAG
The DNA here is from genome assembly GCF_016862515.1 of Asanoa iriomotensis. Classification (GTDB taxonomy): domain Bacteria; phylum Actinomycetota; class Actinomycetes; order Mycobacteriales; family Micromonosporaceae; genus Asanoa; species Asanoa iriomotensis. The sequence continues at coordinate 36,264 of NZ_BONC01000032.1, forward strand.
GCCGCGCGGATCGCGGCATGAGCGGATGCAGCGCGATCGACAGCCGGCCCACGCGAGGCGGGGTCACAAAACGTCGATCAAGTGGGTGATCATTGGGGCGTACGATCGCCCCATGCCATCCAGGTTCCGGCGGTTTCGGCTGCTGATGCTGGCCGCCATGGCCGGCTTCCTGGCCGTCGCGCTGGCTATCCGCGCCATCCGCGTCGGTGCGCTGGACAGCACGGGAGTGCTGGAGCAGTATTCCGGAACCGCCCTCTACGGATCGATGTGCTACGTCGGTCTTCTCGCCGTATGGCCACGACTGCGACCGCTACCAACCGGTGTGATCGCATTGACATGGTGTTGGGCGATGGAATTGTTTCAGCTGACCGGCGTGCCGGCTGAGCTATCGGACCGCAGCCTCTTGTCCCGGTTGGTGCTGGGCATTCAGTTCGACCTGATCGACGTTCTCTGGTACCCGGTCGGCATCGCACCGCTCATCGCGCTGCACCACGCCCTACGGTGCCGGACACCGGCGAGCAACCCAACCTCGTCCTGATGGACTGCCTTTAATTCCGCAATCTTCGGGTGGGAGCGCAGAGTTCACCTCCGCCGCGAGCACCACGCTCTACGGCGACCGTCTCGTCAACGCGGGCGTATACATCCGCTCGGGTGGCGGCATGACAGTATGCCGGCGTGCCTGACGATTTGGTCGTTGGGTAACTCTGGTGGGATCTGCAGGCTCCCTGCGACGCCGAGCAGCAGCAGGCCCGAACGGTCACACACGAACTGCTCCGCGAAAGGTATCGACCGGCCATCCGTTGTACGGCCTGGCCTTCACTGTCGTGGCACGATCCAAGGCACGCGACGACGTGCTGGTCAGGATCGGTGACCGATAGGCTGATTCATCTGACTTGGAGCGGGAAGCCAGAGAGCGCGCCGTGGCCGACGTGCACCTTGTTCGATTCGTCCAGCGACGTTGAGCGCGCCACGGTGCTCGATTGACAGCCGGCTGCACGCTCAGGTTCGGACCGTTGGGCGGTACGGTCGCACGTCGTGGAGACTTCGCCATTTGGTGTTCGGCTGCGGCGCCTGCTGTCGCACCGTCGTCCGACCGTCGCGACGTCGATCGAGCACATGCAAGCCGTCCTGGCTAGGGACGCTGGTGTGTCCACCGCGACGCTTGCTGCCGTGGTTGAGCACGGCGCGGTGCCGAGCCCAAGCCTCGTCCGGAAACTGGCACCAGCGCTCGATATCCACACCGCCGACCTGTTCGTCATCGCTGGGATGCCGATGCCCGACGACCTCGCCTCGGCGTGGCCGACGTCGCCTTGGGACGTGGGCTCACTCGTTCATCAAGCCATCAGGATGAACGCCGATCAGCGCAGCCGGTTGGAGGCGCTCATCACGTCGCTGCCAGTGCAGCCGCGTACCGGGTCCGCGCCGGGCGACGACTACCCGGACACCCCTGGAGCGCTGCTACTGCGCCTCCTCCGCAACCGCAACATCCGTCCGTACTGCGCGCGGATTCTCTATGCGGTCGGCGGCGGCCCGTACGTCTCCGAGTCCACCGTTGCGGGATTGGGCTCGGGCCGGGTCGTGATCACCCCGCAGTACGTGACGGCGTTCGCTCACCTGCTCGGCTACCGGCCCGGAGACATGGTCGCGCTGACCGGAGTCGGCCCGGTCGTCGACGATGCGAAAACACACCCGGCGAGCGTGGAGATCGCGACGCTGGCCTGGCAGGCACGGGGTCTCAGCAGCGACCAGCTGGCCGAAGTCATGGCCGCGGCCCGGACCATCCGCAGCGCCTGAAACTCGCCGGGATCCGATGCCCTCAATTCGGCACGAGCAGATGTAGCGACACGCAGGGAGTAAGCCCAAGATCCGACAGGCACCGAGTTGGGTGGCGCAACGAGTCGTTCTCTGCGGGCCGCCGCACGGCGCACGTCGCCGAGGACGCGGTGATGGCTTGCCGGGGTGGCCAGGGCAGGGAGACCGGCGAGCACGGGCACGGGCGGGTTGCGTCAGAGGACTCGCGGAGTCGGGATCAGCGCCGGAGCCACAGCAGCCCGGCGTTGATGTCGGTGTGCGTTCTGATCAGCGTCGATCCGCGGCTCGACAACCGTGCCTGTGGCGCGGCCCTACCACGCCGAAACGGGCCTGTGCGAACCAACCGAAAACGCGGTCTGATCAGGGCTTTGCCGCCTTCACAGACCGCGTTTGGGTACGCGTTTCGGGTGGGCGCGGCAGGGTTCGAACCTGCGGCTTCTCGCTTGTAAGGCGAGTGCTCTACCGCTGAGCTACGCGCCCGTGCGTTGCCTTACGGTAACGGTTCCCGTCAATAGGCCCGGCTTCGTTTGCATGGGCTTTGCCTGCTGCGGCCCGTCCCTAGCGTCCCGCGGATGGACCTGTTCGTGCGCACCGCGCGCGCCGCGGACTCGCTGTCGAGTTGGCTGCGGCGGATGACCTTCAAGGACCTGTTGCCGCACCAGGTGGTGGCGGAGATCCGTCGGCATGTCGTGGCCTGGGCCGGCGCGCACGGTTGGCCGGTGACCGCCGACCTCGTCTGTTCGCGGACCGATGCCCCGCCGATCGCCATCGCGATCGGGGACGACGAGCCATCCGCGGCCGGCGCGGTCGTGTTGCGGGTGCGCTGGCGGGATTCCCGCGAATTGGTCCCAGCACCCATCGGCCTCGTCACCGTCGTGACGACGAGCCGGGTGGTCGACGGCCTCCGGCGTTACTCGGCGAAGCGGTCCTGCCGCGCCAGGACGAGGCAAGGTCGCCTGTGCCCGGTCGGCCCGCGCTCGTCCGGCTTGTGCCACCTCCACGATCCGAAGGTCCAGTGCGGAGCCACCAAACGCGACGGCAGCCGCTGCACGGCCCCGACGGGCGGCGTCCGTTGCACCAACCACCGTGGGCGATCGGCCACCCAGCCAGGAGACGCCATGTTCGAACTGGACTGACGCAGAACGGGGTTGGTCGCTACGGTTCGCTCGTGGACGACATCCTGGGAGACGACCCGCTCGTCGACGGCATGACCATCGCTGTGCGCTACCGCCGCGACTTCGTCGTCACCGACGCCGCGCGGTTCCTGGCGACCGCGCGCCGGCACTATCGCGACCTCCACCCGGAGGCGACGGAGGCCGAGGCCGAGGAACAGGTGACCGCCGCCGCCGACGCGATCTACGTGCTCCTGGAACACGCCGGCCTGATCGGCGACGCCGCCGACGCCCGCCTGGCGGAGCACGGCGACGCCGGCCTGCGGCTGGGCGGTTGGCGCTCGCAGGTGACGTTCGACGAGCCGGAACCCCTGCGCGCCGGCTACGACTGCCTACGCACCGGCGACGTGTTCGCGCTGCCCGCGGATCGCTAGCGCGCGAACTCCGGATAGACGCGGGCGATCAGCGACGGGTCCCGCAGGCCACGCTGGAAGCTCTCCCAGGCCACAGGGTCCTTGTCGGCGGGCGGGCAGTTCTCGGCGATGCCGGACGACGCCCGCACCAGCCCGCCACCCGTCCGGTCGTGGGCAAGCTCGGCGTCGTCGGCCGAAAGCCCGAACTCGGCACCGAGCACCGCCTCGACCTCCTCCTCGGCGGCCTTCCTGAGCATCAACGACAGCGTCACGTCGACCAGCTCAGCAACCGTCCGACCCGACGGCAGCGCAATCGACAGATCGTCAGTCCAGTCCATCCAAACCCTCCCGCTTCAGCCCAGCACGGTAGCGGTCGTCGGGAAGGGCGCCCCACAAGGGGCGCCGGCGCACTCGCGCCGTTGATATGAGAAGTCGCCGCTCGGACGATGCGCTCTCGCGATCGAGCCGGACAATATTGATGGATGGCGCTGCGAGATCGTTGGTCGCCGGGCCGGCACCCGGCACATCGCAGCTCGCTGCGGTGGCTGATCGCACGCGCGCCGGCGTGGATCGCGGTCTGTGGACTGCTCGCGGTGGTCGTATTGTCCGCCACCTGCGCGTCGGTCGCGCTGATCTGGACGAGCTCCTCAATGGACTTCGAGGCCGCGACCGCCATCCGGCTGTTCTTCACCGTCGGCGCGGCAATCATGGGGGTGATGGACTTCCCGGCCGAGCCGGCCAACTTCTATCACGCCGTCATCGCCTTCATTTGTGCGATTCTCAGCGTGCTGCTGCCGGCCCTCGTCCTGGGCATCGTCCTCGTCAGGATATTCACCGTCCGGATCTTCAAATGGCGCGCGACCATCAGCCTGATCCGCGGTTCCGAGGTCGACGACGAGACGCACCGCCTGATCAAGAACGACCGGCAGATGATTATCGCGGTGCGCTGGTACAAGATCCCGCGACAGTTGGTGATTTCGAACCTTCTTGCCGAGGCCTTTCTCAACTACAGAACCGTGTCGCGGGTCGACGGCAGCGTCGTGCACCGCACCGAACGGCTGCGGGTCCTCGGTCCACCTGACCAGCCGACGTACGGCAGGACCTTTCCCCGCGTCTGGACGGGTATGCCACTGACCTTGTGGATCCCGGTCGACGCCGAGATGGACGCGGGCAGGTTGGTGGAGATCCAGGGTCGCGGCCTGCGCGGAGTGAGTTCGCCGGGATTACTGGTTCGGTTGACCGGAAAGACGGTAGGGTTCACGACCGATATCATCGACGAGAAGTGGTACAGCACCGAACACGACGTCCAACTCGGACGTTTCGCGCCGGTCCACCCCGCAGTTGAATCGAGGAAAGACGTGATCGCCGCTAATTGGCGCGGGTGGGAGCACTTCGGGGAGCCGGCCCGATACGCGGTCTTCGGATATGGCTCGCTCGCCCATCCCAACACGATCCGGCAGTTGTGTGGTGCCGTCGAGCGCGACAAGAACTTCTTCATCGCGGAGCTAAGCGACTGGAGACGATCCTGGACGGTCTGCACGGACAACACGGATCGGAGCCGATCTGTCGCCTACTTCGAACCCGACTCCGACAACCGCATCGACGGGCAGATCCTGTTCCTCAACCTCGTGCGCGAGAAAGCATCCAGCGTTCGGGGTGTGGTTCTTCTCGTCCAGTCCGACGCGTTGGCTTATCTCGACGACCGCGAAGGCAACTACGACCGGGTTGACGTGACGTCGAGTGTGGATCTGTCCGGCGTGGCCGACGAGCTCAAGCCCGACGTGGTCTGGGCCTACGTCGGCAAGGAATCCGCGGTCCGTCAAGCCAACCGCGGGATCGTGCGGCGATCGGCGGTCATCTGGCGGCCCTACCTCGATCGACTCAGCGACGCTTTCGCGCAGCATGACAACCTGCTGGAGACCTTCCAGCGCGAACCGCTTCCGCCTGACGTGCGGGTCGTCGACCTCGACAGACGAAAGCGAGACCAGCCGGCTGACCCGTACGCCGACGCGCCGCGATAATCCTTGATCGGTCGGACGGTCTTGATCGTTGTCGGGTCCGCTGGTTGGCTGGCCCGCATGAGTGATCTCGGAGCCGTCGGCTGGCCGCCTGAGCCGATTCGGACCGAGCGGCTTGTGCTTCGTGCGTCCGAGGCAAGGGATCGGGCGGCGTTCGTCGAGTTGCTGGCCTCGCCGGAGGTGCACACCTATCTCGGCGGTCCCCGGGCGCGTGACGAGCTCGAGCGTGACATGCCCGAGGTGCCTGGGCAGCGGCCCGGGAGTTTCGTCGTCGATCTCGACGGGGCGATGATCGGTCAGGTTCTGCTCCGGAGAGCGACCGACCACCGCCCGGCCGCCGTCGGGAAGGTCGATCTCGGCTATCTGTTCCTGCCGCGGGCCTGGGGGTTCGGGTACGCCGCCGAGGCGTGCGCGGCGGCGCTCGGCTGGGTCGACGGTGTCCTTCCCGGCGAGCCCGTGGTGCTCGCCACCCAGACCGCCAACGTCGCCTCGATGCGCCTCGCGGCGAAGCTCGGGTTCACCGAGGTCGAGCGGTTCCACGCCTGGGACGCCGAACAGTGGCTCGGCCGGCGGGCCCCGGTCACAAACTGTAAGGGCGCCCCGTGTGGGGCGCCCTTTCCATGAAATAACCCGACCTACGAGTCGCCGCCCGTTTCGCCGACCGGCGCCGCGTTGACGTCGTCGATCGCGTACTTGCGGGCCGCTTCCACCGGGATCGCCGGGGCGATCTCGCCGCGGACCGCGAGCTGCCGCAGCGTCGCCACCGCGACCGACTCCGCGTCCACGTGGAAGTGCCGGCGCAGCGCGTGCCGGGTGTCCGACAGGCCGAACCCGTCGGTGCCCAGCGACGTGTAGTCGCCCGGCACCCAGCGCGCGATCAGGTCCGGCACCGCCCGCATGAAGTCGCTGACCGCGACCACCGGGCCCTCGGCACCCGCCAGCTTGCGGCGGATGTAGGGAACGCGCGGCTCCGATCCCGGGTGCAGCAGGTTGTATTCCTCCGCCTGCACCGCGTCCCGGCGCAGCTCCGTCCACGACGTCACCGACCAGACATCGGCCGAGACGCCCCAGTCCTGCGCCAGCAGCTGCTGGGCCTTGAGCGCCCACTGCATGCCCGTACCCGACGCCAGGATGTTGGCCTTGATGCCGGAGCCACCCTCGACAGCGGGGGCGGGCGAGTAGCGGTAGATGCCGCGCAGGACGCCCTCGACGTCGAGGTCGACCGGCTCCGCGGGCTGCAGGATCGGCTCGTTGTAGACGGTGAGGTAGTAGAAGACGTTCTCCGCCTCCTCGCCGTACATCCGGTGCAGGCCGCGCTCGACGATGTGCGCGATCTCGAACGCGAACGCCGGGTCCCACGCCACGACGGCCGGGTTGGTCGCCGCGATCAGGTGGGAGTGGCCGTCCTCGTGCTGGAGGCCCTCGCCGTTCAACGTGGTGCGGCCGGCGGTCGCGCCCAGCACGAAGCCGCGCGACATCTGGTCGGCCGCGGCCCAGAAGCCGTCGCCCGTGCGCTGGAAGCCGAACATCGAATAGAAGATGTACAGCGGGATCATCGGCTCGCCGTGGGTGGCATAGGCCGAGCCGGCCGCGGTGAACGACGCCACCGAGCCCGCCTCGTTGATGCCCTCGTGCAGGATTTGGCCGGCCGTCGACTCCTTGTAGGACAGGAACAGCTCCCGGTCGACCGGGGTGTAGTTCTGCCCGTGCGGCGAGTAGATCTTCTGCGTCGGGAACAGCGAGTCCATGCCGAAGGTCCGCGCCTCGTCCGGGATGATCGGCACCCAGCGCTTGCCGAACTCGCGGTCCTTCATGATGTCCTTGAGCAGGCGTACGAAGGCCATCGTGGTCGCGACCTTCTGCTTGCCCGACCCGCGCTTGACGTCGGCGAACCGTTCGCTGCCCGGGATCTGCAGCGGGATCACCTTGGTGTTCCGCGCGGGCAGGTAGCCGCCGAGCGCGCGCCGCCGCTCGTGCAGGTATTCCATCTCGGAGGACTTCGTCTCCGGCCGGATGTACGGCGGCAGATACGGGTTCTCTTCGAGCTGCTTGTCCGTAATGTCCAGGTAGAGCCGATCCCGGAACGTCTTCAGATCGTCCAGCGTCAGCTTCTTCATCTGGTGCGTGGCGTTGCGGCCCTCGAACGACGACCCGAGCGTCCAGCCCTTGATCGTCTTGGCCAGGATCACCGTCGGCTGACCCGTGTGCTCGGTCGCCGCCTTGTACGCCGCGTAGATCTTGCGGTAGTCGTGTCCGCCGCGCTTGAGGTTCCAGATCTCGTCGTCGGACATCGACTCGACCATCTTGCGGGTACGGGGGTCGCGGCCGAAGAAGTGCTCGCGGACGTACGCGCCGGACTCTGCCTTGTAGGTCTGGTAGTCGCCGTCGGGCGTCGAGTTCATCAGGTTGACCAGCGCACCGTCGGCGTCGGCGGCGAGCAGCGGGTCCCACTCGCGGCCCCAGACGACCTTGATGACGTTCCAGCCGGCACCCCGGAAGAACGCCTCCAGCTCCTGGATGACCTTGCCGTTGCCGCGGACCGGGCCGTCGAGGCGCTGCAGGTTGCAGTTGATCACGAAGGTCAGGTTGTCGAGCTCCTCGCGGGCCGCGACGCCGATCGCGCCGAGCGACTCCGGCTCGTCCATCTCACCGTCGCCGAGGAACGCCCATACGTGCTGGTCGGACGTGTCCTTGATGCCGCGGTGCTGCAGGTAGCGGTTGAACCGCGCCTGGTAGATCGCGTTGAGACCGCCGAGGCCCATGGAGACCGTCGGGAACTCCCAGAAGTCGGGCATCAACCGCGGGTGCGGGTACGACGGCAGGCCGCCACCCAACCCGGCGTGCGACAGCTCCTGGCGGAACCCGTCGAGCCGCTCCTCGGACAGGCGACCCTCCATGTACGCGCGTGCGTACATTCCCGGCGACGCGTGCCCCTGGTAGAAGATGTGGTCGCCACCGCCCGGGTGGCTCTTGCCCCGGAAGAAGTGGTTGAAGCCGACCTCGTAGAGCGCCGCGGCGCTCGCGTAGGTCGAGATGTGGCCGCCGACCCCGATCTCGGGGCGCTGGGCGCGGTGCACCAGCATCGCGGCATTCCACCGGATGTAGGCGCGGATCCGCCGCTCGACGAACTCGTCACCGGGGAACCAGGGCTCGCGCTCCGGCGGAATCGTGTTGATGTAGTCGGTGGTGGTCAGCGGGGGCACGCCGACGTTGCGCTCGCGCGCCCGCTCCAGCAACCGCAACATGACGTATCGGGCGCGCTTGGCGCCGCCCGCGTCGATGACTCCGTCGAGCGACTCGACCCATTCGGCGGTTTCCTCAGGGTCGACGTCCGGAAGCTGGCTCGGCAGGCCGTCACTGATCACCGGGCGCTTGCGTTCCGTAGCCACAGGCATTCCTCAGATTGTGGGGACGACTGACATTTCGGAGCCAAGTGTCCCGGGTGTGGGATTCGTCTCCAACGCCATCCTGCCCCGTTTCTCGCCTCGGCGTCACGTCGCGTACTGCCAGACGCGACTCTCGACACAGATACCCACCGGTAACTCATCCCGGAAGGAACGAAAACCGGACCTGTCGGACAGCGTTGTCACCGTTGGTGTCGACCAGGCAGATGGACTGCCAGGTGCCCAGGGCGAGCCGGCCGCGCAACACCGGGATCGAGGCGTACGGGGCGACGAACGCCGGCAGCACGTGATCACGCCCGTGACCGGGGGATCCGTGCCGATGCCGCCAGCGGTCGTCGGCCGGCAGGAAGCCGTCGATCGCGGTCAGCAGGTCGGGGTCGTCGGTGCCGGAACCGCTCTCGATGATCGCGATGCCGGCGGTGGCGTGCGGGACGAAAACGTGCAGCAGCCCGTCGCCCTCGCCGGAGACGAACTGCTGCGCCTCCGCCGTGACGTCGCGTACCGCCGGGCGGCGGCCCGTCTGGACCGTGATCACCTCACTCCGCATCCGGATAAGTCTAGTGATCATCAACGGTTCGCATGGGGCGAGTGGGGCAGGTGACTGGCCGTGAGTGGTGCCCGTCGGTAATGCTTTCGACGTGACCACGCCGCAAGATCTCGACGAACGGTTCCGGGCGGCGGTCGGCGAGCTGACCCCCGGCACCGCCGGCCTCCCCGACGGGATGCCGCGCGAGCTGGTGCTGGCCGTGTTCGACGCCCAGCTGACCAGCCGCCATCTCGACCTGGCCGCGCGCTGGTTGCGCAGCTTCGGCGAAGGCTTCTACACGATCGGGTCCGCCGGCCACGAGAGCAACGCGGCCGTCGCCGCCGCGCTCCGGCACACCGACCCCGCGTTCCTGCACTACCGGTCCGGCGCGTTCTACGCCGCCCGGGTGGCGCAGGGCGGCGGGACCGAACCGGTCGCCGACGCCGCCCGCGACGTGCTGCGCGGGGTCGTGGCCTCGGCGCTGGAGCCGGTCGCCGGTGGCCGGCACAAGGTGTTCGGCAACGCCGCGCACCACGTGGTGCCGACGACCTCGACGATCGCCTCGCACCTGCCCCGCGCGGTGGGCACCGCCTTCGCGATCGAGCGCCTCCGCAAGGTCAACGGCCACGGCAACGGCGCCTCGGGTACGCCGTGGCCGGCGGACGCGCTGGTCGTGTGCTCGTTCGGCGACGCGTCGGTCAACCACGCGACCGCCGCCGCGGCGTTCAACACCGCCGGCTGGATCGACCACACCGGCCTGCGCCTGCCGCTGCTGCTGGTCTGCGAGGACAACGGCATCGGGATCAGTGTGAAGTCACCCCAGGGCTGGGTCGAGGCCACCTTGCGGGGCCGGCCCGGGCTGAAGTATTTCGGCGCCGAAGGAGATGACCCGGCCGGTGCCTATGCCACCGCGGTGGCGGCCGCCGAGCACGTGCGGCGGACCCGCCGGCCGGCCGTGCTGCACCTGCGGACGGTGCGGTTCATGGGTCATGCGGGCGCCGACGCCGAGGTCGGCTACCGACCGGCCGCCGACCTGGACCGGGACCTGACCCGCGACCCGGTCGTCGCGACCGCGCGGCTCCTCGTCTCGTCAGGGTTGTCGACGCCGGAGGAGGTGCTCGCCCGCTACGACGAGGTCGGCTGGCAGGTGCGCAAGGTCGCCGAGGAGGTGCTGGGCGAGCCGAAGCTGGCCGGGGCGGCGGAGATCGTCGCCACGCTGGCGCCCCGGCGGCCGGCGCGCGTCGCGCGTACCGTGGCCGATCTGTCCGGATCGGCGACCGCGGACCGCGCCGCGGCGTTCGGTGGGCGCCTCCCCGAGGAGGCCGGCCCGCTCACGCTGGCGCAGACGATCAACGCGACGCTCGCCGACGGCCTGCTGACCAACCCGACGATGGCGGTCTTCGGCGAGGACGTGGCGCTCAAGGGCGGCGTGTACGGGGTGACCAAGGGCCTGCGCGAGCGGTTCGGCGCGACCCGGGTCTTCGACACGCTGCTCGACGAGACCTCGATCCTGGGCCTGGGCCTCGGCGCGGGGCTGGCCGGGATGCTGCCGGTGCCGGAGATCCAATACCTCGCCTACCTGCACAACGCCGAGGACCAGTTGCGCGGCGAGGCGGCGACCATGCAGTTCTTCTCGGGCGGGGCCTACCGCAACCCGATGGTGGTGCGGATCGCCGGGCTCGCGTACCAGGAAGGTTTCGGCGGGCACTTCCACAACGACAACTCGGTTGCCGTCCTGCGGGACATCCCGGGCCTGGTGGTGGCGGTGCCGGCCCGCGCCGACGACGCCGCGCCGCTGCTGCGCACCTGCCTGGCCTCGGCGGCCGTCGACGGCAGCGTCTGCGTGTTCCTGGAGCCGATCGCGCTCTACCACACGCGCGACCTCTACGAGGACGGCGACAACGAGTGGCTGGCGCCGTATCTCGGCCCGGCGTCGTGGGCGGACGCGCACGTGCCGATCGGACGGGCGCGCGTCTACCACGTCGGCTCGGCCGAGGACTTGACGATCATCACGTTCGGCAACGGGGTACGGATGTCGCTGCGGGTCGCCGCCCGGCTCGTCGAGGAGGGCATCGGCGCGCGGGTGGTCGACCTGCGCTGGCTCGCCCCGCTGCCGGTCGCGGACGTGATCCGTGAGTCCTCCGCTACGGGCCGCGTTCTTGTCGTGGACGAGACACGTCGATCCGGCGGGGTCGGCGAGGGAGTGCTGGCGGCCCTGGTCGACGCCGGATATGTCGGATCTGTTAGCCGGATCGCGTCCGTCGACTCGTTCGTCCCGCTCGGCCCAGCAGCCAGAGAAGTCCTGGTCGCAGAGGATGCCATCACTCAGGGTGCCCGAGCCCTCCTGGCACGGTAAGTTTCCCGGGGGACCCGAAAAGTCCGTGTCGAAGATCCGGCGCGCCGGAAAATCGAGCACGGATCGGTCGGTGCGCCACTTGCGCGCGAGCCGCCGACTGTGTGGACTTTGCGGGAACTACAACGAGCGAGGGAGGCACGCAACAGTGAGCGCGACCGCAGGTCAGGCCGCCGACGGCGTACGCAGCCTGGCGGACCGGTTCGGCATCGAGCCGGGGATGGTCGTCATGGAGATGGGGTACGACGACGACGTCGACCAGGATCTCCGCGACGCCCTGACCGACCGCGCAGGTGAGCTGGTCGACGAGGACACCGACGAGGTGGTCGACGCGGTGCTGCTCTGGTACCGCGACGGCGACGGAGACCTCTTCGAGATGCTCGTCGAGACGCTCAGCCCGCTGGCCGGCAACGGCGTCGTCTGGCTGCTGACGCCCAAGGCCGGGCGCCCCGGGCACGTCGAGCCGAGCGAGATCACGGAGCTGGCACCGACAGCGGGCTTGCAGCAGACGTCGACGGTCAACGCCGGCAAGGACTGGAGCGCCGCACGCCTGGTCGTGCCGCGCGGGTCCCGCAAGAAGTAGGGGCGCGATGCTCGAAGTCGGCACGCCGGCACCGGACTTCACACTCAAGGACCAGAACAACCAGGAGGTACGACTGTCGTCGTACCTCGGGTCCCGTCCGGTCCTGTTGGTCTTCTACCCGCTGGCCTTCACGGGCACCTGCGGCGGCGAGATGGCAGCGCTGGAGAAGGCGCTGCCGGCTTTCGCGTCGGCGGGCGTCGAGGTGCTGACGGTCAGCGTGGACTCGGCGTACGCGCACAAGATCTGGCTCGACCGCGAGTCCTGGTCGATGCGCATGCTGGCGGACTTCTGGCCACACGGCGGCGTCGCGTCGTCCTACGGCGTCTTCAACGCGAGCGCCGGTTTCGCGGACCGAGGCACCTTCCTGATCGACCGGGCCGGTGTGATCAGGTGGTCGGAATGCCTCGGGCCGGGCGAGTCGCGGGACACGACCGCGTGGCTGTCCGCGGTAGCCACCCTGGACGACGGCTGACCACCCGATGGTCGGGTAAGCTTCGGCCGGTCCGGGGCGCGTAGCTCAGCGGAAGAGCACTCGCCTTACAAGCGAGGGGTCGCAGGTTCGAAACCTGCCGCGCCCACCCGAATGGCTTCCTAGTTCGTGTCCGCTCCGCGGCCACGAACTAGGAAGCCATTCGGCATTCCGATTCCGGGGGCGACCCCCGGAGACCCCACGATGGGTGGGCGCGGTCCGCGGTATGCGGGAGGCACTGTGGCCCGAGCTGATGTCCGCACGGAGCCAGGGCTACTGGTCAGGTGTTCACCAGCCACTGTTGCCCGTCGATGAGTTCGCGAACCGCGTCGAGGTGTCCGGCGTGGCAGGCGGTCTCAGTGATCACATGGAGCAGGACATCCCCAACATTGTGCAGGCGCCACTCACCCTCGGGAAAGGGCCACCAGGCCAGGTCGGCATCTGGCGATGAGGCGGCGATGACGGCATCTGCCAACGAAGCCTCATGGCGATAGCGGTCAAGGACGTCGGCGGCCGGCAGCCCGGGATCCACCTGCCATGCGCTGCCTTGGCTGCCCACCTGGTCGATGACCACCGGATCCCCAGCCACAGCGGCACGGAAGTACAACCGCTCCACCGACAGCGTGAGGTGCTGCACCATCCCCACGCAGCTCCACCCAGAGGGCAGCACGGGGCGCCGTAGCGCCTCATCGCTCAGGCCTTCCACGGCACCCAGCACGTGGTCTCGCTGCCTCTGGAGGCACTGCATCAACGCGGTGATCTCGGCGTCGACTGCCACCGTCATCTCTGAACCTCCCGGACACGACGCTTCTTCACGGATTTGAATGTAACCTTGCGGGTACGTACCCGCAAGGTTACATTCGCATCATGGACGTCGTGTTGCACGCGCTGGCAGACGAGAGCCGGCGCACGGTTCTCGAGATTCTCCGCGACCACCAGGCGAGTGCAGGAGAGTTGGCCGAGGCTCTCCCGATCGCTCGCCCGGGCGTGTCCCGGCATCTCCGCGTGCTGCGGGAGGCCGGGCTGGTCGAGGTACGCCAGGACGCGCAGCGCCGGATCTACACACTCCGCCCGGAGCCGCTCGTCGAGGTCGACGAGTGGCTGGGAGAGTACCGCCGGCTCTGGGAGAACCGGCTCGACGCTCTTCATGCTGAGATCGCACGAGGAAAGAAGGCACGACGATGACCACGATCGCGACGATGCGAACGCTCGACGAGACCCGCGGAGCAGTCAGGGTCGAGGACCTTTACGACACGGACATCGGCGACCTCTGGCAGGCGTGCACGACGCCCGAGCGGCTGGCCAGCTGGATCGCCCGGGTCGACGGCGACATGCGGGTCGGCGGCACGATCCAGACCGTCTTCACGAGCAGCTGGACCGGTCCGGCGCGCATCGAGGTGTGCGATGCGCCCCACCACCTGCTGCTGACGACGGAGCCGGGCACGGACGACGAGGGGCAGATCGAGGCGTGGCTGACCGAGGAGGGCTCGAAGACCCGGCTGGTGGTCGAGGAGCGCGGCCTGCCGATGAGGCATCTCCCGTTCCACGCCTCTGGTTGGCGGGTCCACCTCGAGGATCTCGGTCGGTCGCTGGAGGTCGACGGCCCGGTCCATCCGGAGGGCTGGAGCTCCGATGCCGGAGCGCCCGGCTGGAAGGAACGCTGGGAAGAGCTCACGCCGACATACCAGCAGATGGAAATCGGTTGATGTCGGACCTGATCAGGCTCAGCCTGACGACAGTCAATGCGCCCAACGCGATCGCGCTCGCGCGGTTCTACGCCGAGATCACCGGCGGGGTCGCGAAGGGTGACGAGCACTGGGCGCTCGTCGAAGGGCCGAACGGTGACATCGGGTTCCAGCAGATCGACGACTACCGGCCACCCACCTGGCCGGATGACGAGGTGGGGATGCAGATGCACCTCGAGTTCTTCGTCGACGACCTGGTGGCGACCGGAGCGCGTGTGCTGGCCGCCGGCGCTACCCGATTCGAGCATCAGCCCAACGCGGACCATTGCTTCGTGTACGCCGACCCGGCCGGGCATCCGTTCTGCCTGTCCATGTGGGGCGCCCCGAGAGTCGGCGACTGACTCAGCGGCGAGCTCTTGGCGCGCTCGGCGAGTTCCGGGCCGGCAACGTGGTGCTGTTCGTTGGCGCCGGCGCTTCGATCAACGCGCCAGCGGGCCGCCGACGTTCGTGGGGCTCACGGAACAGATTGCGATGGACGCTCGCCGGTACGGATCGTCACGACGAACTACGACCTGCACTGGCGGCTGGCGCGGATCGCGGAGGGCAGGCCGCAGAACGACCGGGGCGTTGACCGGCGGTGTGGTGTGCCGGCAGCCGGCCGGGCCGCGCGGCCACTGATCCGCGCGGCGTCGGCCAGCGGTGAGCGGCTCAGTTGGTGGAGCTCCGGGTGACCTGGGCCAGAACGAGGCTCGGTGCATCTGTCGGCGACGTCCGCGGCTCGTCGGGGGCGGCCACGGGGCCAGCGCTGGTCGGTGCCGCCGTGTCCGGGCGGGACCGGGTCGGCGGGCCGGACGGCGGCTGGCGCAGGAAGGCCAGGTCCCGGGCGGCGGCGAACCTGCGCCGCATCCAGCCGGAGACCGGCTTCTCGATGAACCGGTGCACCAGCCACGAGACCACGAAGAAGAACAACACGACGACGAGCCCGGTCATCCAGTCCGGAAGTATCTGGTGCAGGTGGTAGATCATCACCCACCCGATGTACTCGTGCATCAGGTAGAGCGGGTAGGTCAACGCGCCGGCGGTGGCCAGCCACCGCCAGCCGACCGCGAGGCGGCGGGTGGCCACCGCGGCGAGGAGCAGGAAGAAGAACGTGACCAGGGCCGCCTCGATCATCGCGACCTGGGTCGAGGAAAGCACCGTCCGGGACGGGGGGTGCGGGGTGATGGTGCCGATCATCTGGAGCGAGACGAGCCAGGAGGCGCCGAGCAGACCCCAGACGTAGATGTTGGAGCCGTGCCGGTAGATCAGGTACAGGGCCATGCCTGCCACGAAGCAGGGCGCGCTGAGGGGCACCAGCAGGCCGGTGAGCCACGGGATGGAGTTGTAGGCGAACAGGCTGGCGATCAGCCAGCCGGCGGCGAACAGCAGGACCCGCCGCGGGGTGTATCCCCGGACCAGCACGAACAGGCCGAACAGGAGATAGAAGCGGAGCTCGTGCGCCAGGGTCCAGTAGACGTAGTCGACGGACTCCACGCGCATCAGATCATGGAACATGGTGAGGTTGGTCAGCACGTCACCCGGGCGCGGTGCCTTCGTGACCACCGGCCAGAGCGTCACCACCACGGCGGTGACGATCACCGCGAACCAGTACGCGGGAAAGAGTCGAGTGATCCGGGCTGCCGCGAACTGGCCCAGGCCGCGCCCCTCGGCGCTCATACAGATCACAAAGCCGCTGATGAGAAAGAAGAGGAAGACACCCAGCCAGCCGAACTGGGTGTAGATGCTCAGGGTCGGCAGGGTCTGGCTGGGCGGGTTGCCCCACGGCTTGGAGAAGACGGTGAAGTGGAAGGCCACGACGAGGATGGCGGCGACCAGGCGCAACCCGTCGAGGACGTACAGGCGCGGCGCGGCGGCTTCGGACGGCGGCTTCAAATGATCTCCTCGTCGGGGGCCACGGCCCGACCCGGCGCGGCGCACGCCGGGCAAGCTAACAGGGCGAGCGCGACGTCGGCAAGATCTCCACGAGACGACTGGCGAAGGCCTTGGGACATCAGGCCATATGCCAAGCAGCCGTGCAGAGGGCTAAGGCGCAACTCGTCAGGTCGCGCCCACCGATCGCGGCAGTGTCCGACGCTACCCGCGCCGCCGCCGAGCCTTTAGGCCGCACCCCGCGCCTGGGCTCGTACCCATTCGTCGAATTTCTTGGCGTTCTCGTGCTGCGTCGCGATGCAGTGTTCGCGCGCATGCCGGAGGTTCTTCTCCAACAGGTCACTCGGCCCTTGGTCCATGAGCAGCAAGGCCTCGGCGCGCGCGAAGAAGACGTCGAAGTTCGCTTGCTTCATGTACCCAAGGTCGCCACATCGGACCTGATCGAGCATGCCGCCGGCGGTCAGCAGCCGGTCAAGAACGGGCCATCCAGCTGCCTCCAGCTGGACAACCATGTCCGCAGCGACCGCGACGGCGGATTCCTCGTCGGTGACCTCCCACCAGCCGTCCACCCCGTCAGGCGTACCGGCAGGGTGCAGCCTCTCGCGATAGAGCCCGAGGTACTCGGGCACCGCTTTCGGCATGTCGTTGCCGCGCTCCTCATGCTGCCAACGAAGCCAGGGTTCGGGGGCAACAGCGAGATTGATAACGCAGCTGAGGCTTTGTGAAGTGCTGTAGGGCGAGGATTGAACGTTTACGACTGCCCAGTCCCCGGACCTGTTCGACTTCCGCCACGTCGGCCTGGTGCCCTTGAACCCGTGGGCGCGGGCGTCTGGGCCTACGACGTCCTGCAGCGCTCGTTTCAAGAACTCCTGCGCAGTCACGGCCACACCGTCTCACGACCCGTCATCGCGCGCGGTCCACGGCTGGCAGCAGACGCGTCGCCCCCAGAACACAGCCGACAAACGGAGTCGGCCGACAACCACGCCGACGTTTGCTGTGAGTTGGCGTGAGCTGATGTGGGCGGGCGGAGGCGTTCGCCGGAGCGTGACGAACTGCGCGGGGTACGGCAGCACGGGGTGCGAACCGATCTTGCTCACGGCCATCCGGCGAATGACCCGATTGAGCTTGCCGGAGGCGGTTGTCACCGCCGCCCAGTTCCACGCGGCGGGATCACCCAGTCGTGGCAAGGTCGCTGCCCATGCCGAGGCGCGCCTCTCCGTGTTGTGGTTGGTATGGCTCCATCGCAACTCCTGCGCCCCGAAGGATCCGCCGTAGTAGAGCTGAATGAGCCCCCAGCCTTCGCAGCAGTATCGGAACGTCGCGTCTCCGCTCACGCCCGGGAGAAGGTCGATCCGCCTGGCCGCGGGCTCCGGCCCAGCCCCGACGACGAACAACGCCAGGTGTCATCCCCGCGGACCGTCGGGAACGTCGATGGCCGCTCGAAACTCTCGCAGCTCGCAGTCCGGCTCCGAGTCGGACTCGAAGACACGGAACATCAGCACATCGAAAGAAGCGGATGTGGCGCCTGACATTCTGACACCAAGCCGAGCCCGCCTGTCCCGGTGCGCAGTTGTGGGCTGCATCCCGCCATCGAGCTAGACCTGCTCGTCCGTCGCATCCTCCCAGCTCAAAGCGGGCGTCTCGATACGCGTAGGGGCGCGTCTCGGCCCGTCGAGGTGGGCTCGAACCTGCGCACGACGAATCGACAAAGCGATGGCCGCGAGGCCTCCCCGGCAACGACGACCGCCGCGATCGCGTACGGCGATCCATCCGCGGCTGCCGTTTAGGCTGGGCCAGTCCTCGCCCAAGGTGCCTGGGCTCCGGATGACCGCACCCGCGATGCAGAGGCGAGTAGTCCTGTCTGCCCACGATGAATGTGTGGTGCCGCGCGTCCTACGGTGCACCCGTCGGTGGTATGCCCAGCATTTCCGAGGCGTCTGACGTAAGGCCGGCGATGACGTAGTCGCCAGTCGAACCGCGCCAGTCGGACCGGCTCAGCGTGAGATTGACCTGCTCCACCCGTCTGTCCTCGGCCGCCCTCGTGGTCGTGCCGTTGCCCCGGTAGCCCATCGCCCGGGAGACGCCGAGGGAAGCGTAGTTGGTGACCCAGGCTGCGGTGTCCGCGCGCTCGGCACGAAGACCGTCGAACGCCAGATGCAGGACCGCCTCACGGGCGCCCTTGCCGTATCCCGCGCCCTGGTATCGCCGACCGATCCACGACCCGGTCGAAACAGTGCGGGTCACCGCGAAATGCTGAGCCCCGATCTCCTGCACCCCGACGATGTCGCCGCCGACCTTGACGGCGAGCATCAGGTTCCACCGCTCGGGTCGCCAATCCGCCAGCCCGGCCCAGAAGTAGCGCAGAAACCTGCGTTCGGCCTCCGGCGAGGCCACGTCCTCCCATCCGCCGACCGGGGTGCGCGGCAGATACTGGTTCTGCGGGTCGTAGACGCCGCCGGCGGCGGCCAGCCGGGCCAGCGCTTCAAGGGTGTCCGGGTCGGAGACGAACAACTCGACGGCCGGAGTACGCACCTTGATCCCTAGCAGCGGCCAGATTTCGACGAGCGACATGGTGGCTATCATGGCCGCCAAGCGGTGATCAGTCGGCTTCATTTCCCGCCCGCGTGAGCGCCGTCGGCGGCAGAGCTAGACGCGCAAGTGTCGGTGTATGGCTTCCGGCATGATGGCGACGTGGCAGACCCAGAAGGGTTTCTGAGGTTCGAGTATCGGCGCCGGGATGGGCTGCATTGCTATGTGGTGCGTGCGGATGAGGCGGGTCTGCCTGGTCCAGCGTGGTCGGGGCTGTGGGAACAGGACTATTCGGAGGACCGGGCCCTGAACCCGTGGTGGCGTCATGGGATCAACAACTCTGACGGTGAGGCGCTGGCGGTGTGGCGGGCGCTGGCGTGGGCGCTGACTGCAGGCATGACCCGGTTCGCGACTCCCGCGTACTACCGGGACGAGGCCGCCGGGCTGTTGGGTGTCGATCGTGAAACGGTGCGGCTGGTCCGATGGGAGTACGAGGTCGATCTCGAGCAGCCCGACTGGCTCACCGCCGATGTCGGGTTCGTTCCCGCCCGCGCCTGCGTGCCGCTGCGGCCGCCGCCAGATCCGTGGGAACGAGACCACGCCGGGTTCGCCGGGCTTTTCGAGCTGGCCGGCTTTCAGCACCTCACTGATCTCGACTTGGCAATCTCGGGCGATGCCACGTCAGAGCTGACGCTCTTTGCGCTGCGAGGCCCGGACCGGGCTGATTCTCTGGCCGCTGCGCTCAACCAGAACCACCGCCCTCGCCTGGCCGACATTCTGCAGGCCGGTGACATCTTCGTTGATCTGGCCGTCGTTCGTGATCTCGGCGCTGGCCCAGCCAGCTACTTCACCGTCAAGACGCCCGAAGCGACCGACGACGTCGATCGGCTCGCTGATCACTTCAGCCGATCATTTCGCCGCTACATCGAGCGGGTCAGGCAGATCCGCACCTTCGACGAGTTCCACACCGCGATCGACAGCCTGCTCGCGTCACCCCACACCACCGGTTGACGGCCCGCCGGTGGCATCGCGTCTTCACGTACGACGCGACGCGCGCGCTTGCCGCGTGCGCGGCAGAAGAGGCGCCGCGACGCGAAGGGTGAGCGCGCAAGCCGGTCGCGAGCGTCGAGTTCGGGTCCTCAGCATGGATCGCCGCCCAATTTCCGGAAGCGATGGCCTGAGCCACTGTGATGCCCGCACGTCGGCGTCTCAGGGCGACGTAGCGTGCCTACCGAGAGCGTCGGTGCCCATCGGCGTTCAGGATCGGTGCCGAGCGCGCGCACGACGCACTCATGTCGACAGAGGCGGATGCGGCGCTTGACAGTCTGGTACTCCGCCGAAGCCGCCTGCCATGATTCCCTCAGGCCGCCCCCGTGCGCAGGTCCCCACACCCGCTGCCAACCGTCCGGACGGTGCGCAGTTGTGGGCTGTATCCCGCTGGGGGTTCGAACCTGCGCACGCCTGTTTTACGCCTCGTGGAAGGGGGCCGGTTCCGGCGGGATTCGTTTGGACATCAGGCAGAACTCGTTGCCTTCCGGGTCCTCCAGGACCACCCACGAGCCGCTGCCGATGATGGTTGAGCGCTTGGCGCCGAGAGAGAGCAGCCGACCGAGTTCCTCGTCCTGCTCGCGGTCGGCCGGGCACACGTCGAAATGCAGGCGGTTCTTCGTCGTCTTGCGCTCGTCGACGCGGATGAACAGGATGTCCGGACTGACCGTCGCCCCTCGGATCGCCACCCCGGTCTCGTCGCGGGCGAAAATCCGGTAGCCCAGGACCGCACACCAGAAGCCGGCGAGCAACTCCGGATCGTTGCAGTCGATGATGATGTCGCCCACTCGGCTGACCACGGGTCAGGAGCGTACCGGGCTGGCTGGTCCCGCGGATGTGATCGAGCTGGAGAGGCTGGGCGACCGGTAGAAGTCCGATAACCGCCGGACCGCGGCGGCCCACCCCGGTTGGCTGGACGGCATGACACTGCAGGACTTCCGCGCGCTTCACCACCGACCCGGTCAACCCCTCGTGCTGCCCAACGCCTGGGACGCCGCCAGTGCGCGGATCATCGAGAAGGCCGGCGCCGCCGCTATCGCCACCACCAGTTACGGCGTCGCCATCAGCCTCGGCACCACCGACGACGGAGGACTCGGACAGCAGGCCGCGCTCGAGGTGATCGCTCAGGTGGTCGCCGCCGTCAAGATTCCCGTCACCGCCGACGTCGAGGCGGGCTACGGCGATGTCGAAGGGACCATCCGCGGCGTGCTGGCGGCGGGCGCCCAAGGGGTCAACATCGAGGACGGCACCGCGACACGAGAAGAGCACGCCGCGCGGATCCGCGCCGCGCGCGGCGTCGCCGGCACCGACCTGTTCATCAACGCAAGGATCGATACCTACCTGCGCGAGATCGGCGACCCGGCGACGAGGCTCGCCGAGACCCTCGACCGCGCGGCCGCCTACGTCGAAGCCGGCGCCGACGGCATCTTCGTGCCCGGTGTGACCGACGAAGAGACCATCGCGGCCCTTCCGAAAGACGTTCCGTTGAACGTCATGATCGGCACCGGATCACCCAGCGTCCAGGAACTGGCCGACCTCGGCGTCGCCCGCGTCAGCGTCGGGCCCGCCATCACCCTCGCGGCGTTCGCGGCGATCGAGAAAGCGGCCCGGGACATCCTGGCGGGTCACCCACACGTGTGACCTGAGCCACCAACCTGACCGCTCGGTCAGAATCTGACCGAGCGGTCAGGAACAATGAACCCGTGGTTCGCATCCGGACGCGTGACGAGATCCTGCGGGTCGCCGCGGAGCTGTTCACGCGGTACGGCTTCAAGGGCACGTCGCTGCACGACATCGCCGCCGAGGTGGGGTGTTCGAAAGCGACGTTGCTCTACCACTTCGCGCACAAGGACGCGATCCTGCTCGCCCTCGTCGAGCCCGCCCGGCAGTCGCTGATCGACCTTGTGGCCCGGCTCGCCGGCGTCGACGACAAGGGTGTCCGGGACGCGGCCATCGACGGCTTCGTCGACCTCGTGCTCCGTTACCGGCGCGAGGTCGCGCTGATCTACGACGTGACTCCGCAGTTCCTGCAGGAACCCGCGTTCGACCGGGTGCGCGAGCTGACCGACGCGCTCGTTGCCGGGTTCGCCGGCCGCTCGGCCGACCCCGCCGACCAGACCGCCGCCAAGGTGGTGCTCGGTGGCATCGCCGCCGTGGTCATCGACGACAAGACCGACGCGGTGGAGTTGCGCCCGGCCCTGGTCGCCGTCGCCCGCCGCGCTCTCATCCCCGGGAAGGACTGACATGGCTACGCTGCTCTACCGGCTCGGCCGCGCCTCGTACCGCCGCCGCCGGCTGGTTGTCGTGCTCTGGCTCGCGCTGCTCGTCGCGCTCGGCGGCGCCGCGCTGGCCTTCAAGGGGCCGACGTCGAGCAACTTCACCATGCCGGGCACCGAGTCCCAGCGGGCCATCGACTCCCTCCGGCACGAGTTCCCGGAGGGCAGCGGCGCGGTCGGGTTGATCGTCGTGGCCGCGCCCGAGGGGGCCACGCTGACCGACCCGCCGCTCACCGCCGCGGTCAAGGACCTCGTCGGCGAGGCGAAGGAACTGCCCGGTGTGGTCGGCGCCGTCGACCCGTTCGAAGCCAGGGCCATTTCCCAGGACACGCGGTACGCGCTGGTCCAGGTGCAGTTCGCCGGCCGCGCCGACGAGCTCACCGAGGCACAGCGCGCCGCGTACGAGGAGACCGGTGCGCGCGCCGAGGCCGCCGGGCTGCGGGTCGGCCACGGCGGCGAGGTGATGAACTCCGCGCCCGAGGTCGGCGGCACCGAGGGCATCGGTGTGGCGATCGCGCTGGTCGTGCTGCTGGTGACGTTCGGTTCGCTGGTCGCCGCGGGGATGACCATGCTCAACGCGCTGATCGGCGTCGGCGCCGGCATGGCCGGCATCTACGCGCTGAGCAGCGTCGTCGAGATGACCAACGTGACGCCCGTGCTGGCGCTGATGCTCGGCCTCGCGGTCGGCATCGACTACTCACTGTTCATCACGTCCCGCCACCGCCAGCACCTGGCCGAGGGGCTGGACCCCGAGGAGGCGGCGGCGCGCGCGGTCGGCACGGCCGGTTCCGCGGTCGTGTTCGCCGGCGTCACCGTGGTGATCGCGCTGGCCGGGCTCGCGGTGGTGGGCATCCCGTTCCTGAGCGCGATGGGTCTGGCCGCCGCCGGCACCGTGGCGGTCGCGGTGCTCGTCGCGATCACGCTGCTGCCCGCGCTGCTCGGGTTCGCCGGCCGGAAGGTGTTGCCGCGCAAGCAGCGTGGCACCGCGCCGAGGCCGCCGCGGGAGGGCTTCGGCTTCCGGTGGGCCCGGCTGATGACCCGCGCCCGCGTACCCGTCATCCTGGTCGGGATCGTCGGCCTGGGCGCGTTGGCGCTGCCCGCCGCCGACATGCGGCTCGCGCTGCCGGACGCCGGATCGGGTCCCGAGGGTACGCCCGCCCGCGTCGCCGCCGACCTCGTCACCGAGGGCTTCGGGCCGGGCTTCAACGGCCGGCTGACCGTGGTCGTCACCAGCGACTCGGCGGAGCGGACCGCGGCCGCGGTGCGACAGGTGGGCCCGGCGCTGGAGGGCACGCCCAACCTGGTCGCGGTCACCCCGCCCACGCTCAGCGGTGACCAGCGCACCGCGCTGCTCGGCATCATCCCCAAGGAGGGTCCGACCGCCGAGAGCACCGAGACCCTGGTGCACGACGTCCGCGCGAAGACACACGGCCTCGGTGCCGCCGACGTCGCGGTGACCGGCCAGACCGCCGTCGGCGTCGACGTGTCGGAGAAGCTCGCCGACGCGCTGCCGATCTACCTGCTGATCGTCGTCGGCCTCTCCGTACTCCTGCTGATGTTGGTCTTCCGCTCTGTCCTCGTGCCCGTCAAGGCCGCTCTGGGCTTCCTGCTCACGGTCGGCGCGACCTTCGGCATCACCGTCTGGATCTTCCAGGAGGGGCACCTGGCCGGGCTGCTCGGCATCGGCACGCCCGGCCCGCTGATCAGCTTCCTGCCGATCCTGCTGGTCGGCATCCTGTTCGGGCTCGCGATGGACTACGAGGTGTTCCTGGTCTCCCGGATGCGTGAGGACCACGTGCACGGAGCCGGCGCGCAGCAGGCGACGATCTCCGGTCTGGGCCACGGTGCCCGGGTGGTCACCGCCGCCGCGTTGATCATGATCAGCGTGTTCGCCGGCTTCGTGCTGATCGACGACCCGATCATCAAGTCGATCGGCTTCGCCCTGGCCCTCGGCGTCGCGATCGACGCGTTCGTCGTGCGGATGACCATCGTGCCGGCGGTGATGTCGCTGCTCGGCCGCGCCGCCTGGTGGCTGCCGCGCTGGCTCGACCGCGCACTGCCCAATGTGGACATCGAGGGCGAGAGGCTCCGCGCGGAGCTGGTCGAGCCGGAGCCCCGGGTCTCGGTGGGAGCCGGCGTCAGCGGCGGGCGGTGAGCCGGACCGTCACCTGTGCGCCGGCCTCCTTGCCGACGGTCTTCTTCAGGGCGGCCCGCACCGGCAGCCAGTGCGGGCCCTGGCCGGAGGGCATCAGCGTCGCGTCGAACGGGTGACCGTCGATCGTGCCGCTGACCTTGACGGGCTTGCGGGTGCCGAGCAGCTCGTGCGAGCCCGGCAGCTCGATGTAGGTCGCGAACGCCCCGTCGGCCAGGATCGGTGCGGTAAAGGTCGCGTCGAGGGTGTCAGGCATTCTCGGATCCTCCATCGGCTGGGGTACGCAGCAGCAGCGCGGGCGGGACGCCCAGGCCACGGATGACGGTGTCGACGACCCGCGCGGCGGCCGCGTCGACGACCCGCGGGTCCTGGTGTCGCAGTGGGCCGCGGGTGGCCAGGTCGGCGAAGCCGTGGACGGTCGACCAGCACGGCCACTCGGCGCTGGCCCGCCGCTCCGGCGTGAGGACACCGGTCGCCACCAGGCCGTCGAGCGCGTCGACCAGCAGTTGGTAGGGCGGCGGTGCCGCCACCGGGCCCGCCTCCTGGGTGAGAAAGGCCAGCTCGAACCAGCCGCGTTCGGTGCGGGCGAAGTGGATGTAACCCAGGCCCACCGCGCGCAGCCGGTCGACGGCGGCCTGCGCGGGGGAGGCGTCCGGGTTGATCCCGGTGATCCGCTCGTGCATCGCGCGCGCGACCAGCTCCTGCGCTTCGGCGGCCACGGCCCGCACCAGCGCGTTCCGGTCGGCGAAGTGCCGGTAGGCGGCGTTGGGCGTCACGCCGACCGCCCGGGTGAGCTCCCGCATCCCCAGCGCCGCGGCCCCACCGGACCGGGCGGCCCGCAGGCCGGCCGTGATCAGCGCGGTCCGCAGGTCACCGTGGTGATACGACCTAGCCCGCACCTCTGGAAGCCTCCCGGAACCTGGTGTACGGTGTCAACATTGCGGATGTGGACAGCGTACACCAAAGATCTGTCCACACCGGAGCGGCCGGCGCGGCCGCGCGGACCGGGGCGACCGGGGAAACCGGCCGGTCTGCCGGCGGGAACGCCCATGAGGGGGCGGTCCGCGCGACCACGCCACCGGCGCGCGCCGACGACGGTCACGCGCCGCGGAACGTGCGCCGGTAGGCGTCCGGTGCGACGCCGAGGGCCCGGTGGAAATCCCGGCGTAGGGTCGTCGCCGTGCCCAGCCACCTGGCCATCCCCGAGGTCCGCACCTACCTGACCACCGCTGCCGCGGACGACCTGGCCGGCGCCGCGGCGCCCGTCGCGGTCGACGACCGGGGCCGGTCCGCGCAGACGTTCACAGTGGACGTCCGGGTGCGCAGGGGCGCGGAAGAGCGCCGCCGCACGGCACACGGCCGGGACATCTACGCGGTCACCGCGCCGCTCGCCGTCGAGGCCGTCCAACGGATCCTCGACGGCCGGACCAGCACGACCGGCGTCGCCTCCGCGGGCGAGATGTTCGACGCGCCGGACTTCCTGCGGGCGCTCGCCCCGCACATCTCGCTCGAATCGCATCGATTGGCGTCCACCCGTTGACGGGTTCCGTAGCACGTCGGTAACCTGGCGCACAACTTGCCGCAAGATTGCGACAAGCACCTGAAATTTTCGCGCAGCACTTCGCTCCAAAGCCGTTCCACCGGCTCTGTGCCGACTTCCGCCCCTCCCCGGTCGCCCCCGGGGAGAAGTCCCCACTGCGAAAAGGACAGCGATGAGACGTACCCGACTCGCGGCCGCCGCCCTCGCGGCGGCCCTGTTCACGATGGGTTGGCAGGTGCCGGCGCAGGCCGCCGGCGGCCCCAACCTCGCGCTCGGCAAGACCGCCTCGGCCAGCTCGACCAACGGCGGCTTCGGCGCCGGCAACCTCAACGACGGCAACGCTGGCAGCTACTGGGAGAGCTCCGGCGCGCTGCCACAGTGGGCGCAGGTCGACCTCGGCGCCAGCACGGCGATCGACCAGGTCGTGCTCAAGCTGCCCGGCGGCTGGGGCGCCCGCAACCAGACGGTCACCCTCCAGGGCAGCACCAACGGCAGCACGTTCAGCACGCTCGTCGCCGCCACCTCCTACGCGTTCAACCCGGGCAGCGGCAACGCCGTGACGATCAACTTCACCGCGTCGACCACCCGGTACGTGCGGGCCAGCATCTCGGCCAACACCGGCTGGGGCGCGGCGCAGCTGTCCGAGCTGGAGATCTACGGCGCCGGCTCCGGCGGCACCGGCAACCTCGCACAGGGCCGGCCGACGGCCGAGAGCGGTCACGCCGACGTCTACGGCTCCGGCAACGTCGTCGACGGCAACCAGGGCACCTACTGGGAGAGCGCGAACAACGCGTTCCCGCAGTTCGTCCAGGTCGACCTCGGCAGCGCGCAGACGGTCGACCGGGTCGTGCTCAAGCTGCCCGCCTCCGGTTGGGGCACCCGCACGCAGACGCTGAGCGTGTCCGGCAGCACCAACGGGACGTCGTTCACCACGCTGGTCGGGTCGCAGACCTACACGTTCAACCCCGCCGTGGCCGGCAACTCGGTCACGATCACCTTCACCCAGGCCAGCACGCGGTACGTGCGGATCACCATCACGGCCAACAGCGGGTGGCCGGCGGGCCAGCTCTCCGAGCTCGAGGTGTACGGCCCCGGCGGGCCACCGCCGACCGACACGACGCCGCCGAGCGTCCCGGGCACGCTGTCGTACACCGTGTCGGGCACGATGATCACCCTCAACTGGGGTGCCTCCACGGACAACTCCGGCGGGAGCGGGCTGGCCGGCTACAACGTCTACCGCGACGGCACTCTGATCGCGACCGCCGGCACCGGCACGTCCTACCAGGACACGCAGCCCGCGACCGCGACGGTGAGCTACTTCGTGCGGGCCCGGGACAACGCCGGCAACCTGTCCGGCAACAGCAACACGGTGACCCGGACCGGCACCCAGCCCGGCGACACCATGCCGCCGAGCGTGCCGGGCACGCTGTCCTACACCGTGAGCGGCACGACCATCACCCTCAACTGGGGCGCGTCCACCGACACCGGTGGCAGCGGGCTGGCCGGCTACAACGTCTACCGCAACGGCGCGCAGATCGCGACCGCCGGCACCGGCACGTCCTACCAGGACACCCAGCCGGCGACGGCCACGGTTTCCTACTTCGTGCGGGCCCGGGACAACGCCGGCAACCTGTCCGGCAACAGCAACACCGTGACCCGGACGGGCACCCAGCCGCCCGGCTGCACCAACGTCGCGCCCGGCAAGACGATGACCGCGACCGGCTCGACGTTCACCTTCACACCCGAGAAGGCCAACGACGGGCAGGTCGGCACCTACTGGGAGGGCGCGGCGAGCTACCCGCAGGACCTGACCGTCGCGCTCGGCGCCAACCACGTCGTCACGGGCGTCAACGTCAAGCTCAACCCGGACGCCGCCTGGGGCACCCGTACCCAGACGATCCAGGTCCTGGGTCGTGACCAGGCCGGCTCGACGTACACCAGCCTGGTGTCGGCGGCCCCCTACCAGTTCGTGCAGGGCAACAACGTGGTCGCGATCCCGGTCTCGGCGACCGTGGCCGACGTGCGGCTGCGGTTCACCTCCAACACGGGCGCCCCGAGCGGCCAGGTCGCGGAGTTCGAGGTCTGCGGCACCCCGGCCCCGAACCCGGACCTGACGGTCAGCGCGGTGGGCTGGACCCCGGCGCAGCCCAACGAGACGAGCGCGATCACGCTGTCGGCCACCGTGCAGAACGTCGGCACCGCGGCGGCCGCCGCGACCACCGTCAACTTCAACCTGGGCGGCCTCGTCGTCGGCAGCGCCAACGTGCCGGCGCTGGCCGCGGGCGCGAACACGACGGTGACGTTCAACGCCGGCACCCGCTCGATGGGCTCCTACGCCGTCTCGGCGGTCGCCGACCCGACCAACACGGTCATCGAGCAGAACGACGCCAACAACACCTTCACGGCGCCGAGCCAACTCGTGGTCGCCCAGGCTCCGGGGCCGGACCTGCAGGTCACCGGGATCACGTCCAACCCGTCGAACCCGGCCGTCGGCGCGGCGGTCTCCTTCACCGTGAGCGTCAACAACCGCGGCACGACCGCCGCGGCCGCGTCCGTCACCCGGCTGACGGTCGGCTCGACGACGCTGAACACCAACACGGCGACCATCGCCGCGGGTGCCACCGCCACGGTGGCGGTCACCGGCACCTGGACCGCGACCAGCGGCGGCGCGACCATCACGGCGACCGCCGACGCGACCAACGTCGTGGCGGAGACCAACGAGGGCAACAACACCCGGACACAGTCCATCGTGGTCGGTCGCGGCGCCGCGGTGCCGTTCACCTCCTACGAGGCGGAGAACGGCCAGTTCACCGGCACGCTGGTCGAGGCCGACGCGCTGCGCACGTTCGGGCACACCAACTTCGGCACCGAGTCGTCGGGCCGCAAGTCGGTGCGGCTGTCCAGCCAGGGCCAGTACGTGCAGTTCACCTCGACCGTGCCGACCAACTCGATCGTGGTGCGCAACTCGATCCCGGACTCGGCGAGCGGCGGCGGCACCACCGCGACGATCAGCCTCTACGCCAACGACCAGTTCGTGCAGAAGCTGACGCTCTCGTCGCGCAACAGTTGGCTCTACGGATTGACCGACGACACCGAGGGCCTGTCGAACACGCCGCAGGCCAACGCCCGCCGGCTCTTCGACGAGTCGCAGGCGCTGCTGGCGTCCTCGTACCCGGTGGGCACGCGTTTCAAGCTGCAGCGTGACTCCGGTGACGACGCGGCGTTCTACTACATCGACCTGATCGACCTGGAGCAGGTCGCGCCGCCGCTCAGCCAGCCGGCCGGATGCACCTCGATCACGTCTTACGGCGCGGTGCCGAACGACAACGTCGACGACTCGGGCGCGATCCAGCGTGCGGTCACCGACGACGAGAACGGCGTCATCTCCTGCGTCTGGATCCCGGCCGGGCAGTGGCGGCAGGAGCAGAAGATCCTCTCGCCGGACCCGACCCGCACCGGCTACAACCAGAAGGGCATCCGCAACGCCGTCATCCGCGGCGCCGGCATGTGGCACACGAAGCTCTACACGAACACCGAGCCGCAGAACGTGCAGGGCAACATCAACCACCCGCACGAGGGCAACGTCGGCTTCGACATCGACGACAACACGCAGATCTCCGACCTGGCCATCTTCGGGATGACCACCAACCGCAACACCCGCGGCCACGGCATCAACGGCCGGCTGGGCAAGAACACGAAGATCAACAATGTGTGGATCGAGCACGTCAACGTCGGCGCCTGGGTCGGCCGCGACTACTCGGACACGCCGGCCTACTGGAACCCGGGCGACGGGATCGAGTTCTCCGGCATGCGGATCCGCGACACGTACGCAGACGGCATCAACTTCGCCAACAGCACGCGCAACTCGACGGTGTTCAACTCGTCGTTCCGGACGACGGGCGACGACTCGCTCGCGGTCTGGTCCAGCACGTACGTCAAGGACCAGTCGGTCGACATCGGGCACGACAACCACTTCACGAACAACACGATCCAGCTTCCGTGGCGGGCCAACGGCATCGCGATCTACGGCGGCTACGGCAACACCATCGAGAACAACCTCGTGTACGACACGATGAACTACCCCGGCATCATGCTGGCGACCGACCACTCGCCGATCCCGTTCAGCGGCACGACGACGATCGCCAACAACGGCCTCTACCGGTGCGGCGGCGCGTTCTGGGGTGAGGCGCAGGAGTTCGGCGCGATCACGCTGTTCGCACCGAGCACCGGCATACCGGGCGTCGTCATCCGGGACTCGGAGATCGTCGACTCCACGTACGACGGCATCCAGTTCAAGACCGGCGGCGGGCGGGTCACCGCGACGATCAGCAACGTGCGGATCGACAAGTCCAACAACGGCGCCGGCATCCTCGCGATGAGCGGCGCGCAGGGCACCGCCACGCTGTCAAACGTGACCATCACCAACTCGGCGACCGGGGACATCGTCCGGGAGCCGGGCACCCAGTTCGTCATCAACTGAAGATCCGGTCGTCGCTCCCCGGTGGGTCCGCTCCCCGGGGAGCGACGCCGCGCTTTCAGGAGGCGTGGTCCGGCGGTGAGTCGCCTCCGGCGTGTTCAGCGTCGGCCGTCGGGGCAGCGTCGGTGGAAGGAGCGGTCCGGGCGGTCGGTCGCCTGCGGCGGTTCGGTCGGCCCGATGGCCGGTTGATCCTCTGCGCTTCAGGCCGTCCGGGGCTGATCGTGTGCGGCTGGCCAGCCGGGGGCGGCGTGCGTCGAATGATCCGGTGCGGTTGGTCTGCGCGACACACCGGCGGGTTAGCTGATCCCGCACACCTGATCAGGTAAGCGGGGTTGTCCTGATCCGATGAGGTACACACGATCATGGCCAAGGCCGGCCCGACCCGGGCCGGGCTGGCTGATCGACGTCGGTTCGCTGTCCCGACAACCCTTGGAATTGATCGTCTAGTCGTCGACGACGAACCTTGTTGGACCGGGAAAGTTCGCGGAACCCCGTTCGTGCCGGTCACGAGGCCGGACCACCGCTTGCCGAGCACGCGTTCAGCCTCGGCGGTAGGGCGGCGCTGGTGGAAAGGGTAGTCGCGGCGGACCAGGTCGGCCCACGTCCACCGCGGCCAGCGGTGTCGCGAAGCGGGCCAGCGCGTCGGCAGGCGATCGGGGCGCCGTGCCACCGCTCGTGTGACGCCGACAGCGACGAAGCGATGTGGAACCGGGATCGGTCAGGCGCGCTTCGCGAGCATGTCGTTCATGCGGCGGACCTCGATGGACTGGTCGGCGTTGACCTCGCGGGCCACCCGGTCCGCGGCTGACTCGACGCCGCCGCCGTCGCGGTAGAGCTGCTGGACCATCGTGATCGCGCCCTCGTGGTGGCGGATCATCAGCTGCAGGAACAGCTTGTCGAACGCCGGGCCGTTGGCCGCCGCGAGCGCGGTCAGGTCGGTGGCGTCGAGCATGCCGGGCATCAGGCCGCCGTGGCCGACGTGGTTGGCGTGCGGCTCGGGCAGCGCCTCGCCCCGGTCGCGCAGCCACTGCTGGAGCTGGGCGATCTCGTCCTTCTGCGACACCTCGATGCGCTTGGCGAGCTGCGGGATGTCCTGGCTCGGGCTGCGGCCGGCGACCAGCGCGGTCAGCTCCAGCGCCTGCGAGTGGTGCGTGATCATCTTGCGCATGAACTCGGCGTCGGCGGCCGAGTGCGGCGGCGCGGACAGCCGCGCCAGATCGTCGGGGGAGAGGGTGCGGGAGTCCTGGCCGGGAGCGCCCGGCTGGACCACCCGGCCGGGCGACGGTGGGGTGGCGGTGGCGGCGGGCTTGTCGTCGCGGTTCGCGGCGATCGAGATCCCGACGGCTCCCGCGATCAGCGCGGCGGCCACCAGCGACACGAGGACGACACGGCGGTTGGACTGCATCTGAGCGAAACCCTCATCTTGCAAAAGCAGTTCGGTGTAACAGCGAACAGATCGGTGACAGGGCGCCCGCCCCTGCGGGGGGAGCAGGGACGGGCGCCCTGAACAGGGACGCACCTAGCGGACCGGAGAACCGGCCGCCCTGGCGCGCCACCGGCGTGGCGCCCGGTCAGCGGGGGGAGCTGAGGCGGGCGCCACGTGCGGCGTTCAGTCCAGCGCGGCGCACTGGCCGGCGGCCAGTCCACGCACCTCGTTGGCCGCGCCGACGTTGATCGGCGCGGGGGTGTTGCCGGAGCAGGAGAGCACACCGCTCACCTGGTTGCCGGCGACCACGGTCGCGAAGCCCGGCGTGTTGGCACCGCTGAGCGAGACCGCACCCCGGATCGTCGAGTCGACGACCGCGAGGCTGCCGGTCGTGCCACTCACCGAGATGGCACCGCTGACCGAGGTGTTGTAGAGGTGCACGGCCGCGGCGTTGGCCGACGACACCGCACCGCTGAACGACGAGTCGATCGCCAGCAGCGAGGCACCCGGCCGCACCGTGACCGCACCCCGGACGGTGGCACCGTCGAGGCAGGTCACCCCGTCGACCACTAGGCCGCCGTTGCGGGTGCCCGTGATCGTCGTCGTGCAGGTGCGGGCGAGCTGGTCGAACTTGGCCCGGGCCGTGGCGCGGCTGGCCGCCCAGCTGAACTTCTCCTGGTGCTGCGGGTTGGTCTCCACCACCTGGACCTCGCGCGCCGCCTCGATCTCGGCGGCGCTCAGGTCGGCGCTCGGCTTGAGGCCGAACGTGTCGAAGCCGCGCGCGATCTCACTGCCGTAGATCTGGCCGTTGTGCCAGTAGGCCGACCAGAAACCACCGAGCGAGAGTGCGGTGGGGCTGACCGGGCCGCGGTCGAAGAAGGCGATCTCCTTCGGGTGGGCCGAGTCGGTGAAGTCCATCAGCGAAATACCGCCCTGGTACCAGGCCTGGACCAGGATGTCCCGGCCCGGGACCGGCAGCAGCGAGCCGTTGTGCGCGACGCAGTTCTCCACCAGTGCCTGCGGCACGGGCAGCTTGTAGTAGCTGCGGAACTGCATCTTGCCGTCGACGATGTCGAAGATGGCGTTGGCACCCCACTCGGGCAGGTCGGTGTCGCGGCATCGGGCACCGGTGCCACCGCCCCACTCGTCGGTGAAGATGACCTTGGTGCCGTCGTTGTTGATCGTCGCCGAGTGCCAGTACGCGAAGTTCGGGTCGGCGACCTCGTCGAGCCGCTTCGGGTTGGCCGGGTCGGAGATGTCGATCAGGATGCCGTTGCCCTCACAGGCACCGGCGGCCAGCCCGAGCGCCGGGTACGACGTGATGTCGTGGCAGGCGTCGGTGACCGGCGACGGGCTCCAGTTGCTGCCCGACGGGTGTCGCGGGGTCTGCGGCGCGTTCTGCAGGCCGTCGACCGCGCCGGTCTCCGGGTTGGTGAACAGCCGCGGGCCGCTGACCACGGCGGCCGCCGCCGGGTTGGCGACCGGCACCTTGATGACGTCGATCCGCCAGCGCGACGGGTCGACGCCGGAGGCCGGGTTGTTGTTGCAGCTGGCCGGCATGTCGTTGCGGACACCCGCGGTGCCGGACACGTAGACGTAGACGTTGTCGTTGTCGCCGGGCTTCGTCACCAGCGAGTGGGTGTGCGAACCACGGCAGAGCTGCACGGCGGCGACCTGCTGCGGGTTGCTCACGTTGCTGATGTCGAAGACCCGGACGCCCTGGAACCGGGTGCCGACCGCGGGGTTGGTGCCGCAGTCGACGCGACCGCGCGTCTCCTCGACGGACATGAAGAGCAGGTTGCCGTAGACGGAGACGTCACCCTGGCCGCCGGGGCAGACCACCGTGGTCAGGATGGACGGTGCGGACGGGTTCGCGACGTCCAGGACGGTGAAGCCGTTGTAGCCGCCCATGAAGGCGACGTCGCCCTTGAAGGCGAGGTCGGAGGCGACGTAGGAGAAGTTCGACGGGTTGGCCGGGTCGAAGTTGCCGGCCGGCTTGTCGACGTGTGCCAGGTGTTCGAGGTTGCTGGCGGCCTCTTCGGCATCGAGCCAGCCACCGCCCAGCCCGATCCGGGGATCCGGATCAGCGGCGGCGGCGCCCGGGGTGAACGCCAGCACGAGGAGAGCGGCCGCGGTGGCGACGACGCCCTTTCTGACGGTGAGTGCCATGTGGAGCCTCTCGGGGGCAGGGGACCCAAGGGTGACGGACGGGTAACGACCGCGTCTTTGCGCACACGTTATATCGAACAGTGGACATCAGATAATGCCTTACGGGCAACTTTCCCGAGCCGGTTGGCCCGAACAGTTGCCAACCTGTCGACACTTCCTGGCACACGCGAGCAGAAGAGAACCATAAGTCGGGCATGCCGGTAATCGGGGCAAGCCCCTTACGGTCTGTTTGGCCGGAACGCCCCCGCCGTTATAGTTCCCGCGTGACGGAAGACGCGCCCAGAAAACCCAGCCCGCTGGCGGCGATCGCGGACGTGGTGAGCACACCGGCGACGCCGGCCACGCTCGACGCGATCGACCTCCGCCTGCTCGAGCTGTTGGTCCAGGATGCCCGCACGAGCCAGCGCGGGCTCGCACGCGAGCTGCAGATGTCGCCGCCCGCGGTGGGCGACCGGATCGCCCGCCTCGAGCGGTTGGGCGTCATCCGCGGTTATCGCGCCGACATCGACTGGGCGGCGCTGGGTTTCCCGATGCAGGTCTTCCTGTCCGTCATCGCGGCCACCGACCAGGCCGCGATCATCCGCGCGCTGCACGCGATCCCCGAGGTCGAGGAGATCAGCGTGGTGACCGGCTCGATCGACCTGCTGGCCCGGCTGCGGGTGCGCGACCAGGCGCACCTGCGCACGATCCTGCTCGAGGGCATCTGGCAGATCCCGGGCGTCTCCCGCACCGAGACGCTGCTGAGCCTGGCCGAGACCCCGCGCAAGGACTTCGTCAACGGCCTCATCGCCGAACTGCGCGCCGACAGAGGCTAGCTGTACTTGCCCATCCCACCGGCGACGTCGATCGACGCGCCGGTGATGTAGCTCGCCCGGTCGCTCGCGAGGAACGCCACCAGGCCGGACACCTCGTCGACGGTGCCGAACCGGCCCAGGGGCACTTCCTCGGCCGCCAGCTGGGCGAAGAACTCCGACTCGGTCAGGTCCGGCGCCCGCCGGGCGCGGATGTTGGCCCACTGCGGCGTCACCACGAACCCGATGTTGACGCTGTTGACGAGGATCCCCTCCGGGCCGTACTGCTGCGCCAGCACCTTGGTCAGGTTGTGGCACGCGGCCCGGTTGACCGAGGTGGCGAAGAACGCCGGGTCGGGATAGCGGGCGTACACCGCGTTGACGTTGACCACCCGCGGCGCGGTGCTGCGCCGCAGGTGCGGCAGTGCGGCCCGCGTGCAGCGGATCTGGGAGAACAGCTTGACGTCGAGGTCGCGCTTCCAGATCTCGTCGGTCAGGTCCTCGAAGCCGCCCGGGTGCGCGCCGCCGGCGTTGTTGACCAGGATGTCGAGGCCACCGTGCTCCGCGGCGGCCGAGGCGACGAGCGCCGAGACCGCGTCCGCGTCGGTGACGTCGCAGACGTGCCCGGAGACCGGACCACCGCCGTCTACTTCGGACAGCGACTTGACCGCGGCGGCCACCTCGTCGGGCGTACGCGCGCAGATGGCCACGGACGCACCCTCGGCCAGCAGCTCGGCGGCCACGGCGTACCCGATGCCCTTGCTGCCGCCCGTGACCAGCGCGTGCCGGCCGTCCAGACCGAGCCTCACGCGTCGCCCTGCTCGACCGCGGCCCGCGCCTGGTCCAGCAGCGTCGCCCGCGGCGGCGTGAAGAAGTCGACCTCGAGGCAGGGTGTGCCGGTGGTCCGCGCGCCGTGCGGCACCCACGGCGGGATCACCGCGACGTCGCCGGGCTTGAGCACCCGCACCTCGCCGTCGACCTCGAACTCGATCTCGCCCTCGAGGACCAGCACGACCTGCTCCTCCTCGTGGGTGTGGCGCGGCGCCTCGGCGTGCGCGTCGAACTGGACGAAATTGAGCAGGCTCCGCTCGCCCAGCACCGGCTGGAAGTTGAGTCCGGGCAGGATCTCGTGCGGCTGGATCTTCGTGCGGTCGACGAACCGCCCGGGGGTGGTGGGCGTGCCACCGGTGCTGCCGAAGTGGGACGACGCGTCGGTCATGGGGTTGCTCCAGTCAACAGAAGGCCGAGCCGCCGGGTGCCTTCGGCGATCTCGTCGGGGGTGGTCGCGCTGAACGACAGCCGCAGCGTATGGCGTGCGTCGCGGCCGGCGTGGAAC
This sequence comes from Asanoa iriomotensis, assembly GCF_016862515.1. GTDB lineage: Bacteria > Actinomycetota > Actinomycetes > Mycobacteriales > Micromonosporaceae > Asanoa > Asanoa iriomotensis. The sequence continues at coordinate 72,311 of NZ_BONC01000032.1, forward strand.
GGCGTGCCGGGCACGTAGGCGACGCCCAGCTCGCGGGCCCGGGGGAGCAGGGCGGCGGTGTCCAGCCCGGGCGGGCCGGTCACCCAGGTGAAGAAGCCGCCGCCCGGCTGGCTCCAGTGGAACGCGGTGCCCAGGTGCTTGGTCAGCCCGGCCGACATGGCCGCCCAGCGTGCGGCGTAGGTCGCCCGCGCCCGGGCCACGTGCGCGTCGAGCCGGCCGTCGCGCAGGAACGACTCGGCCAGCCACTGCCCGAGGCCGCCGGCGCACTGGTCGGAGTTCTGCTTGGCGCGCACCAGGTGCGGGATCAGCGCCGGCGGCCCGGCCGCCCAGCCGAGCCGGACACCCGGGAAGAGGATCTTCGAAAAGGTGCCGACCTGGACCACGACGTCGGGCGCGAGCGACCAGAGCGACGGCCGCTGCTCGCCGGTGAAGCCCAGCTCCCGGTAGGCGACGTCCTCGACCACCAGCAGGCCGTGCCGGCGGGCGAGCGCGACCAGCGCGTGCCGGCGTTCCGTGGACAGCCAGGCTCCGGTCGGGTTCTGGAAGTCGGGGATCACGTAGAGCAGCTTCGGCGTCGGCCCGGTCGCCAGCGCGGCGGCCAGCGCCTCCGGTACGAGGCCGTCGGCGTCGGCCGCCACCGCCTCGACGTGCGCTTCGAAACCGCTGAACGCGGTGAGCGCGCCGACGTAGGTGGGCGACTCGACGAGCACCCGGTCGCCTGGGTCGAGCAGCGTGCGGCAGATGAGCTGGAGGGCCTCGATGCCACCGCTGGTCACCATCAGCGCGTCCGGTGCGAGACCCTGGGACGCCTTGATCCAGGTGGCCAGGGCGTCGCGGAACGAGGCGAGCCCCTCGGTCGGGGTGTACTGGAGCGCGACCGGCGCCCCGGCGTCGAGCCGGTCGGCCGCGAGCTCGCGGACGAACTCGACCGGGAAGATCTCGTGTGCCGGGAACCCGCCGGAGAAGGTGATGAGCCCGGGCGCATTGACGAGTGAGAGGATCGCGCTCAGCTCGTCGCCGCTGCCCGCGGCCCGGCGGGCCAGGCGTAGGTCGAGGTCGGTCACGGGTGGCCTCCGCAGTAGCCAAGCGTTCGGTGCGTGACCCTAACATCGCGCCATCCGTTAGACCAAGGGCCAAATTCGCCTTACACCTACCCCGATAAATCGGGCGGTACGCGGGTACGCGTCCAGGTATGACCAGCACCGACCAAGCGACCGGCAACCTCGAGCTGGTGGCGCCCCTCGATCCACCGATGCCGACGGGCGTCGCGGTCTCCCACACCGGCCGGATCTTCCTCAACCACCCGCAGTGGGGCGACGACGTCGCCGCCGGCGTCGTCGAGCTGCGCGACGGCACGCGCGTGCCGTACCCCAACGAACAGTGGAACCGACCCGACTCCGACGACGACCCGCACGCCTTCGTCTCCGTGCAATGCGTGGTGGTCGACCCGCACGACCGGCTGTGGGTGGTCGACACCGGCGCGCCGATGCTCCGGCGGACCCGGCACGGCGGGCCGAAGCTGGTGTGCGTCGACCTCGACATGGACGCCGCGTGCCACGTGATCACCTTCCCGGCGGCGGTCGTCCTGCCGTCGAGCTACCTCAACGACGTCCGCTTCGACCTGCGGCGCGGCGACCAGGGCACCGCCTTCGTCACCGACTCGGCGCACCAGGGCCCCAACGGGATCGTCGTCGTCGACCTGGCCACCGGCGAGTCGTGGCGCAGGCTGCACGACCACCCGTCCACCAAGGCGCCGCCGGTGCACGCCACCAGGCCGGTGGTCGAGGGGCGCTACTTCCTCAACCGCCCGGGAGACGCGGACCCGTCGCAGCTCACCTTCGGCAGCGACGGGATCGCCATCTCGGCCGACGGCAGCCGGCTGTTCTACTGCCCGCTGATGTCCCGCCACCTCTACAGCGTGTCGGTCGACGCGCTCTGCGACCGGTCGCTCGACGACGACGCGGTGGCCGCGACCGTGATCGACGAGGGCGACAAGGGCAGCTGCTCCGACGGGCTGGAGAGCGACGACACCGGGCGGATCTACCTCACCGCGTACGAGCAGAACGCGGTGTTCACCCGCGAGCCGGACGGCACGTTCGACACCCTGGTGCACGACCCGCGGCTGCTCTGGCCGGACACGATGGCCGTGGCCACCGACAGGCACCTCTACGTGACGGCCAACCAGCTCCACCGGCAGCCCGCCTACAACGACGGCAAGGACCTGCGGCAGCCGCCGTACGCGGTGTTCCGGGTCGCGATCGACGCCGGCCCGGTGCTGCTGCGCCAGGACTGATCCGTCAGCCCAGGATCTGCCGGACCTCCATGCCGCCCCAGCCGGCGTCCGGCCAGCGGGCGGCGATCTCGATGGCGCGCTCCTCGGTGGCGACGTCGACGGCGATGTAGCCCGCGAACTGCTCCTTGGCCTCCAGGAACGGGCCGTCGGTGGTGGCCGCGACGCCGCCGCGCAGGCGCACCGTCTTGGCCGCGCCCGCGAGCGCCTCGCCCCGGATCAGCTCGCCGGACGCGGTCAGCTCGGCCATGATCTCGTCGACCTGGGCGAACAACCCCGCGCGCTCCTCTTCCGAGAGCGTCTCGATGGTGGCCGGGTTGTTGTAGATCAGCAGCATGTACTTCACGGGCGCCAACGATAGTCCGGCTAGGCCGGTTTGCGTGCGACCAGCACGTCGCGGCGGATCGCCTGGTCGACGCGGTGCACCAGGCGTCGGTGGGCCGGCGTGTCCAGCACCTCCAGGCCCGCGTCGGCCAGGATCGACGCCGTGTCGGCGCGGTCGGCCACGAACGTGTTCCAGGACAGGCCGAGCGCGCCGCCGGGCCGCAGTGCGCCCGCCCACACCGGCGCCGCGACCCGCAGCAGCTCCAGCGGACCGCGGGCCAGGCCCTTCTCCTGGGTGCGGCTGCCGTGCTGCACGCCGTACGGCGCGTCCGCCACGACCAGGTCCACCGATCCCGACTTCCAGAACTCCAGCGTCCGTGTCGTGTCCGCGTTGACCATGTCGATCCGTTGCGTGTCGGCCGCCTTGTAGTCCTCTTTGCTCGCGGCCAGCGTGATCTGCAGCCGCCGGCCGACCACCTGCCGGTTGCGCCGCACCGGGCCGTGCTCGGCCTTGTGCTTGATCCGCTTCTCCTTGAGCCAGCGCTGGATGAACGCGGAGTACGCCTCGTAGTCCTTCTGGTCGCGGTCGACACCGAGCGCGTCGTAGCCGTACATCATCGCCTGGTTGAGCGTCGTGCCCCGGCCGGCGAGCGGGTCCAGCACGGTGAACCGCCGGTCGAGCATCCGGTCGGCGAACGCCGAGCCCATCACGGTCGCGTTGAGCAGCAGCTTGGTGAACTGCTCGTTGGTCTTGCCGGCGTACTTCGGGATGGTGATCAGGTCGTCGTCGAACCGGTCGAGCCGGTGCAGCGGCACGGGGCGCAGCAGCCCGCCGCTCTCGACGGCGAACAGCGCGTAGATCGACGACAGGTTCGCCAGGAACGCGGTGGCGCGCTCGTCCAGCGGCGCTGATTCGAACGTCACATAGGAGACACCGGCGATCTCGTCCGCGGCGACGTCGGTGAGCCCGCCACCGAGCACCGCACCGGCGAAGATCTCCAGTTCGGCGGCGGTCAGCTCGACGGACGACTCGGCGTAGACCCGGTTGGCGGAGGGCAGGATCAGCATCGCGTAACGCATGGCCCGCAGATTCTAGGTCGGGTACGGGAGTGCGCTCCGGGCGGTCGGGATGATAGGTACGACGGGTGACAGAAGTGCCAGAGCGGCTACGCCGCGGCGGCTCGCTCGACCGGCTCCGGCTCGGGTACCCCGATCAGTTGGTCGACGACGTGATCGCGTACGCCCGGTTGGGTGATGCGACCGCCCTGGAAGTCGGTGCCGGCACCGGGCGGGCGACCCTGAAGTTCGTCGCCAAGGGCATCCGGATCACCGCCGTCGAGCCCAACCCGCGACTGGCCGCGGTGCTCACCCGCCGCACGGCGGGCGCGCCGGTCACGGTCAAGGTCACGACCTTCGAGGAGTACGCGCCCGAGCGCCGGTTCGGCCTGCTGTTCAGCGCGCAGGCCTGGCACCGGGTCAACCCGGCGGTGCGCTGGCGCAAGGCGGCCGAGGCGGTCGAGCCGGGCGGCGTGATCGCGCTGTTCTGGAACCGCGAGCGGCCCGCCGACGAGGCGGTCAGCGAGGAGCTCCGGGCCGCGCACCGGCTGCACGCGCCCCGGGTCCGCTACGAGGAGGGCATGCTGCCCGACCCGCCGCCCTGGCCCGGCATCCACGGCCTGGCCCACCGCGAGTCGCACGTCTACCGCTGGCAGGTCGCGCTGCCCACGGTGGACTTCGTCGCCAACCTGGCCGCCCGGTCGAGCTACGCGGCGCTGCAGCCCGAGGCCCGCTCGACGCTGTTCGCGGACATCCTCGCGCGCCTCGACGGCTCCGTCCGGGTCGCGGTCGACACGGAGCTCTATCAGGCACGGACCCGCTGAAGCTGGTCGCATCCGGCAGAATGGTTCGCGTGACCGCGATCGACAGCTACGTCCGGGAGCTCGACCGGCGGCTGCACGGGCCGCGCCGGCGCAAGGCCGACATGATCGTCGAGGTTCGCGACGGGCTGCAGGACGCCGCCGAGGCGGTGCGGGCCGGGTCGCCGGAGGTCAGCGACGCCGAGGCGGAGCGGCAGGCCGTCGAGGAGTTCGGGTCCGTCCCGGCCGTCGCGCCGGAGTTCCAGTCGGAGTTGGCCGTCGTGCAGGCTTGGCGCACCGCCTGGGTGTTTGCGATCGCGCTGCCGCTGGTGATGACGGTGACCACGCTGATGTGGCGGGCCGGCAGCACGGGCGTCTCGCCGTCGCCGGCCTACCACGACCTCGCCCACGCCACCGACGTGTTCCTGATCGCGGCGAGCGTGGGCTTCGCGGTGGCGTTGCTGCTGCTGCACCTCGTCGCCCGGCGGGCGGCCTCCCCGGTGGCCCTGGTGCGGATCGTCGGCGTCGCCGCGATCGGCACCGTGCTGACGATGATGGGCAGCGGCCTCTTCCTCACCATGGGCGCGCCCACGGGTGGCACCTCGCTGTGGGGCGCGCTGGTCGGCGGCCTGCCCACGCTGCCCGGCTATGGCCTGCTGCTCTATCTCGGGGTGCGCTGCCTGCGACTGACCCGCACACGTGGGCCTGGGGCCGGACGCCCGTCCCGACGCCCGGCCCCAGTCCCTTCAGCTTAAGGCCAACCGCACATGTCCAGTGGCCCGCTGTCCGGGCTGAGTGTCGTCGAGCTCGCCGGGATCGGTCCCGCGCCCTACGCCGCGATGCTCCTGGCCGACATGGGCGCCGACGTGGTCCGGGTCGACCGGATCGGTGGGCCGCCCGAGGAGTACGCGCTGGTCAACCCCGTCCTGGACCGCGGCCGTCGGTCGATCGGGCTCGATCTGAAGACCCCGGCCGGCGTCGAGTTGCTGTTGCGGTTGGTCGCCCGGTCGGACGTACTCGTGGAAAGTTTCCGACCCGGGGTCGCCGAGCGGCTCGGCATCGGTCCGGTGCCCTGTCTGGCGGTGCGGCCCGGCCTGGTCTACGCCCGGATGAGCGGTTGGGGCCAGTCCGGGCCGCTGGCGGGCGCGGCCGGGCACGACATCAACTACATCAGCCTGACCGGCGCGCTGGCGTCGATCGGCCGGGCCGGCGGGCCGCCGCAGCCCCCGATGAACCTGGTCGGCGACTTCGGGGGCGGTTCACTCTTCCTGGTGTACGGCATCATGTGCGCGCTGTGGGCCGGCGGCGGCCGGGTGGTCGACGCGAACGTGCACGACGGCACCACCTCGCTGATGGCGATGGTGCAGGGCCTGCGGGCCGTGGGCCTGTGGTCCGACCGCCGGGGGACCAACCTGATCGACACGGGCTGCCCCTACTACGACGTCTACGCGTGTGCCGACGGCGGCTACGTGGCGGTCGGGCCGATCGAGCGGCGGTTCTATCTCAACCTGCTGGCCGTGCTCGGGCTGGACGGCGACGCCGACCTGGTGGCCGCGCACCGCGACCCCGCGCACTGGCCGGCCCTGCGGGCGGCGCTGAGCGCCGCGTTCGCGGGCGCGACCCGCGACGAGTGGGCCGACCGGTTCGCCGGGCGCGACGCGTGCGTGACGCCGGTGCTCGCACTGGACGAGGCCCCGGCCGCGCCGCAGGCCGTGGCCCGCGATCTCTACGCGCCGGTGCCCGGCGGCGGCTCGCAGGTGACGCCCACGCCCCGGTTCACCACCGACCCGGCTGGCGAGCCGGCGGCGCCGCCGCTGCCCGGGCCGGCGCCGGCGCCCGGCGCGCACACGGAGGCGATCCTCGCGGAGCTGGGCGTCACGGCCGCCGAGTGCGCGGAGCTGCGCGCAGGCGGCGTTATCGGTTAGCCGACTGGTGCAGGCCCTGCAGGGCCAGCACGTAGCCGTAGACCCCGAAGCCGACCACGACGCCACGGGCGACGGGCGAGAGGTACGAGTGGTGCCGGAACTCCTCGCGGGCGTGCACGTTCGAGATGTGCACCTCGACCACGGGCAGGCTGGCGCCCTCGATCGCGTCGTGCAGGGCGATCGACGTGTGCGTGTAGGCGCCCGCGTTGATCACCGCGCCCAGGCACTCGCCGGCCGCCACCCGGGCGCCGGCCTCCTGCACCCAGTCGACGAGCTGACCCTCGTGGTTGGACTGGAGGAACTCGAGTTCCAGGCCGAGCTTGCCGGCCTCCTGCCGGCACAGGTCCTCGACGTCCGCGAGCGTGGTGCTGCCGTAGACCTCGGGGCGGCGGGTGCCGAGCAGGTTGAGGTTCGGCCCGTTGAGCACGTAGACCGAGGTCATCAGCGCCCGCCGGGGTTGTGCCAGGCGCGGCCGTCGCGGGCGAGCAGTTGGTCGGCCTCGTCGGGGCCCCACGACGCCGCCTCGTAGAGCGGGATCCGGCCCGTGCTGTTGGCCCAGTGCTCGATGATCGGGTCGACGATCCGCCAGCTCTGCAGCACCTCGTCGGAGCGGATGAACAGCGTCGGGTCGCCGATCAGCGCGTCGAGCAGGAGCCGCTCGTAGGCCTCGGGCGACTCCTCGCGGAACGTCGACTCGTAGGAGAACTCCATCGTGGCCGTGCGCACCCGGAACGAGTGACCGGGCACCTTCGCGCCGAACCGCAGCGTGATGCCCTCGTCGGGCTGGATGCGCAGGATCAGCGCGTCGGGCTGCAGGCCGGTGACCTGTGCGGCGCTGATCGGCAGGTGCGGCGGCCGGGTGAACTGGAGCACGACCTCGGTCACCCGGCGCGGCAGCCGCTTGCCGGTGCGGACGTAGAACGGGACGCCGGCCCAGCGCCAGTTGTCGACGTCGAGCCGCATGGCCGCGTACGTCTCGGTGCGGGACAGCGGGTCGACGCCCTGCTCGTCGCGGTAGCCGGGCATCAGGTCGCCGCTGGTGCCGCCCCTTGTGTATTGCCCGCGGACCGCGATCCGGTCGATGTCGCCGTCGGCCGGGTGCCGGATCGACTGCAGCAGCTTGACCTTCTCGTTGCGCAGGGCCTCCGGCGCGAACGACGCCGGCGGCTCCATCAGGGCCAGCGCGAGCACCTGGAGCACGTGGTTCTGCACGATGTCGCGCATCGCGCCGGCGTGCTCGTAGAAGCCGCCGCGGGTGCCGACGCCCAGCGTCTCGGCGACCGTGATCTGCACCTGGTCGATCCACGTGCGGTTCCAGATGGGCTGGAAGATCGTGTTGGCGAAGCGCAGCGCCATCACGTTCTGCACGGTGTCCTTGCCGAGGTAGTGGTCGATCCGGAAGACCTGGTCCTCCTCGAAACCGGCGTGGATGCGCTGGTCGAGGTCGCGGGCGCTGGCCTCGTCGTGCCCGTACGGCTTCTCGATCACCAGCCGGGCCGACCCGGTCGGCGAGCCGGGCTCGTTGAGGCCGGCCGCCGCCAGGTTCTCGATGATGGGCACGAACGCCTGCGGCGGGGTCGCCAGGTAGAACAGCCGGTTGCCGGCGGTGCCCGCGTCGCGGTCGAAGCTGTCCAGCAGGTCGCGGAGCCGGTGGAAGGTGTCCGGGTCGTCGTAGTCGCCGCTGAGGTAGCGCATGTTCTCGACCAGGCCCGGCGCCTCTGCGGCCGGCCCGGCGGGGAAGCGCCGGCGGAACTCCTCGTCGGACAGGTGGCTGCGGGCGACGCCGACGAGGCGGAACTCGTCGGGGAGGCGCTTGTATTGCGCCAACCGGGCCAGCGCCGGCATGAGCTTGCGCTCGGTGAGGTCGCCGGAAGCCCCGAAGATCACCACGACACCGGGCGGCGCCTTGCGGTCGTCGCCGCCGTCACCGTTGATCCGGATCTCGTTGCCCGGGCCAAGGTCGCCTGTCATGCGTGCCCCTCGTGGTCGTCGGTCTCGCCGCGCAAAACGCTACCGGCCCATTGGCCTCACGCGGAGCGGCGCACGCCGATGTGGGACGGACGCCTCTTCGAACCTATCGCTTCCGCCCGAACACGCCATTAACGGCTGGTTATGACTCGCTTTGGTCGGGATCCGACACGTCCGCGACGGTCGCGCCCAGCGCGCGCACCGCCGTGTCGGCGTCGACCGCGACCGCGACGCCGTGCTCGCCCGCGCCGAGCGTGATCTCCCGGCCGGCCATCCGCTCGTCGGCGATCACGGGCCAGGGGACCAGCGACCCGAACGGGGTGATCGTGCCGCGCTCGTAGCCGGTCGCGTCGAACGCGGTCGCCGCGTCGGGCATCGAGAGCCGGCTCACCCCGAGCAGGGTGCGCAGCTTGGGCCAGGAGATCACCCGGTCACCGGGCACCAGGACGAACACGTAGTCGCCCTCGCCGCGGCGCACCACGATCGTCTTCACCACGTCGGGGATCTCGACACCGCGGGCGGCGGCAGCCTCGGAAAGGCTGCGCACCGGGCCGTGGTTGACGACCCGGTGCGCCACTCCGGCGTTTTCGAGCGCTTCGACCGCGCGACCACTCATGTGGCCAAGGTTATGACCTTGCCACCGCGTTGGCGTGGATCGCCTCGTTGAGGAACCGTGCCATCCCTGGCTTGATCTTCTCGTAGTACGCCGTGAACCGCGGATCCTCGACGTACATGTCGGCGAGCCCGGTGTGGATCTCGTACGTGCACTCGTAGAACCACCGGCTGATCTGCTGCCGGTGCTCCTCGGCCAACTCCGTCGCCGCCTCGCCGTCGGCGGGTTGCCCGCCGTCCATCACGGCGGCGAACCGGCGGCCCCAGTCCTCGCTCTCGGCCTTGAACCGCAGCCAGTCGGCCTTGCCGTAGCGGCTGGTCCGGCGCTGCGACTCGGCGTACGCGTCGGTCCCGCCCCAGCGCTCCTGCGCCTCGTCCTCGTACTGCTCGGGCTCGAAGTCACCGAAGACCTCGAACCGCTCCTCGGGTGTCAGGTTCACCCCCACTTTCTGCGCCTCCATTGCGAACTCGATGGCGGTCACCATCTCCTGCAGTTTCTTGATCCGCTCCAGCAGCAGCTGATGCTGGCGGCGGAAGTGTTCCCGCGGGTCGGTGGCGGCCAGCAGGGCCGCGATCTCGTCGAGGCCGAAACCCAGCTCCCGGTAGTAGCGGATCTGCTGCAGCCGCTCGAGATCGCCGTCGGTGTAGACGCGGTAACCGGCGGCCGTCCGCTCACCGGGCACCAACAACCCGATCTCGTCGTAGTGGTGCAGCGTCCGCACCGTGACTCCGGCCAACGCCGCGACCCGACTCACCGGGTAGCCCATCCGGCTCACCCCCTCTCCGCCCTCCACGAAACACCCTGCCGTGACGTGAGGGTCAAGCTTCTCGCCCGGGTCACGGCGACGCCGGCGAGACAGAGCAGGCCGCCGCCGAGCGCGAGCGCCGCCGGCACCTCGTCCAGCAGGGCCCACGCCATGACCACCACCAGCGGGGGTACGAGATACGTGGTGGCACCGAGCTTTCCGGCGCCGGTCCGGGCGAGGGCGTACGCCCAGGTGGTGAACGCGAGGGCGGTCGGGCCGACGCCGAGGTAGACCACCCAGCCGGCGGCGGCCGGATCGCGGACGTCCGCGACGAGCTGCCCGGCGAACGGCAGGCAGGCGACGGCGCCGACCAACGTGGCCAGGAAGGTCACGGCGAGCGGGTCGGCCCCGGCCAGCAGCGGCTTCTGTGCGACGACCCCGACCGCATAACCGACGGCGGCGACGAGACACAGGACGACGCCCCAGGGATCGGCGTGCGCGTCGCCGGCGGCGGCGACGCCGATCAGCACCGCGCCGGCGAACGCGGTCGCCAGGCCGAGCAGCAGGGTGCGCGGGAACCCCTCGCCGAGGAAGAGCCCGGCGAGCAGGGCGATCAGCACGGGCCCGAGGTTGACCACCATGGCGGCGGTGCCGGCGTCGACCCGGCGCTCGGCGGCGTTGAGGGCCACGTTGTAGACGCCGAGCCAGGCCACGCCGCAGAGCACCAGGCGGGACCAGGCGCCGCGGTCCGGCCAGCGCGGGCGGCGGGCGAGGACCAGGATCCCGAGGACGGCGGCGGCGACGAGGAGGCGGCCGAGGGCGAGCGCACCCGGGCGCACGTCGGCGCCGACGTGCCGGATGGCGACGAACGCGGAGGCCCAGAGGAAGACGGTGGTGGCGATGGCGGCGGCGGTTCTCACGCCGTCAAACTAGGTGCGGGACCCTTCGGTGCCGGCCGAAACGTAGGTCGCCTCCTCGTAGTCGCCGACGATCGTGAAGCCGATCCGGTCGTAGGCGGCGCGGGCCGCGGCGTTGTCGGCCTTCACGTTCAGCGTGATGACGTCGGTGGTCTCGCGCAGGCGGTGGCAGAGCGCGGCCGTGACCCGCTGCGCCAGGCCCTGGCCGCGGTGTTCCGGGTCGGTGGTGACGTTGCCGATCGCGCTCACGCGGTAGGTCGGCGACCAGACGTGCACACCGGCCACCGCGACGAGCCGGCCCGCGCGGCGGATGCCGACGTACTGGCCCGTCTCCAGCATCCGGCGGTCGAACCAGTTCTCCGGGTACGCCCGCGCGTAGAGGGCCGTCAGTTCGGGCTCGTCCGCGACGCCCAGCGGGTCGCCCTCGGCCGGACCCTGCGGCTCGCCCGCCAGGGCCATCTTGTGGTGTGGGCCGCCGTCGTGCGACCGGGTGTACGCGGGCGCCAGCGCGACACCCGCGCCGGGGGAGAGGTGGGCGTAGAACGTGCGGGGCAGCAGCGGCACGAGCCCGGTGAGCAGGTCGCCTAGCCGGCCGCCCAGGGCGAGCAGCGTCGGCACCGGCTGGCCGTGGTAAATCAGGGCGAGCGCGTCGCCGTGCCGGTACCAGGTCGTGTACGGCCAGAAGAAGTCGTCGAGGTCGCCCAGCTCGTACGCGTGCAGAGCAGTGTCCTTGCGGAGCAACGCGGCAAGCTCGGCGCGGTCGTGGACGCTGCGCAACATGGCCGCGATCGTGTCACAGGCTCGCCCGACACCGTCCATGGTGCTACCTTGCCGCCCGTGATGTCGGAAGACCGGCCCGCGCCGGCCCGTGGCCTGCTCGTCTTCGGTGTGCTGTTCGCGGTGGTGATCGTGGTGGCGGCGGTGGTCGGCGCCGCGGTCGCGCTCGGCAACGCGGGCGGCTCCTCCGACGGCGGCGAGGTGTCCGCGGCCAAGCTCGCGGTCGGCCACTGCGTCGACGGGCTGAAGGAGAGCGACGACGTCGCCGGGCTGCCGGTGCTGCCGTGCGAGCAGCCGCACGAGGGCGAGGTGTTCGCGATCGTCGAGTTGCCCGCCGGGCCGTACCCCGGTGAGGAGGCCCTCGGCCGCCAGGCCCAGCAGGAATGCCTGCAGCGGTTCGAGACCTACGCGCCCTCGTCGGTCGCCGACGACAAGGTCGAGCTGTTCTACCTGCAGCCGAGCCAGCTCTCCTGGTCCGCCGGCGACCGCGGCGTCACCTGCGTCGCCACGGACCCGACCGCGAAGCGCACGGGCTCGCTCAAGGGTTGAGCCGCGGCCCCCACGCGTGGCGGTCTCCGTTCGCGGCTTTCCGGCCGAGCTTCCCCTCGCGCACGAGGACCGCGAGCGAGTCGAGCACGACCCGGGAGGAGAGCAGGGCGGTCTGCTCCGCCCAGTCGTACGGCGGTGCGCACTCGACCACCTCGAGACCGGCGAGCCCGGGCGCGGCGACCAGGCGGACGAGGTTGAGCGCCTCGCGCGGCAGCAGCCCGCCCGGCTCGGGCCAGCCCGTGCCCGGCACGAAACCGGCGTCGACCACGTCGATGTCGAACGACAGGTAGACCGCTTTCGCGTTGTGCCAGGCCGTCTCCAGCGCGACCTCGGCCACCTTCTCGACGCCGACCCGCTCGACGTCGCCGACCGTGACGACGGTCGTGCCCCGCTCGCGGCCGACCTTGACGCCCGCCCGCGGCGACTGCCAGCCGCCGATGCCGACCTGCACCAGGTTCGTCGCGGGCGCGTTGCCGATGTTCGTCGCATGGAACCACGGCGTGGTGTGCATGCGCTCGTCCAGGTCGGTCTCCTGGGTGTCGACGTGCCGGTCGAAGTGGATGATGCCGATGTTGCCGTCCACGTGCGGCGCCATGCCACGGATCGTGGGATACCCGATGGAGTGGTCGCCGCCGAGGATCACCGGGAACACGCCGCGCGCGTACACGTGTGACATGGCCTGGCTGATCTGGTCGAACGACTTCTCCAGGTTGCCGGGGATCGTGAACACGTCGCCGACGTCCACCATGTTGAGCTGCTCGCGCAGGTCGACGCCGAGCTCGTAGCAGTAGGTGCCGAACAGGTTCGTCGACCGGCGGATGCCCTGCGGCCCGAACCGCGCGCCCGGTCGGTAGGTCGCCCCCGAGTCGAGGGGAGCGCCGAAGACCGCGACCTCGGCGTCCGCGACGTCGTTGACGTCCTCCAGGTACGGGCAGTTGAGGAACGTGCCGCGCTCGCCGGCGAAGTGCGGCAGCTCGCCGCGCGAGAAGGTGGGAATGGTCCGGTCGACCAGGGTCGGCGCGCCCGGCAGGCCGAAGGCGAGCCCGCGGGCGATCTCCTCGTCGTGGCGGAACAGCGACAGGCGCTCCTCGGCGAGCTGCGCCCACTTGCCTTCCCGGGCGGCGAACGCATCACTGTGGGTGTGTCCCTGCGTCACCGTCAGATCGTAAGCACGACCGCGGCGGCTCCGGAGCCGATCAGCGCGACCGCCCAGACCAGGTCGAGGTTGACCCAGGCCCGGCGCAGCACCTCGAGCCCGAGCACCCGGTAGACCAGCAGGCCGACCGCGCCGGCCACGGCGACCATCGCGACGGTGTGGACGGTGGTCGCCGCGAGGCCCTGCCAGAGCAGCGCGCCCGGGTCCGACGGCGCGTGCAGCGCGTGGTCCCGGTGCACGCCCGGCGGCGGGTTGGCGACCAGCACCGGCACCAGCATCAGCCCGGCGCCGTGCACCGACGACATCAGGAACGACCACCCGGTGAGCTGCCACGGGGTGAGCCGCATGCCGGCCCAGGCGAAGTGCCGGCGGGACAGTGCCTTCCAGAGCCCGAAGCCGACCATCACCACGCCGCCGGCGATGGCGACCACGCGGGTCGCCAGCACCGAGCGGAGCACCTCGACCAGGCCGGCCACCGCGAACACCGAGAGGGCGTGGCCGGCCGCGATCGGCAGCAGCGACCGGAGCACCGCGAGCGCGGAGCGTTCCTGCAGGCCGATCGCGACCGCGAAGAGCCACCCCATGCCGGGGTTGAGGCCGTGGAACGCGCCGAGTCCGGCGAGGGTCGCAACTGCCAGCCAACTCACGGGAAGCAGTATGAGTCCGACGAGGCGTCGCCGCCCTGCAGCCGGGTCTGGTGGACCCGCAGGCCGCGGAACTCGTCGCCGTGCGGGAAGAAGCGCGGATCCGGTGCGATGCCGCCGCTGTCGAGGTCGACGTCGAGCTTGGCGGCCCAGGCGCCGACACCGTCCGGATAGAACTGGTCGTCCCAGGCGCCGTAGAGCGAGTTGGTGATGTAGACGCGGCGGCCGTCGCGGGACACCTCGACCATCTGCGGTCCGCCGGCCAATGCGAGCTCCGGCGCGGCCGGGTGGGCGGCCCGGGAGACGATGCCGCCGAGCCGCACCTCGCCGGTGAGCCGGGGCGCGAACGGGTCGCTCACGTCGTACTGCAGCAGCTTGCCGATGCCCCACGCCGAGACGTAGAGGTAGCGGTCGTCGACGGACAGGTCGATGTCGGTGACCAGCGGCGGCACCGCGCCGAACGGCTGCAGGATCGGCGGCAGGTCGGCGGCGTCGGCGGGCTCGGCCGGGATCTCGATCACCTTGCGGATCGTGAAGGCGCCGCCGTCGTCGCGGTGCCAGAGCCAGACCGACGCCGAGAGGTCCTCGACGCTGACGACCACGCCGACGAAGCCGTACTCCTTGGTCGGGTCGTGCGCGGGGCGCAGCTCCAGCGCCATCTGGTGCTGGTCACCGAGGTCGAGGGTCTGCAGGTGGCGGCGCTTGCGCAGGTCCCAGAAGTGGATCTGGTGACCGTATTTCCGGCCCAGCAGCAGCTCGCCGACCAGCCCGTCCTCGATCATCGACGGCGTGCCCCACTCGCTGGTGACCAGCACGTCGCGGGTCAGGTGCCACCAGAAGTCGTACCCGAAATATTGTGGCCCGCGGTCGATCTCCCACGCGCCGAGCACGTCGAACGAGTCGTGGTCGAGCAGCGCGATCCCGCCGGGGCCGTCGGCGCCGTCGGCACCGCCCAGGTTGGACACGTAGATGCCCTCGGGGCCGCAGTGCACGGTGTGCGGCCGCGAGTAGCCGGCCTTGGCCAGCTCCTCGGGTTGGATCGTGCGCATGACCCGGGGCGCGCGCGGGTCGTCCTTGGTGTCGAGCACGTAGATCCGCGACGAGCGCAGGCCGGGCACGATCAGGTAGCGGCGCTCGACGTGCGGGTGCGGCGCGGCCGGGCACAGCGCGCTGCTGCACGCGTTCCAGCCGAAGTGGTGCAACTCGTCGCCGCGGTAGGGCAGGTCGGTCCAGCCGACCACCCGCCCGTAGCTGGTGGAGGTCTCGTCAACGTCGAGCACGGCGATCGCGTCGGGCTTCTCGGCGGAGCGGTCGAACGCGGCGACGTAGGCCAGCTTCTCGGCGGGCGCGGTCACCGCCTGGCGCGGCGAGGGGTAGAAGGTCGGGTCGGGCTTCCACAACGGCATCGCGGCACTCCTTTGTTCGTTTCCCTCGATAACCTACTATGTCTATAGGATTTGAAGGGGCGGCGATCGCGATGGACCCAACCGTGATCATCGGCGGAGGCCCGGCCGGTGCGTTGGCGGCGCTGGCCATCACCCGTCACGACGGACGGGAGGTGGTCGTCGTGGACCCCGCGTCCAGGCTGGGTCCGGGCTCAGCGTATGCCACCGGCGAACCGCGCCACCTCCTCAACTCACGGGCCGGGACCATGTCCGTGGACCCGCGCGACCCCGGCGACTTCGCCGCGTGGGCCCGATGTCGCCCGGACGCGTTCGTCCCGCGCGGCCTCTTCGGCGCCTATCTCGCCGACCGGCTGGGCCCGGTGCCGCACCTCGCGCGGCGTGCCGTGCGGGTGCGGCCGGCGGGTCGGGGCCGTTGGGCGGTCGAGCTGAGCGACGGCACCACCCGGCAGGCCGCCGCGGTGGTGCTGGCCGTCGGCCCGCCCCCGCCGGTCTTCCCGGCGGCGGCTTCGGTGGGTGTACGCCGGGCGCCCGGCTACGTCGCGGTGCCCTGGACGGCCGGCGCGCTGGCCGGCATCCGCCCGACCGACCGGGTGCTGCTGCTCGGCACCGGCCTGACCGCCGTCGACGTCGTGCTGTCGCTGCTGGCGCGCGGTCACACGGGCGAGATCGTCGCGGTCTCCCGGCACGGCCTGCTGCCCCGGGCGCACACCCTCGCGCCGGCTGTGCCAGCCCCGGCCGTGGACGCGACCGGCCTGCGAGAGTTGCTGCGGGTGCTGCGGGCGAGCCCCGACTGGCGTTCCACGGTGGACGCGCTGCGCCCGCGCGCCGACCAGCTCTGGGCGGGGTTGAGCCTGGACGAGCAGCGGCGCTTCCTGCGCCATCTGGCCCGCTACTGGGAGGTGCACCGGCACCGGTGCGCGCCCGAGGTGGCGGCCGCGATCGCGATGGCCGTGTCGTCGGGCGCGCTGCGCGTGGCGGCCACCCGGGTGAGCGCGATCCACACCGAACCGCGCGGCTTCGCGGTCACTCTCGGCGGTGCGGCACCGGCGATCTTCGAGGCAGTCGTCAACTGCACCGGCCCCGGCCACGCGGCCGGCATCCCGCTGGTCCGCACGCTGGTGGCCGACGGCCTGGCCCGGGCGGACCCGCTGGCGCTCGGCATCGACGTCGACCCGGCCGGGCGCCCGGTGGGCCGCGCCGGCCGCCCGGTCGAGGGCCTCCACGTGCTCGGGAGCCTGCGCCGCGGCCGCTGGTGGGAGACGACCGCGATCCCGGAGATCCGCGCACAGGCCTCTTTTATCGGTCGAGAGCTCCAATGACCACTGTGTATAGTCCCTTCACTTTGCCACTAGGGAAGGACTTTCATGAGTTTTCTGGAACGGGCCGGCCGGCGATGGGCGCTCGTGGCGGGGGCGAGCGCGGTCGCGGTGTTGGCCGCGGTGCTGGTGAGCCCGGCGCCCGTGCGGGCGTCGGCGGCACAGGGCATCATCTCCGGCTCCGGAGCGGTGACGGACGACTTCGGCGACGAGGCGACGCTGAGCCGCACGGGTCCCTTCCGCTACAGCACGGCCGTCGCGCTGTGGCAGACGATCCTCGCCGCCGAGGGCTTCATCGACAACAACGGCATCGACTGCGACTTCGGGCCCGCGACGGAGGCGGGCACCAAGAGCTTCCAGCGGCGGTACGGGCTCAGCGCCGACGGCGTCGTCGGGCCGAACACCTGGAGCAAGGCCGACAACTACCTGGTCAACGACTACGACACCGTCGGCTACGAGCACGTCGCCTACAAGTCGCCCAACCGGGTCCAGGAGCTAGGCCTGCGCCGCCTGGGCAACGGCTACTACGCGGTGTTCCTGTGGGGCGGCGGCCGCGTCGACGCCGAGGCCTGGAACACCAAGGCATCGCCGTACTGCTGAGGGGATTACTTGGGTGTGGGTGGGCGCCGGCCTGTGCCGGTGCTCGCCCTCGCCTCGGGAGACTGGGCCGGATTGAGCAGGTCGGCGAGAGTGGTCCGGTCGACGATGTCGGCGATCCGGTCGTGCACGGCCAACCACACGTCGCGCAGCCCGGCGGCCCTTTCCGGGTACGCCGCCGAGTGCGTCGGCAACCCGCGCACGGTCGTCAGTGCGCCGTTCACCGCGCGCACCACGTCGCCCACGGTGATCTCGGCGGCGGGGCGGGTCAGCGTGTACCCGCCCTCGCCGCCGCGCCGGCCGTGCAACAGTTCGGCGCGGCGCAGGTCGACCAGGATGCTCTGCAGGAACGCGGGCGGCATCTGCTGCGCGCGGGCCAGCGCCGCGGCGGTGACCCGCCCGGGCGCGTCGGCCACCGCCAGCATCGCGCGCAGGGCGTAGTCGGTGCGTGCCGAGACCTGCATCGGTCAGCCCCGGTCCAGCAGGCCCCACCGGCGGCGGATGGCCCGGTCGGCCTTGGTGAACAGGAGATCCACCAGCAGACCGAGGACGAGGATCACGATCATCACGCTGATCACCCGCGGCGCGTCGGACAGCTCGCGGGCGTAGGTGAGCTGCACGCCGATCGACGTCGTCTTCGCGATGACGACCAGCAGCTCGCCCGCCATCAGGCTGCGCCACGCGAACGCCCACCCCTGCTTGAGCCCGGCCACGATGGCCGGCAGCGCGGCGGGCGCGATCACGTAGCGGTACAGGCTCAGCCCGGAGGCGCCCAGGTTGCGACCGGCCCGCACGAGCAGCGGCGGCACGTAGTCGACGCCGTGTATGACGCCGTTGGCGATCGACGGTGCGGCGCCGAGCACCACGACGAAGAAGATGGCCTGCTCGCTGAGCTGGAACAGCAGGATCGCCAGCGGGAACCAGGCGATCGACGGCATCGTCTGCAGCGCGGTGATCATCGAGCCGAGCGCGGCCCGGAGCACCTTGACCCGGGCGACCGCCAGGCCGAGCAGCAGCCCGACCACGACCGCCGCGCCGAAGCCGATGCCGGCCCGCTCGGCCGTGATCAGCAGGCCGTCCCAGAGGGCGCCGCTCGTGGCGTAGTCCCACAGGTCACGGGCGACGGTCTCCGGCGCGGGCAGGGCGTACTCCGGCTTCCAACCGCTCCAGACCACGACCTGCCAGACCGCCAGCGCCAGTGCCAGCGCGGTCAGCTTGGGCCACGTGGCCGCCCAGAGCCGGGCGGCCCGGCCGGGCACCTTCTGCTGGCTGGCGATCTCCAGCGCGTCCAGCCCGGAAATCGTGTCAGTGGCCATGCCGACCCACCTCCGCGCGCAGCCGGTCGGTGACGTCGGCGGCCACGGCGGCCACCTCGGGGGAGTCGATCCGGCGCGGCCGTGTCACCTCCACCCGGGTCTCGTAGATCACGCGGCCCGGCCGGCTCGACAGCAGCACGATGCGGTCGGCGAGCCGGGCCGCCTCGCGCACGTTGTGGGTCACGAAGACCACCGTCAACGGCTCGCCGGCGGCGTTGCGGCCCCTCCACAGCCGCTCCAGCTCGTCGTGCAGGATGTCGCGGGTCATCGCGTCCAGCGCGCCGAACGGCTCGTCCATCAGCAGCACCGGTGTGTCCAGCGCGAGCGTGCGGGCCAGCGCCACCCGCTGCCGCATGCCGCCGGAGAGCTCGTGCGGCCGGCGGCGCGCGAAGTCGCCCAGGTGCACGGTGTCGAGCAGCTCGGCGACCCGGGCCTTGCGCGTGGCGCTCGGCAGGCCGCGCAGCTTGAGCGGCACCTCGACGTTGGCGCCGACGGTCAGCCAGGGGAACAGCGCCGGCTCCTGGAACATCAGGCCCGGCCGGGCGTCGCCGGCCACCAGGATGTCGCCGCCGCTGGTCGTGTCGAGCCCGGCGACGAGGTTGAGCAGGGTGCTCTTGCCGCACCCGGACGCGCCGACGAGACAGACGAACTCGCCGGGCGCCACGTCGAGCGAGACCCGGTCGAGCGCCACGACGGCGTCCCCGCCCCGCCCGTACACCTTGGTCACGCCGGAGAGCGCGACCGCGGCGGTCGCGCTCCCCGGGATGGTCGTCGTGGTGCTCACGGCAGCGGGACCTCGGACGCGCCGCTCGACTTCAGGGACTTGTTGAGGAAGCTCAGGTCGTAGAGCCCGTTGAGGTCGACCGGCTCGGTGAGACCCACCGCGACCGCGTGGTCGAGCCCGGTCTTCAGCGACGACGCGATCGGGTCGTCGAGGAACTGGAGGGACGGCCAGGCCTGCTTGATCAGCTTCAGGTCGAGCGGCTTGCCGGTGAGGCTGCCGATGTGGTCGGAGATGGCCTGCTGCGCCTCGCCGGGCGACTTGTTGATGAAGTCGTTGGCCGCCACCTGGCCGTCGACCAGCTTCTGCACGACGTCCGGGTGCGCCTTCAGGAACTTCGTGCTGACGATCAGGTTGGTGATCACGAACTTGCCGTCGGGCCACAGGTCGCGCTCGTCGACCAGCACCTTGCCGCCGGCGTTGACGAGCTGCGAGACGAACGGCTCCGGCACCCAGGCGCCGTCGATCGCGCCGCTGCGGAACGTCTCCAGGGTCTGCGAGTTGGCCTGCGGGACGATCGCGACGTCGCCGCCGCCCTCCTTCGTGGTGGTCAGGCCCTTCTCCTTGAGCCAGTAGCGCACCGCCACGTCCTGGGTGTTGCCGAGCTGCGGCGTCGCGATCTTCTTGCCGCGCAGCCCCTCGGCCGAGGTGATCTCCGGCTTGACCACGAGCGCCACGCCGCCGGACGCGGCACCGGAGACGACCCGGACCGCCTCGCCCTTGGACTTCGAGTGCGCGTTCACCGTCGGGTTAGGACCGATGTAGGTGGCATCCAGCGCGCCGGAGAAGACCGCCTCGATGGCCTCCGGACCGGCGTTGAAGGTCTTGGTCTCCAGCTTGACGCCGGTGCCGAGCTTGTCGGCGAAGATGCCCTTCTCGACGCCGACGATCGCCGGCGCGTGCGTGATGTTGGGGAAGTAGCCGAGCCGCAGCGTGACCGGGTCGGCAGCGCTGCCGCTGCCGCCCGACGCGTCGTCACCGCCGCACGCGGCGGCGGTCCCGAGCGTCGCGGTGGCCACGATCGCGACGGTGGCCAGCGTGCCGAGCCTGCGCAGGGGGAGACGTCTCATCGCCCGTCCAATCCATTGTTTTCCTACTTGATTGATAGGAAGGGTGGGTTAGGCGGAGTGCTCGCGTCAAGGTGACGTCCACCATCTGGGAGCAGCGACACATGCCGTGGTCGCGCTTAGCCGGTCCTTAATTTTTCCTGTGCCCGTTACTTAGGGCTGCGCCCGCACCGGCCGCCACGCGGGAGACATCGATGCAGCGTGCTGCCTTCGCCGTCGTTGCGACCGTCGTGGTGATCGGCTTAAGCGGGCTGCCGAGCCCCGGAAAACAGCCCTTGAGCAGGGCAGGCAGCGAGCCTTAGCTTCCGTGACGACCCTCGCCGCGGACGGCCGCGGCGCACTCGCGAGAACCGGGATGCGTACATGGCCAACCGGAACGTGCCGCCACAGTGGCCGGGCGATGACGGCCGCTGGGAGAGCCGGCCGCATCCCACCACGGACAGGTACCGCGAGCGACCCGTCGCGTACGCGACGCAGGAGCAGCGCGGCCCGCGCTGGGTGGGCCCCGACGGCGGCATCGGCATGGAGTCGGTGGCCGGCCTGCCAGAGCCCTACGACGAGGACGACGACGAGCCCGGCACAGACAAGGGCCGGCGGCGGGCGCTGATGGCACTCGGCGGCGCGCTCGCGGTGGCCGGCGGCGGCGCCGCGCTCAGCTTCACCGACCAGGGCCGTGGCCTGATCGACAAGCTGCTCGGCGACGGAGGTGTGGACGCCACGGCCGCGGAGCTCAACAACGCCATCTCCAACTCGCCGGCGCAGCAGCAGCCGAGCACGGTACGCACGTACACCGAGCAGAACGAGTCCTACATGGGCTCCCGCGCCGGCAACGAGCTGCGCCGCAACGCCCCCGCCACGGGCCGGGTGTACGCGACCCCGAGCGAGGCCGCGGCCAACACCAAGGTCACCGTCAAGACGGCCCTCGCCAAGGATCCGGTGCTGCACCTGGCTCGGCGCGCCACCTTCGGCCCGACCCCCAAGGTGATCGCGGACATCCGCCGGCTCGGCATCGACAACTGGATCCGGCTCCAGCTCGACCCGGCGAAGATCGCGCCGACCGCGGGCGAGCTCAAGCTCGGCGAGCTGACGACGCTGAACATGTCGATCGCGCAGGTGCGTGCCAACCGCGACGCCCTCAACGAGCGCGGCACCCAGGCCGACCAGGAGGTCGTCGACGGGGCGGTCGGCCGCATGATCTTCTCCGAGCGGCAGCTCCTCGAGGTCATGGTCGACTTCTGGAACGACTTCCTGCACGTCGGCCCGTTCTTCGACGGCTCCGACATGGTCCGTTCGAGCTTCGACCGCGACGTCATCCGCAAGCACGCGCTCGGCCGCTACCCGGAGATGCTGGTCGCCGCCAACCGGCACCCGGCGCTGCTGATCTATCTCAACCAGAACCAGTCGAGCAAGGACAACGTCAACGAGAACCTGGCCCGGGAGAACCTGGAGCTGTACTCGGTCGGCGTCGACGGCGGCTACACGGAGAAGGACGTCAAGCAGGCCGCGCTGCTGCAGACCGGCCGCGGTGTCCGCGACGACCAGTACGTCTACCAGCCGGAGCGGCACCACGTCGGCCCGGTCAAGATCATGGGGTTCAGCCACCCGAACGGCACCGCCGAGGGCGGCGAGGCGGCCAGCGACGCGTACTTCCGCTTCCTGGGCCTGCACCCCTCGACCGCGCGCTACATCGCGCTGAACCTGGCCGTCCGGTTCGTCTCCGACACCCCGCCGAAGTCGCTGATCGACCGGCTGGCGAAGACGTACACCGCGAACGCCGGCGCGATCAAGCCGGTGCTGATGACGCTGTTCCGCTCGTCGGAGTTCTGGGCCGCGGTCGGGCAGAAGGTACGCCGGCCGATGGAGTACCTGGCGGCCACGTACCGGACGCTGGGTGTCTCGCCGACCCCGAGCCCCGGCTTCCAGCAGGGCAACCGCAACCGCACGCCGTTCGCCGAGGGGCTGCGGCAGATCCGCAACAAGATGGACGAGCTCGGCCAGTTCCCGACCGGCCAGGCGACGCCCAACGGCTATCCCGACATCTTCCTGGCCTGGACCTCGGCCGGCACGATGATCAACGGCTGGAACGAGGCGCTGGACATCGTCAACGGCAACCGCCGGATGTTCTCGTACGTGACGCCGGAGAAGTTCGCCGGCGCGAAGCCGCCGGCCACCGCCGGCGCCTACGTCGACGCGCTGGCCAAGCGCCTGGTGCACCAGACGCTGAGCGCCAAGGAGAAGGCGGCGCTGCTCGGCATCGCCGGCGTCGCCGCCAACGCCAAGGTCGACGCGTCGCTCAACGGCGCGCTGACGTCCGTCGTGCGGGCGCTGCTCGCATCCCCGCAGCACCACCTCCGGTGATTCCTTTGGAGAGCAGCGTGTCAACTTTCCCCGTCCACCCGGACTGCTCCGACCTCAAGGCGCTGGGCGGCAACCGGTTCGACGCCGTGCTGCGGGCCGAGGCGATGGCCGTCGAGGCCGAGAACACCGCC
The DNA here is from genome assembly GCF_016862515.1 of Asanoa iriomotensis. Classification (GTDB taxonomy): domain Bacteria; phylum Actinomycetota; class Actinomycetes; order Mycobacteriales; family Micromonosporaceae; genus Asanoa; species Asanoa iriomotensis. Next base: position 95,047 of record NZ_BONC01000032.1, read on the forward strand.
GAGCGCGACCGGCTGCAGCAGCTCAACGAGCTCGAGGAGCAGCAGCAGGACGGCCGCGGGATGACCCGGCGGACGTTCGTCACGGGCGCCGCGGCGACCGCGACCGCGCTGGCCACCACGCAGTTCGTCTCGACCCGGGCGTCGTTCGCGGCGACGAAGACCGGGACGCTGATCCACGTGTTCCTCTACGGCGGGCTCGACGGCCTGGCCATGGTGGCGCCGGCCGACGACCCGGTGCTCGCCAAGGTCCGTCCGGACCAGCTCATCCCCGAGAACGGCGGCATCGCGCTGCAGCGCGGCTTCCGGCTCACCGGTGCTTTCGAGCCGCTCAAGAAATACCTCGACGCCCGGCAGCTCGGCTTCGTGCCGGCGGTGACCGACCCGCGCCTGTCGCTGAGCCACTTCCAGGCCGCGGACGCCTGCAACCTGGGCGGCCTGCCGGGGGAGACCGGCGGCCGGGGCTGGCTGGACAGCCTGGTCGACGCGCTCGGCCCGGGCACCGCGTTCCGCAGCGTCGGCATCGGCAGCACACTGCCCCGCTCGCTGGTCGGCACCAACGGCGCGATCGCGATGAACAGCGTCGGGTCGTTCAACCTCAACGGCGACCAGCGGTTCAAGGCGGCCACCGCCAAGGCCATCAAGACGCTGTTCACCGACATCAACCACCCGGTGCAGGAGTCGGTGCAGGAAGGTCTCGCGGCGCTCAGCCTGGCGCAGAAGCTCGCGGCCGACGGCTACCAGCCGGCCGACGGCGTGGAATACCAGGGCATCGGCAACGCCTTCCGCCAGCTCGCGCAGCTCATCAAGGGTGGCGCCAACGTGCGCGTGGCGACCGTCGGCATGGGCGGCTGGGACACACACGAGAACCAGGGCACCCAGGGCGGCTACGTGTTCGACCACATGAACGAGCTGGCCCGGGCGCTGGCCGCGTTCTTCGACGACCTGGGCCCGGCCGCGGCCGACGTGACCGTGCTGGTGTCCAGCGAGTTCGGGCGGCGGGTGAGCCAGAACGGCAGCGGCACCGACCACGGCCACGGCGGCGTCATCGCGCTGCTCTCCGGCAAGAAGCTGGCCGGCAACCTGCTCGGCCGGTGGGACGGGCTGGAGAAGCTGGACGGAGGCAACGTCCCCGAATACAACAACATGTTCAACGTCTACGGTGCCGTCGCGCAGGGCCGGTTCGGTCTGACCAACGCCGAGGTGGACAAGATCTTCCCCCGTCAGAAGTATGCCCCGGTGAAGCTCTTTGCGTGACTACCCAACGGGCGCCGTAGTAGCGGGCCGCCGTCGGACCGGGGACCCCCCGACCCGGTCCGACGGTCGCCCCGCACCGGCGCCGGTCAACGTTCCCGCGCGCCGCGGCGCCACCGGCCGGCGCGCCCTCGTGCTGCTGTTCTGGGTCGGCCTGGTGCTCGCCGTCGTGCCGTGGTGGCTGGCCACGCCGGCCGGCTCGCTGGGCGACACAGGCGCCATCGCGCTGGCCGCGGGCCGGATCGTCGGCCTGGTCGCGGGCTACGTGATGCTCGTGCAGATCCTGCTGATGAGCCGGCTGCGCCTGCTCGACCGGCTGGCCGGCGAGGAGCTGATGACCCGCTGGCACCGGGACATCGGCGGCGCGCTGATCGTCGCGGTGCTCGCACACATGGCGTTGATCCTGGTCGGCTACGGGAGCCTCGACGGCTACAACCCGCTGGTCGAGGCCCGTGTGCTGATCGTCGACGTGCCCGACATGCTCGAGGCGTTCCTGTCGGCCGGCATCCTCACGGCGGTCGGGCTCTTCTCGGTCCGGGCGGTGCGCAACGCGCTGCCCTACGAGCTGTGGCGCTGGCTGCACATGTCCACCTACCTGGTGCTCTACCTGTCCTTCGGCCACCAGTTCTCGCTGGGTCAACAGCTGTTCAAGCCCGGTCTCGTACGCACGGGCTGGATCGCCGCCTACATCGGTGTGGTCGTGATCCTCGCGTACGGCCGGGTGATCGCGCCGTTGATCTTCAATCTGCGGTACGGGCTGCGCGTGGCCGACGTGGTCGCGGAGGGCCCGGACACCATCTCCATCTACCTGACCGGCCGCCACCTCGACCGGCTCAAGCTCCTGGGTGGACAGTGGTTCCGCTTCCGCTTCCTGGCTCGGGGACTGTGGTGGCAGTCGCACCCCTTCTCGGTCTCCGCGGCCAAGAACGGCCGGTGGCTGCGGCTGACCGTCAAGGTGGTCGGTGCCTACACCCGGGAGCTGCGCGACCTGGACTCCGGGGCGCGGGTGTGGGCGATCGGGCCGCGCGGCTCGTTCACCGCCGCCCAGCGCACCGCGCCGCGCTCGCTGCTGATCGCCGGCGGCATCGGCATCACGCCGATCCGGGCGATGCTGGAGGAACTGCCGCCGGGCGCGACGCTGATCTACCGGGCCAGCACGCCCGCCGACGTGGTGCTCCAGCGCGAGATCGACTGGCTGGCCCGGGCCCGCGACCTCGACGTCTGGTACGTGATCGGCGCCCGCACCGACCCCGGCCCGCGCCAGGTGATGAGCCCCAACGGCCTGCGCCAGCTCGTGCCCGACCTGGAACGCCGGGACGTCTGGCTGTGCGGACCGGCCGGGTTCGTCGAGGCGGCGCAGAAGACGGTGCGCCGGGCCGGCGTACGCCGGAAGAAGATCCATCTTGCCGCCTTCGAGTTGTAGGGGTTTCCTGTGCGCCGTGCCGCGCTGGCCGTAGCCGGGCTCGCCGCCGGCACCTCTCTGCTGGTCGTGGCCAAAGGCGGTGGCGGTGCGGCACCGGACACGGTGGCGGCGGCCAACGCCGGAGCCACGCCGTCCGCCACGCCCTCCGGGGCGCCGCCGTCGGCGGGGCCGTCGGGTGCGCCGGCCACCGGCAAGCCGTCGGCCACCAAGTCCGCGGCGAAGCCGAAGCCCGGCCGGACCACCCAGGCCGCCGCGCCGCCGCCGCCCGCCGCGCCGAAGTCCAACAAGGTGGTCGGGCCGCGGGTGGAGAACCCGTACGGCGCGGTCCAGGTCGTGATCGAGGTCGACGGCAACCGGATCGCCGACATCCGCAC
>NZ_BONC01000033.1 GCF_016862515.1 Asanoa iriomotensis
CCGCCGGCTGGCGCGGCTGCCGCCGGTGTGGCTCGAGCGGCGGGATCTTCACCCGGACCTCCTTGTCGGCGGTCACCGTGATCTGCTCACCGTGGTGGTTGAGCTCCACGCTCGCGTCCGCCTCGCCGTTGCGCAGCGAGTAGGTCGCCTCGTGCTGGCGCACGTCGACCCGCAGCCGCATGCCCCGCCACATGAGCGCGAACTCCAGCCGGCTGATCCGGGCCGGCAGCCGCGGCGCGAAGGTCAGCTGTTCCTCGTGGTCCCGCATGCCGCCGAAGCCGGCCACCAGCCCGAGCCACGCACCGGCCAGCGCCGCGATGTGCAGCCCCTCCCTGGTGTTGTTGTGGATGTCGTGCAGGTCCATCAACGCCGCTTCGCCGAGGTAGTCGTGCGCCAGCTCGAGGTAGCCCACCTCGGCCGCCACGACCGACTGCGTGCACGCCGACAATGACGAGTCGCGCACCGTGCGCCGCTCGTAGTAGTCGAAGTTGCGCAGCTTCTGCTCGTCGGTGAACGCGTCGCCGCACCAGTGCATGGCCAGCACCAGGTCGGACTGCTTAACCACCTGCCGCCGGTACAGGTCGAAGTACGGGTAGTTGAGCAGCAGCGGGTAGTTCTCCGGCGGGGTGTTGTCGAAGTCCCACTCCTGGTAGCGGGTGAAGCCCTCGACCTGCGGGTGCACGCCCAGCTCTTCGTCGTACGGGATGTGCATGTTGGCGGCCGCGTCCCGCCAGGCCGCGGTCTCCTCGTCGTCGACGCCCAACCGCCAGGCCCGCTCGCTGTGCCGGTTGACGCAGGCCGCGGCCTGCAGCATGTTCCGCTGCGCCATCAGGTTGGTGTAGATGTTGTCGTTCTTGACCGCGGTGTATTCGTCGGGGCCGGTGACCCCGTCGATGTGGAACTTGCCGTGCCGGTCGTGGTGGCCGAGCGAGTGCCAGAGCCGCGCCGTCTCGACGAGCAGCTCCAGGCCGATCTCGCGCTCGAAGTCGACGTCCCCGGTGGCCTGCACATAGCGGCGGACCGCGTCGGCGATGCCGGCGTTGACGTGGAACCCGGCCGTGCCGGCCGGCCAGTAGCCGGAGCACTCCTGGCCGCGGATCGTGCGCCACGGGAACGCGGCGCCCCGCAGGCCGAGCTGTTTGGCCCGGTCGCGGGCCATCTCCAGGGTCGCGTGCCGCCAGCGCAGGGCATGGGCAACCGCCACCGGCTGGGTGTACGTCAGCACGGGCAGCGCGAACATCTCGGTGTCCCAGAAGACGTGGCCGTCGTAGCCGGGACCGGTCAGCCCCTTGGCGGCGATCGGCCGCAGCTCGGCCCGGGCGCCGGCCTGCAGCACGTGGAACAGGCCGAACCGGACCGCCTGCTGCACCTCGGAGTCGCCCTCGACCTGCACGTCGGCGGCGTCCCAGAACGTGTCGAGGTATTCCCGCTGCTCGCGCACCAAGCCGTCCCAGCCCGAGAACTCCGCGGCGGCCAGCGCGGCGCTGACCTGGTCGCGGATCGCGGGCAGCGAACGCCGGCTGGACCAGCCGTAGGCGAGCAGCTTGACCACGACCAGCTTCTCGCCGGGCTTGAGGACGCAGGCGATCGTCGTGCGGGCCCAGTCGTCGTGCGACTCGGTGTTGATGTTGGTCTTGGCCGGGCCCTCGATCTCGTGCTGCATCGCCGCGCCGACCCGCAGGCCGCTCCGCTTGGTGCGGTGGATCAGCAGGCCGCGGGTCTGGTCGACGACCCGCTCCTCGATCTGCAGCGGCCGCTCCAGCACGGCGGCGACCCGGGGGTCGCGGCTCACGCCGGGCAGCTCCTCGTTGGCGACCAGCTCCGACTGGACGATCAGCCGCAGCGGCTCGTCGACCGCTTCGACCTCGTACCGGATCGCGGCGATGGACCGCTGGGTGAACGAGACCAGCCGGGTGCTGCGCACCTTGACCGCGCGGCCGGCCGGCGAGCGCCACTGCACGACCCGGTCCAGCGTGCCGGCCCGCAGGTCGAGCACGCGGGAGTGGGCGTCGAGCTCGCCGTACCGCACGTCGAACGGCTCGTCGTCGACCAGCAGCCGGATCAGCTTGCCGTTGGTCACGTTGACCACGGTCTGGCCCGACTCCGGGAACCCGTAGCCGGCCTCGGCGTACGGCAGCGGTCGCAGCTCGTAGAACGAGTTGAGATAGGTGCCGGGAAGCCCGTGCGGCTCGCCCTCGTCGAGGTTGCCGCGCATCCCGATGTGCCCGTTGCCGAGCGCGAAGACCGACTCGGCCTGCGCCAGCACGTCGAGATCGAGCCTCGTCTCGCGGACGTGCCAGGCCTCGACCGGATAGGCCCGCTCGCGGATCATGCCGTGCCCTCCAGCAGCTCGGAAAGGTCGCGCACGACGACGTCGGCGCCGTGTGCCTTGAGGTCGGCGCCATGGGTGCCACCGACCCGGTCAACGCCGATCACCAGGCCGAAGTTGCCGGCCCGGCCGGCCTCGACCCCGGCGAGTGCGTCCTCGAAGACGGCCGCCTGCGCGGGCGCGACGCCGAGCAGCTCGGCACCGCGCAGGAAGGTGTCCGGCTTCGGCTTGCCGGGCAGCTTCTCGGCCCGCGCGACGTTGCCGTCGACCCGAGCCTGCAGCAGCTCGCCGAGCCCGGTGATCCGCAGGATGTCGGGCGTGTTGGCGCTGGCCGACACGACCGCCGTCTTGAGGCCGGCCTGCCGCGCGGCGTGCAGATAGGCGACCGAACCGTCGTAGACGGCGACGCCGTCCTCGCGGATCCGGCGGACCAGCACCGCGTTCTTGCGGTTGCCGATGCCGTTGACGGTCTCGGCCTCGGGTGGGTCGTCGGGATCACCCTCGGGGAGGGTGATCCCGCGGGACGCGAGAAACGTCCGCACGCCGTCGGCCCGGGTGCGGCCGTCGACGTATTTCGGGTAGTCGGAACGCGGGTCGAAAGCCGTGAACGGCTCGCCGGTCTGCTCGCTGCGCCGGCGGAGAAATTCGTCGAAGGTCTCGGTCCACGCCGCGTTGTGAACGGTCGCGGTTTGCGTGAGCACCCCGTCCATGTCGAACAGGCAGGCGGTCACGTGATCGGGTAGCCCCAGCACGGGTCAAATCTAGTCGAACCCACCTGAGGGGATGTTACGTGGATCACCCTGTTCGTCAGCCGTGCTGGTGGCCGCCCGTTCCGCCGACGCGGCCTGCGGATTGCCCCGGTTCGACCACCACGAACTGCCCCATCATGCCGTTGTCCTCGTGCATCAGCAGGTGGCAGTGGTACATGTACGGCATGTCCGGGTCGGCGTAGTCCGCGAACCTGAGGATGATCCGCAGCTCACTCTTCGGCGGCAGGAAGACGGTGTCCTTCCAGCCGCCGAGCTCCGCGGGCGGCTCGCCGCCGTCGACCGAGAGCACCTGGAACTGGACATCGTGCACGTGGAAGTTGTGGCGCTGCCCGTCGGTGTTGCGGACCGTCCAGATCTCGGTGGTGCCCTTCTCGACCACGGTGTCGATCCGGTCGAGATCCATCTTGTCGCCGTTGATGTTGGTGCCGTTGAGCCGGAAGTCGCGGTTGACCGCGGCGGTGGCGGGGTCGAGCCGGGGGACGTCGGCGAGGACCTTCGGCACGGTGCCGACGTGCCGCAGCCGGGCCGCCGCCCGCAGCTCGAGCACGTCGAACCGGTCCTTCCCGCCGTCGAAGGACCCGCTGGTGGCCGGCGGGAAGCTGCGCAGGACGACCCGCTCGCCGGCCTGGAACGGCACGACCAGCTCGGCCCGCTCGCCGGGAGAGAGGCGGATCCGGGTGACGGTGACCGGCTCGGGCAGCAGGCCGCCGTCGGTGGCGACGAGTTGGACCGGCCGTTCGTCGGCCAGGCCGAAGGCGAACGTGCGGGACACGGAGGCGTTGAGCAGCCGCAGCCGGACCCGATCGGTGCGCACGTCGAGGTACGGGCCGTAGGTGCCGTTGACGAGCAGCAGGTCGCCCGTGTCGTGGTCGCGGATCTCGCCCTTGTGCAGTGCCTTGTCCTGCACGATCAGCGGGATGTCGTCGACGCCGTAGTCGTGCGGGAGAACGCGCTGGGCCGATTCGTCGTCGTCCAGGATGAACAGACCGGCCAGCCCCTGGTTGACGTGTTCGCGGGTGTGGCCGTGCGGGTGCGGGTGGTACCAGAGCGTGGCGGCCGGTTGGTCGATCGTCCAGGCGGGCGACCAGGTCGCGCCCGGGCGCACCGGCTGGTGGGGGCCGCCGTCGCAGTTCGCGGGCAGGTGCATGCCGTGCCAGTGGACGCTGGTCTCCTGCCTGAGGTTGTTGACGACGTTGACGCGGACCCGCTCGCCGCGCCGGGCGCGCAGGGTCGGGCCCAGGTAGTCGCCGTTGAAGCCCATCGTGCGGGTGGTGCCCTCGATGCCGAAGTCGCGGCTGCCCCGCTGGGCGTGCAGGTTGAAGACGCGGCGGCCGGCGGCGTCGATGCCGGAGTCCGCCAGGGGCGGAATGAGCAGGGGCCGGGCGAAGTCGACCTGCCCGACGGTGTCGACCGTGGCGCACGCCGCGCCGCCGGCCACCAGGAACGTTCCGCCGAGCAGGCCGGTCAGCAGGCTTCTGCGACGCATTCTGTCCGTACCTCCAGTGAGTTTGTCTTCTACATGTAGGCTGCCTCCCTATTTGGCCCGCGTCCATGCCGGGCGGCCTGTTTGGGGGCTGGTTCCGGGCGACCCCTAAGGAGCCGTTCCGGTTGACATGTGATTGAGTCACACATACGTTGAGGGCATGACCGAGATCATGGAAACCAAGCTCGAGATCACCTCATGGGACGAGAAGCCCTACCGCGAGTTCGACGACGGCCGGAAGTTCTCCAGGGCAGAGGTCACGCTCGCCGGCACGGGCGACGGCCTGACCGCCGGGTCGTTCGAGTCGCTGCTCTACTACCGCGCCGACGGCACGAGCGACTACGTGTCCATCATGGAGATCACCGGCACGCTGAGCGGGCGCACGGGCAGCTTCGTGCTGCAGGGCGCGGGCACCTACGACGCCACGACCGCCCGGGTCGCCACAACCATCGTCGCCGGCTCGGGCACGGGTGAGCTGGCCGGCATCAGCGGGTCGGCGGAGAGCGTCTCGACGCACGCGGACTACCCGCACATGCCATTGACCATCCGGTACGAGCTGGCGTGACCGACGAAAACCTCGACCATCAGGCCAACCTGCTCGGCGCGTTCGCCCTCGCGGTGGCGGACCGCGCGGCCGGGGCAATGGCGGCGGCCGGCGAGCCCAACCCGTCGGCCGCGGCTGCGCTGTCGGCCTTGCTGCACTTTCTCGACCGGCCGACGATCGACCAGCTCCGGCGGGTGCTCGGGCTGACCCCGTCCGGGGCGGTGCGGCTGGTCGACCGCCTCGCCGACGCTGGTCTGGTGACCCGCGGCCCGGGCGGTGACGGGCGTTCCCGCTCGGTGTCGCTCACCCCGACGGGCCGGGGGGTCGCCGAGCGGCTTTCCGCGGCCCGCGCGGCGACGCTGCACACCGCGTTGGCCGCGCTGTCGCCGGCCGAACGATCCACTCTGGACGGTCTGCTCGGCCGGGTGATGGCCGGCATCGTCCAGGAGAAGGAGGGCGGCGCCTGGCTGTGCCGCATGTGCGACGTCCGCGCGTGCGGCCGCGACGCCGGCCGTTGTCAGACCGCCAACGCTGCCGCGGCCAAATACGGCCCGATCGCGCGAGCGAGACGGTGACCTTCCTGGAGTGAGGCCGCGGACGCCTCCCGTGGAACGGGTTCCCTGTTATGATCGTTTCGTGGAACAGAATTCCGCGGATCAGCTCGCGGCGCGGATCAGGGCCCGGTTGCCGGAGTTACGCGACGCCGAGGCGCGGGTCGCCCACGTGCTGCTCGATCAGGGTGCCCGGCTCGTACACCTCAGCGTCAATGACGTCGCGGTGCTTGCCGGCACCGCGCAGTCGACCGTGGTACGCGCGTGTCAGCGGCTCGGCTTCCATGGCTACCAGGAGGTCAAGATCGATGCCGCCCGGCGCCGTTCCGGCGGCGTCGAGCCACCACCGGACGCCAGCGAAGATGTGATCGGTCACGCACTCGCCCAGACCATCCACACCGCGGTAGAGGCACTGACCGGGGTGCCCGCGACCCTGGCCGTCGGCGAGCTGCGAACCGCCGCGGAGCGCATCGATGCCGCGTCTCGGATCCTGGTCGCCGGCACCGGCCTGTCGGGCGCCACTGCCGTCGACGCGGCGTACCGGCTGCGGGCGCTGGGTCTGCCGGTCGACCTGCCACCCGACCCGCTCACCGCCCAACTCGCCGCCGACCTACTGCCCGAGCACGCGGTATGCCTTGCCATCAGCCACAGCGGCGCCACCCGTTCCACCGTCGACACCGCCCGCCGCGCCCGCGACCGGGGCGCGACGGTCGTCGCCGTCACCAGCTACGCCCGCTCACCGCTGACCGAGGTGAGCGCCTGCGCCCTCGTCGCCGGCGGGCAGGACCTCGTCTTCGGCCTCGAGGCCGTGGCGAGCCGGCTCGCCCACTTCACCGCGATCGACGCACTCACCCTGGCCCTGCGCTTGCTGCGCGGCGGGGCGGCCGACCACGCGCTGTCCGTTTCCGCCGAAGTCACTGCCGCGCACAGCTACTGACACCCTCGCGAGGAGCAGCACGAGATGTCCAACGAAACGTTCCACCTCGGCGGTGACCTTCCGGTGCGCCGCCTCGGCTTCGGCTCCGGCCAGCTCGCCGGCCCCGGCTACTGGCGTGCCCGACTCGACACCGCGCGCAGCACCACCATCCTGCGCCGGGCCGTCGAGCGTGGGGTCATGCTCGTCGACACCGCCGACAACTACGGGCCGGATGTCGTAGAGGAGCTGATCGCCGACGCGCTGCACCCGTACCCGACCGGGCTGGTCATCGCCACCAAGTGCGGGGTGGTGCGGACAGGGCCCGATGTGTGGCATCACGCGGGACGCCCGGAACAGCTGCGGGCGCAGTGCGAGGCGAGCCTCCGCCGGCTCCGGCTTGACACGATCGACCTGTACCAGCTCCACCGCATCGACCCCGACGTGCCGTTGACCGAGCAACTCGGCGCTCTCGCCGAGCTCCAGCAGGCCGGCAAGATCCGTCATATCGGAGTCGACACGGTGACCGCCGAGGAGCTCGGGCGTTGCCTCGCTGAGGCCGAGATCGCGTCGGTGCAGAACCGGTACAACCTCATCGACCGCGACTCGGAGCGAGTGCTCGCCATGTGCGAGGCGCGGAACATCGCGTTCCTGCCGTGGTTCCCGCTCGGCAAGGGCCTCCTCGCAACCGGCGGCGAAGGCGGAGTCCTGCGTGCGATCGTCGAGGTCGCCCACCGCCACGGCGCCACCGCCAGCCAGATCGCCCTGGCCTGGCTGCTGCATCGCGCGTCGGTCATCCTCCCCACGCCGGGCACCGCGTCCCTCGCCCACCTGGACGAAAACCTCGACGCCGCCGGCATCGTGCTCGACGCCGACGACCTGCGCCAGCTCGACGAGCTCACCATGCCAGCAAGCTCATGAGCCGGCGCCCGGGGCGTTCATCGAGGATGGTGGCCGGCTAGAGGTTCGCGATGGTCCGGAGGATCTCCGCGTAGAAGTTGCCTTCGATTTCGCGGAACAGGGCGAACGGCGAGTCCGGGTTGCCGAAGAACGGGCGCAGGGTCCAGGCCAGTTGGGTGCCGACGAAGCCGAACAACAGGATCCAGATGTAGAGCAGCGTCATGCTCGCCGGGCGTTCGGCGGCTACGCCGCCCGAGGAGCGGACCAGCTTGTAGCGCTGCGACTCCGGGTCCCAGACCCGCTGCTGCGATCCACTTCGGGCGACCAGCACGGGCAGGGCAGGCGTGGGCGCGGCTCCGCCGCCGTTGGCTGTGCTGGCGGTGACCTCGCCGTTGGTGACGGCGGCGCCGACCGTGGCGGGCACCTTCTCGGCCGCGGCGGGCACGGCCTCGGTGGTCGCGGGCGCCGCCGCGACCAGGGCCGGCTCCGGCTCGCGGGCCGGGCTCAGCAAACCGTGTGCGTGCAGCACCTGCATGCCGCCGGTCAGGAAGCGCAGGCCGACGATCGCCGACAGGGCCAGGATCGACACGTTGAGCAGCTTGAAGAAGCCGTAGTCCGGCGCGGTGATCAGAAAGAACAGGCTGATCGGCGCGAACGCCACCGCGAGCATCGCGGTCACGGTGATGGCCACCATCACCAGCGAGACCGCCTGCTTGATCGAGAGGCGGGCGCCGAACACCAGGTTGAACAGGTAGAGCGTGGGCAGGCAGATGGCCAGGGTGACCAGGAACAGCAACGGCAGCTTGACCGCTGACGTGAGTGCCATCAGGGGGCCGTTGAAGAAGCCGAGCACCGCGCCGTAGCCGGCCAGCGCGACCGCCGAGCTGGCCAGCATCTGGACGGTGAGGCGGTTGAGGTCGCGTTCGTCGACGATCTGCTGCCAGATGCTGTCGCGGTCGCGCAGGATGCGTTCGATGATCAGCAACCCGGGGCTGTTTGCCGGCACGGTCGGATCCTCTCTGGACTCACGTGGCGACAGACGCTAGACCACCGGTCTGGTCAGCGCCACCCCACATCGATGCGGTCACCGCGATCGTCGAAAAAGTGCAGGGCGTCCATGCGCACAGAGACGGACAACGCGGTGCCGGGTTGCACGTTCGGGTACGGCGCGAGCCGCACCGCCAGCTCCGCCGGCCGCCGGTGGTGCCGGCCCTCGTCGCTCAGCACGCTCGTGCGGGAGCGCGAGGTGCGCTCCTCGGTCGCCACGGGGCCGCCGGAGCGGGCCGTCAGGCGCTGCATCGCGTGCCCGAACCTGCGCAGCGCGCCGCCCTCGGCGGCCGGCTCGGCCGGTGCCTGGCCCATCTCGTCGACGACGACCGCGGTCGCGCCGATGTCGAGGAAGGCCAGCGACTCGTGGCCGTGGTGCTCCAGGTAGCGGATGCGGCCCTGCAACACGTCACCGGGGGTGTTGGGCCCGACCGGGGTCAGCGCCTCGGCGCGCAGGCCGATCACGATGCGCTCGCCGTGGTAGTGAGCGACGGCCCGCGCCCGGATGTCGTCCCAGGGCAGGTAGAGCGCCTGGTCGCCGAGGTTGAGGGTGACGTAGCGGTCCAGGTGGACGTAGACCGACGCCTCCAGCAGGTTCATCCGCGGGCTGCCCAGGAAGGCGGCGACGTAGAGGGTCGCGGGGCGGCCGTAGACCTGGGTGGGTGTGCCGACGTCCTGCAGCACGCCGCGGCGCATGATGGCCACCCGGTCGGCCATGGTCAGCGCCTCGGCCTGGTCGTGCGTCACGTAGATGGTGCTGACGCCGAGCTCGCGGACCAACCCGGAGATCTCGGCGCGCAGCTCGGCCCGCAGGCCACTGTCGAGGTTGGACAGCGGCTCGTCCATCAGGAACAGGCCCGGCCGGCGGACGATCGCGCGGCCCATCGCCACCCGCTGGCGCTGGCCGCCGGATAGCTGGTTGGGCTTGCGGCCGAGCACGTCGCCGATGCCGAGGGCGCTGGCGACGTCGGCGACCCGCTCGCCGCGCGAGGTCGGCTCGACCTTGGACAGCCGCAGCGGGAAGCCGATGTTCTCGCCGACGGACATGTGTGGATAGAGCGCGAAGTCCTGGAACACCATCGCGATGCGGCGCTCGCGCGGTGGCAGGTCGTTGGCCAGCTCGCCGTCGAGGAGGATCGCACCCGCCGACGGGTCCTCTAGGCCGGCGACCATGCGCAGCACGGTGGACTTGCCGCAGCCCGACGGGCCGAGCAGGACCATGAACTCGCCGTCGTTGACGTCGAGACTGACGTTGTCGACCGCGACCGTTCCGTCCGGAAAGATCTTGGTCACGTCTTTGAGCGCGACGGTGGTCACCGTCTCCTCCCCAAGGTCGGTTCCCCGATGAATGACTGTGACGAGAGTTACTCGAATATCCCATCGGGTAAACGTGCCATGTTCAGCCTGTGACAATCCGACTACCTGCATTGACCGTGATGGTTGCCGGGCCGACGGGGAGTAGTCGACGGGTGCGCGATCCGTTGATCATGCCCGGGGTCGAGGGCGCAAGATCGGGATCTGTCAAGTGATACGCAAGCTGGCCTGCCTCCGCTAGCCTCAGCAGTCGGCATATCGAGCGAGGGAGCCCGGATGCGTCTGACGGTGGGGGTTCTCACCTACCGCAGTGCGGCCAACCTGCCGCCACTGCTCGCCGCGCTGCCCGCGGGCCTGGCCGGCGTGGACGACTGGCGGCTGGTGGTGGTCGACAGCGGCTCGTTCGACGACACCCTGATCGTCGCCAAGGACCTGGCGCCCGACGCGACCCTGGTGCAGCTCGACAGCAACCGCGGCTTCGCCGCCGCCGCCAACGTGGTCGCGTCGGTCGACCCGGAGGCCGACGCCGTGCTGATCCTCAGCCCGACCACGCGCCTGCGCCCGGGCTGTGCCGCGGAGTTGCTGGCCGCGCTGACCGAGCCGGGCGTCGGCATCGCGGTGCCCCGCCTGATCGGGCGCGACGGCGCCTACAAGACCTCGCTGCGCCGGCGGCCCACGCTCGGCCGCGCGGTCGCCGAGGCGGTGCTGGGCGGCCGCCGGGCCAGCCGGCTCGGCCGGGGCGAGCTGATCGCCGACCCGGCCGGCTACGACCGGCACACCCGGGCCGACTGGGCCACGGGCGCGGTGACCATGTTCAGCCGTGCCTGCCTGACCGCGACCGGCCCCTGGGACGAGAGCTTCTTCCTCTACAGCGAGGAGACGGAGTTCGCCCTCCGCGCCGCCGACCACGGCTTCCGGCTGGCCTTCGTGCCCGATGCCGAGGCGGTGCACAACGGTGGCGACGCCCGCAACGTGCCGGCTCTGTGGGGCATCATGGTCGCCAACCGGGTCCGCCTGCACGGCATGCGGCACGGGCCCGCCGCCGCCACCGCCTTCTGGGCGGCGATCACGCTCGGCGAGGCCGCCCGTTCGGCCCGTGACCGCAACCACCGTTACGCCACCCGCAAGCTGTTGCGGGAGCGCAAGTCGTTGGTGCGGGGCCGACCGGCCGTCGTACCAGGTGATCTTCGCTAGCGCAGCTGAACACGCCCGTCTTCACCCTGTGGCGAATCGGATTCGGCATTAGCGTGGAGGCATGACGGACGTGACGGCTGGAACAGTGTCGGTGCAGCCACCGGACCCGGCCGAGGGCAGTCACGTCGAGCGCGGCATTGTCGAGCACCCCAACTCTGACGACTTCCACCACGCCCGAAACGTGCCGGTCGACCAGACCTGGTTCCAGCGTGCGGTCTTCTACGAGGTCCTGGTGCGAGCGTTCGCCGACTCCGACAGTGACGGCTCCGGCGACCTGCGCGGGCTGATCGACAAGCTCGACTACCTGGCGTGGCTGGGGGTGGACTGTCTGTGGCTGCCGCCCTTCTACGACTCGCCCCTGCGCGACGGCGGCTACGACATCCGGGACTTCTACAAGGTGCTGCCCGAGTTCGGCACCGTCGACGACTTCGTGGCCCTGCTCGACGCCGCGCACAAGCGGGGCATCCGGGTGATCACCGACCTGGTCATGAACCACACCTCCGATCAGCACCCCTGGTTCCAGGAGTCGCGGCGGGACCCGGACGGGCCCTACGGCGACTTCTACGTCTGGAGCGACACGGACACCGAGTACTCCGACGCCCGGATCATCTTCGTGGACACCGAGGAGTCCAACTGGACCTTCGACCCGGTCCGCCGGCAGTTCTACTGGCACCGGTTCTTCTCGCACCAGCCGGACCTCAACTACGCCAACCCCGCCGTCCAGAACGCGATGCTCGACGTGCTGCGGTTCTGGCTCGACCTCGGCATCGACGGCTTCCGGCTCGACGCCGTGCCGTACCTGTTCGAGTCCGAGGGCACCAACTGCGAGAACCTCCCGGAGACACACGCGTTCCTGCGGCACTGCCGCAAGGTCATCGACGACGAGTTCCCCGGCCGGGTGCTGCTGGCCGAGGCCAACCAGTGGCCCGCCGACGTGGTCGCCTACTTCGGCGAGAGCGAGTCCGGCGGCGACGAGTGCCACATGGCTTTCCATTTCCCATTGATGCCGCGCATCTTCATGGCGGTCCGGCGCGAGTCGCGCTTCCCCATCTCCGAGATCCTGGCCAACACGCCGGCCATTCCGGCCAACTGCCAGTGGGGGATCTTCCTGCGCAACCACGACGAGCTCACGCTCGAGATGGTCACCGACGAGGAACGCGACTACATGTACACCGAGTACGCCAAGGACCCGCGGATGAAGGCCAACATCGGCATCCGCCGGCGGCTCGCGCCGTTGCTGGAGAACGACCGCAACCAGCAGGAGCTGTTCACCGCCTTACTTCTGTCACTCCCCGGATCGCCGGTGCTCTACTATGGCGACGAGATCGGCATGGGTGACAACATCTGGCTAGGCGACCGCGACGGCGTTCGCACGCCTATGCAGTGGACCCCCGACCGCAACGCCGGTTTCTCCACATCGACCCCTGGCCGGATCTACTTGCCGGTCAACCAGGACCCGATCTACGGTTACCAGTCTGTGAACGTCGAGGCGCAGCGCGACAGCTCGACGTCGTTGCTCAACTGGACGCGGTTGATGTTGTCGGTGCGCCGCCGGCACGACTCGTTCGCGGTCGGCACGTTTCAGGAGCTAGGTGGTTCGAACCCAGCCGTACTGGCATACCTGCGCCACCATGAAGACGACGTCGTGCTCTGCGTCAACAACCTTTCCCGCTTTCCCCAACCCATCGAGCTGAACCTGCAGGCATGGTCGGGCTACTCGCCGATCGAGCTGACCGGTCGCGTCCTGTTCCCCCGGATCGGCCAGCTGCCCTACTTGCTCACCCTGCCCGGGCATGGTTTCTACTGGTTCCAGCTCACCCCACCGTCCGAAGAGGACGACCCGTCCCGGGCGGCCGAACGGAACATGGAGGACTCATGACTTTGCCGTACGCCGACTGGCTGCCGCAGCAGCGGTGGTACGCCGGACGCGGCCGGACCCTCCACAGTGTCACGCCCGTC
The DNA here is from genome assembly GCF_016862515.1 of Asanoa iriomotensis. GTDB lineage: Bacteria > Actinomycetota > Actinomycetes > Mycobacteriales > Micromonosporaceae > Asanoa > Asanoa iriomotensis. The sequence goes on from NZ_BONC01000033.1 coordinate 13,005, forward strand.
GCGGTCACTGCCCTCCGCGAGTCGCTCGACCACGTCCTGCTCGACGTCACCTACGAGGACGGCGGCACCGAGCGCTACCAGCTCTACGTCGCCTGGGACGGCGAGCCGCGGCCGGAATACTCGGGCGTCGCCAACATCGGCGTCGACCACGAGGCCGACCGCTCCGGCTACGACGCGCTCTACGCCGAATGGGCCGCCCGCACCCTGCTCGAGTGCATCGACCAGGACGCGGTCGTCGGCCGCCTGCTGTTCCGCCGCGAACCGGAGGCAAAGCTGCCGCTGGAGGCGCCCGCCCGGGTGGCCGACACCGAGCAGAGCAACACCAGTGTGGTCTTCGACCGGGCCGCGATCCTCAAGGTCTTCCGCCGGGTGGTCGCCGGGATCAACCCCGACGTCGAGCTCAACCGGGTGCTGGCCCGCGCCGGCTGTCCCAACGTCGCCCAGTTGCTGGGCGCCGTCGAGAGCACCGACGAGCGGGGCGAGCCGGTCTCGCTGGCCATGCTCACCGCGTACGCGGAGAACTCCGCCGAAGGCTGGGCCATGGCGACGACCAGCGTGCGCGACCTGTTCGCCGAGGCGGACCTGGCGGCCGACGAGGTGGGCGGCGACTTCTCCGGCGAGTCCTTCCGGCTGGGCGAGGCGGTCGCGGTCGTGCACCGCACGCTGGCCCAGGAGCTGGGCAGCGAGACGGTCGACTTCCCGGTCGACCGGATGCTGGCCCGGCTGGCGCGGGCGGCGGCCTTCGTGCCCGCGCTGGAGCCGCACGTCGAAGCGGCCACGGCCGCCTTCCGTGCCGTCGGCGGCGAGCGGATGACCGTCCACCGGGTGCACGGCGACCTCCACCTCGGCCAGGTGCTGCGGACGCCCAAGACCTGGTTGCTGATCGACTTCGAGGGCGAGCCCGGGCAGCCGGTCGAGGAACGCCGCCGGCCCGACTCGCCGCTGCGCGACGTCGCCGGGATGCTGCGTTCGTTCGAGTACGCGCCGCACCACCTGATCGTCGACCAGCCCGACGACGCCCAGGTGGTCTACCGCGCCCGCGAGTGGGCCGACCTCAACCGGCGGGCGTTCTGCGACGGCTACGCGAGCGCGGCGGGCGAGGACCCACGCTCCCGGCCCGCGCTGCTCGGCGCGTTCGAGCTCGACAAGGCGATCTACGAGGCCGCGTACGAGGCCCGCTTCCGCCCGAGTTGGCTGCCCATCTCCCTGCGTTCGGTGGCCCGCCTGCTGGGCGAGTGACGTGGACGCCGGTTCCTGGTGCTGGCCGAAACGCTGAGGAAGGATGATCGTATGAGTCTCGAACGACCCGTTCCGCCGGATCCCTACGACCTTCTGCCGCCGAAGCCGTCGTTCACGCTGACCAGCGACGACGTCGCCGACGGGGTGCAGATGGCCGACACGTTCGCCGACCCGAGCGTCGGCGGCGCCGGCCGGTCGCCGCAGCTGTCCTGGTCGGGCTTCCCGGAGGGCACCAAGAGCTTCGCGATCACCTGCTACGACCCGGACGCGCCGACGCACAGCGGCTTCTGGCACTGGGTGCTGGTCAACATCCCGGTCTCGGCGACCTCGCTCGCGCAGGGGGCGCAGCCGCCGGCCGGCGCGTTCGCGGTGCGCAACGACTACGGCACCAAGGAATACGGCGGTGCCGCCCCGCCGGCGGGCGAGCCCTTCCCGCACCGTTACCTGTTCACGGTGCACGCGGTCGACGTCGAGAAGCTCGACGTGACGCCGGACGTCTCGCCGGCCGTGGTCAGCTTCAACCTGACGTTCCACGACCTGGCGCGGGCGGTCATCCGCCCGACCTATCACATCGCATAACGGACAATTCGGCGTAGGCTGGTGCCGGTGAGGATCGGCATCGGCCTACCCAACGCGATCCCGGGCGTCCCGGGCAGCGTCCTCGTCGACTGGGCCCGGCGGGCCGAACACCACGGCTTCGCCGGGCTCGCCACGATCGACCGGATGGCCTACCCCAATCACGACTCGCTCACCGCGCTGGCCGCCGCCGCGGCGGTGACCAGCCGCATCGAGCTGTTCACCGACATCCTGGGCCCGACCTACCCGCCGGCGCTGCTGGCCAAGGTCGCGGCCACCGTCGACCAGATCTCGCGGGCCCGGCTCACGCTGGGCCTCGCGCCAGGCGCCGGGGCGGGGCAGGGGCAGGAATTCGACGCGTTGCTCGACGAGGTCCACCGGATCTGGTCCGGCAACCCCGAGCACTCGCCCGCCGCCGGCCGCGCGGTGCCCGTGCTGATCGCCGGCGCGGGTGAGCCCGCTCTGCGCCGGTTGGTCGCGCGCGGAGCGGGCGGCGCGCTCGGCGGTGCCTCGCCGGAGCAGGCGATCGACTACGTCGCGCGGGTACGTGCGGCCTGGCGGGAAGCCGGCCGCGAAGGGAAGCCGCGGATCGCCGTGCTCGCCCACTACGCCCTCGGCCCGGGCGCCGAGCTCCAGTCGCTGGCCCACCTGCAGGACTTCTACGCGCTGCTCGGCGAGTACGCCGACACGATCGCGGCCAACGCCCTGCGTACACCGGAAACGATCCGCGAAGCGGTCAAGGCGTTCGCCGCGGCCGGCGTGACCGAGCTCTACCTGAACCCCACCGTGCCCACCGTCGACCAGGTCGACCGGTTGGCCGACGTGGTCAGTCCGGCATTGCGAGATTGACCCGCACACCCAGCAGCCGCACCGGCCGCTTCCACTCGAACTTCGTCAGCAGGTGCAGCGCCGCCAGCTCGACCACCTCGGGGTCGGTCGTCGGGCCGGCGCGCAGTTTCATCTCCCGGGTCGGCGTGAAGAAGCTGGTGTAGCGGACCTTGACCGCGACGTGCGTGATCTCCCGCCCGTCGTCCACCACGTCCGCGGTCAGCGCGCGGGCCATCGCCGCGACCTCGCGGGAAATCTCGTCGAGATCGGACAGATCCTCGGCGTACGTGTTCTCGCGGCTGCGCGAGCGGGCCACCCACGGCTCGGTGCTGATGTGGGTGTCACCGCCGCCGGACGCGGCCACGGGCAGCCACGCCGCCTGCCGCGGACCGAACCGCTCGACCAGATCCTCCGGCGGCGTGGCGGCGAGCTGCGCGATCGTGTGCAGGCCGAGCTCGTCGAGCTTGCGGGCGGTCTTCGGGCCGATGCCCCAGAGGTCCGCCGCGGGCCGCGGACCCATCACCGGCAGCCACTCGGCGGTGGTGAGCGTGTGCACGCCGCCCGGCTTCGCGAACCGGGCCGCCATCTTGGCCTGGAGCTTGTTCTCGCCGATGCCGATCGCGCAGGTCAGCCCGGTCTCGGCGAACACCGCCGCCTTCAGCTCGGCCGCCAGCGCCTGCGGGTCGGCGATGTCGCCGCCGACGAACGCCTCGTCCCAGCCCCAGACCTCGACGTCGACGGGGAAACCGCGCAGCACCGCCATCACCCGCTCCGACGCTTCGCTGTAGGCGGCCGGGTCGGTCGGCAGGAACACCGCCGACGGGCAGAGCTGGGCCGCCCGGCGCAGCGGCATTCCGGAGTGGACACCGTGCTCCCGGGCCTCGTACGAGGCGGTCGAGACCACCTGCCGGCGCGCCGTCGGGTCGCCCGCTCCGCCGACCACCACCGGTTGGCCGCGCAGCTCGGGGCGGCGCAGGATCTCCACAGCCGCCACGAACTGGTCCATGTCGACGTGCAGGATCATGGCGTGCTTGCCGCCAGCCGGTCCGCCCGCGTGCGCAGGTAGCGCTGTTCCGGCTCGCTGAGCGTGCGCTCGGCGGCCAGCCGGTAGGCGGCGGCCGCGCCTCCGGCGTCGCCGGCGAGCTCCAGCAGGTGCGCCCGGACAGCCGCGAGCCGGTGGTGCCGGGCCATCCGCTCGTCGCCGTCGAGCGTCGCGATCAGGTCGAGCCCGGCCCGCGGCCCGGACACCATCGCCACGGCGACCGCCTTGTTGAGCCGCACCATGGGGCTGTCGGCCACGCGCTCGAGCAGGTCGTAGAGCGCCAGCACCTGCCGCCAGTCGGTGTCGGCGGCGGTCGGCGCCTCGTCGTGGACGGCCGCGATCGCCGCCTGCAGCTGATAGGCGCCCGGCCGCGTGCGGGCCAGCGCGCTGGAGACCAGCGCGACGCCCTCCGCGATCGCTTTCCGGTCCCAGCGCGACCGGTCCTGCTCGTCGAGCGGCACCAGCTCACCGCCGGGGCCGGTGCGCGCCGGGCGGCGGGCGTCGGTCAGCAGCATCAGTGCGAGCAGGCCCGCCGCCTCGCCGTCGTCGGGCAGCAGCCGGTGCAGCATCCGGGCGAGCCGGATGGCCTCCGCGGACAGCTCGACCCGGGCCAGCTCCGGCCCCGAGGAACTGGTGTAGCCCTCGTTGAAGATCAGATAGAGCACCTGGAGCACGGCGTCCAGGCGGGCGCCCCTGGACTCCGGCGGCGGCAGCTCGAACCCGATGCCGGACGACTTGATCTTGGCTTTGGCCCGACTGATCCGCTGGCCCATGGTCGGCTCGGGCACGAAGAACGCGCTGGCGATCTCCGCGGTGGTCAGGCCGCCGACCGCACGCAGGGTGAGCGCCACCTGGGCCGGCACCGCGATGGCCGGGTGGCAACAGAGGAACAGCAGGACCAGTGAGTCGTCGCCGGCCTGGGTGTCGGCGTCGGCGGGCTGCGCCACCCGGGTCGCGGCGGGGTCGCGCAGGAAGTCGCTCTCCTCGCGGAGCCGGCGGGACTCCTCGCTGCGCAGCGCGTCGATCAGGCGGCGCGACGAGACCCGGATCAGCCAGGCCCGCGGGTCGTCCGGCACGCCCTCGGCGGGCCACTGGGTGGCGGCCGCCAGCAGCCCCTCCTGCACGGCGTCCTCGGCCGCGTCGAAGTGCCCGTAGCGGCGCACCAGCGCACCCAGCACCTGCGGCGCGAGCTCCCTGAGCAGGTCTTCGATGGCCACGACCAGAAGCCTACGACCGGTCAGCCGAAGGTTGTGTACCGCGCGACGGCGCTCACCAGGTAGGCGAGGGCGAAGATCAAGGCCAGGACGGCGGCGGTACGCAGGCGCGGGTCGGCCCGCTGGCGGGTGGATCGGGCCCGGGCCACGCCCCACACCAGGAAGCCGAGCGGGAGGATCAGGAAGATCGGGTTGATCAGCACCGCGAAGGCCAGGACGAACGAGATCCAGCCGGCGATCGTGGTCGGGTGCAGTGCGTCGGCGTCGCCGATGCCGACCTGGGCGACGCCGTACCGGGCGCGTTGCAGCTGTGGCAGGCGGGCGGCGTACCCGGCCTCGCCGTTGTCCCGCATGTCCACCGCGAGGTCGGCCTGCGCGCGCTGGAGCGCCCGGACCCGGCCGTAGGCGCGCATCCCGCCGTAGACGTAGGCGTTCCAGCGGGCCCGGCCCCGACTGCGCCAGCCGCGCAACGCGGCGATCTCGTTGTGGGTGGCGATCCACGGGTTGTGCAGGCTCTCCAGCGGGCCGGCCAGGCCCTCGTACTCGTCCTTGCGGAAGAAGTGCAACAGGATCAGGAACGTGCCGAGGATCAGCAGGCCCTTGATCAGCAGGACCAGCAGGATGCCGTAGGTGCCCGCGCTGTCGGTCAGCGAGGCGGCGGCCGGCGAGTTCCAGAGGAAGTGCATCAGCCAGGCCAGGGCGAGGGCGCCGAGCGCGACGCCGATCCGGTTGAACCAGGATCGTTCCCGGTGCAGCACGGCGTACGCGACACCCGCGCCCGCGATCGCGCTGTAGACCGTGTGGCTCCACAGTCCGGCGAGCAGGCCACGCACCACGAACGTCTGCACGACCGGGCCCAGGCTGTCGGTGCCGGCGGCGGCCACGGCGTTGAGGCTGTAGGTGATGTTCTCGATCTCCTGGAAACCCAGGCCGACGAATGCGCCGTACACGACGCCGTCGAGGACGCTGTTGATCTGTTTGCGGGCCAGCAGCACGATCATCACGATGCCGAGCGTCTTGAGGATCTCCTCGTCGGTCGGACCCTCGATCGCCGCCGCCCAGTCCCGGACGAAGCTGAGCGAGGTCACCTTGACCAGGATCGACTCGAGGGCGGTGTTGGCCCGCAGCGCGTTGGCGCTGGCCACGAAGCCGCCCCAGATCAGCGCGGCGGCGAACAACCAGCGCGGTTCGGGCTCGAGCCAGTCGACCGCGCGGATGATCGTCACGAACACCGCGCCGTGGATGGTGAACAGCACGACGGCGAGCACGAACGCGCCCGGCGCGTCGGCGATCGCGGGGCCGAACGCGTTGATGAGGATCACGATGCCGGCGATGCTCAGCGCGATGAAGAACCAGACCGCCGGCCACCGTGCCGCGGCAGACCACGACGGGAACACGCGCCGCCTGCCCGGGACCGGCGTCGCCGGCTGCTCGATGCTCATGCGGTCTGGTCGATCGTGACCGTGCGGACGCTGGTCTCCAGTGCGGCGCGGTGTGCGGTGACGCCCGCGTCGTTGCCGTCGACCACCGCGGTCACGCCCGTGCCGGATTGCAGGTAGACCGTGTACCGGCCGGTGCGGTTCTCGCCGACGTAGGTGGCCTGCAGCCCGGGTATGCCGCTGTTGGAGGTGACCGCCTGGTCCGGCGAGATGGCCTGGATGCCGGCGACGTTCTGCACCTCGGCGCGGATCCGGTCGGCCAGTTGCTGGAGCGTGCCGGGGAAGCTCTCGGCGGTCAGCCGGTAGCGCACGCCGTCGACGGCCAGCGTCACCACCCCCTGGCTGGGTGAGGTCTGGTCGGCGACGACGGAGGCGTCGGGCGGCGGCACCACGCTGGCGTTGCTGGCGAACTCCAGCGGGGCGGTGGTCGACACCGTGGTGTTGGAAAGCGCGCCGTCGATCGCGGGCACCCCGAGCGAGAGGGCGAGCACGCCGGCGACCACCGCGAGGCTGCCGGCGAGGTTGCGCCGCCACGCCTTGGTCGCTGCCATCAGCACATTGTCCGCGATCACCCCGGCCGGTGACCAACACGGCGCGGGATCAGTGTGCGGCGACCCCGTTGGCGGCGAGCAGCGCGTGCATCAGGTGGTTGAGCTCGCAGACCGAGCCGACCGGGCGTTCGAAGCCCAGCCGCAGCCGCTGGCCGCCGCCGGTCGCCGAGCCGACGACCAGCCCGTAGCGGTCCATCCGCAGGGCCCGGCAGTCCGTCGGCGCGGCCCGCCCGCTGACCCGCTCGACCAGACCGGCGAGCTGGCCGAGGTGGTGGTCGTTGAGGTCGTGCAGCAGCCGGCCCTCCTCGGCGGCGAGCGGGTCGGGCGCGGCGGCGCGGAACTCGGCCGGGTCGAGCTCGACGAGCGCCCGGCCGTTCGCCAGCCGCACCTCGCTGGTCTCGATCCGGAACAGCATCTGGAAGCGGCCGACGTCGAGCAGGTCGCCGAGCGGGCTGACCTGGGCGTACGCGTCAGCGGCGGCGCGCGCCTCCGGGCCGTCGAGGGGTTCCGGTTCGCCGGTCAGCCAGAGCCGGCCGCGGCTGGGAGAGGACGGGGTCGGCGGCACGTCGTCGACACTCAGGACCATGGGCCCGCTGCGCGCCGCCGCCCCCGAGGTGAGTGCGGTCGCGAGGTCGGTGCCGAGAGCGACGAGCAGCAGCGGGTGTCCGTCGGCGGGCGTCGCGTGGCGCACCTTCACCCGGCCGGGGTAGCCGCGGATGTGCGCGGTGCCCTCCAGCCGGCCGTTCGCCAGCGTGCGCGCCACCTCTGCCGCCGTCGGCCGCATGTTGCCCTCCTCACGTGGGGTACGAGTCAACTTAAGTTAGGCTCACCTAATTCACAAGCTCTCGCGTCCAGGAAAGTCGCAGTTCAGCCCCAGGTAGAGGCTAGATATCGGGGGCACGGTGAAGACATGACCGATTCGCTGAGCCGCACAGACCCCCACCAGACCTGGCCGCACCAGCCGGCAGCGGCCGCCCCGAGCGGGCCGGTCCCGCCCTGGAGCCACGACCCCTACGGCGCCGCGCCCGCCGGTCCACCGCCGCGCCCCCGCCGCGGCGGACGGTACGCGGCGGTCGCGGCCGGCGTGCTCGTGCTCGCCCTCGGCGGCGGCGTCGCCGGAGGCGTGATCGGTGCGCACACCGACCAGTCCGCGGCGGCCACCAGTTCCGGCACGGCGAACGCGACGAACGTCTCCACCGAGTCGGCGACGATGGCCTCGGTGGCCGCCCGCACCTCGCCGAGCGTCGTCACGATCACGGTGCAGGTGCCGCAGGGCACCGTCGAGGGTTCCGGCGTGATCGTCGACGACCAGGGTCGGATCATCACCAACAACCACGTGGTCGACCAGGCTCGCGGCGGCGCGACGGTGCAGCTTTCCGACGGGCGCTCGCTGCCGGCGCAGATCCTGCGCACGGACCCGAGCCACGACCTGGCGCTGCTGCAGGTCGACCCCAGCGGCCTGACCCCGGCGACGCTGGGCGACAGCTCCAACGTCCAGGTCGGCGACACCGTGCTCGCCTTCGGCAGCCCGCTCGGCCTGTCCGGCACGGTCACGTCCGGCATCGTCTCGGCGCTGGACCGGCAGGCGCAGGACCTGGGCCTGTCCGGCCTGATCCAGACCGACGCGCCGATCAACGCCGGCAACTCCGGCGGCCCGCTGGTCGACGCCGCGGGCCGGGTGATCGCGATCAACGTCGCCAACGCCTCGACCGACCAGGGCGGCGGCAGCATCGGCATCGGCTTCGCGATCCCGATCAACCAGGCGCAGTCGTTGCTCAGCTGACTTTGCTCTGCAGCCACATACGCACCACCCTGTTAGCGGGGTGGTGCGTATGTGGGTGCAGAGCAGAGTCGTGGGGCCGCTGTTCCGGGGCTCCACCTACCGCCGTGGCGTGTATCTGCTGCTCGGCGGCGTGATCGCGCTGCCCTACGCGCTGCTCACCGTCGTTTTCGTCAGCATGCTGACCACCGACGACCTGCCGAAGCCGGCCATCTGGGTGCTCGTCGTGATCGGCGCCGCGATCGGCGTGACGCCCGCGTTCCTCGGCGGCACCCGGGCCGTCGAGATCGTCGCCGCCCGCGGGCTGCTCGGCGTCGACCTGCCCGACCCGGCTGGCCCCGCCGACCGGGAGACGACGCTGCGCGGCGCCCTCTGGTACGCCCTGCACGTCGTCTTCGGCGGCCTGGTCGGGTTCGCCCTGTTCACCGCGCTGCCGATGGCACTGGTCTTCGTGCTGCAACTGTTCGCGAGCGACAGCATCCGCCGGGCCGGCCTGCCCTTCGCCGACTGGAACCCGGCCGCGCTGACCGCCGGTGGGGTCGCCCTGCTGGTGCTGCTCGGCTACGCGGTCGCCGGGTTCGGCGCGCTCGCCGCCCAGCTCGCGCCGACGTTGCTCGGGCCGTCGCCCGCCGAGCGGATCGCCGCACTGGAGGCGCGGGCCGGTCAGCTCGTCGAGCGCAGCCGGCTCGCCCGCGAGCTGCACGACTCGGTCGGCCACGCGCTCACCGTGACCACGCTGCAGGCGGCGGCCGCACAGCGCGCGCTCGGCGATCCGGAGTTCGTGCGGCGGGCGCTGGTCGCGATCGAGGAGACCGGTCGCGCCGCGATGGAGGACCTCGACCACGTGCTCGGCCTGCTCCGGGACGCCGAGCGGGCCGAACGCCCGGCGCCGCAGCGGACGCTGGCCGACATCGACCGCGTCGTCGCCGACGTGACCGGCGCCGGGCTGCGGGTCTCGCTGACCCGGGACGGGCCACTCGCGAGCGTTCCGGCGGCGCTGTCCCGGGAGGGCTACCGCATCGTCCAGGAGGCGTTGACCAACGCGGTGCGGCACGCGGGCCCGGTGCCGGTTACGGTGCGGATCGCGGTCGTGGATCGGTCGCTGCGGATCGAGGTGGCCAACCCGGTCACCCGCGAGCAGCCCGCCGACCCGTCCGGGCGGGGTCTGGCCGGCATGCGCGAGCGGGTCGACGTGCTCGGCGGGCGGATGGCGGCCGGGCGCGAGGACGGGCGTTTCACGGTCACGGTGCGGCTGCCGACGGGAGGGTCATGACGGTACGCGTGCTGATCGTCGACGACGACGCGCTGGTCCGCGTCGGCCTGCGGGCGATCGTCGACGCCGAGGCCGACCTCGAGGTGGTGGCCGAGGCGGGCGACGGCGCCGAGGTGCCGCCGCTGGTCGCCCGGCATCGCCCCGACGTGGTGCTGATGGACGTCCGGATGCGCGACGTGGACGGGATCCAGGCCACCCGGCACCTGCTGGCGACCGCGGTCGCGCCGCCCCGGGTGATCGTCGTGACCACGTTCGAGAACGACGACCACGTGTACGACGCCCTGCGCGCCGGCGCCAGCGGCTTCCTGCTCAAGCGCGCGCGGCCGGCTGAGGTGGTCGACGCCATCCGGTTGGTCGCCCGCGGCGACTCGCTGCTGTTCCCGGCCGCGATCCGCCGGCTGGTCGCGGCCCGCGGCGGCACCGCCGACCGGCGGACAGCCCGGCTCACCACGCGCGAGGCCGAGGTGCTGCGACTGATGGCGGCCGGACTGTCCAATGCGGAGATCGCCGCGCGGCTGGTGGTCGGCGCCGAGACGGTCAAGACCCACGTGGGCAACGTGCTGGCCAAGCTCGGCGCCCGTGACCGCGTCCAGGCGGTGATCACCGCGTACGAGTCGGGCTTCGTGACACCGACCGGCTGAGCTCCCCTGCACGGGGGAGGCGGTCCACCCCGCGCGGGGAGGTTCGGGAGCCGCTCCGGCGGGAGCGTGATGGCATGACGAACTCACGCAACCTGGCCGGATATCTGGCCGCCGCCTGGGGCCTGGCCTACGGCCTCGTGGCGCTGGTCTGGGCGGTGACCGGCGACGGTTATCCGTTCGGTGTCAACAATCCCGACGACCGGACCCACCCGCTGCGGGCGGTTCCGGTCGACGTCGGTGCCGCGGTGTTCGCCGTGGTGCTGCTCGGCGCGGGTGTCCTCGCGCTGGCCGTCGCCGGCCGGCAAGCTGCCCGGCCACCGCGCGCGGCGCGCGCCGGCGTGCTCGGCATCGGCTGGACGGTGGTCGCCGCGCTGGTGTTCCTGGTGCCGGGCGCGCACATCCTGGCCATCGCCGGCTACACGCCGATGCTGCTGATCGGCGCGCCGTTCGGTTGGCCGGACGACATCGACTACGGCGTCATCTTCAACTGGACCACCGCCAACGAACTGTGCGCGATCGCCGGTGGCCTGTTGCTCGGCCGGGCCCTGCTGACCTGGCACCGGCGCACCTCGCCGGCCGCCGCGGCCGGTGGCCCGGTCCGCTGGGGACCGTGGGTGACCTACGTCGCGGCGGCCGTACCCGCCTTCTACGGGGTGACCCGGCTGGCCTGGGCGGCCGGCATCCCGCTGGGTGTCGAGCCGGCCACCCTCGACGAACCGGACATCGCCCTGGCGGCCACCGGCCTGGGCGGGTTCGCGCTGGTCGGCACCGTGCTGACGATCGGCTTGCTGCGGCCGTGGGGCGAGCGCTTCCCGCGCTGGATGGTCGGCCTGGCCGGCCGCCGGGTGCCGGTGCGGCTGGCGACCGTGCCGGCCGCCGCGGTCGCGGTCGCCGTGGGTGCGGCGAGCGCCAGCTTCCTCTCCGACGCCGACCTGCTGCGCGACGTCGCGTCCGGCGACCTCGCCGTCCTGCCGATGGCCTTCTGGCCATTGTGGAGCGTCACGCTGCTGCTCGCGGCGTACGCCTATCATCGCCGCCGGACCGCCCCGGCCGGTCAGGCCGCGACCGGCGCGGCCGCAGGAATCGAGGCGCGGATCGCCTCGTCCACGTCGGTCGCCGAGAGCCCGAACGTCGCCGCGGTCAGCGTGGCGTCGAGCACGAACGGGCGCTCCCACTGATAGCTCATCTCGACGAACTCCCGGGTGCGGCGGTCGAAGAGCCCAGCGGCTCGGACCGCCGCCTTCGGGTAGGCGCGCAGCCGGGGCAGCGGGTAGCCGCTGATCTCGGCGAGCTTGGCGACGACCTGGCGCAGGGTCATCGGCGCCGGTGACGGGACGTGCCAGCCGCGGCCCCAGGCGCGTGGGTCACGGGCGAGCGTGATCAGCGCGGTGGCCATGTCGCCGGTGTAGGTGAACGTGTGCGGGTTGTCGAGCTTGCCGGGCAGCCAGATCGTCCGGTTGGCGCGCAGGCCGGGCATGGCCATGTCGATCACCGAGTAGCGCGGGCTCAGGTAGTCGGAGCCGCGGACCTCGGTGACCCCGCTGATCCGGCCCGACCGGTAGGCGGCGACGGCGTCCGCCCACATCTTGGCCCGGACCTTGCCCTTGACCGTCGGCGCGGCCATCGGCATGTCCTCGGTCATCGGGCGGTCGACCGGGCCGTAGCCGTAGAGGCAACCGGTGATCGCCAGCGGAGCACCGCTGGACTCGGCCGCGGCCAGCATCGCGGCGGCCATCGGCGGCCAGTCGGTCGGCCAGGTGTGGTAGGGCGGGTTGACGCAGTTGTAGATCGCGACCGCCCCGCTGCTCAGCCGGGTCAGTGCGGCGGCGTCGGCGGCGTCAGCGGCGACCCGCTCGATGGCGGGGTGGATCGGGCCGCTGCCGCTGCGGGTGATCATCCTGACCCGCTCACCATTGTCGGCGAGCTTGCTGGCCACGGTGCTGCCGACGACTCCGGCCCCGATGACGACGTGCATGATCTTCCTCCAGCTCGATTTGGAGAGCAGTGCTCTCTGTTAAGAGCAATGTTCCGCGAATCAGTGTCCGCTGTCAAGAGCAGTGCTCTCGGTATGCGACACTGATCTCGTGAAGGCGACCTCGATGCGGGCCCGGCTGCGGGCGGAGATGACCGACGAGATCAAGGCGATCGCTCGGCGGCACCTGGCGACCGAGGGCGCCAACCTGTCGCTCCGCGCCGTCGCGCGCGACCTGGGCGTGGTGTCGTCCGCGATCTACCGGTACTTCCCGAGCCGCGACGAGCTGCTGACCGCTTTGATCATCGACGCGTACGACGCGTTGGGTGGGGCCGTCGAGGCGGCCGAGGGCGCGGTCGACCGGGCCGACCTGACCGGCCGGTTCCTCGCGGTCTGTCACGCGGTGCGGGACTGGGCGCTGGCCAACCCGCACGAGTACGCGCTGATCTACGGCAGCCCGGTGCCCGGGTACGCGGCGCCGACCGGCACGGTCACCTCGGCCCTTCGGTCCGTGACCGTGCTCGGCGGGATCATCGAGGACGCGAGCGTGGCCGGCGTGCTCCGCGACGACGCGCAGCTACCGGCGGACGCGGCGGAGGACGTCGCCCGGGTCGGCTCGATCGTCGCGCCGAGCGCTCCGCTCGGGCCGCTGAGCCGGGCGCTGGGCAGCTGGCTGCAGCTGTTCGGCTTCGTGAGCTTCGAGCTCTTCGGACAGTTCCGCAACGCCGTCGACGTGCCCGGGCCGCTGTTCGCGCAGCAGATGCGCGCGCAGGCGGCCTACATCGGCCTGCCTACTGCTTGAGCGACTCGTGGTGCTTCAGATAGCGCTCCAACAGGCCGCCTAGCTCACTCTGGATGAAGGCGTAGAAGTCGCCCATCGCGGCGATCCGCTCGCCGGCCGGCGTCGTCCGCCCGCCGGCTGCCGCGACGCCGCCCTCGGCCAGCTTGGCGACCTGCGTGAACAGCGTGCCCTTCATGATCGAGCCCATGTACCAGGCGTCGTCGGGCAGGCCGTAGCGGTCCCGGCGCGACCCGGGCACCGCGGAGCGCTCGACCAGACCGAGATGCTGCAGGTAGCGCACCGCTTGGGAGACCGCGGCCGGGCTGATCTCGAGGCCGTCGCTGAGCTCCTTCGCGGTCAGGTATCCGGTGTCGGAGGCCATCAGCTGCATGAGGACGCGGGCCGCCATGCGGGGGAAACCCCAGTCGGCGTAGAGCCGGGCCATGTCTTCGACGTACTGCCTAAGTGCGGCCTCGTCGCGTTCGTCAGCCATGTCGCGCACCTCCTTTGATCAATCTTGCCGGGTGTGATCTATCTTGACGACCTCTTGACGCTCATCAAGCTTCACAACTTTGTGAAACAAGTGTAGCTTCCAAAATTATGGAGAACGTCATTTCGGTCAAGGGGCTCGTCAAGAGCTTCGGCCGGACCCGCGCCCTCGACGGACTCGACCTCGAGGTGCGCCGCGGCGAGGTGCACGGCTTCCTGGGCCCGAACGGCGCCGGGAAGTCCACCGCCATCCGGGTGCTGCTCGGCCTCCTCAAGGCCGATAGTGGCACCGCCACCCTGTTCGGGGGAGACCCCTGGCGCGACGCGGTGTCGCTGCACCGCCGCCTCGCCTACGTGCCCGGCGACGTCACGCTGTGGCCCAACCTCACCGGCGGCGAGGTCGTCGACCTGCTCGGCCGGCTCCGCGGCGGGCTCGACACCAAGCGCCGCGACGAGCTGATCGAGCGCTTCGAGCTGGACCCGCGCAAGAAGGGCCGCACCTACTCGAAGGGCAACCGCCAGAAGGTGGCGCTGGTCGCCGCCCTCGCCTCCGACGCCGAGCTGCTCGTGCTCGACGAACCCACCTCCGGCCTGGACCCGCTGATGGAGTCGGTGTTCCAGAGCTGCGTCAACGAGGAGAGCAGCGCCGGCCGGACCGTGCTGCTGTCCAGCCACATCCTGGCCGAGGCGGAGGCGCTCTGCGACCGGGTGAGCATCATCCGGGCCGGCCGCACCGTCGAGTCCGGCACGCTCGCCGAGCTGCGTCACCTGACCCGCACGTCGATCCACGCGGAGCTGGCCGGCGCGCCCAACGGGATCGCCTCGCTGGCCGGCGTGCACGACGTGGTCGTCGACGGCGACCGGGTGCGGTTCCAGGTCGACAACGCCGAGCTCGACACGGTGCTCCGCGCGCTGACCACGATCGGCGTGCGCGGCCTGACCAGCCAGCCGCCGACGCTGGAGGAGCTGTTCCTCCGCCACTACCAGAAGGAAGAGGCGGCGGCGGCATGACCGGAACATGGCACCTGTTCCGGCTGGCGCTGCGTCGTGACCGGGTGGTCCTTCCGTTGTGGACGATCCTGCTCGGGCTCTTCCCGGGTCTGGTCGCGAGCAGCTTCGCCAGTCTCTATCCCGACCCGGCGGAGCTGGCGAAGTTCGCGGCCTCGATGTCGAACCCATCGTTGACCGCGGTGTACGGCCCGGTCTGGTCGCCGACTCTGGGTGGCCTGACCGCCTGGCGGTCCAGCATCGTGCTGCTGATCGTCTGCCTGCTCGCCGCGTTCACCGTCATCCGGCACACCCGCGCCGAGGAGGAGCAGGGCCGCCGCGAGCTGCTCGGCGCGACGGTGGTGGGCCGGGCGGCGGGCTTGGCCTCGGCCCTGCTGGTGCTGCTGGTGGCCGCGGTCGTGGTCGGCGGCCTGACGGCGGTCGGCACCGCGGCCGCCGGCGCGGACGGCGGCGGCTCGCTCGCGCTGGGTCTGCAGTACTTCCTGGCCTGCCTGCTCTTCGGCGCGATCGCGGCGGTGCTGGCGCAGGTCGCCCAGAGTGCCCGCACGGCGCGTTGGATCGCCGGTGCCGTGCTGATCGGCTCGTTCCTGCTGCGGATGCTCGGCGACGCCGGCGGCGACCTCGACTCGCCGCTGTCGTGGATCTCACCGATCGGCTTCCTGCAGCGGATCCGGCCGTTCGCCGACGAACGCTGGTGGCTGGCCGCCGTCGTGCTGGTCGTCGTGGCGGTGCTCGCCGCGGTCGCGTACCGGCTGAACGTTCGGCGCGACCTCGACGCGGGTCTCATCGCGCCGCGGCCCGGACCGGCGCGGGCGCCGCGCGCCCTGCTCTCCCCGCTGGGCCTCGCCTGGCGGCTGCAGCGCAGCACGCTGTTCGGGTGGCTCGTCGGGTACGCGGTCCTCGGCGTCTTCCTCGGCTCCGCGACCGATGCGGCGGTCGACGCGGTCAGGGACAGCCCCGAGTTGGCGGACGCGATCGCACGGATCGGCACGGGCACCTCGATCGCGGACATGGTGATCGCGACGGGCATGGCGATCATCGGGATCGGCGCGGCCGGCCAGGGCGTGCAGGCGGCGCTGCGGGCCCGCGGCGAGGAGAGCGCGCTGCGCGCGGAGCCGCTGCTCGCCGCGGCCGTCGGCCGGCTGCGCTGGGCATCCTCGCACCTGCTGTTCGCGTTCTTAGGACCGGCGCTCGGGCTGCTGGTGGCCGGCGTGTTCCTGGGCGTCGGCTACGGGTCGGCATCGGGGGAGGGCGCCGGTGCGATCGGCCGGGTGGTCGGCGCGGCGGCGGTGCAGGTGCCGGCCGTGTGGTTCACGGTCGCGATCGTGGTGCTGCTGTTCGGCCTGGTGCCGCGGCTGACCTCGCTGGGTTGGGCGGTGCTGGCGTTCTTCCTGCTGCTCGGCCAGCTCGGCGCGATCCTCCAGCTCAGCCAGTGGGCGTTGGACCTGTCGCCGTTCACCCACCTGCCGGCGCTGCCTGGCGGCGACCTGACGGTGACCCCACTGGTCTGGCTGGTGGCGATCGCCGCTGCGCTGACCGCCGCGGGCCTGGCCGGCTTCCGCCGGCGCGACGTGGCCAGCGGCGGCTGACCTTCCTACAGATCGATGCGGGGCTCTCCGGGCGGCCGGGGAGCCCCGCCGCGTGCGAGCTGGCCGACGAGTTGGTTGGCGAGTCCTTCGCGCAGGTTCGCGCGGAACGACTCGCGGGCCGGGGGTGCACCGAGCTCGGCGCTGACGGTCGCCACGACATCGGTCGGGTGCGCGTAGGGCCAGAGGCCAGCGATGATCACGAAGACCGCGCCGCCGAAGAAGGCCGCCCCGGCCGGGCCGAGCGCGGGCAGCCGGTCGCGCACCAGCGCCGCGAGCCGTTCGTGGTTGGCCATCGCCCGGCGCTTGAAGACGCGCGCGAACTCGATGGTGATGTTGCGCTCCAGCACCGCCGACATCGCGGCGACCAGCTCACAAAGCAGGTCGCGGCCGTCCAGCGTGGCGGCGAGGACGGTCGCCACGCCCTCGGGGTCGCCGGCCGGCACGTCGGCCAGGCCGGCCTCGACGGCGTCGAGCCAACCGACCCATTCTTCGTCGAGCACCTCGAGGAAGATCGCCTCGCGGGAGTCGTAGTAGCGCAGCACGTTGGACTTGGCCAGGCCGATCCGGTCGGCCAGCTCGCGCAGGCTGATCTCCGCGACGCCGCGCTCGGCGAGCATCGCCCGGGCGGCGCCGAGGATCGCGGTGCGCCGGGCCTCGACCTGCTCGGGGTGGCGGGCGCGCTGGAACGTGGTCACCGACACAGACGATAGCAGCCCACTGGTCTCTTGTTAAAAGACCACTGGTCTATTAACGTCGAGGGCATGACTGACATCAACGTTCCCGACCTGACCGGCACGCTCGCCGTGGTGACGGGCGCCAACAGCGGCATCGGCTTCGGGCTGACCTCGCGCCTCGCGGCCGCCGGCGCCGAGGTCGTCCTGGCCGTTCGCAACGTCACCAAGGGCACCGACGCCATCAACCGCATCCGCCGCCACACGCCCGCCGCCCAACTGCGCGTGTCCAGCGTCGACCTGGCCGATCTCGCGTCCGTGCGGGCACTGGGTGAGCGGATGCGGACCGACGGCCGGCCGATCGACATCCTGATCAACAACGCCGGCATCATGACGCCACCGCGCCGCGACGTCACCCGCGACGGCTTCGAGCTGCAGTTCGGCAGCAACTACCTGGGCCATTTCGCGTTGACCGCCCACCTGTTGCCGCTGCTGCGCCCGGGCGCGCGGGTGACGACGCTGAGCAGCCTCACCGCCCGCCGCGGCCGGATCGACTTCGCCGACCTGCAGAGCACGCGGTCCTACGGCCCGAGCCGCTCCTACGCACAGTCGAAGCTGGCGACGCTGCTCTTCGCCCAGGAGTTGGACCGCCGCTCGCGCCGGTTCGGCTGGGGGATCCTCAGCAACGCCGCCCACCCCGGGGCGACCGTCACGAACCTCCAGGTGACGGGCCCGACCCACGGCGGCCGTCGCGAACGCCTGACCCGCGTCGTCAACTCGCTCTCGTACCGGATCCCGGGCATGTGGCAGCAGATCGACACCGGGATCCTGCCGGCGCTCTACGCCGCCGTGGACCCGGCGGCCGAGGGCGGGGCCTACTACGGCCCGGCGGGCTTCGCCGAGCTGACCGGCGGCCCGGCGCCGGCCCGGGTGCCGCGCGCCGCCACGCCGGAGACCGCGGCCCGCCTGTGGGCAGTGTCCGAAGAACTGACCGAAACGCGGTTCTCAGCCGTCGTCGATCGGGACCACGCCGGCCAGGCCGGTGAGCGTTAGCAGGTCGACCAGGCGCTCGCAGGCGCCCTCGACGGCGACCTCGCAGCCGTGGCGGCGGGCGGTCAGGCAGATCCGGGCCAGAGCCTCGACGGTCAGCAGGTCTGGTTCGGCGATCGTGGCCACGCAGACCACGACCCGCACCGGGCAAGGCAGCGCGGCGAGCCGTTCGCACAGCCCGACGAGCTCGCCGCGCCGGATGGTGGGGCCGAGCGTCAGCACGTACCGCCGCATGCGCACCTCCGGCGGTGACAGCGGTCTCCTCGCCGAGACCACCGTCACCCACCGACATCATCGCGGTTGCGCGCGGTGCAAGGTGCGCCGGGTGGCCAGCAACGCTGCGCCGAGGGCCAGGCCGGCGCAGAACGCGACCACCACGGACAGCTCCGCCCAGGGCACGACCAACCGCACGTCGGCGCCCGTCATCTCGGCCAGCGCCGCCCGGATGCCGAGCAGTGCCGGCAATGCCACCAAGGCGCCCACCGCGGTGCCGAAGACCACCACCAGCGCGGTCTCCGCGCCGACCATCCGCAGGATCTGCCGGCTGGTCGCCCCGGACAGCCGCAGCACCCGGAAGTCGCGGCGCCGGTCGCCGGTCGCCATCACGAGCGTGTTGGCCACCGCGATGCTCGTGTAGCCGACCGACATCCCGACCATCACGAGCACGAACAGCCACACCAGTCCGTCCTCGTCGTCGTTGGCCGAGTAGGTCAGCGGGTCCTGGGCACGGACGCCCAGGCCGTCGGGCACCGCGGTGGGTGGCGCGCCCCGGACGTAGGCGGTCAGGGTCAGCGCCGACGGGTCGTGCGCCCGCACCAGGTCTCGCGGCAGCGCCAGCGGTGTGGGCTGCGCGCCGGGCTCGGCCGAGGCCGCGACGCGCAGCGGCACCACCTCGCCGTCGGCGAAGGTGACGCGCAGCGTGTCACCGACCCGCCAGCGGGGGTCGGCGGTCACCACGCTGTCGGCGATGCCGAGGGCGTCCACCGGTGCGCCGGCCACGAAAACCTGGGTGGACAGTCCAGAGCGGACGGTGCCGGGCAATGCGGCGACCGCCGCGTCCGAGAGTCCCGGCGTCCCTTCCGCGGTGACCACGGCGTCGGCGCCGAAGGCCCGGGCGTCCTCGGCGCCCAAGGCGGGCGACATCGTCTTCACCATCCCGAGGATCAGCGTGGCGAAACCGACCGTGAGCAGGACGGGCCCGGCGGTCGCCGCCGTGCGCCGGATCGCCGTGCCCGCGCTCTCCCGCACCACCTCGCCGGTCGCCGACCGCCGCAGCGGGAACGTCAGCGCCCGCAGCACCGGCGGGATCAGCACGGGCGAGAGCAGCGTGCACGCCACGATCAGCGCCAGCGCCGAGAAGATCGCCGTGGTCAGCGCCGAGTCGTCGTCGCCCGTCGCGGTCAGCACAGCGAGCGCCAGGCCGGCCACGCCGAACAGGCCGCCGCACGCCCAGCGGGTCAGCGTCATCGCGTGGCGGTCGACGGTGGCCTCGCGCAAGGCCTCGAGCGGGCGCACCCGGGCCGCCCGGCGAGCCGCCACCCAGGCGCCGGCGACGGCGACCACGATGCCGGTGAGCACCGCCGGACCGACCGCGAGCAGCGACGGGCTCGGCACGAAACCGGCCGGCTCCAACTCGGCCCGCACCAGCAGGTCGCCGAGCAGCGGTGCGGCGAACACGCCGAGCAGGGCGCCGGCTGCCGCCGAGACCACGCCGACCACCAGCGCCTCGCCGAGCAGCAGCCGCCGGGTCTGCCGCGGCGTCGCGCCGATCGCCCGCAGCAGCGCCAACTCCCGCCGGCGCTGGTAGGCGTTGAGGGCCGCGGTCGACGCCATCACGAACACGGTGGCGAACGCCGCGAGGACGACCATCACGGTGAGCAGTTGGGTGCCCAGCCAGCGGACCCTCGTGACCGCCTCGGGCTCCAGGGCGGTGCGGGCGTCGCCGGCGACCACCGTGCCCGCGATGCCGACCACGGCCCGCGCGCCGGCGGCGACGGCGTCCGGTGCGGCATCCGGCGACAGGACCAGACCGATCGCGCGTACGCCGGGCGCCAGGGCGACCGCTTCGGCGTCCGACACGTAGATCCCCGGGCCGTCGACCGTGCCGGTCACCCGCAGCTCGCGCGGACCGGTCGCCGTCAGCACGGTGGCGGTGGCCCCGGGAGCCAGGCCGTAGGCGTCGTCCAGCGCGACCTCGCCGGCCGCCGCCGGTGCCGCGCCGGCGGTCAACCGGTAGGGAGCCAGGGCGGCCGTCGCCCAGCCGTGCCCGAACGGGTCGCTCTCCGGGTGCCCGGCGCGGACGAGCTGGGCGTAGAACGAGCGGTCCGGGACCGCGGCCGCCACTCCGGGCACGGCCCGCAGCTTCGCCGCCAGGTCCTCGGCGCGGTCGGTGGACCAGGGGACGTACTCGACGTACGACTCGGCGTCCGCACCGCCGGCCGGTGACTGCACGATGACCGCGGCGCCGGCGAGGCGGTCCGGCACGGCCGGTTGGGCCGAGACGAACACGACCAGCGACGCGGTCAGCACGCCGACCCCGAGGGTCAGCGCGACGAACGAACCGACGAAACCCGTCCACCGCTCGCGGACGGTCGACCACGCCAGCATCACGCCTCCAGCCGGGCCATGCGGGCCGCCACCTCGGCGGCGAAACCGGCGTCGCCCGGGGTGCCCGGGCCGGTCAGTTCGTCGACCAGGTGACCGTCGGCGAGGAACAGCACGCGGTCGGCGTACGCGGCCGCCAGCGGGTCGTGGGTGACCATCACGACCGTCTGGCCCTGCTCGTGGACGGCCGCGCGGAGCAGGCCGAGGACGTGCCGCGACGATCGCAGGTCCAGCGCGCCGGTCGGTTCGTCGGCGAACACCACCGCGGGCCGGGTGACCAGCGCGCGGGCGATCGCCACCCGCTGCTGCTGCCCGCCGGACAGCTCGCTCGGCCGGTGCGCGCCGCGCTGGGCGAGGCCGACGCTGGCGACCGCCGCCGCGACGTCCGCCGGGTCCGGACGGCGGCCGGCCAGCCGGAGCGGCAGCGCCACGTTCTGCGCCGCGGTCAGCGCGGAGACGAGGTTGAACTCCTGGAACACGAAACCGACGAGATCGCGGCGCAGGGTGGTGAGCCGGTGCTCGGAGAGCCCGCCGAGGTCGGTGCCGCCGATCGTCACGGTGCCGGCCGTCGGTCGGTCGAGCCCGGCGGCGCAGTGCAGCAGCGTCGACTTGCCCGAGCCGGACGGGCCCATCACCGCGGTGAAGCTGCCGGAGCGGAAGCCGACGGAGACCCCGGCGAGGGCGGTCACCGCCGCGTCGCCGGTGCCGTACGTCCGGCGTACCTCCCGCAGCAGGACCGCCTCGGCCCGCCGCGTACCTGTCGTCATGGTCATGCCGTCCAGCGAACCGGCCGGCGGGCGCCCGCACATGGGCGCGGAGACGACAACCGGGGGTATACCTGGCGCTACCGTCGGGTGCGCCGCTGCCGGGTACGGTCGCCTGATGACCGCGCGGACCGCCTTCCAGGCCGTGAGCGAACGCCCGCTGGGGTTCCTCGCGTCGTCCTGGCCGTGGCGGTCCGTCGCCTATCTGTTCTCCGGTGTCCTGCTGGGCGCGGCGACCGCCGGCACGCTGATCGGCCTGCTGCTGGCCGGCGCGCTGCTGGCGCTCGCGGTGGTCGGCCTGGTGGCGTTCCTGGCCGTCGCGCTCTCCGGCATCGCGGTCGGGCGGTTCGAACGTTGGCGGCTGCGGCTGATCGACCGCGACCCGCTGCCCGACCCGCACCGCCGGCCCGACCGGCGCGGCCGGATCGCCTGGGTGCGGCACCGGCTGCGTGAGCCCGCCACGTGGCGGGAGCTGGGCTACACGGTGGTCTCGCTCGGCGCGCTCTGGTGGATCGACGCGGTGATGCTCGGTCTCGTGCTGGGCATCCCGGTCTCGTTGATCGTCACGCCGTTCTTCCAGGGCTCGCCACAGCCCGCCGAGCAGATCCTGTTCCCGGTGGCGGGGCTCGGGCTGCTCCCGTTCGCCGCGTACCCGATCACGGTCTGGGCGGGCGCCCGGGCGGCGCTGGCGCGGGCGATCCTCGCACCGCGCGACGCGGAGATCGGCGCCCAGCTCGTCGAGGTGACCCGGTCGCGGGCCCGGCTGGTGGACGCGTTCGACGTCGAGCGGCGCCGGATCGAGCGGGACCTGCACGACGGTGCACAGCAGCGGCTGGTCGCCCTGAGCATGGCGATCGGGCTGGCCCGGCTGGAGGTGGCCGACGACTCGCCGGCCGCGAAGCACCTCACGGCGGCGCAGGACGAGGCCGAGCGGGCGCACGACGAGCTGCGGGAGCTGATCCGCGGCGTACACCCGCAGGTGCTCACCGACCGCGGCCTGCCGGCGTCGGTCACCGACCTGGCCGACCGGTCGCCGGTGCCGGTCGCGGTCGACGTCGAGCTGCCCCGGCGGCTGCCGCAGCCGGTCGAGGTGACCGCGCACTTCGTGGTCAGCGAGGCGCTGACCAACGTGGCGAAGCACAGCCGGGCTGCGGGCGCGGTGGTGCGGGCCCGGTTGCACGTGGACACCCTGGTGCTGGAGGTACGCGACGACGGGGTGGGCGGCGCGGACCTGGCCGGCGGCACGGGGCTGGCCGGGCTGGCGGACCGGGTCGCGGTGGCCGGCGGGCGGCTGCTGCTGTCGAGCCCGCCGGGCGGGCCGACGCTGATCCGGGCGGAGCTGCCGTGCTCCGCATAGTCGTCGCCGAGGACGCGGTGCTGCTCCGCGAGGGCCTGGTCGGGATCGTGTCGCGGTTCGGGCACACGGTGCTCGCGTCGGTCGGTGACGCGGCGGCGCTGACGGCGGCGGTGGAGCGGGAGCGGCCGGACGTGGTGGTCACCGACGTGCGGATGCCGCCGGGCTTCACCGACGAGGGGTTGCGGGCGGCGGTCGCGCTGCGGGCCGCGTACCCGGGCCTGCCGGTGTTGGTGTTGAGCCAGTACGTGCAGCCGACGTACGCCGCGGAACTGCTCGACAGCGGCGGCGGCCGCGGTGTCGGCTATCTGCTCAAGCACCGCGTGGGCCGGGTCGAGGAGTTCATGGACGCGCTCGTCCGGGTCGCCGACGGCGGCGCGGCGGTCGACCCGGAGGTGGTCGCCCAGCTGCTCGGCCGCCGGCGCGACCCGCTGACCCGGCTGACGCCGCGGGAGCGGGAGGTGCTCGCGCTGATCGCCGAGGGCCGCTCGAACGCGGCGATCGCGCGGGCGCTGGTGGTCTCGGAGGCCGCGGTGGCCAAGCACATCGCCAACATCCTGCTGAAGCTCGACCTGCCACCCGCCGCCGACGACCACCGCCGCGTGCTCGCGGTCCTGGCCTTCCTACGCGGGTAGGACCTCGAGCACGATCGCCTGCTCGGGGCGGAGGCGGGGCAGCTGGATGCCGACCGTGGCCAGGGCGCGGCCGGTCAGGGTGACGTCCGGCAGGTCGGCGTCCTCGCCCCAGCAGCGGGTGACGCGGTAGCGGCGGTCCGGGGACAGGCCCGGCAGCCTGACCCGGCGCGGGCGCAGCTCGGTCGGATTGTCGAGCTGTGCGTGCACGAAGACCGCGGCGTCGTCGGTCACGACGCCGCTGACGTCGCCGTGCACCGGGCGACCACCGTGCAGCACCGGGCGGAGTCGCTTGTAGAGGGTCGCCCAGTCGCGGAGCAGGTCGAGCTCCTCCTCGGTGCAGGTGCTGATGTCCCACTCGATGCCGGCGTGGCCGAACAAGGCGGTGGCGGTGCGGAAGGCGAGGCCCGCGCTGCGGCCAGTGGTGTGCGCCGGGCTCGGGCCGACGTGGCTGCCGATCAGCTCGGGCGGAAGCAGCAGGGTGGTCCAGCGCTGGATCTGCTGCCGGTCGAGGGCGTCGTTGGAGTCCGAGGTCCAGACGCGGTCGGTGCGGGCCAGGATGCCGAGGTCGACCCGGCCGCCGCCGGACGCGCACGACTCGATCTCGAGGTCGGGGTGGCGGTCCCTGATCCGGTCGAGCAGCGCGTAGACGGCCACGGTCTGGCGGTGCACCCCGGCCGCGCCGTCGCGGGCGGCCTCCAGCAGGTCGCGGTTGTGGTCCCACTTGATGTAGTCGAGGCGGTATTCGGTGACCAGCGCGTCGATCCGCGCGAACAGGTGGTCGGCGACCTCGGGGCGGGCGACGTCGAGCACGTGCTGGTGCCGGTGCGGCCTCGGCAGCCGGCCGGGGCTGGCCAGGATCCAGTCGGGGTGGTCGCGGGCGAGCCGCGAGTCCGGGTTGACCATCTCGGGCTCGAACCACAGCCCGAACCGCATGCCGTGGCCCCGCACGTGGTCGACCAGCGGGTGCAGGCCGTCGGGCCAGACCGCCGGGTCGACGGTCCAGTCGCCGAGGCCGGCGGTGTCGTCGCGGCGGGCCGGGAACCAGCCGTCGTCGAGCACGAACCGCTCGACACCGACGCGTGCGGCGAGGTCGGCGAGCTTGGTGAGCCGGCCGAGGTCGTGGTCGAAGTAGACGGCTTCCCAGACGTTGAGCGTGAGCGGCCGGGGCGTGCGGGGGTGGCGCGGGCGGTCGCGGATCGCACGGTGGAACCGGTCGCTGAGCCCGTCGAGCCCGTCGCCGGACCAGGCGAACCACCCGGTCGGCGTGGTGTAGCTCGCGCCCGGCTCGAGCCGGACCTCGCCGGGCTCCAGCAGCTCACCGCCGCCGAGCACGGCGGTGGTGCCGGAGATCCGCTCGGCGTACTCCTCGTGCCCGCCGCTCCAGCCGATGTGGACGCCCCACACTTCGCGCCAGCCGGTGTCACCGACGATCAGGAGCGGGGTCGCGTCGTGCCCGGTGCGCCCGCGCCGGCTCTCCCGGGCGTGCGTGCCGTGGCCCAGCGGTCGTCGCTGTGGCACGCGTTCGAGCCCCCAACGGCCGGTGAAGTCGAGGACCTCGGTGGCCTGCTCGGGGATCGGCAGCAGGGTGCGCAGCGCGGCGACGGTCCAGGCGTCGGCGCCGACGTTGGTCAGCGTGTGCCGGACCCGCAGGACGCCGTGTCGGTCGAGGTGCAGCTCGGCCCGGACCCGGACGCCGGCGGTCTCGTCGACCGCCTCGGCGATCAGGTCGCCGCCGTCGACCCGCACGGGCCCCTCGAGCGCGAACCGCAGATAGGGCCACCGCCCGCCGCGGTCACCGCTGACGCCGGGCCGGCCGGCGTAGCCGTCCCACTGCGCCGGCAGCAACGGCATGCTCCCGACGGGTTGCGTCGGCCCGCCGACGGCCGAGGGAACACCGCCACCGGCCGCGACGACCAGCGCGCGCAGCGAGTCGTCGTCGAGGGGGCCGGGATCGGCACCCCAGTGCACGACGCGCGGAAGACCGGGACCGGCGACATCGAGAACGAGCGCCGCACCCGCGGCGGCCAGCACAACGGGCTCGGTCATCGGCACAGCCTACGGTCAAAATCCGAGCTGCTGGGCCACGTCGTGGTGGACCGAGATCAGCTCGGCGATCGGGATCGGCTTGCGGGAGACCGCGGCCAGGTCTTTGCCCTCCCGGGTCCACGGTGGTGGCAACAGGCTGATCCCCTCGTCGAGCGCGACGCCCGCCACCTCGGCTTCCCAACCCGGCCAGCGCAGGTCGGCGTAGAACTCCGTCGCGCTCCCGGTCAGCATGGCCTCGAGCCAGTCGCCGTAGCCGACCTCCAGGTCGTCCCAGGCGAGGCGGTCAGGGCCGAAGTAGTGCACCGTCGGGCGGGCGCCGGGCCGCGCGGCGAACTGGCCGCCCAGCACGTCATGGGCGATGGCCAGGTGGCCGGGACCCAGACCGGCGGCGACGTCCGGCAGGGCGTCGTGGCCGCCGCCGAAGACCCGGAGCCAGCCGTGGTCGACGACCAGGCCGCCGGTGTTGGCGACCACCGCGCCCAGCCACGACCTCTCCGTGATCTCCAGGGCGGCCAGGCACGCGGCAGAACGCTCCAGGTCGGCCGGCAGCACCTCGACCGGGTAGGGGGCCGCGGCGACGAGAGCCGAGATCTCGGGCCAGGCGGTCACTTGGCCAGCCTTTCCGGGAGTTGGTCTGCCGGCACCGCCGGCTGGGCCGGGATCACCGGGCCGGTGGCGGTCACCGCGGTGTCGGCCGGGGCGCGTTGGGCGCGGGACAGGGCCAGGAACGGCAGGGCGAAGGCGGAGAGGACGCCGCTGACCACATAGGACGTCGGATAGTTCCAGACGTCGGCGACCCGGCCCAGGACGGGTTGGGCCACCACGCCGCCGGTCGAGCTCATCAGCGAGTCGAACGACAGGATGGTGGCGCGTTGGCTCGACGGGATCAGGGCGTTGATGAACGCCTGGCGGATCGGCATCGTGGCGGCCGAAACCAGGCCCCACAGCATGATCAGCGCGAGCACCACCCAGAAGTTGGTCACCAGGCCGATCAGCAGAATCGCCACCACGCTGAAGGCCCCGGCGAACAACAACGCCGACGTGCGGCGGCGGAAGCGGGCCCGCACCCAGGTCGTGCCGAAGCCGCCGGCGATCTGGGCCGCCGACAGCAGCGCCGCGACCAGGCCCGCCACGCCGTAGGCCTGCGGGTCGCCGTAGAGCTCCAGCAGGTAGGGCTGCAGCGCGTAGAAGATGTAGACGCCGACGCCGCCGACGAACGGCGCCGCCAGCATCAGGTAGCGCACCGACGGGACCCGCCAACCGTAGTCGACCGAGTCGCCGACGATGCGGCGGATCTCGGCCAGGGGCCGGCCGCCGCGGTTGGGTGTGAAGCCCAGGTCGCGCATCACGATCGCGGCCACCACGAACATCACCACGAGCACCGCCGCCCGCACGACGAACGGGACGCCGAGGTTGGTGAGCTGGGCCAGGTAGCCGCCGCCGGCCGAGCCCGCGAGCATCGCCGCGCCCGAGGCGACCTGGGCACGGGCGAAGACCGCGTCGAGTTGGCCGTCGAAGCCCGTGGCGGTCAGCGCGTCGACCAGCCAGGCCTCGGTGGCGCCGGAGAAGAACGTGAAGCCGAGGCCGAGCAGCGCGGAGACCACCGCCCACTGCCAGAACGGTGCCTCGGTGTGCCACAGCAGCACGTAGAGCGCGGTGGTGACGGCCAGCGTGAGCGTGCCGAGCAGGAACGACGCGCGCCGGCCGCGCAGGTCGGCCACGATGCCGGTGGGCACCTCGAAGAGCACCATGCCCGCCGTGTAGAACGCGTTGGCCGCGAACGCCTCGAGGTTGGTGAGCCCGGCGTCGAGCAGGAAGATCGTGTTGATGCCCCAGATCAGCGACGCGGCGAGCGTGTTGCCGACCGTGAGGACGTAGTAGATCCGTTTGACCGAGGCCGGCGTCGTGCTCATGCTCCCGGCCGCTCGGCCCGGACCAGCGTGTCGATCGCGTCGCGCGCACCCTCGACCGGGCGCCGGACCCGCTCGGCGCGCCGCACCACGAGGTCACCCAGCGACGCCACCAGGGCGTCGAGCGACCAGAGCCGTTCGAGATCCTGTGGGCCGCCGGAACCCTCGGCGAGGTTGGTCGAGTCGTGCCCGACCAGCAGCAGCGTGCCGCCGGGCGCGACCGCGGACACGGCCCGGCGCAACACCGGCTGCCACAGCGCCGGCGGCACGTGCAGGTAGGCGATCAGCACCAGGTCGGCCGTCGGCGGCTGGTAGTCGGCCAGGTCGGCCCGCACCCAGGTGACGTCGAGCCCCCGCGACTCGGCGATCCGGCGGCCCTTGTCGAGCGCTATCTCCGAGAAGTCGACGGCGGTCACCCGCCAGCCCACGCCGGCCAGCCAGAGCGCGTTGCGGCCCTCACCGGCGGCCAGGTCGACCGCGCTGCCCGGCGGGAGGTCGGTCAGCTCGGCCGCGACGAAGCGGTTGGGATCGGCGCTCCAGACGAGCTCACTCTCGGCATATCTGCGGTTCCACGACTCGGCGTCCATGGCCGCTAAAGCTAGCCCTACCGTCCGACAATAAGCACATGATCAGACGTCGGGTCGTCGTGTCCGGCCGGGTGCAGGGCGTGTTCTTCCGCGACACCTGCCGCCGGGAAGCGCTCGCGGCCGGTGTCACCGGTTGGGTCCGCAACCTGCGCGACGGCACCGTCGAGGCGGCGTTCGAGGGTGCACCCGAGGCCGTCGACCGCATGGTGAAATGGTCTCGCAAAGGGCCGCCCGACGCGGTGGTCTACGACACCACGGTGACCGACGAGCCGCCGGCCGGCGACGACACGTTCGCCGTGCTGCCGACCCCGCGCTGACGAAGGGAAAACCAATGGGCGTCCTCGACCAGTTCCGACTCGACGGCAAGGTCGCGATCGTCACGGGCGCGTCCTCGGGGCTCGGCCTGGCCACCGCGGTCGGGCTCGCCGAGGCGGGCGCCGACGTGGTGGTCGCCGGGCGCCGGGCCGACCGGCTCGCCCAGACGGTCGCGCTGGTCGAGCAGGCCGGCGGCAAGGCGCACGCGGTGCCCACCGACGTGTCCGAGCCCGACGCCTGCCGCGCGCTGGCCGCCGCCGCGGTCGAGCGCTTCGGCCGCCTCGACATCCTGGTCAACAACGCCGGCCTCGGCACCGCCGTGCCGGCGTCACGGGAGACGCCCGAGCAATACCGCCAGGTCCTCGACGTCAACCTGATGGGCGCCTACTGGATGGCGCAGGCCGCCGCGAAGCACATGACCGACGGCGGCTCGATCATCAACATCTCCAGCGTGCTCGGCATCGTCTCGGCCGGCCTGCCGCAGGCCGCCTACTCCAGCGCCAAGGCCGGCCTGCTGGGGCTGACCCGCGACCTGGCCGCGCAGTGGACCAGCCGCAAGGGCATCAGGGTCAACGCGATCGCGCCGGGCTTCTTCCCGTCGGAGATGACCGACCAATACCCGGACGGCTACTACGAGCAGCGGATCGCCCAGGTGCCCGCCGGCCGCGCCGGCGACCCGATGGAGTTGGCGGCGACGGTCGTGTTCCTCGCCTCGCCGGGCGCCGGCTACATCACCGGCGCCACGATCGTCGTGGACGGCGGGGGCACTATCGTGTGATGACCGGAAGGCACCGGGATGCGCCAGCATCCCGGTGGCTGAGGACCTTAGTTCACCGTCAACCGGCGGCGGAACACCCAGTAGGTCCAGCCCTGGTAGAGCAACACCAACGGCAGGAACACGCCCGCCACCACGGTCATGATCTTCAGGGAGTACGCGCTGGCAGCGGCGTTGGCGACCGTCAGCGTGCCGGCGGGGTCCCCTGTCGACGGCAGCAGGGCCGGGTGCAGCGCGGCGAACAGCGCGGCCACCGTGAGCCCGATCGCCGCCGCCGTGCCGGTGAACGCCCAGCCTTCATGGCGCACCCGGTTGGCCCCCAGCGCGGCGATCGCCGCGACCGCCGCCGCGCTGCCGAGCCCGACGGCGGCCGGATCGCGGCGCACGCCGATCAGCATCCAGGCGAGGAAGCCGAGCAGCAGCGCCACCGCGACCGGCCCGAAGCGGGCCGCCAGCTTGTTGGCCCGGTCGCGCACCTCGCCGGTCGTCTTGAGCGCCACGAACACCGCGCCGTGCAACACGAACACCGCGCCGAAGGCGGCCGCGCCGAGCAGCGCGAACGGGTTGAGCAGGTCGACCAGCCCGCCCGCGTAGTCGTGATCGGCGGCCAGCGGCACACCGCGCACGATGTTGGCGAAGATGAGGCCCCACAGCAGGGCGGGCAGCAGGGATCCACAAAGGATGGCCAGGTCCCAGCGGCCGCGCCAGGCGGCGTCGTCACGCTTGCCGCGGAACTCGAACCCCACGCCGCGCACGATCAGGGCCAGCAGCACCAGCAGCATGGGCAGGTAGAAACCGGAGAACACGCTGGCGTACCAATGGGGAAAGGCGGCGAACATCGCGCCGGCCGCGGTGATCAGCCAGACCTCGTTGCCGTCCCAGACGGGCCCGATGGTGTTGAGCAACAGCCGCCGTTCGGCCTCGTCGCGGCCGAACGTGCGCATCAGCACGCCGACGCCGAAGTCGAAGCCCTCCAGCACGAAGTAGCCGACGAACAGGAAGGCGATCGCGAGGAACCAGAAGGTGGGCAGGTCCACTGTGGTCTCCCGGGTCAGTAGGCGGTGGCGAGGGCGGGCACGTCGTCGTCCGAGGCCTTGTCCGGCACCGGTTTGGGCGGCGGCAACCCGGCCTTCGCGTACCGGAGCAGCAGCTTCCCCTCGATGAACGCCAGGATCGCGTAGATCAGCGTGAAGGCGAGGAACGAGGTCAGCACCTCGGTCAGCGAGACGCTCCGGGAGACGCCGTCGCGGGTGAGCAGCTCACCGAAGACGATCCAGGGCTGCCGGCCCATCTCGGTGAAGATCCAGCCCGCGGTGCTCGCGCCGAGCGGCAGCAGCGGCAGGATCAGCCCGGCGCGGAGCAACCAGCGGTTCGTCGGTGTGCGACCGCGCCGCTGCGACCAGAGCACCAGCAGCGCGATGGCGGCGGCAGCGAGGCCGAGCGTGATCATCACCCGGAAGCTCCAGTACGTCACCGGCACGATCGGCGAGTAGCTGCCGGGTCCGTACTCGGCGGCGTACCTCGCCTGCAGGTCGTTGATGCCCTCGACGGCGCCCTTCGGGTCGCCGGTGGCCAGGAACGAGAGCAGGTACGGCAGCTTGAGGGCGAACACCTCGCGGCTGCCGTCGAGGGTGCCGATGGTCAGCACGGAGAACGACGCCGGCTGTTCGGACTGGTAGAGCGCCTCGGCCGCGGCCATCTTCATCGGCTGCACCTCGGTCATGATCTTGCCCTGGATGTCGCCGGTGAAGACCAGCGCCGCGCTCGACACCAAGGTGACCCAGGCGCCCAGTTTGAGCGCGAACCGGTGCTCGCCCGCGTCCGTGTCGGGCCGGCGGGTGACGTGCCACAGCGAGACCGCGACCAGCAGCGCGCCCGCGACGAGGAAGGCGGCGGCCAAGGTGTGCGGGAAGGTGATCACCGCGACCTTGTTGGTCAGCACGGCCCAGATGTCGGTCAGTTCGGGGCGTCCGGTGTCGGGGTTCATCCGGAAGCCGACCGGGTTCTGCATCCACGAGTTGGCGGCCAGGATGAAGAACATCGACAGCACGCTGCCCAGCGCCGCGGTCCAGATGGTGGCGAGGTGGATCCGCTTCGGCAGCTTCTCCCACCCGAAGATCCACAGGCCGAGGAAGGTGGACTCGAGGAAGAACGCGAGCAGCGCCTCCATCGCGAGCGGCGCACCGAACACGTCGCCGACGAAGCGCGAGTAGTCGCTCCAGTTCATCCCGAACTGGAACTCCTGGACGATGCCGGTGACGACGCCCATCGCGAAGTTGATCAGGAACAGCTTCCCGTAGAAATGGGTCAGCCGCAGGTAGCGCGGGTTGCCGGTGCGATGCCAGAGCGTCTGCAGCGTGGCGACCAGCGGACCGAGCCCGATCGTCAGCGGCACGAAGAGGAAGTGGTAGACGGTGGTGACACCGAACTGCCACCGGGCGACATCGAGCGCGTCCATGGACTGGCCCCCTCCAGTTACTACGACCGGTAGTAATACTACGAGACGTCGTAGAACGGGGAGTGGTCGGGTGTATCGCGGGCGTTGACATCGGATGTATTGATAACTATGGTCGCGTTCGTGCCGGAGGGCGTGCCGTCGATCGATCTTGTCGCGGGCCAGTGGGACGGTCCGCGCGACCACTGGGATGCCGCGTTCACGCCGGGCAACGACCGGTTCTCCGGTCACCTCCCGGCGCTCGTCGACGCGCCCGCGGACCTGGCCCGCACCTACTACCTCGCAGCCTGGCAGGCGGTCCGTGGCGACGCCGGCCCGCGCGCGGCGGCCTTGCTCGAACCCGTCCGCACCCGGGCCCGGCTGCTCGCGGCGCTGACCGGCGACGCCGGCGATTTCCGCGCGGTCGAGGCATATCTGGTGCTCACCGGCGACCTCGACCTCCTGGCCGAGAAGGCCGGCGCCGCGCCGGTGCTCGATCATCTCCGCGCGCTCGCCACCGCGCCGCCCGAGCCGGGCACCGTTGCCGTCGACGCCGCGCGGGTCGGTCGGAGCCGGGCTTTCGCGGCGCTGCTCCGCCGCGTCGGCGAGCCGGACGAGGCCGCCGTGGTCGAGTTGGCCGCGGCTGACCGGGCGCGCGGCGTGCTGGGCCGGTACACCGGCGGCGGGCATTGGGGGGCCGACGAAACACCCGATGATTTCGCCGCAGTGGCTCGGGAGATGCCGGAGTTCCTCGACCTCCGCCAGCGCACGGAATTGGTCGAGTTCGCCCGCCGGCACCTCGGAGACGAACCATCCGGACCGATCGCCTACGCGCTGTGTCGCTTGGGTCGCCCGGACCGGGCGGCGGTCCTGCTGGCCGGTGCCGCGCGTCCCGGCGCCGACGAGTTGGAGGCGGTCCTCGCCGGGTTGTTCGGGATCAGGGCCGACTTCGCCGGTTGGGCGGCCGGGACGCGGCGACGTGCCCTCCCCGGTCTTGGCCGGCTCGACAACGTGCCATGCTGACATCGGATGAATCACAGCTCAGCGCCCTCCCCACAGTGCAACAACGGTGGGTATCCTCCTCATACCTCCGATGTATGGGATGGCTTGATGCCGCATTTCGTCTCGCTGGACACCTACGACGTCCGCTTCCCGACCTCGCTGCACCTCGACGGTTCGGACGCGATGAACCCCGACCCCGACTACTCGGCGGCCTACGTCGTGCTGCGCACCGAAGCGGCCGACGCGCCCGAGGGGCACGGCTTCGCGTTCACCATCGGGCGTGGCAACGACGTCCAAACCGCCGGGATCGCGGCCCTGCGCCCGTACCTCGTCGGTCGTGACGTCGACGAGGTGCTCGGCGACCTCGGCGGGTTCTGGCGCGAACTGGTGCACGACTCGCAGCTGCGCTGGCTCGGCCCCGAGAAGGGCGTCATGCACATGGCGATCTCCGCGGTGGTCAACGCGCTCTGGGACCTCAAGGCCAAGCAGGCGGGCCTGCCGCTCTGGCAACTGCTCGCGCAGCTCACCCCCGAGCAGATCGTCGACCTCGTCGACTTCCGCTACCTGACCGACGCGCTGACCCGCGACGAGGCGCTGGAGATCCTGCGCGCCGCCGAGAAGGGCCGGGCCGAGCGGATCGAGACGCTGCTGGCCGAGGGCTTCCCGGCGTACACGACGACGCCCGGCTGGCTCGGCTACGACGACGCCAAGCTGCGCCGGCTCTGCCAGGAGGCGCTCGACGCGGGCTTCA
This sequence comes from Asanoa iriomotensis, assembly GCF_016862515.1. Classification (GTDB taxonomy): domain Bacteria; phylum Actinomycetota; class Actinomycetes; order Mycobacteriales; family Micromonosporaceae; genus Asanoa; species Asanoa iriomotensis. The sequence continues at coordinate 46,325 of NZ_BONC01000033.1, forward strand.
CGCAGATCAAGCTGAAGGTAGGCGCGGACCTGGCCGACGACCTGCGCCGGCTGCGGATCGCCCGCGAAGTCTGCGGTCCCGACTTCCCGATCGCGGTCGACGCCAACCAGCGGTGGGACGTCGCCGAGGCGATCGAGTGGGTGTCGGCGCTGGCGGAGTTCAACCCGTGGTGGGTCGAGGAGCCGACCAGCCCGGACGACGTGGTCGGGCACGCGGCGATCGCCCGAGGCATCGCGCCCGTGCCCGTGGCCACCGGTGAGCACGTGCAGAACCGGGTGGTGTTCAAGCAGTTGCTGCAGTTGGAGGCGCTGTCCTACCTGCAGCTCGACTCGACGCGGGTCGCCGGGGTCAACGAGAACGTCGCGATCCTGCTGCTGGCGGCCAAGTTCGGTGTGCCGGTCTGCCCGCACGCCGGCGGCGTCGGCCTCTGCGAGCTCGTCCGGCACCTGTCGATGTTCGACTACGTCGCGGTGTCCGGGACCATGGAGAACCGGGTCATCGAGTTCGCCGACCACCTGCACGAGCACTTCGTCGACCCGGCGGTGGTGCGCGGCGGGCGGTACGTGGCGCCGGTGCGGCCCGGATTCAGCGCGACCATGCGGCCCGAGACGCTCTCGGACTACGCGTACCCTGATGGCCCGATCTGGAGCGGGAGGCAGTGATGGGTGAGTTCGACGGCCTGGCAGCCGTGGTCACCGGCGGCGGTTCGGGGATCGGCCTCGCGACCGCCAGGTTCCTGGCGGCCCGCGGTGCCAAGGTCGCGTGCTTCGACCTCAAGGTCGACGGCATCGACCCCGGCATGGTCGGCGTGGTGGCCGACGTGAGCGACGACGCCGCGGTGCGCGCGGGCATCGCCACCGCGGTCGAGCGGTTGGGCGGCCTCGACATCCTCGTCAACAACGCCGGCATCGGCGCGGCCGGCACGGTCGCCGACAACGCCGACGACGAGTGGCACCGGGTGCTCGACGTCAACGTGCTCGGCATGGTCCGGGTCAGCCGGGCCGCGCTGCCGCACCTGCGCGCCTCGGCGCACGCCGCGATCGTCAACACGTGCTCGATCGCGGCCACGGCCGGCCTGCCCAACCGCGCGCTCTACAGCGCGAGCAAGGGCGCGGTGCTCTCGCTGACGCTGGCGATGGCCGCCGACCACATCCGCGAGGGCATCCGGGTCAACTGCGTCAACCCGGGCACCGCCGACACACCGTGGGTGCGCCGGCTGCTCTCCGCGGCCGCCGATCCCGACGCCGAACTGGCCGCGCTCAAGGCCCGCCAGCCCAGCGGGCGACTGGTCTCGGCCGAGGAGGTCGCCGCCGCGATCGGCTACCTGGCCAGCCCGCTGGCCAGCGCCACCACCGGCACGGCGCTCGACGTCGACGGTGGCATGCACGGGCTCCGGTTGCGGCCGGTCTCATGACCACGGCCACGCTGGCGCTGGGTTGTGCCCAGCTGGGCAACCTCTTCCGCGCGATCGACGACGAGCGCGCGGCCTCGATCGTCGACGCCGCCTGGGATGCGGGCATCCGCTACTTCGACACGGCGCCGCACTACGGGCTCGGGCTCTCGGAGCGGCGGCTGGGTGCCGCGCTGGCCGGGCGTCCGCGCGCGGAGTTCACCGTCAGCACCAAGGTCGGCCGGATGCTCGAGCCGGTGCCGGGCGGCGGTGACGGGCTCGACGACGCCGGCTTCGTCGTGCCGGCCACCCACCGCCGGGTGTGGGACTTCAGCCGCGACGGTGTCCGCCGGTGCCTCGACGAGAGCCTTGCGCGGCTCGGGCTCGACCGGGTCGACCTGGTGCTCCTGCACGATCCGGAGCACAGCCCCGACCAGGCGCTCGCCGAGGGCTTTCCGGCTCTGCGGGAGCTCAAGGACGAGGGCGCCGTCGGTGCGATCGGCATCGGCTCGATGGACCCGGCGGTGCTCGCCCGGTTCGTCGCCGAGTGCGAGCCGGACGAGATCGTCCTGGCCGGCCGTTACACGCTGCTGGAGCAGCCCGCGCTCGACGCCGTACTGCCGGCCTGCGCGGCGGCGGGCACCGTCGTGCACAACGCGGGCATCTTCAACAGCGGCCTCCTCGCCGTCGACCGGCCGCACGCCGGGCTCCCCTACGAATACGGACCCGCGCCCGCCGCGCTGGTCGCCCGGGCCGGCGCGATCGCCGACGTGTGCACCGAGCACGGCACCACGCTCCCGGCCGCGGCGCTCGCCTTCGCCGGCATGCACCCGCTCGTGCGCTCGGTGATCGTCGGAGCGGATTCGCCGGAGCAGGTGCACCGCAACGCCGCGCTGTTCGCGACCCCGCCCCCGCCGGAGCTGTGGCCGGCGCTCGTCGGCGCCGGGCTGCTCGACCCGCGTGCCGTGCCGTGATCGTCGACGCGCACCATCACCTGTGGGCCGCCGACGCCGGCTACACCTGGCTCGACGCTCCCGACCTCGCCCCGATCAACCGCACCTTCACGCCCGCGATGCTCACGGCGGAGTTGGCCGCCGCCGGCGTCGCGCGCTCGGTGCTGGTCGAAGGCGGCCGGTGCGACACGGACGAGGCCGCGGTGTTGCTGGGCCACGCGGCCGACACGCCCGAGATCGCCGGCGTCGTCGCTTGGGCGGATCCGGCCTCTCCGGAGCTCGCGTCGACGTTGGCGGGTTTCCGCGCGCTTCCGGGTGGCGACCGGCTCGTCGGCATCCGCGCCCAGGTGCAGGGCGAGGACCTTGACTACCTCGACCGCACGGACGTACGCGCTGGGCTGGCCACGATCGGGGCGGCCGGCCTGGCGTTCGACCTGGTCGTGCGGGTCGACCAGTTGGCGTCCGCGGCCCGGGCGGCGGACGCGTTGCCGTCGGTGCGGTTCGTGCTCGACCACCTGGGCAAGCCACGGATCATGGCCGGCGCGGAGGGTTTGGCGGAGTGGCGTGCGGCGATCGCGCCGCTGGCTTCCTGCCCGAACGTGGCCGCCAAGCTGTCCGGGCTGGTCACCGAGGCCGACTGGCAACGGTGGACGGTCGACGACCTGCGCCCGTACGCGTCGAGCGCTCTCGAGTTCTTCGGCGCGGAGCGCCTGATGCTCGGCTCGGACTGGCCCGTGTGCCTGCTCGCCGGCGACTACGGCGCCGTGCGGTCGGCGATGCTCACCGCGCTCGGCGGGCTGACCGCGACCGAACGGGCAGCCATCCTGGGCGACACGGCTAGCCGCGTCTACCGCCTGTCCGCGTAGATTTCATCGCGGAAGGGTGGGCGCGAAATGGCACTGACCGACGAGGCGATCGACAAGATCAAGGGCATGATCGTGTCCGGGGAGCTGGGCCCGGGCGCCCGGCTGCCCAAGGAGGCCGATCTCGCCGAACGGCTGGGTCTGTCCCGCAACTCGCTGCGCGAGGCCGTGCGGGCGCTCTCCATGATCAGGGTGCTCGACGTGCGCCAGGGCGACGGCACCTACGTCACCAGCCTCGAACCCAACCTGCTGCTCGACGCGCTCAGCTTCGTCGTCGACTTCCACCGCGACGACACCGTGCTGCAGTTCTTCGAGGTCCGCCGGGTGCTGGAGCCCGCGGCGGCCGCGCTGGCCGCCGAGCGGATGCTCGACGACGACATCGACAAGCTCCAGCTCATCCTCGACGACCTCGGCGACGACCCGACGATCGAGGCGCTGGTCGCCAACGACATCGAGTTCCACCGCCAGATCGCGGTCGGCACCGACAACGCCGTGCTGGCCTCGCTGGTGGAGGGGCTCTCCGGCCCGACCATGCGGGCCCGCATCTGGCGCGGGCTGACCCAGGAGGGCGCCGCCGCCCGCACCCGCGAGCAGCACCAGGCGATCGTCGACGCGATCGCCAGCCGCCAGCCCGACCTCGCCCGCTCGTGGGCGACCGTGCACATCGCGGGCGTCGAGGAATGGCTCCGCCGCGTCCTCTAAAAGAGGTTGCCCGCGCTGGTAACGTTCCGCGCATGGGAGCTTTGAACATCCGGATCCGCATCGCCTAGCGGCGAGCTGATCCGACCTTCCCTCTTTCAGCTCCGCCGCGTCCGGTCCGCTGCCGGTGCGGCCCCTCGTGCTGCCCGGCTCCGAATCCAAACCCGCGGAGCACGCACATGTCTCGCCACAACCGTGGCCGCCACGAGCTGGGCCAGAACTTTCTCGTCGACACCTCGGTGATCGCCGACGTCGCGCGGCTGGTCGAAGCCGCGGACGGGCCGATCCTGGAGATCGGGCCGGGCGACGGCGCCCTGACCCGGCCGCTGAGCCGGCTCGGCCGGCCGCTCACCGCCGTCGAGGTCGACCCGCGCCGGGCAAAACGCCTCGCCGAGGAGATGCCCGGGCACGTCACCGTGCTCAACGAGGACATCCTGTTCCACCGGCTGCGCGGCAAGCCGGCGGTCGTCGTCGGCAACGTGCCGTTCCACATCACGACCGCGACGCTGCGCTGGCTGCTCGCCGCGCCGCACTGGCGGACCGCCGTGCTGCTGGTGCAGTGGGAGGTGGCGCGCCGGCGGGCCGGGATCGGCGGTGCGAGCCTGCTGACCGCCCGCATGTGGCCGTGGTTCGACTTCACCGTCCATTCGCGAGTGTCCAAACGCGCGTTCCGCCCCATGCCGACCGTGGACGGCGGGCTGCTCGTGGTCCACCGCCGCCCCGCGCCGCTGGTCGCCGAACGCGAGGCGTACCAACGTTTCGTGCATCAGGTCTTCACCGGTCGCGGCTATGGCCTGCGGGAGATCCTGACCCGCTCGGGCGGCGTGCCGGCACCCGTCGTGCGCGACTGGCTGCGCGCGCACCGGATGCCGGCCAACGCCCTGCCCCGCGACCTCACCGCGGAGCAGTGGGCTTCGCTGTGGGAAACAGTTCGGCACTCTGGACATAGGCCATCCCGGCGGTGAGGCCGGGGTCGTTCAGCCGCTCCGCGGCCAGTTCCGGCGTCAGGTCGAGCAGGTGCCGGTGGATCCAGTAGAGATTGCCGAACGGGTCGCGGAAGCGGCTGACCCGGTCGCCGAAGAACAGCTCGGTCGGCTCGGTGACCACAGTGGCCCCCCGCGCGACCGCCCGGTGGAGCACGTCCTTGTCGTCGGCCACGTAGAGCCGCAGGTAGCCCGGCGTCGCCGGCCACTCCGGGCGGCTGTCGAACAGCATCACCACGGAGTCGCCGATCCGGACCTCGGCGTGGACGATCGCGCCGGCGGTCTCCATCCGGCCGAGTTCCGCGCCGTCGAAGACCTCGACGAGGAAATCGATGAGTTTTCCAGCCTCACGGTTGATGAGCCATGGGGTGATTGTGTGATAACCCTCAGGTACGACTTTGGTCATGCGATTCAGGCTATGGGCAAACTAGGTCAGCACCGGTCCTAGTTGATAGGGCATGATAAGTGCCGTGACGGACACGCCAGGTCGACTATTGCGCCTGTTGTCCCTGCTCCAGACGCCGCGCGAATGGCCTGGCAGCGAGTTGGCCCAGCGGCTCGGGGTCAGCCAGCGCACCGTGCGCCGCGACGTCGAGCGGCTCCGCGAGCTCGGCTACCCGGTCGAGGCGACGATGGGCGCCGGTGGCGGCTACCGGCTCGCCGCGGGCGCCGCGATGCCGCCGCTGCTGCTCGACGACGAGGAGGCCGTGGCGATCGCGGTCGGGTTGCGCACCACGGCCCGGCAACCGGTCGCCGGCATCGCCGACGCTTCCGTGCGCGCGCTGGCCAAGGTGCAGCAGGTGTTGCCGGCGCGGTTGCGGCAACGGGTCGGCGTGCTGACCACCGCGACCGCACCGACCGAGGCCGCGCTGGTCGACCCCGAGCAGCTCACCGCGCTCGCCGCCGCTGCGGCCACCAACGAGCGGGTCAACTTCGACTACCGCGACCAGGACGGCGTCGCATCGCAGCGCCTGGTCGAGCCGCACCGGTTGGTGATGACCGGGCGGCGCTGGTATCTGGTCGCCTACGACAACGAACGCCACGACTGGCGCACGTTCCGCGCGGACCGGATCGAGAGCACCAAGCCCACCGGGGTGCGGGTGCCGCCGCGCGCGCTGCCGGACGACGACGCCGCCGCGTTCGTGACCAGCCAACTGCACGACCTCGCCCCGGTGTACGCGGCGGTGGCCACCCTGCGGCTGCCGGCACCGCAGGCCGCCGCTCGGCTCGGCGACGCCGCGGGCAGGCTCGAACCGCTCGACGCGTTCGCCTGCCGGTGGATCAGCCCGGCCGACACGGTCGACTGGCTCGCCTTCCGGCTGGCGTCGCTCGGCTGCGAGTTCACCGTGCACGAGCCCGTCGAACTGGTCGACCACCTGCGCCGGGTCGGGGCCAGGATCGCCCGGGCCACGGGCGGCTAGAATTTTCGATCATGACGGCGTGGGACGTGGCGATCGTCGGCGGCGGCCCGGCCGGGCTCTCCGCCGCCTACGAGGCGGCGCGCAGCGGCGCGCGCACGCTCGTCCTCGAGAAGGCCGTGCACCCGCGCTACAAGACCTGCGGCGGCGGTCTGATCGGCACGACGATCGGCCAGGTCGACGGCCGCATCGCGATCCCGGCCGCGGACAGCACCGACACGATGGTGATGACCCTCGACGGTCGGCGCGAGATCGTCCGCCAGGCGACGGACGGGCCGCTGCTGGCGATGGTGCGCCGGGCGGAGTTCGACGACCGGTTGCGGGCCGCGGCGGCCTCCGCGGGTGCCGAGGTGCGCCAGGGCGTCGGTGTGCGAGGTCTCGAACAGGATCCTTCGGGTGTACGCCTGCGGCTGGGCGACGGCACCGAGGTGCGCGCGGCGGCCGTGGTCGGTGCGGACGGCTCGTCCGGCGTCACGGCCCGGCACGTCGGCGTCGAGTACAGCCAGGTCGATCTCGGCCTCGAGGTCGAGCTGCCGATCCCGGCCGCGCTCCGTCCACAGTGGCGAGGCAGGGTGCTGCTCGACTGGGGGCCGATCCCGGGCTCGTACGCCTGGGTGTTCCCGAAGGACGACGTGTTGACCGTCGGCGTGATCGCGGCGCGGGGCAGCGGGGAGCGGACCCGGGCCTATCTCGCCGCGTTCGTCGACCGGGTCGGGCTCGGCGGGATCACGCCGGTCGAGGACTCCGGGCACCTGACCCGGGTGCGGGCGCCGGAGTCGCCGGTGCGCCGTGACCGGGTGATCGTCGCGGGCGACGCCGCCGGGCTGCTCGAACCGTGGACCCGCGAGGGAATCAGTTTTGCGACACGGTCGGGCGCGATCGCCGGCCGGCATGCCGTCGAGGGTGATCTGGCCGGCTATCCGGCCGCGATCGACGCGGCAGTTGGTGCCGAAATGCGGGCCGGGCGGCGGTTGATGGCGACTTTTACCAAGCGCCCCTGGGCGTTCCATGCGGTCTTGGCGAGCCCGGCCGGTTGGCGTATGTTCCGGCGGTGGTGCCGTGGCGAGACCACCTTCGATGCACTCATCGAAAAGCTACCTGTCAAGGTCGCGCTGGCCCTGCTGAGTTGACGTACCGCCGCATCCGGAGGTGACCGTGGAGCCCGACTGGTCGGCGTTGCGCAACAGCATCCGGGGTGAGGTGGTGCTGCCCGCGGACGCCACTTACGAAGCGGTCCGCCGGCCCGCGATCGCCCGTTTCCACCACTTGCGGCCGCGGGCCGTCGTGCAGTGCGCGGCCGACGCCGACGTGGCGGTCGCCGTCGCGTTCGCCCGGTCGGTCGGGTTGCCGTTCGCGGTGCGCGGCGGCGGGCACTCGTTCGAAGGCACCTCGTCGACCGAGGGCATGGTGATCGACCTGAGCCGGATCGGCGGAGTGTCCTTCCTGGACACCAACGGCGACAGCCCGTCGGGCCGGCTCGTTCGGGTCGGGGCCGGCGCCCGCCTCGGCGACGTCTACGACGCGCTGGCACCGGCCGGCGTGACGATTCCCGCGGGCTGCGGTCCCGGTGTCGGCATCGCGGGTCTGACCCTGGGCGGCGGCCTCGGCGTGCTGGGTCGGGCGCACGGGCTGACCTCCGACGCCCTGCGCGCGGCGCGGGTGGTGCTCGGCGACGGCCGGATCGTCGACTGCGACGAGGAGCTGGAGCCCGAGCTGTTCTGGGCACTGCGCGGCGGCGGCAACGGCACGATCGGCGTGGTCACCTCGCTGGTCTTCGCGTCGGTGCCGGCGCCGGCGATGACCTCGTTCCACTTCACCTGGGAGCCGGAGCATCTGCCCGCGGTGCTGTCCGCCTGGCAGACGTGGGCGCCGGCCGCACCGGACACGATGGCCGCGAGCCTCGTGGTCTCGACTCCGGCGGACCCGGCCCTGATGCCGGTGACCAGCGTCTTCGGCGCGGCACACGGCACCGAGGAAGCCGACGTCGCGCTGCTGGAGGAGTTCGTCGACCGGGTCGGCGAGCCGGCGGCGACGCAGACCCACCAACGAGCGCCACACGGGGAGACGAAGCGCCTGCTGGCCGACCTCGACGTGCACGGCGTGCCGCGCCGCCCGGACGCGCACGCGCACAGCCGGTCGGAGTTCTTCGCCCAGCCACTTAGCGGCGACACGCTCAGTGCTGTGGTGGCGCTGCTGACCACCGACCGCCGGGCGGGCGAGGAGCGGGAGCTCGACTTCACGCCGTGGGCCGGCGCCTACACCCGGGTCGCGACGAACGCCACCGCGTTCCCGCACCGCACGGCCCGCTTCCTGCTGAAGCAGACCGTGGCGGTGGAGCCCGACGCCACGGCCGACGACCGGGTGGCGGCCCGGGACTGGCTGGACCGCTCGTGGCAGCTGACCCACCCGGCGGGCACGGGCGGCGTCTACCCGAACTTCCCGGATCCGGTCCTCGACAACCCGACCCGCGCTTACTACGGCGTCAACGCCGACCGCCTCCGCGACGCGGTCCGCACCTACGACCCGGACGGCACCTTCGGCTTCCTCACCCGCGCCGGCGTCTGAGCAAGGAACGGTCCGTTGTTAACGGATTTCGCATAGGAACGGACCGCTGTTAACGCCCCCTGGATGCGGCTGTTAACAGCGGTCCGTTCCTATGCAGAAGGCGTTAACAACGGACCGTTCCTTGCGCACTAGGCGCGTCCGGCGCGGGCAAGACATTGAGCTAGGTGCAGGGCTCGATGCACGTTCGGGAGGCGTTGCCGGGGGCGCATGATGTGAGGATGATCCGCTTTATTCTGAACGTCCTCTGGCTGATCTTCGGTAGCGGACTCGTGCTGGCCCTGGTCTACGGATTCGCGGCTTTGATCTGTTTCCTACTGATCGTCACCATTCCGTTCGGCATCGCGGCGCTGCGCCTCGCGAACTACGCACTCTGGCCGTTCGGTCGCACTCTGATCACCCGGCCGACCTCGGGCGTCGCGCACGACGTCGGCAACGTGATCTGGGCGATCGTCGCCGGCTGGTGGCTGGCCCTGACGCACATCGTGCAGGGGATCGCGCTGTGCCTGACGATCATCGGCATCCCGTTCGGCATCGCGAACTTCAAGCTGGTGCCGGCCGCGTTCTGGCCGCTCGGCAAGGAGATCGTGGAGATCGACGACCAGATGCCGGTGTGGACCACGCCGCGGGTGAACCCAGCCTGAGAACATTCTGAGAGACACAACCAGTTGACATAGTCTCGAACGTAGGAGCTACTCTCATTTGAGATTAGCTTCTACGTTCGGGGGTGGTCGGCTGTGCCGACGTCTCGTTCCAGCCGATGGCTGGCGCTTGGTGCGCTGGCCGTCGCGATGCTCACGATCGGCCTCGACACCACGGTCCTCACCGTCGCCCTGCCGACCCTGGCCGTCGACCTCGACGCGTCCAACGCGCAACTCCAGTGGTTCGCGTCGGCGTACACGCTGGTCCTGGCGGCGGCCCTGCTGCCGGCCGGCTCCCTCGGTGACCGGTTCGGCCGCAAGCGGTTCCTGATCGGCGCCCTGGTGCTGTTCGGCGCGGCCTCGGTGCTCTGTGCCTACGCCGGCAGCGCCGGCACCCTCATCGCCGCCCGGGCCGCGCTGGGGTTCGGCGCCGCGATCATGATGCCGCTGTCCATGGCCGTCGTGCCGGTGCTGTTCCCGGACAGCCGCGAGCGCGGCCGCGCCCTCACCATCTGGGTCACCTCGACCGCGATCGGCCTGCCGCTCGGCCCGATCCTCGGCGGGTGGCTGCTGGAGCACTTCTGGTGGGGCTCGATCTTCCTGATCAACGTGCCGCTCGTGCTGATCGGCGTGCTGGCGGTCGCGCTGTTCGTGCCCGAGTCGCGCGGCAGCCAGGACCGGCCGATCGACCTGCCCGGCATCGTGCTCTCCTCGGCCGGTCTGCTCGGGCTCACCTACGGCTTCATCCGGATCGGCGAGGACGGCTGGTCCGACGCCGGCGACTGGGCGCTGGTCGCCGCCGGCGTCGCGCTGCTCGCGCTGTTCGTCGCCCGGCAGCGCCGCGCCGCCTACCCGCTGATCGATCTCGGCCTGTTCCGCAGCCGCGGCTTCACCCTCGGCTCCGGGCTGGCCACGGTGATCAACTTCGCGATGTTCGGCCTCCTCTTCCTGGTGCCGCAGTTCCTCCAGGCGGTCGGCGGCGCCAGCTCGCTCGGCACCGGTTTGCGGCTGCTGCCGATGATCGGCGGCCTGTTGGTCGGCACCCGGATCGGCGGCCGGGCCGCGCGCACGCTCGGCCCCGGTGCGCTGATCGGCGCGGGCTTCGTGGTGCTCACGGTCGCGCTCGTGCTGGGTGCGGGCACGACCGTCGACACCGGCTACGGCTGGACCGCGACCTGGATCGCCCTGCTCGGCGCCGGGATGGGGCTCGCGATGCCGGCGACCATGGGTGCCGCGATGGACGCGCTCTCGGTCGAGCGGGCCGGTTCCGGGTCGGCCGTGATCCAGGCGCTGCGGCAGGCGGGCGGCACGATCGGCGTCGCGGTGCTGGGCACCGTGCTCAGCGCCGGCTACCAGTCCGGGCTCGGCAGCGCCGCGGTGCGCCCGATCTCCGACAGCGTCGCGGCGGGCGTCGCGGTGGCGGGGCAGCGCGGGGACGCGACGCTGCTGGACACCGTACGCAGGGCGTTCGTCAGCGGGATGAACCAGACGCTCTGGGTCTGCGCCGCGCTCTGCGCCCTGGCCGCCGTGGTCGCCTTCTGGCTCCTGCCCCGCCGGCCCGCCGCGCCCGTCGAGCCCGGGCCGCAGCCGGCGCCGGTGGCAGAATCGCTTCATGCCGGCTGAACCAGAGATGGGGCTCGGGCTCCGCGAGCGCAAGAAGCTGCGGACCCGGGCCACCATCCGCGAACAGGCCATGCGCCTGTTCGCCGAGAAGGGCTACGGCGAGACCACCGTCGAGCAGATCGCCGAGGCGGCCGAGATCTCGCCGAGCACCTTCTTCCGGTACTTCCCGTCGAAGGAACAGCTCGTCCTGATCGACGACTACGACCCGGTCATGATCCGACGGTTCCAAGAGCAGCCACCCGGCGTCCCGGTGCTGACCGCGCTGCGCCGCTCGATGGAGCAGGTGTTCGGCGAGATGAGCCCCGAACAGCTCGAGCGCGAGATGGCCCGGCAGCGGCTGATCCGCTCGGTGCCGGAGCTGCGCGCGGCCCAACTCGACGAGCTGCAACGCACGATCGAGATGCTGGCCGACGGCGTCGCCGCCCGGATGGGCCGGCCCCGCGGCGACCTGGAGTCCCGCGCGTTCGCCGGCTCCGTAGTGGGCGCCATCATGGGCGCCCTGGGCGACAACCTGCTGTCGCTGGAGAAGATCGGCCAGGCCCTCGACTACTTCGAGGCGGGCTTCCCGTTCAAGAGCTAGGTGGGGTACGGCCGGGCCGAACGGGGGAGACGGTCCGGCCGTACCCCCGGGCTAGATCGTCAGGACGATCCGCCCTGGGACTGTGCCTGTGGCCTGGCGTTGCCAGGCGTCGGTTGCCGCCTCGAGCGGCACTTCCTCGTAAGCGACCCGGAGCCGGCCAGCCGCGGCGTGCGTGGCGATCTCGCTCAGCGTGCGCGCCTTCTGCGCCGGGCTCAGCTCGTTGTTGGTGTAGCCGAGCACCCGCAGCGAGCGGCTGCGCAGCGTGGCCGAGTCGAGGGGTGCGGTCTCGGCCGCCGCGCTGCCCAGGTTGACCAGCCGGCCGCCGACACACAACGTGCGCAGGGCGGCCGCGACCGGCATGCCGAAGACCGGGTCGAGCACCAGGTCGACCGGCCCGTCGCAGGCGTCGCCGAGCCGCCGGGCCAGCGCGGTGACGTCGTCGTCCGGGTGGATCGCCACCACCGCGTCGGCACCCGCCCGGTGGGCCCGTTCCTGCGCGGCGGTCGAGCGGGCCGCGGCGACCACCCGGCGGGCGCCGTGCAGCTTGGCGACCTGGATCGCCGCCTGGCCGACCACGCCGCCCGCGCCGAGCACCAGCACCTGCTCACCGGCCGTCAAGCCGCCGCGGTCGGTCAGCGCGTGCCAGGCCGCGACCGCGGACAGGCCCAGCGCGGCCACCAACCGGTGGTCGACGTCCGGCGGCAGCGGCGCCACGCCGTCGGCCGGCACCACCGCGTGCTCGGCCATGCTGCCGTCGCCCGGCTTCATGCCGGCGTCCGTGGGGAACCAGACCGGCGTGCCGTCCTCGAGAAGGCCGACGCCCTGCACGCCCGGCACGTACGGGCACGCCGGCACGCCGAAGTAGGAGGTGCCGGACGCGCAGAGGAGGTCAAGCGGGGTGATCGGCGCCGCGGTGACCGCGACCCGGAGCTCTCCCTCGCCGGCCACGGGCACGGCCCGGTCGCCCACCCGCGGCGGCTCGCCGGCCCGCGAGACGACGGCGGCTCGCTGCGTGCTCATGTCGCGATGTCGGGATAGGGCAGCGAGAAATGTGCCAGCCGGGCCGCGTACTCCTTCTGGAAGGCGAGCGGCTCGGCGTGGTCGCGTTCGAACAGCGCGATGAACAGCGTCAGCGTCAGGAACGGGTGCGCGCCGAGCTCGAACAGCTTCACGTAGTCGTGAGTGGACAGCGCCTCCCGCTCCACGTCGTCGAGCCGCAGCCAGGTGCTCGCCTCGCCGCTGTGCGAGTTGAGGATCGTGTTGGCGACCGAGGATTCCCACCAGGCGACCGTGCCGACCGGATCCTCGCGATAACGCTCCACAAGCGACGGATCGCGGTCGACCGTGTAGAGGAACTTGTCCAGCAAGTATTTGCTCATGCGGACGGCACTCCGTTCGGATACCAGGTGAAGTAGGCCTCCATCGTGTGGAACAGGTCGAGCGAGTCGGCGTAGTCGGCCTTCACGCCGGCACCGGCGACACCCATCATCAGCATGAAGTCCATGAAGCCGTGCGTCGCGTTGCCGGGCGCGTGCAGGCTGTCCAGCGTCACCTCGGCGAGTGCGCCGTCCAGGTCGCCGTTGGCGATCCAGCCGACGGCACGCTCGTCGAACGCCGGGTCCGGGCCGTGCGGGCCGAACTGCCGCGGGCCGCCCAGCTCCAGCGAGAGGTGACCGGTGCCGACGATGGCCACCCGCAGGTCGCTCGGCCACGACTCGACCAGCTCCCGGATCGTCTGTCCGAGTTGGACGAAACGCTTCGGCTGCGGCAGCGGCGGCGCGAAGATGTTCGTGTAGATCGGCACGATCGGCAGGTCGGCCTCGGGCCGCAGCGTGATGATCGGGCAGGTGATGCTGTGGTCGATCCGCAGCTCGTTGCTGAACGCCAGGTCGAAGCCCGCGTCGAGCCCCTCGCGCAGGATGTAGCCGGACAGGTCCTCCTGGCCGCGCAGCAGCATCCGCGGCAGGCCGAACTCCCGCTCCTCGTTGTGCCAGTTCGCGTCGTAGAACGGCGCCTTGCCGACCAGGAACTGCGGCATGTTGTCGAGCCAGAGCTGGTGGAAGTGGTCGGAGCCGACCATCACCAGCACGTCCGGGTTGGCCCGGGTCAGCGTCTCCCGGAACGCCAGGATCTTCCGGGTCCACTCGTCGGCGAAGGGTGGCCGGTCATCGCCCGTCGCGGTGCTCGCGCGGTAGTAGAACGGGTGATGGGTGGAGGCGATGACCGCGACGACGTTGGCCATGCCCGCTCCTCTCAGTCTTGGGTCGGCGGAACGTACTTCGCGTGCCGGTCGACGGTGGTGTAGACGTCCATGCCGATCGGCGACCGCTGCTCCTCGGCGAGGTGGCCCAGCAGGCCGGCGGCGCGGGCCAGCAGCGCGAAGCCGCGCAGCAGGTCGACCGGCAGGCCGAGGTCGGCGAGCGCGGCGCCGGCCACGCCGGCGCCGTTCAGCGGGAGCGTGCGGCCGAGGATCTCCGGATGGACCCGGCCGATCGCCTGGAACAGCCGCAGATGCGGGCCCTCCAGCCCTTCCTCACGCGCGATGCCGATCAGCACCGGCGTGCGCGGGTCCTCGACCTTGTGCACCGGGTGCCCGAGCCCGGGCACGAACCGCTTGGCGGCCCGGGCCTCGACAAGGGCGACCCGGGCCAGCTCGTCGAACTCCGCGTCGGTGGCCGGCGAGACGTCGCGGAGCGTCGCGGCTAGGAACCGGCCGCAGTCCTCGGTCACGCCGAGGAACCGGGAGCCGCCGCCGAGCAGCCCGGCCGCGAGCGCGCCCTGGATCGACTCGGGCGCGCTCAGGTAGGTCAGGCGGGCGGCGATCGCGGTCGGGGTGAAGCCGTGGTCGGCCAGCGCGACCAGCACGGTCTCGAACACCCGGGTCTCGCCCGGCGACGGCCGCCGCTGGGTGACCAACCAGAACGCCAGCTCGCCGAAGCCGACCTTGCCCATCAGGTCGGCGGCCAGGTCCTGCCCGAGCAGCGAGATGCGGGTCGCGTCGGACGTGCCGATCGCGGTGCCGAAGCTCAGCTCTTCAGCCATGCGCGGATCTCCTGTCCGTGTTCGTCGAGCCCCGGCGGCGGCAGCTCGTAGCGCGGCGGCGTCGCGGAGAACGTGATCGGGTGGCGCACGCCGGGCACCCCGCCGACCTCCACCACCGGGTCCAGACCGAGATCCCGGGCGTACGCGACGCCGCCGTCGAGCGTGTTGATCGGCGCGCACGGCACGCCGGCCGCGATCAGGTCGCGGAACCACTCGTCCTTGGTGCGCGCCTGCAGCGCCTCGACCAGCAGCGGCCGCAGTGCGTCCCGGTTGGCCGTGCGGTCCTGGTTGCGGGTGAAGCGCGGGTCGTCGACCAGCTCCGGGGTGCCCAGCACCTGGCACAGCTTGCGGAACTGCCCGTCGTTGCCGGCGATCACGATCAGCTCGCCGTCGGCGGTGGGCAGCGGCTCGTACGGGAACAGGCTCGGGTGCGCGTTGCCCATCCGGAACGGCACGGTGTCGCCGGCGACCACCGCGCTGCTGTGGTTGACCAGCCCCGACAGCGCCGACGAGAGCAGGTTGACCTCGATGTGCTGGCCGCGCCCGGAGGCACCGCGGCTGTGCAGGGCGGCCAGGATGCCGATGTTGGCGTGCAGCCCGGCCATCACGTCGAAGACCGAGATGCCCGCGCGGTACGGCGGCCCGTCCGGGTCGCCGGTCAGGCTCATCAGGCCGGAGATCGCCTGCACCATCAGGTCGTAGCCGGGGATCGACGCGCCCTCGCCCGAGCCGAAGCCGCTGATCGAGGCGTAGACGATGCCCGCGTTGGCGGCGGCGACCGTGTCGTAGTCGAGCCCGAACCGGGCGAGCCCGCCCGGCTTGAAGTTCTCGATCATCACGTCGGCGCGCCGGGCCAACTCCTGCGCCGCGGCGAGGTCGTCGGGGTCGCGCAGATCCAGCGCGATCGACCGCTTGTTGCGGTTGATGCCCAGGTAGTAGGTCGCCACCCCGTCGCGCACCGGTGGCATCCAGGTGCGGGTGTCGTCGCCGCCCGGGCCCTCGACCTTGACCACGTCGGCACCCAGGTCCGCGAGGAGCATCGTCGCGTACGGCCCGGCGAGGATGCGGGAGAAATCGGCCACCAGGATGCCCTTGAGCGGCCCGTTGTTCTCCGCCACCCCACCAACCCCTTTGTCGAGTGTCCGCCCAACGGACGACCGTCCGCTGACTTCATCTTGGTCGTGATCTGGCTCATCGCGCAACAGCTTGGACCCTTGACGTTCACGTGTGCCCAGGCTCACAATCGCCACGTTCGAGCGGCTGGCCGCTAGGCGGACTCATGTCCGATAGGAGTGACGGCGATGAGCGTGCTGTTTCGCAACGGCCTCGTACTGACCATGGACAACAACCACACCGTCCTGCGGGATGCGGACGTGCTCGTGGTCGATGACAAGATCGCCGAAATCGGCACCGGGCTGACCGCGCCCGAGGGCACCACGGTGATCGACGCGTCGGGCGGCATCGTGCTGCCCGGCATGATCGACACGCACCGGCACATGTGGCAGACCGCGATGCGGGGCTACGGCGCCGACTGGACGCTGACGCAGTACTTCGTCTGGTACTACCTGGAGTCCGGCAAGCGGTTCCGGCCACAGGACATCTACGCCGGCAACCTGCTGGGCGCGCTGGAGGCGATCGACGCCGGCGTGACCACCACCGTCGACTGGTCGCACGGCCTGCAGACCGTCGACCACGCCGAGGCCGCGGTCGACGCGCTGGAGGCGGTCCCCGGCCGGTTCGTGCTGGCGTACGGCAACATCCAGCAGGGGCCCTGGCAGTGGTCGACGGCGCCGGAGTTCCGCGACTTCGTCAATCGCCGCCTGCACGGCAAGGGCGACATGCTCGGCTTCCAGATGGCCTTCGACGTGACCGGCGACCCGGCGTTCCCGGAGAAGGCCGCCTTCGAGGTGGCTCGCGAGCTCGGCGCGCCGGTGACCACCCACGCCGGCGTCTGGGGTGCCACCAACGACGACGGCATCCGGCTGATGCACGAGAACGGCTTCATGACGCCGCAGACCGTCTACGTGCACGCGGCGACGTTGACCCGCGACTCGTACAACCGGATCGCGGCGACCGGCGGGTCGGTCTCCGTCTCCACGGAGAGCGAGCAGAGCGCCGGCCAGGGCTACCCGCCCACCTGGCAGCTCCGGCACCACGACATACCCGTGTCGCTGTCGATGGACACGAGCGTGTGGTGGAGCGGTGACCTGTTCACCGCGATGCGCACCACGCTCGGCGCCGACCGGTCCCGGGAGCACCTGGAGGCGCACGGCCGGCAGGACACCGTCACACACTGCCACCTGCGGGCCGAGCAGGTCGTCGACTGGGCGACCATGGGTGGCGCCCGGGCGCTCGGGCTGGACTCGCTGGTCGGCAGCCTGGAGCCCGGCAAGAAGGCCGACGTCGTGCTGATCAAGAACGACCGGTCCCCGGTGATGTTCCCGGTGCTCAACGTGTACGGGCATGTGGCGTTCCAGGCGCAGCGGGCCGACGTCGACACGGTCGTGGTCAACGGCCGGATCGTCAAGCGCGACGGCGCACTGGTCGACGCCGACCTGGCCACCGCCCGCCAGAAGATCACCGAGACCATCGACTACCTCGTCGGTGACATGGGCGAGGAGGCGTGGCTCAAGGGCATGAACCCGGACGTCCCGGAGACCAGCGTGTCGGAGAACCCCTACACCTACACCGACTACGACGCCGGCTCGGCGCAATGGAAGCATTGAGGAATGGCACGCGAGTCCGGACCTGACTTCATCGAAGCGCTGGCCCGTGGGCTCGACGTGCTCCGCTCGTTCCCGGCCGGCCAGCCCGTGCGCACGCTCAGCGACCTCGCGGGCGCGACCGGGCTGGCCCGGCCGACGGTGCGGCGGATCCTGCTGACCCTCGAGGAGCTGGGCTACGTCCGGGCCGCCGACCGGGGCTACGCGCTGACACCGCGGGTGCTCGAGCTCGGGATGGCGTACGTCAACTCGCTGAGCATGTGGGACGTCGCCCGGCCGCACATGGAACGACTGGTCGCGCAGACCAACGAGTCCAGCTCGATGGCCCAGCTCGACGGCACTGACATCGTCTACGTCGCCCGGGTCGCGGTACCCAAGATCGTGACGCTCGCGGTCTCGATCGGCACCCGCTTCCCGGCGCCACCGACCTCGATGGGCAAGGTGCTGCTGGCCGCGCTGCCGCCGGACGCGCTGACCTCGGTGCTGGCCGAGCCGTCCCGGTCCGGCATCACGCCGCGCTGGCAGCCGTCCCGGGACGAGCTCGACAAGTCGTTGCGGGAGGTGCGGGCGAAGGGCTGGGCCCTGGCCGACCAGGACCTGGCGCCCGGCATCCGCTCGGTCGCGACGAGTGTCCGGGACGGCGACGGCAAAGTGGTCGCGGCGATCAACGTGACCGTGCACGCCGCCGAGACCACCGTGGAACGGCTGACCGAGGAACACCTGCCCCGGTTGCTCCGGTGCGCGGCCGACATCAGCCACGACTGGGCCCTGCTGGGCGCGGTCCCCATGGTGGTGACCGCGCCCTAACGGTGTTACGGGGTGTACGAGAGCAACTGCCGATCGGCGTTGGCCGCCGACTCGACGCTCCTGGCGATCACCCGGTCGTCCTTGTCCAGGCGCAACAGCTCGGACTGGCCGCCGCTCTTCACCCGGGCCAGCATCCCGCCGTCGGGCAGGAACACCACGCCGACCAGCTCGCCCTTGTCGATCGGCAGGTCGACGACCTTCCGAGCCGAGACGTCGAGGAGCGTGTCACACCGCGCGACGCTGCCCCCGATGTCGCCGTAGGTGCCGTCGACCGGGGACGTCAGGACGCAGACCCGGTCGCCGTCGGCCGAGATCCCGACCATGTCGGTGTAGACCCGCTCGCCGATGATGTCCCGGCCGAGCGTCACCCGGTCTCCGCCACCGAGGTCCTCGACGATGACCGAGTTCGTGATCTTCCCCTGGCCCGCCACGAGACTGAAGGTCGCCACCCGCTTGCCGTCGGCCGACAGGCGGTAGTGGCACAACTCCGCCCGGCCGTAGTGGTGGGTCATCGAGCCGTCGATCTCGACCAGGTTCAGCTGCGTGGGTGGTTTCTCGTTCTGGCTCGGTGGATACGCGACGATCATCAGTTGCTTCGAGTCCGCGGACCAGATCGGCTCCTGGCACAGCGGCTCGGCCTCGCGGGCCAGGACTCGGCGGTTGCCGCCGTCCAGGTCGGACACCAGGAGATCGCTGCCGTAGTCGCCGGTGGCGTCGTCGAGGATCCACGCGACCTGCTTGCCGTCCGGCGAGACGGTCACGTTGGCGGGGTTCCCGCCCGGGTACTGGCGGCCGTTGAGATAGACCTTGCCGTCCAGACCCTTGTAGAACACCTTGCCGGCGACCTTGGGCAGTTCCGGCTCGGTCGGCGGCGTGCTGGTCTCGGTGTCCTGGGACGGGGTGGTCGTGGGCGCGGGCGTCGTCGGGGTCGGCGTAACCGTCTCGACGGGGCCGATCGGCGGCGGGGTCGGGGTGTCCTGGCTCGCGGCCACGAAACCGACCGTCGGACCGCCGACGAACAGCACGGCGCCGGTGGCGATGGCGGCCACGCCGGCCTTGCGGCGGCGGCGGACCCAGCGGCGCGCGGCCGCGGTGCCCGGCGGGGTGACGTAGGGGGTCACCTCGTCGCGGAACTCGGTGAACATGTTGGCCAGGCGGGCGTCGTCGATGTCAGGCACGGTCCGCCTCCTTGTCGGTGAGCTGGGCGGCGAGCGCGGCACGACCGCGATGCAGCCACGATTTGACTGTGTTGTCGGAAACGTTCTCCTGGCGGGCGATCTCGGCGACCGGCAGATCGGCCAGGTAGTGCAGGATCACCGCGCGGCGGTGGTCCGGCTTGAGCGTGGCGAGCGCGCGGGCCAGGGCGACCCGGTCCGGGCTGGGCTCCGCCACGTGCTCCGGGCGCTGCTGCTTGAGGAACAGCGCGGCGGTTTTCGCCCGGCGCCACCGGCTCGTGGCCAGATTCCAGGCGACCCGGCGCACCCAGGCCGACGGGTCGTCGTACTCGGTCAACTTCGTCCACCGGGCGAGCGCCCGGCAGAACGCCTCCTGCACGACGTCCTGCGCACCGCCCAGATCCCTCGTGTACGCGTACACCTGGATGGTCAACGAATGGAAGTTGGCCGCGTAGAACTCTTCGAAGCTCGTCTGACCTGGCGGCCCGAACCCGGGCACCACGTCGAGGTCGCCCCCGTCTCGCAAGGAAACCACCGTCCTCGCATCCTCCCCGATCGCGGCCGTCCCGTGTGGAGAGCCGATCGCCGACTACACGCGTGCTGCCGTGCGCCGGTTGCGGAGGTTCTTCAGCCGTGGATCCGACAGTGCCTCACGGATGCCAGCGGTTCCCGAGCCACATCCGGTGGGCCCAGTCGGCGTACGGGAGGAACTCGCCGACGAAGAGCTTGTAGAAGTAGGCGAAGCAGAGCACGACCAGCACCAGGTACGCGCCCGCGGACACGGCACCGACCAGGCGCCGGTCGGCCGTCTCCGGACTGGACGGTCCGACGGCCACGCC
Source organism: Asanoa iriomotensis (assembly GCF_016862515.1). Taxonomy (GTDB): domain Bacteria; phylum Actinomycetota; class Actinomycetes; order Mycobacteriales; family Micromonosporaceae; genus Asanoa; species Asanoa iriomotensis. Next base: position 66,623 of record NZ_BONC01000033.1, read on the forward strand.
GAGCACGTAGACGACGGCGAGCACCATGAACGGCAGGATCGGCGCGGTGTAGAAGTTGAACATCACCCGGTGCGCGTCGACGGCGTAGTAGAACCACGGCAGCAGACCGGCCGCCACGACCAGCAGGATCGCCCATGCGCGCCAGTCCCGGCGGGCCACGCCGAGCCAGCCGGTGGCGGCCAGCGCGGGCAGGAACGACCACCAGAGCAGCGGGGTGCCGAGCAGCATGATCTCGGAGACCGGCGCCTGACCCCAGGGCGCGCCCGGGTAGGCGAGGTGCACCGTGACCGGCTTGCCGAGCAGCAGCCACTGCCACGGCCACGACTGGCTCGGGTGCTTTTCGGCGAGCGTGGAGTGGAAGCCGAACGCCTGCCGGTGGTAGTGCACGAGGTTCTGCAGCGCGCCGATCACCGGCGGCTCGGACTGGCCGGTGTCGGCCCGGTAGTGCCGGAAGTAGCCGTCGTCGGTGAGCAGCCAGCCGGACCAGGACGCGAGGTAGACCGCGACGATCACGACGCCGCAGAGCGCCAGCCACCCCGTCTCCCGGCGCAGCGCGTCACGCCACGGCCGCTCGGCGCCCGCGGACCGACGGGCGCCCGCCTCCCACCAGAGCACCAGCAGGGCGAACACCGGCAGGAAGAACAGCGCGCTCCACTTGGTGGCGAGCGCACAGCCGAACAGCAGGGCGGCGAGCAGGCGCCACCACGGGATGCCGGTCGGCTCGCCGTCGCCGGCCTCGAGCGCGTGCAGCCGGGCGGCGCGGCGGCTGTCGCGGTCGAGCAGCAGGGCGCCGAACGTGGCGAGGACGAACAGCAGCAGGAAGATGTCGAGCATCGCGACCCGGGACAGCACCAGGTGGAAGCCGTCGAGGGCGAGCAGCAGGCCGGCGGCGCAGCCGAGCACGGTGGAACCGAAGAGCCGCCGGGCGATCCGCACCATCAGCAGCACCGAGACGGTGCCGGCGACGGCCGCGGAGAAGCGCCAGCCGAACTCGGGCGCCGCGTTGACGAGGTGGCCGGTCAGCCGCTGGTCACCGTCGACGTCGTAGTAGCCGAAGGCCCACTCGCCGATCGCGATCAGCCATTTGCCGAGCGGCGGGTGCACGACGTATGCGGGCGCGTTGTCGCGGTAGTTCCACTCGACGCCCTTGGTGAGCAGCCCCCACGCGTCTCTGGCGTAGTAGGTCTCGTCGAACAGCTTGCCCTGCGGCTGGGCCAGCCCGTGGAACCGGAGGACGGCCGCGACCAGCACCACGAAGCCGGTCGCGTACCAGGACGAGACGCTGCCACGCGATCGGAAGGGCGCGAAGCGGCGCTGCGTGACTTCGGCTGCCGCGCGCACCGCGCGATCATAAGGCTTCGGCGCGGATCGAACAGCCCTCAGGCCGTTGAGCGCCAGCCGCCCTCGGGTGGTTTGCGGACGACCTTGGTCAGGTCTCTCCAGATGCTCCGGCCGCCCGTGGACGCGGCCATCAGCCGGTCGACCCAGGCCCGCGCGGCCCACTCCTCGTGGAACGCCGGCCAGGTCACGTCGCGGTCCTTGTCGCCGGCCCGGGCCCGGACGAACCAGCCCGCGTCTGGATCGCGATGGAGCCAGATGTCGCGCCGGGTGCTGTTGTTGCGGTCACCGTTCCACCATCGTCCGACCAGTTCCACGATCGACAGGCTATCGAACAGGTGTACGACTCGCAATCATGCGCCGGCCCGGTTCGCCGCCAGCGCGTCGGTTGCCAGGCGGCCGGCGCGCGAGGTGCGGCGCAGGAAGTCGGCGACCAGCGCCAGCTCCGCCTCGCCGTAGCCGGCGCAGATGTCGTCGACCGCGCGGCCGAGCCCGGCGTAGAGCCGGACCAGTTCGGCGGCCCGGCCGCGCACCGCGTGCACGGCGACGCCGCGGCGGTCGGCGGCGTCCCGTTCCCTGGTCACCCAGCCGCCGCGTTCGAGCCGGTCGAGCACCCCGGTCATGGTCGCGGGGTGCAGGCCGGCCCGCCGGGCGAGCGCGGTCGGGCTCAGCGGGCCCTCGCGCGTGACCAGCTCGAAGCAGTCGACGTCGATGTCCCTGAGCTCGACGTGCGCGCCGACCTGGTGGTTGAACAGCGACAGCTGCACCCGCGTCTCGCGCAGGGCGGTCAGGATCGCGTTCCCGTGCTGGCGCCGGGCGGCGCGGAGGGTCGGGTCGTCAGCGGTGCTCATACCCTGGAGCCTACGGAGCGTCACTCTCCGTCGCGCGTTGTGGCCAGTGGTGATGGGTGAGCAACCGCAGCGGCTCCGGCTCGGGCAGCGGTGCGGCGTCGGCGTTCGGGCGCGTGCGGGCGAGCAGGCCCGCGAGCCCGGCCCGGGTGGCCACCACGATCAGCCGGTCGGTGCGGACCAGTCGGCGACGTTCCGGCACCGTCCACAGCGTCTGCCCGATCCGGCCGGTGCGGATGGCGATGAGGCGCACCTCGTTGGGGCGGTTGACCTCGGGGGAGTGTCGGCCTTCGAGGGTGCAGCCGGCGCCGACCGGCAGCTCCGCGACCAGCAGCACCCGGCGACCGACCGGGATCGCGTCGATCACCTCCCGGCCGAACAGGGCGGCGGCGAACGCCGGTGCGGCCAGGTAGGAGACGCTGCGGGACAGGGTGATGTCGAAGCTGCGCTTGACGCGGCGGGCGAAGCCCTCGTCGTAGAGGCGCAGCACCACCCGCAGCCCCGCGCCGTGTAGGGCCCGGCCGAGCAGGGCGGTCTCCAGGTTGGACACGTCGTCGGTGGAGAGCACGAGCAGCGCTCGCGCGGTGGCCACCGAGGCGGCCCGCAGGGTCTCGGCGCTGTTGCCGTTCCCGATGATCACCGGGACGCCCAGCTCGCGCGCGACCGCGACGCCGCGCGCGTCGGGGGAGCGGTCGACGCAGACCAGGTCGACGCCGAAGCCGTGCAACTCGCGCAGCACCCGCGTGCCGACGTTGCCGAGCCCGACGATGACCACGTGGTTGGACACTGGCCGGGTCAGCGCGCCGGAGTTGACCGCGAGCCGGGCCGTCACCACGGCCTCGACGATCAGCACGGTGACGAACGGGACCAGCGCGACCCCGGCCAGGGCCAGCGTCGCCAGCACCACGTGCTCGAGCGCGGTGCCGGTGACCTCGCCCTCGATCCCGCCGAGCGCGGTGACCACGGCGAGGTAGCCGGCTTCCCACGGGTTGAGGTCGCGCAGGACGGCCAGCAGCACGGTGGCGATGCCGAGCAGCCCGGCGACCCCCGCCAGCGCGTAGCGCAGCCGGCGCCGCCCGAGCACCAGCCGGGTCACCCGCAGCGGCTGCCGGCCGGGCCGCGGCGCCGGCCGGGGCGGCTCGCCGTAGCGGCGGACCAGCAGCAGGTCGGCGTCCGCGTCGTCGGCGGGCAGGGTCTCCGGCTCGGTCCGGCCGTCGACCACGGCCAGCCCGCAGACCACCTCGTCGGGGTCGGGCCGCTCGTCGCGGTGCGCGGTGACCAGGAACTCGTCGGTCAGCCGGACGTACGTCGGCACGTCGTCACCGAGCGCGGCCGCGACGAACGCGGGCGCCGCGATCTCCGAACCGGACAGCACGCCGCAGTCGCCGAGCATCGCGGTCACGGCCTCGGCGAGGATCGGGTTGAACACGCGGACGACGATCCGGGCGGTCGGGTTGAGCTCGCGGACCATCATCGCGGCGTCCACGTTGGCCACGTCGTCCCGCTCGACCAGCGCGACCGCGGCCGCGTCGGCGACACCGGCGCGGCTGAGCACGTCGGGGGTGAGCCGGGCCGCGGCGACGAGCACCGGGCGCAGGTCGGGGTCGCCGGTGACCGGCTCGAGGTCGGCGATGTCCGGCGCCTGGTCGGCGTCGGCGGACCGGACGATCACCGTGACCGGCACGCCGTACGAATTGATCAGCTCGCTCGCGAGCCGGCGGGCCAGGGTGTTGTCGCCCCACACCAGAAACCGGCCGTCGGTGGACACGCCCGGATGGTAGCCAGCCCGGTCACGCGTCCGGCGGCCGCGCGTCGAGCCTTCGGATGAACGTCGGTGGAACGTGTTCTGTCAGCCATACGCCGTTCGCACTGCGCTGGAACCGATGCCCGGAGCCGGCCATCGCGGCGGCGTCGACCTCGAGCAACGCCACCGGCCCGCTGCGCCGGGCGCCGACGACCTGGGCGGTGCGCACGTCCGCCGAGAGATGCACGGCGTGCCGGCGACCCTTGACCAGCCCTGTGCGCAGGATCGACGGCACCGCGCCGGCCGAGGTGCCGTGGAACAGCACCGCCGGTGGCTGCCGGTCGGCGAGACCGAGCGCGACCGGCACCGAGTGACCCTGGCTCGCCCGGATCCGCTCGCGGCCGTCCGCGCCGACGCTGACCGCGAAGCGCCGCTTGTCATTGCCGGACACGACCGCGTCGAGGTCGTCCCTGGAGACCGGCCTGCTGTGCGCGGCCAGCGCGGCGAGCAGCGTGTCGACGTCGACCCAGCCCTGCGGGTCGAGGGCCAGGCCGACGCTGGCCGGGCGGTGCCGCAGCACCGCGGACAGGCGCTTGCTGACCCGGACGAGATCGGCGTTCATGCGGCCATTGTCGCTCCACCGCCACGGTCCCGGCCGAACGGATGATCATTTACGTGCGCGCGGGACGTAGCGTGTCCCGTCGTGGCATACGGGGATGTCGATCCAAGCAAGGGCGACGATACGGCCGAGAACCCGCCGGCGGCGGAACCGCCGACCGAAGCGGCACCAACGCCGGCGCCAGCGGCACCGGAAGCACCCGGACCCGAAGCGCCCGCGCCCGACGCACCGGCACCGCAAGCGCCCGCGCCGCAGGTGCCGGCGCCGGCCCCCGCGGATCTGGCGCCGCCGAAGCGCAGGCGTGGGCTGCTGGTCGGCCTCGGAGTTCTGCTGGTGCTCGTCCTGGTGGCGGTGCCGGCGTTCCTCGTGCTCAACTCCGGCTCGGGACAGGAGCCCGCCACCGCGGCCGGGCAGTCGCCGAGCGCCAGCGGGTCGCCGTCGCCCACCGGGCCGGCGCCGTCGCCGAAGCCCGGCGACCCACCGCACGTCCAGCTCGCCTGGACCAAGGCGCGCATCACCGAGTCGCTCGGCGCGATGAACAAGGCGTTCCGCGCCGGCGATCTGGCCGCCTTCGTCAAGCCGGCGTTCGACAAGAAGATGCGTGCCGAACTGGAGCGGCGGTTTCGATCGCTGCGCGCCATGCGGGCCCGCGACTTCGCGCTGACCATCGACAGTGGACCATTCGACAGTAAGATGGTCGGCGGGTACGCGGAGTGGGGCGTCAGCGTCGCTATCAACCACTGTTACGTGCAGTCACCCTGCGAGCCGCAGAACCTCCTGGTCGACACCGCCTGGCGGGACTCGCCGAAGGGCTTCCGGCTCACCAAGTTCTCCCTGGTCAAGGACGTCTACGGGCCCCAGCCCTGGGAATACAGCACGCTGACCGCCGCGATCGGCTCGCGGGCCGTCGTCGCGGCGCCCACAGCGCTGGCGAGCCGGGCCCGGTCGTTCCTGCCGGCCGCCGAGCGCGCGGCGAAGATCGCGGATCGGTACGTCCTGGGCGGCCCGAAGCCGGACCGCTACGTCATCTACCTCGCCGGACCGAGCGAGTGGAAGAAATGGTTCGGCGGCACCGAGGACTGGGCGATCGGTTACGCCATCCCGGTCAGCGACCAGCGGTCGGACATCGTGCTCAAGGCCGCCGAGATCTCCGGCGGCTACGCCGAGTCGGTCATGAAGCACGAGATGGGTCACGTGGCGACGCTGGCCGGCCGCGACTACCACGACGCCAACGGTGAGAACTGGTGGCTGACCGAGGGGATCGCCGAGTACATCGAGTGGGACGGCCGCTCGGTCAGCTCCTACGACCGGAAGCAGTCGTCGCGGCGGATGCTGCGGGAGAAGAAGTTCACCGGCAACCTGGAGAAGCTCGTGCCGGCGGACGACGCGCCCGACTGGCAGATCGACGCCGCCTACGGCCTCGGCTACTACGCGACGCGGTGCATCGCCGACCAGTACGGGCACGCGAAGCTGATGCGCTTCGCCGACGTGGTGCTGCGCGGTGGCCGTCCGTCGGAGGTGGAGAGCCAGCCGATCCTCGGCGCCGCCTGGTCGACCGTCACCAAGCGCTGCCTCGCGTACACCAAACAAAAGGTGGGCGCCTAACCGACGTGCACGTGGGGCCGCTTCTCGCGGTCCGGCTGGTGCTCGCGGAGGATCTCGCGGGTCACCGGTGCCACCTCGCCCTGGCCGAAGGCCAGGTAGCGCAGGAAGTTCGAGGCCGGGTTGCCCTCGGTCCACTCGAAGTAGATGTGCGGTCGATGGCCGGTCGTCGCCTGGATCTCCAGCAGCAGGCCGGCCAGCGCCGTCGCCACGTTCGGGCTGGTCATCGCGAACACCCGGTAGCGGCCGTGCCGGATCTCGCCGCGGACCCGCAGGTCCGACTCGAACTCGGACGGGTCGGAGATGGTGACCTCGGCGAACATCACGTCGTGCACGTCCGGCAGCACGTCCTCGTCGACGATCCGGCGCAGCTTGGCCCGGTACTCCTCGACGTCGCCGGCGTCCGGGTGGTTGGCGATGATCCGTACCACCGTGCCCTTGCAGTCCTCCAGCAACTGCCGGCCGACCTCGTCGAACTGGACGCTGGTGAACCGCAGCTCGAACGCGCGCCGGACGCGGCTCACAATCGAAACGAGAATCATGGCTCCGATGAAGCTCCCTGCGATCTTCACGCCGTCGGGACGCTCGATGATGTTGTCGATCGTCGTGTAGACGAACACCAGCGAGATCACCCCGAAGGCGATTGTCTGCCGGTGCTGGCGGCGCCGCCGGCTCGACAGCGTCACGGCTATCGCCGCCGAGGTGATCAGGACCAGCACACCCGTCGCGTACGCGCCGCCCTGCGCGGTCACGTCGGCGTCGAACAGCCAGGTGATGAAGAACGCGATCGCCGTGAACACTACGACGAGCGGGCGCACGGCCGTGGCCCAGTTGGGCGCCATGCCGTACCGCGGCAGGTAGCGGGGCACCAGGTTGAGCAGCCCGGCCATCGCGGACGCGCCGGCGAACCAGAGGATGAAGATCGTCGAGATGTCGTACGCGGTGCCGAACATCTCGCCGAGGTTCTGGTGCGCCAGGAACGCCAGCGCCCGCCCGTTGGCCGGGCCGCCCGGGTCGAACGCGCTGGCCGGGATCAGCACCGTGGTGATGATGCTGCTGGTGATCAGGAAGACGCTCATCGTGACCGCGGCGGTGGTGAGCAGCTTGTGCGCGCCGCGGATCCGGCCCACCGGGCGCTCCTCGGTGTCGCCGCGGGCGCCCTTGATGTGCGGCATCACCGCGACGCCGGTCTCGAACCCGGACAGGCCCAGCGCCAGCTTGGGGAAGACGAGCACCGCGACCCCGATCAGCGCCAGTGGACTGCCGTGCGACGTGATCAGCGCCGTCCACCAGTCGCTCGTCAGCGTGGGGTGGGCGGCCACCCGGATGAGGCCGTCGACCACCACGACCACGTTGAGGGCGAGGTAGACGCCGACCACCACCACGGCGATCCCGATCGCCTCGGCGAAACCCTTGAGGAACACCGCGCCGAGCAGCGCCAGCAGCACGAGGGTGATCACCACCTGGTGCCCGCGTAAGGCGTCGGGCCAGAACGGGTTCTCGTTGATGTGCGCGGTGGCGTCCGCCGCGGACAGGGTCATCGTGATGATGAAGTCGGTGGCCGCGAACCCCAGCAGCACGAGCACGACCAACTTGCCCTGCCAGAACGAGAGCAGCTTGGACAGCATCGCGAGCGAGCCGGCGCCGTGCGGGCTCTCCTTGGCCACCCGGCGGTAGACCGGCAGCGCGCCGAGCAGCGTGACCAGCACCAGCACGATCGTGGCCAGGGGCGCGAGCACGCCGGCCGCCAGCGCGGCGATGCCCGGCTGGTAGCCGAGCGTGGAGAAGTAGTCGAGGCCGGTCAGGCACATCACCCGCCACCAGCTGTGCTTGCGTTCCTCGGGCTGGGGCCGCGGCAACGGGCCGGGCGGCGGCAGCACCCGGCGCTCGGCGCCGCGCAGGAACCACTCGGAGAAGCGGCTCTGGGTGGTGGTCGGGGCGGCCTGGTCAGGTGCCACGGCTCAGGGGCGCTTCTTCGGCGGGTCCGAGAGCGGGCGGCGGCGCACGCCGTGCCAGATGTCCTTCCAGATGGGCACGCCCGGCCGGTCGTCGATCTGCTTGAACGACACGATGCCGACGGCGATCCCGGCGACCCCGATCAGGAACAGCAGCAGCCGGGTCGTGGAGATGTGGATGTCGACCGCGCCGATGCCCAGCTCCCGGGACGAGCCGAGGCCGACGAGGAGGCTGGAGAGCGCGATCGCGAGCAGCAGGGTGATCCGCACCGCCGTCTGGATGAACGCGACCACCCGGCCGCGTACGTCGTCGCCGATGTCACCGCCGATCATGGTGAGGCCGGAGAGGAAGGCCATGCCGGCGGCGGCTCCGGTCACCACACAGCCGAGGACCGCCAGGGACAGCCGGGGCGCGACCGACAGCCCGATCACCGCGATGCCGGCCAGCACGATGGACAGCGCGAACCAGCGGCGGCGGGAGAGGGTGCCGACCAGCGCGGGGCCGCCGGCGATGCCGACGCCGAAGCCCGCGAAGATCGCCGCGAACAGGATGCCGAAGGTGGCCTCGCCGCCGCCCAGCGACCGGGCGTAGAAGTTGGCCGTGCCGATCACCACCCCGGCGCCGGCGAACGCGCCCAGCACGCCGACCACGATGCCCCGGACCAACCGGGTGCGCGCGATGAACCGGCCGCCGTCGATCAGGTCGCGCATCACCTGGCGGCCCGGCACGTGGTGCGGCGAGTCGTCGTCCGACGGCTGGCTGGGTCTGGACGTCCGCTGGGACATCTCCTTCACGTAGAACAGGACCACGAAGGCCGAGGCGAGGAAGGTCAGTGCGTCGAAGATCAGGGCGTAGTCGGCCGGGCCGACCCCGCCCGGGCGTGGCAGCCGGGCCATGGCGCTGAACAGCAGCGCCGCGATGATCGGCGTGATGCCGTAGGTGGTCGCGAGGGTGAGCTGGTTGGCCGCCTCGAGCCGGGAGCGCGGCAGCAGGTTGGGCACCTCCGCCTCCTTGGCCGGGGTCCAGATCTGCGCCGCGACCTGCGCCAGGAACAGCGCGATCGCCGTCCAGGTGACCACCCGCACCGGGCTGTTCACGAGGAAGCCGACGATCGGGATCGACAGGAACAGCAGGAAGCGCGCCACGTCGGAGATGACCATCGTGAGCCGCCGGTCGAACCGGTCAGCGACCACGCCGGAGAGCGGGCCGAGGATGAAGGCCGGCAGAAGCTGCACCGCGATCACGGAGCCGAACGCCGCGCCCTTGGCCGTCGCGCCCGACACCTGCGACGACGCGAACGCGGCACCGGCCAGCAGGCCCAGCCAGTCGCCGAGCGCCGAGAGGCTGAGCACCAGGAAGAGCCTGCGGAACGGCCCCACGCGGAGGGCATCGATGATCTCCGCCAGGCCCGAACCCTGGACGGTGCCTGCTGGCTGCGTCTCGCCGACCCCGCTCGTGCTCATCCGATCAGTGCCGTCCCCCCGCGTGACCGTTTCGTGACCCAACGTACTCCCGGGACGGCCCCGAGAGCCCCAGCTACGATCTGTGATCGTTATGCCAGTCGCGATCGTCGGTCTGACCACGGTCTCCGCCGCGGTGTCCCCGCTGTCCGAGCTGGGGTCGGCGTTGCACGCGGTCGGCGACCCGGGCCACCACCCGGTCGACCTGCCGCCGATGGATGCCGCGCTGCGCCGCCGCGCGCGGCGCTGGGCGTTCACCACCCGCGCGATCCGGGCCACCCCGTTCGTCACGGTCTGGGGGCCCGACGAGGAGTTCGCGACCCAGCTCGACCACCTGCGGGCGCTCCCGCCGCGCCGGCTGGGCGGTCAGCTGCTGCGGCCGATCGGCGACACCGGGGCGGCACTCCGTTATGCCCGGGCCCGCGGCGTCGGCGACCAGGTCGCGGCGCTGGTCGAGCGGCCGGGGCCGGCGGTGACGGAGTTCCTGGAGTTCCTCGCGGAAAGCTGGGAGACCTGGTTCGCCGCGCGCTGGCGGGAGGTGCGGCCGGTGCTCGCCGCCCGCACCCGCCGGTTCGCGCTCGACCTCGCCGCCGGTGGCCCGGCCGGCGCCCTCGGCACGCTCGACCCGTCGATCACCGTGGCCGGCGCGGGCGTGTCGATCGCCAAGGTGCGCAACGGGCGGCACGACGTCGCCCGGCGCGGGCTGGTGGTGGTGCCGAGCACATTGATCAACCCGCACGTGTACGTCGCCGACGTGCCCGGACGGCCGCTGGTGCTGATCCACCCGGCCGCGCCCGGGCCGCCGGTGCCCGCCGCGCGGGACCTGCTGCGCCGGTTGGCCGCGCTGGCCAACCCGGGGCGGCTGGAGGTGGCGCGGGCGATCGCCACCGAGCCGCGTACCGCCGGTGAGATCGCCGCCCGCTGGCACGTCGACCCGACGCTGGTCAACCGGCACCTGCGGGAGCTGGCCGCGGCCGGGCTCGCGCGGGCCACCCGGCGGGGCCGCTACGTCCAGTACGAGCTGGACGCGGCCGCGGTCGACGCACTCGGTGGCGACGTGCTCGCCCTGCTGCTGCGGTGAGCTGACCAGATCTGTCAGCCCGCTCGGCGCCGCGCGGGCCGGGTGGTTGCGTTGCCGGCATGACCGAACCCCTGTCCGCGGGTGCGGCGGCCGAGCGCCTGCGCGCGGACCACGCCCTCCTGCTCGCCGCGGTCGACGGGCTCTCCGCCCCGGAGCTCGCCGCCGACTACGCCACCGCCGCCGGCCCGCTCGGCGACTTCTGCGCGTCGCTGCACGACCTGGTCGCACACGTGCTCATGTGGGACGAGATCAACCTGGCCGTGCTCACCGAGGCCGACCGCGGCCGCGACCACTGGAGCCTCGCGCCGCGGTTCGAGACGGCGGAGGTCGGCCGCGCGCTGAACCGCGCCGGCGTGGCCGCCGGCCGCGAGCTCGCCGCCGACCTGCTGCTGGAGCGCCTCGAGAGCACCCACGGCGCCCTCCTCGACCAGCTCGCCGGCTACACCGACGACGACTGGCGCCAGCGCGTCGGTCCACTCTCGACGCGCGTGTTCACCGTGCCCGGCCGGCCCTCGTTCTGGCACGCGGCCCTGCACCTGCAGGCGGTGCCGGCGTGAACCGCCGGGTCGTCGCGCAGCCGCGGTTCACCGCCGAGGCCGACGGGTTCACGGTCGTCGGCGCGGCCGACGAGTTGGACGACCTCGCCACGCTGCTGGCCGGCCGACAGGAGCCGGTCGACACCGCGCTCGCCGGCCGCCTCGACCCGGCCGTGCACGCGGCCGACCTGTTCCTGCCGCTCGGCGGCGGGCCGACCCTGGTGCGCGTCTACCAGGCGGAGGCCGGACCGCGCCCGCTGCTGCTCTGGCTGCACGGTGGCGGGTTCGTCGGCGGGTCGGTGGTCGACCTCGACCATCCCTGCTCGCGGCTCGCCCGGTCCTCCGGCCGCACGGTCGTCTCGCTGGAGTACCGGCTGGCACCCGAGCATCCCTATCCGGCGGCGCTCGACGACACGTACGACGCGCTGTGCTGGCTCGCGGAACACGGGCGGGTGCTCGGCGGCGACGGGCGGCTCGCGGCCGGCGGGCAGAGCGCGGGCGGTGCGCTGGTCGCGGGCGCGGTGCTGCGCGCCCGCGACGAGGGTGGGCCGAGGCTGGACCGGCAGGTGCTCTGCTACCCGGTGGTCGACGTGGCGGCCGAGCCGACCTGGGCGGAGCGGCAGTACCTGCCGGGCCGGCCCCCGGTCTACGCGGCGCCGCTGCGGGCCGGGTCGCTGGCCGGGCTGCCGCCCACGCTGGTGGTCGCGGCCGGCCGCGACGCGCTGCGTGACCAGGCCGAGGCCTACGCGGGCCGGCTCGACGACGCCGACTACGTCGAGTACGCGGACACCCCGCACGCGTTCCTCAACTTCTGCGGTGTGCTGTCCGCGGGTGACCACGCCGTCGGCGTGATAAGTGAGTTTCTCAGCTCACCACGCCCACCGTCAGGATGATGTTCGCGTAGAGCCTTGTGTCACCGCTGGCGATCGCGAGCGCCAGGTCGGGCTCGCGGGCCTTGTCGTAGAAGGCGAACCGGTCGAGCGGGCTCAGCTCGACCGGCCCCAAGTGCGTGCGGAACACCGGGAAGATGTCGGGTTCCGGACCCGCCGCCGGCCGCATCACGAACGCCGACTCGACCGGCACTGCCGTCAGCACGGCCGCCAGGATGTCGTCGACCGCCACCAGCCCCGGGCGCAGATTCAGGAATACGAGGTCCGCGCCGGGCCTCGTACCCGTTGAATGGGGGTAGTTTCCGTCTGAAATGAGGATGGTCGATCCGTGTCCGGCCCGCCCGAGCGCGGAGTTGATGCCTGGGTGGATGAGGGTGGTTTTGAGCATGGCCGGATCATCATGTCCGCGTGCCGCGGCCGTCCAGTAAGGACACCCTTACCAGGGGTTTTACGTCTGCGGTTCACATTGCGGCTTTTCCATGTTTACCTGCTCTGATTAGCGTGCGCCTGTCCTGACGGAGAGATTTGTCGAAGGTTCGAGGAGAGCCCGAATGACGGACCAGATCCGCCGCCAGTTGCCAATCGTCGGCGTGGCGAAGGTTTCGCACGGTCGTGACCGCATGACCTGCCTGTACCGCTGCGGAAACGCGTGTGACCACCCGGTGCCGAATGTTTCCGATAACGACTACTTCGGCGACATGGTGAAGAGCGAGGTGACCCGGCGCGGAGTCATGCGGGCGGGTGCGGCCGGCGCGGTCGCCCTCGGCCTCGGCGGCGCGGGCGTGCTCAGCGCCAGCCCGGCGTTCGCCACCGAGCCGGCACCGGCCGTGCCGCCGGTCGGCGACTTCACCACCATGACCGAGCAGACCACCAACCTCACGTTCAAGGCCGTCGCACCCAACCGGGTCGACGCCCTGGTCGTGCCCAACGGCTACGACCACTCGGTGGTCATCCGCTGGGGCGACACCGTGGTCCCCGGCGCGCCGAAGTTCAACGTCCACGGCCAGACGCTGGACGCCCAGCTCAAGCAGTTCGGCTACAACAACGACTTCGTCGCCGTGCTGCCGCTGGACAAGAACGCCACCCGGGCCCTGCTGGTGTGCAACCACGAGTACACCAACGAAGACCTGATGTTCCCGAACTTCGTCAGCCAGGACGCGCTGAGCCTCGAGCAGGTCAAGATCGCCATGGCCGCGCACGGCATGTCGGTCGTCGAGATCGAGCGGGTCGGCAAGACCGGCGAGTACGTGCTGGTCAAGAGCGGCTCGCGGCCGTACAACCGGCGTGTCACCGCCCTGACCACGCACTTCAAGATGACCGGCCCGGCCGCGGGCAGCGACCTGCTGAAGACCGCCGCCGACCCGACCGGCACCGACGTGATCGGCACCCTGAACAACTGCGCCGGTGGCGTCACGCCGTGGGGCACGATCCTGTCCGGCGAGGAGAACTTCAACCAGTACTTCGTCGGTGCGGAGACCTCGACCGGCGACGCCAAGGCCCGGTTCAACCGGTACGGCATCGACACCGTCAACCACTACCCGTCGGGCAGCCGCAAGTGGGACCGGGCCGACGAGCGCTTCGACCTGACGAAGAACCCCAACGAGGCCAACCGCTTCGGCTGGATCGTCGAGTTCGACCCGTTCACCCCGGGCTCCACCCCGCGCAAGCACACGGCGATGGGCCGCGTGAAGCACGAGGGTGCCAACATCATCAAGTCGCGGGACGCCAAGGCCGTCGCGTACATGGGTGACGACGAGCGGTTCGACTACCTCTACAAGTTCGTCTCCGACAAGAAGGTCGACGGCCGCAACACGCCCGAGGCCCGCAAGCACAACCTGACCGTGCTGGAGTCCGGCACGCTCTACGTCGCCAAGCTCGGCTTCACCTCGGCGACCGAGATCGACGGCACCGGCAAGCTGCCCACCGACGGCGCCTTCAACGGCACCGGCACGTGGATCCCGCTGGTCAAGGGCGGCAAGTCGATGGTCGAGGGCATGACCGTCGAAGAGGTGCTCGTGTTCACCCGGCTCGCCGGTGACAAGGTCGGCGCCACCAAGATGGACCGGCCCGAGGACGTCGAGCCGAACCCGGTCAACCGCAAGATCTACGTCGCGCTGACCAACAACACCAACCGCGGCGTCGGCACCAACCCGGCGGCGGACGAGGCCAACCCGCGCAACGCCAACAAGCACGGGCACATCCTCGAGATCACCGAGGACAACGACGACCACACCGGCACGACGTTCACGTGGCAGATCCCGATCGTCTGCGGCGACCCGACGGACCCCGCGACCTACTTCATGGGGTACGACAAGACCAAGGTCTCGCCGATCTCGTGCCCCGACAACGTCGCGTTCGACGGCGCCGGCAACCTCTGGATCTCCACCGACGGCAACGCGCTGCAGAGCAACGACGGCCTGTTCGCGGTGCCGCTGGAGGGCCCCGAGAAGGGCCACCTCAAGCAGTTCCTGAGCGTCCCGTTCGGCGCCGAGACCTGCGGCCCGTGGATCACCGACGACAACAAGAGCGTGTTCGTCGCCGTGCAGCACCCGGGCGAGATCTCCGGCGCCTCGGTGGCGAGCCCGGCCTCCAACTGGCCTGACGGCGACTTCGCCAAGCCTGGCATCGCGGTCACCTGGAGCGTGTGGAACAAGAACATCGGCGCCTGAGCCATGGGCGTAAGGAACGGTCCGTTCCAATCGCTTTCCGATTGGAACGGACCGTTCCTAACCAGCCGGCGGGCGCATCGCGTGCACCGCGTTGGTGAGCTGCACCCGCGACTGCACGTCCAGCTTCGTGAAGATCGACCGCAGGTGGGTGCTCACCGTGTTGGGTGAGAGGTTGAGCATCCGGGCGGCCGCCTTGTTGGTGTTGCCCGCGCTGATCAGCTCCGCCACCTTGACCTCGGCGTCGGTCAGCGCCGCCCAGCCCTGCCGCGGGCGGGCCGCGTCGGTCTCCCACTTGGCCCGGCGGGCGCCGGCCCGGCGCATCACCCGTTGCACGTCGACCATCGCCGACCGCGCGCCGATGCCGCGGTAGATGGACCACGCCCGGTCCAGCTCCGCGAGCCCCTCCGCGCGCTTGCCGTAGCCGAGCAGGAGCCGGCCCCGGTCCTCGGCGGCGTTGGCCCGCAGCATCGGCCGCGGGCTGCGGTCGAGCACCGCGTTCGCCGCGGTCAACGCGTCCAGGTCGAGCTGCACCAGGCCGCGCGTCGCCAGCGCCACCCCCTCGAAGCTCGCCACACCCGGGTTGCGCGCCGCGCCCTCGGCGGCGATCGCCGCCGCCTCGCCGCTGAACCGCTGGTCGCCGGTGGCCCGGCCGACCCGGACGAAGATCCGCATCCAGCCGGGCCACCACGGCCAGTCCGCGCTCGAGTCGCGGGCGTTGAACAGCAGCGGGCGCAGGATCGTGCGGGCCTCGGCGTTCCGGCCGTCGCTGGCGGCCAGCCAGCCCTCCATCAGCGTCAGGCCGGGCAGCCGCACCGACTCGTCCGCGTTGCCGCCGGCCGTGGTGGGCGTCAGCCGGTCGGCGGCCTCGGCGAGCTCGCCCCGGAGCAGCGCGACGGCGCTCAACACCAGCACGGCGTCCAGCTCGTGCCCGTGGTCGCCGAGCTCGCGGCCGATGGTGACCAGTGTGCGGGCCCCGGCCTCGGCGTCGTCGAGCCGGCCGAGGTTGAAGTCCTGCCACATCTGCGCGGCGGTCACCGACGGCAGGGTCGCCTCGATGCCCCCGTGGTCGTCCCGGTGCGCGGCCTCGAGGAGTGTGCCGGCGTCGACGTACCGGTCGAGCAACTGCAGCTCGAGGATCTCCTCGGCCAGGTAGCTGGTGCCGGTGACCGAACGCAGCTCACGGAAGTAGGCGAGCGACTCGGCGTGGTGGCCGCTGTTGCGCGCCAGCTCGCCCATCGCCTGCAGCGCGAGCATGGTCGCGTCGTGGTCGCCGGCCGCCCGGGCGTCCCCCAATGCGGGTTCGACCGCCTGGCGCGACCGCCAGGCGGGCGCCATCCGGGTCAGCGCGAGAGCCCGCGCGGAGCCGAGCCGCGCCCGCAGCGCGGCCGACACCCCGGGTGCGGACAGCGCCTCGTCGATCCGGGCCACGGACTCCGCCGGGCGACCGATCCGCCAGAGCGCATTTGCCGCGAGCACCTGGATCCGCGCGGAGGTCTCGGCGTCGTGCGCCCGGGCCAGCACGGCGTCCGCGATCCGCACCGCGTCGGTGCAGCGCTGCACCCGGTGCAGCACGTCGACGCACCGCTCACCCGTCGGTTCCCACGACTCCTGCGCGGGCCGGATCAGCTCGAACGCCTCGAGCACCAGATCGCCGGCGGTCTCGGGCAACGGGCCGGCCGCCTGGTGGCCCGCCTCGCAGAGGATCGCCGCGCTCTCCTCGTCGCCGGGCGTCGCGGCGGCCCGGGCGTGCGGCGCCGCGGCCAGCGCGTCGTGCCCGGAGGCCAGCAGGTAGCGGGCGCAGCGCCGGTGCAGGTCCTGGCGCACGTCGTCGGACAGTCCGGAGTAGACGGTCTCGCGGACCAGGTCGTGCCGGAACCGGATGCGATGGCCGTCGCGGGTGAGCAGCCCTGCCGCCACGGCCCGATGCACGTCCGCGCTGGACACCGACGGGACGATCCGCTGCGCCTCGTCGATCGCGAACGCCCGGCCGAGCACCGCGGCGAGCAGCACGACGGTGCGGTCCGGCAGCCGGTCGAGCGCGGCCTCCACCGCGCGGACGAAGCCGGCCGGCGGCACGCCGTCCGGGTCGCCGCGGGCCAGGCCGTCGAGGATCTGGGTGACCAGGAACGGGTTGCCGCCGACGCCGTCGAGCATCCGCTGCGTCGCCGCGCTGGCGGGCTTGCCCAAGCGGTCGCGGGCGATGGCGGCGACGTCGGCCGCGCCGAGCGGACCGAGCGGGATCGTCTCCAGCCGGACGCTCGGCGCGGGCGGGGTGGTCAGCTCGTCGGCCGGGTCGCGGGCGGCGAACAGCCACACCACCGGGTCGCCGGCCAGCCGCTCGGGCAGCACCCGCAGCGCGAGCCGGCTGAGCTGGTCGGCCCACTGCACGTCGTCGACCACGATGAGCACCGGTGCCACACTGGCCACCCGCTCCAGCCGCGCACCGACCCGGTCGAGCAGGACCAGCGGATGGTCGACGAGGCCGTCGAACTCGGCGATCGCGGTGCTGTCCAGCAGCGGCTTGGCGCCGCTGCGCATGGCCAGCAGCACCGGTGCGCCCGGTGAGATGCGGCCGATCTCGTCGGCCTTGGCGGCCCCGGTGTGGAAGCCCATCCCGGTGGCCTGTGCGCCGATCGCGTCGAGTACGGCGGTCTTTCCGATTCCCGCCTCGCCGGTCACCACCAGCATGCCGCTCTGACCGTGTCGGGCCGCCCGGCGCAGGGTCGGCATCGCCGCCGACATCGCCGCCGAGCGTCCACGCAGAACCACCCGTGCCACCTTCCACAACTTAGCGAGCGGCGCTCACGTATTCAGGTGATTCGGGGGATGGGCCGACGCGTTCTGCTGGCTGGATGGACGAGGAGCGGTTCGACGTCATCGACGACCTGGGTATCCGGTACGTCGCCAGCCCGGTGGGCCGCGACGACCGGGAGGCGGACACCCTGCTGTTGCTGAGCCCGTGGCCGGAAAGCCTTTACGCGTACGCGCCGATCTGGGCCGCGCTCGCCGCGGAGCGCCCGGTCATCGCCGTCGACCTGCCGGGCTTCGGGCGGTCCGAGGGGCGCGCGGAGTTGATGTCGCCACGCGTGATGGGCGAGTTCGTCACGCACCTCGTCGACCACTTCGGCCTCGAACAGCCACACGCGGTGGGCCCCGACGTCGGCACCGCCGCGCTGCTGTTCGCCGCGGCCGCGCAACCGGACCTGTTCCGCAGCGTCGTGGTCGGCGGCGGGGCGGCGACCCACCCGCTGACCCTCGCGGGGGAGTTGCGCACGCTGGTCACCGAGGACGTCGGGCAGCCCGACGGGCGGCGGGTGGTGGACAGCTTCGTGGGTGACGGGCTGCCCCGGCAGATCCGCGACGACTACGAAGCCTCGTACGCCGGTGACCGGTTCGCTGGATCGTTGGCCTATCTGCGGTCGTACCCGAGCGATCTGGCCGCCCTCGACCCGCTGCTGGCGACGGTCCGGACGCCGGTGCAGATCATCGCCGGCCGCGACGACCCCTATGGCCTCGCCCGCGACGCCGAGGTGCTCAACGAGAAGCTGCCGGCCTGCCGCCTCGACGTGCTGGACTGTGGACACGCCGCCTGGGAGGAACAGCCGGCCAGCTACGCCGGGATCGTCACGGACTGGGTGGACGGCTCGTACCTCGGCGTTTAGCCCATCCGGGTTTGGCCAGTGGGCCATTTAGATGGATTCACCATTTTGCGTTAATTGTCCAATCTGGGCGTAACCGATTCATGTCGGCTGGCACCGTGGCGAAGGCAAGCCCCCTTCGCTTCGGGAGATGCCCATGCACAAACCCGCCATCGCCGCCGCCGCCGCGGTGGCCGGCGTCGCGTTGAGCGTCGCCGGGATAGCCGTCGCGGTGGACCGGCCGACGGACCGGACCGTCCTGGCCGCCGCGCCGAGCGTCGACTACACCAACCCGACCACGGCCGCGAGCAACCTGCGGGTGCCGTGGGGGTTGACTTTCCTGCCGGACGGCAGCGCGCTGGTGGCGGAACGGGACCGCGCGCAGATCCTGCGGGTCCGCCCCGGGATGCCGACCCTGATCGTCGGGCCGGTGCCGGGCGTCGTGCCGGCCGGCGAGGGCGGGCTGCTCGGCCTGGTCGTCTCGCCCTCGTACGCCACCGACGGCCTGGTCTACGCGTACTACACGTCGGCCACCGACAACAGGATCGTCCGCTTCAAGCTGGCCGACATGGCGGACCAGACGCCGATCATCACCGGGATCGCGAAGGGCGACACGCACAACGGCGGCCGGATCGCGTTCGGCCCCGACGGCATGCTCTACGCCGGCGTCGGTGACGCCGGCGACCGCGACAGCGCGCAGAACCCGGCGAGCCCCAACGGCAAGATCCTGCGGATGCGTCCGGACGGCAGCGTGCCGGGCGACAACCCGACCGTCGGCTCGCTGATCTACAGCTCCGGCCACCGCAACGTGCAGGGCCTGGCCTGGGACTCCGCCGGCCGGCTGTACGCGACCGAGTTCGGCCAGGACCGGTTCGACGAGGTCAACCGGATCGTGCCGGGTGGCAACTACGGCTGGCCGGTCGTCGAGGGCACGGGCACGAACCCGGCGTACCGCAACCCGATCGTCACCTGGACCCCGGACCAGGCCTCGCCGAGCGGCGCGACCGTCATCGACGACACCCTGTTCGTGGCGGCCCTGCGCGGCAACCGGCTCTGGGTGGTGCCACTCGACGGCAACGGCGGCGCTGGTGCGCCGACGGCGGCGCTCAACAGCCGGTTCGGCCGGCTGCGGACGGCGGAGAAGGGGCCGGACGGCTCGCTCTGGGTGGCGACCAGCAACCGGGACGGGCGCGGCAACCCGACCGCGAGCGACGACCGCATCTTCAGGTTCACGGTGACCAGCCCGACGCCTTCGCCGTCATCGTCGCCGTCTTCGTCGGGCTCGCCGACGGTCGACCCGACGACCGACCCACCGACCGACCCACCGACCGACCCGCCCACGACCGATCCGCCGACTGATCCGCCGACGACCGAGCCGCCCGCGGAACCGGATGCCGAGTGCTCCGTCAGCTATGGCGCGACCGGCCTGCCCGGCCTGCTGCTCGGCAACGTCCGGGTGACCAACGAGGGCGCGTCGGTCGGTTCGTGGACGCTGACCTGGACCTTCGGCGGCAACCAGCGGATCAGCAGCGCCTGGGGTGCCCGGGTCAGTCAGTCCGGTCGCCAGGTCACGGCTCGCAACGAGGTCTGGAACGGCGGCCTGACCACCGGCGCCAGCGCCAACTTCGGCTTCCTGGCCAGCGGCAGCGGCACGGGCCGCCCGGGCAACTTCCGCCTGAACGGCGCCGCCTGCGACTGACCGTTCGCCAACCGAGCCGCCCGGGTCCAACGTGGACCCGGGCGGCTTCGTGTAACGCTCGTGGCGTCCCGGACCAAGAAAGGGGTAAAGGCGGGAGGGCCGATGTCGCCGTACGACGTGACCACCATCGGGCACGACCCCGACGCGTTCGAGCAGTTCTACCGCTCGCACGTCGAGGTGGTGGGCCGGTTCGTGGCCCGGCGGGTGGACGATCCACATGCCGTCGCCGACCTGACAGCCGAGGTGTTCCTCGCGGCGATCGAGTCGGCGCGCGGTTATCGCCTCGATCGGGGCAGCGAGGTCGGCTGGCTCTTCGGCGTCGCGCGCAACGTGATCGCCGCCGAGCAGCGGCGCTGGCATCGGCGTCGGCAGGCGGCCGCGGAGGTCGCCGGCCGCCGTGTGCTCGACGCGGACGACCTCACCCGGATCGAGGAGCGGATCGACGCCGAGGCGATCGCCCGCCGGACGTACGAGGCCATCCGCGCGCTTCCCGAAGACACGCGGGCGTTGCTCGAACTGGTCGCGGTCGACGGGCTCAGCACGGCCGAGGCCGCCCAGGTGCTGGGCATCACCGCGGTCGCGGCCCGGGTGCGGTTGCACCGTGCCCGCCGGGCCGTCCGCCTTTCGATCGCCCACCCCAGCTGAGGAGACCGAGATGCTTTCCGGCTTCGAGGAGCGCCTGCTCGCCGAGCTCCGGGCACACGTCGCCACCCGGCCCGTCCCCGCTCCGTTGTGGTCGCGGCGGCGAGTGGTGCTGACCGCGGCGGCCGTCACGCTGACCGGCGGCGCGGTCGCGGTGCCGCTGGTCGGCGAGCGGCCGGCACCCGCGAGTGCGGCGCTCATCCTGCAGGGCGCGGCCCGTGCGGCGCTACGGGAACCGCCGTTGACCGCGCGGCCGGATCAGTGGGTCTTCACCGAGCAGCTCGTCAAGCTGCGACCGGATCCCGCAGTCGACCGTTACTCCACGCGCCGGATCCAGCGCTGGGTGACCGCCGGTGCCGGCGACCAGTGGCAGCAGCGCTTCCGGGACGAGACCCCGGGAAGCCAGTGGCAGGCGCCTGCCGCGCTGCCGGACGGCCCCCGTCCGGCCGGTTACCTCGCCGGACTGCCGACCGACGCCGACGGCATGCTCGGTTACCTGCGCGCGCACCCGCTGGATCTCGAGCTGCCCGCCGGCGCCGACGAGGCGGCCGTGTACGCCGATCCGTCGATGGTGTTCACCACCGCCAGTTGGTGGTTGGAGGGCTACCTCCCGCCCGCGTCCCGTGCGGCCCTCTTCGAGGCGATGGCGCAGGTGCCGGGCGTGACCGTAGCGCCCGGCCACGTCGAGGACGCGGCCGGCCGCAGCGGCGTCGGCCTTCGCGCGCCCGGCGTGATCGGCGGCTCGATCGACCTCGTCTTCGACCGGGAAACCTTGACCTTCCTGGGCGTCCGGGACCTGCTGGCCCGCGGAGACTCGGACGTGCTCAACGTCAGCACCGCACGCCTGCGCACCGCGATCGTCGACCGGATCGGCGACCTGCCCTGACCGCGCCCGCGCCGCTCGACGCTGACGCGCGCGCCACGTTAGGGTTGGCATGATTCCCCTCTCCGCGCTGCCGACGCCGGCACTGCTCGTCGACCTCGACCGGCTGGAGCGCAACATTCTCGCGATGGCGGGCGCGATGCGCGCCGCCGGCGTGGCGCTGCGCCCCCACGTGAAGACCTCCAAGTGCTGGGAGGTCGCCCGCCGCCAACTCGACGCCGGCGCGATCGGCTTCACGTGCTCGACCGCGGCCGAGGTCGCCTGGCTGCAGAGCCACGGCGTCGCCGACCTGCTCTGGGCGCACATCCCGATCGGGCACCGCAAGGTTTCGTTCGTCGTGGACGCCGTCGCGCAGCACGGCGGCGGGTTGACCGTGTCGCTGGACTCGGTGGAGGCGGCGCGACCGCTATCGGCTGCCGCGGCGGCCGCCGGGGTGACCGTGCCGTTCGTGCTCGAAGTCAACACCGGCCACGCCCGGCTCGGCGTCGAGCCAGCCACCGCGGTCGCCACGGCCGGTGCGCTCGCGGCCCTGCCAGGCTTGCGGCTGCGCGGCGTGCTGACCCACGAGGGGCACGTTTCCGCCGCACCGGACCGCCCTTCGCTGGAGCGGGCCGGCACCGCCGCGGGCACGCTGCTCGTCTCGGTCGCCGCCGACCTGCGCGCGGCGGGGCACGAGGTCGAGGTGGTCTCGGTCGGCTCGACGCCCGGCGCCACGTCGACGCCGTTCGTGCCCGGGGTGACGGAATCGCGAGCGGGCACCTACGTGTACTTCGACGCCAACCAGACCCGGGTCGGCAGCTGCACGCTCGAGCAGTGCGCCCAAACCGTGCTCGCCCGGGTGGCGTCGGTGCAGCGGGCCGGGCGGCCGATCATCGACGCGGGCAGCAAGGCGATGAGCTCCGACGCGATCGCCCTCGCCGGCTCGTTCGGCCTGGTGCTCGACCGGCCGGGCGTCACGTTCGCGGACGCCAACGAGGAGCACGGCTTCCTGCTCGACGACGGTCCCGTCCCGTTGGCGGTCGGCGACCTGGTGCGGCTCGTCCCGAACCACGCCTGCACCACCACCAACATGTGGAGCCACCTGTACGCGGTGCGCGGCGACCTGGCCGTCGAGCGCTGGGACATCTCCGCCCGCTACTGACCGGCACCTCAGAAGTCGCCGTCGGCGACCTGGCAGACCGTGAGTTTGAAGGTGTTGCGCCACATCCGCACGACGCTGTCGCGGTCGTCGATGACGAAGGCGACCTCGTAGCGCGGCGCGACGAGGCGGCGGTAGAGGTCGGCCTTGGTCCGGTGGTCCGGGCGGTCGTCGTGGTCCGCGCGCAGGAACAGGTCGGCGAAGTCGACGCCTTGCGCATCGAGCCACATCTCAGTCTGGCGGCGGGCCTGCTCCTTGCGCCCGGACATCACGACGATGCGGTGCCGCCCGGCGGCCGCGATGGTCTGGACGAGCTCGACCACCGCGGGGTTGGGCCGGTCCTCGCCCACCCGGCTCCAGTCGTAGGGCGACCGTCTCCCGCGGATGGCCAGCGTGCCGTCGACGTCGACCAGCACCGCCCGTTGCCGGCCGCCCGCGGACCCTGTGTTGCGCATGCCGAGCATGGTCGCCCCGGGTGGTGGCGGCCGTCGAGTGCTATTCGGTCACGCCACCGACACCTCGCCGACCGTCGGCAGCGTCGGCGTCGCCGAGCCGCTCGGCGGCTCGATGGTCACCGCGAACGCGTCCGCGGCGGCCGCGCCCGAGAGCAGGCGGGTGGCCGAGGTCGTGCCGACAGGCAGGACGCCCGCGTTGACGGCCGTGCTGCCGTCGAGCATCCAGAGCTGATAGGTGCGGTCGGCACCCGCCGGGCGGTCGGCGGACATCGTCAGGACCGCCTCGTTGCGGGACTGCGACGTCACCACCGTCAGGCGGACGCCGCTGGCCGACGTCGCCGAGCGGAGCGCGGCGTCCGGGGCGGACAGGACCGCCGTGACCCGGGCGGCCTCGGCCTGTGCGACCGTGCGCTGGTCGTCGAGCCGGCGTTCCTGGACCGCGAACGTGCCCGTCGCCGCCGCGGCGGCCAGGACCACGGCCGCGGCCACCGTGAACAGGCGGCGGTTGCGTTGCGGGCGGATCGGCTTGGCCGCGACGGGTGCGTCCTGGCGGGTCCGGGACACCTCGGCGAAGACCTTGTCGCGGAGCGCGGGTGGTGGCACCGACCAGGCGCCGTCGGCCAGCCGGGCCGCCGTCTCCCGCAGCTCGGCGACCTCGATCGCACAGGTCGCGCAACTCGCCAGGTGCCGCTTGAACGCGGCGCGCTCGATGTCGGTCAGCGCGTCGAGCACGTAAGCCCCGGACAGGGCGTGCACGTCACTCATGCCGCCTCCCTTCGGTCGGCCTGCTGCGCCCGCTGCGCCCGCTGCGCTCGCTCATGCCGGCACCTCCACGCCCAGGCAGTCGCGTAGGCGGATCAGGCCGTCGCGCATGCGGGTCTTGATGGTGGGCAGGCTCACGTCGAGCAGCTGCGCCACCTCGCGGTAGCTGCGGCCGCCGTAGTAGGCCAGCGTGATGGACTCGCGCTGCAGCGAGGTGAGGTCGTCGAGGCAGCGCCGCACCTGTTGCCGCTCGAGCCGCTCCTCGACCTCGCCCGAAACCTCGTCGTAGGGCGTCTGTGCCGCCCAGGCGCCCGCCTTCTGCACGCGGTCGGCGGCCGCCTGCTCGCTGCGCACCCGGTCGACCGACCGCCGGTGGGCGATCGTGAACACCCACGCCGTGGCCGAGCCGCGGGCCGGCTCGAACCGGGCCGCCGTGCGCCAGACCTCGACCAGCACCTCCTGGGCGACCTCTTCGGCCTGAGCCGGGTCGCGCAGCACCTGCCGGGCCAGACCGTAGACCCGGGCGGCGACCAGCTCGTAGAACTGGCGGAAGGCGGCCTCGTCACCGCGCCCGACGGCGACCAGCAGCCGGTCGGCAACCGATCGGTCGTCGACCGGTGCCGGCACCGCGGCCAGGTGGTCGCGCGGCGGATCGCCGTGGCTCTGCTCGCGCATGAAGACTCCTCGCCGGTGCCGGTTTCGCGCTCTGATGGGGAATGATTCCGCTCCGGTCGTCATGGTCGCCACCCCACTCAGACGATTGTGGAAAACGCGCGCCCGGCCAGGCCGAGCCCGACCACGACGATGAGGGCGGCGGTGGCCGACGGCGCCGCCCGCTGCCACCGCCGCAGCCCGCGCAGGCGCCCGGCGAACCGGTCACGGACCCGGATCAACAGCAGGCCCGCGGCGGTCAATGTCGCCGCCATGCCCAGGCCGTACGCGAAGACCAGCAGGATGCCGAACGCGGTGCGGCCGAGCGCGATCGCGCCGAGCAGCACGATGAGCGCGGACGGACTGGGCACAAGCCCGCCGGCGACACCGATCCCGGCGATCCCCCACTTGCCCGGCCCGTGCTGGTGGCTGTGCCCGTGGTGGTGGCTGTGCCCGTGTTCGTGCCCATGGTCGTGGTCGTGGTCGTGGTCGTGGCCATGGTCGTGGCCGTGGCCGTGGTCGTGCGCCTGGCCGCGGCGGCGCAGTCCCGAGACCAGCGCGCCGACCCCGATCGCCGCCACCAGCGCTCCGCTCGCGACACCCAGCCAACCCAGCACCGACTCCCCGGCGATCCCGGCGAACGTGGTCAGCAGCAGTCCGAGCGCGATCACCCCACCGGTATGGGTCAGCGTCACCGTCGCACCGACCGCCACCGCGTCGCGCGTCCGACCCGCCCGTCCCGCCAGATATGCCGCCATCACCGTCTTGCCGTGCCCCGGCAGGGCCGCGTGCGCCGCACCGAGCACGAGCGCCAACAGCACGGCCAGCAACCCGACCAGCGGCGTCAGCCGCGCGCCACCCACGACGGAGTCCAGCCACCGCTCGGCACCGGCCAGCGGCCCGCTCAGCCCGAGCGGCGCGGCCCCGGACCCGCCGCGCGCCGGCGCCGCACCCGCGGCCGCGGCGGATCCGTCCAACACCACCGAGAACGCGGCGGTACGCACGTCCGGCGGCGACGAGAGCAGATCATCCGGATAGCGCCGCAACTCGGCACTGATCGTGGCGCTCGGCACGGACGACCCGTCCAGCCGCACACCCGCACCGGTCGCGGTCAGCTCCCGCCACCCGATCCGATCGGCGCGGAACCCGTTGTCGACGGTCACCGCGACCGCCTCGGCCGGCAGCCCGACCGGCGCGCTCAGCCGGCATTCCAGCCGCGTGGTCTGCAACCCGCCGGCCCCGTCGGCCATCGTCAGCGACGACCCCTCGACCATCCACGTCAGACGCTCGTCGGCAACGGTCACGGCCAGCGCGTCAGCCGCCTCGGTGCACGTCGGCGACGGGTCCTGCAACGTCGGCAGCTCCGCCACGTCGGCCACGACGACGGCGTCGACCCGGTCCGGATGGAACGTCAACCCGGCATACCGGTTGACCGAGAAGTTGCCCAGCGGGTGCGCGGCCGCCGGAGCGGACGGCAGCGCCAGAAACCCGACGAACATCAGAACACCGAGAACCAGCCAGCGCCTCACGGCCGCGCCTCCAATGCGGACAGTGCCCGAGCGGCCGTAGGCCCGTCGACGGGCGAGAAGTAAGGATTGATCGCGCGCACCTGCCGCAGCGCCGCGAGCGCCCCGGCCTGGTCACCGCTCGACAACAGCGTCACGCCCAGGTGGTACGCGTACCCGGCGTTCCGTGACGACGCCGCGACCGCCTGCCGCAGCAAGGGCAGCGCCTCGGCGTCCCGGCCGGCGCGGTGCAGCGACCAGCCGTAGACGTCGGCCACGTCGGCGAACGGCCGCCGCTGCCACTCCGCCGCCGCGAGCCGCACGGCACCGGCGGCATCGTCGCGGGCCAGTGCGATCTGGGCACCGGTCAGGTCGTCCTGCCCGCCGTTGGCGACGAACAGCTTGTGCGCCGCGTCCGCCAGGGTCAGCTGCCGCGCGGCCGCGGTGGCGTCGCCGGCCAGCCGCAGCAGCGTCGCGTACTCGAGCAGGGTGTCGGGTGTCGGCGTCCGGGACGCGACCGCACCGGCGTCGGCGACCGCGGTGGCCAGGTCACCGCGGGCGGCGGCCACCCGGGCCTGCCCGCGCCGCAGGGCGAGATAGGACGGGTCCGCGGCCACGCCGGCCGCGTACTCCCGCTCGGCGCTGGCCAGATCTCCGGTGGACCAGGCGAGGTCGCCGAGTTGGTTGCGGCAGAAGGCGATGTCGGCCGGATCGGCGGCGGCGTCCAGTGCCCGCCGCATCAGCTCGGTGGCCTCGGTCACCGACCCGCGCTGTTCGAGGTCGTAGGAGGCGCGGGCGTACGCGGCGAGCCCGGGCCGCAGGTCGAGCATCTTCTGGATCGCCGCCGTCGCCGCGGCCGGCGCGCCGAGCTGGGTCTGCGCGTCGGCCAGCACCCCGTACGCGTCGGCGTTGTATGGGTTGGCGCGCAGCGCGTCGGTGGCGTGCTGGCGGGCCGCCGCGAACTCGTGCCGCGCGTTGGCGAGCGCACCGAGGCCGACCAGCGCGGTCGCGTTCTCCTCGGGCCGCACGTCCAGCGACCGCCGCAACGCCCCTTCGGCCTTGGGATAGAGGCTCGGGTCGGCGGTCACCCGGGCCTGCTCGACGTACGCGAGCCCGAGCGCCGCCCAGGTCTCGTGGTCGCGCGGCAGGTCCCGCAGCCGGTCCTGGGCCCGGGCGATGGTCGAAGCCAGCCGGTCGGCGGGTGCCGCGGCGGCCGGCGCGGCGGCGGTCCGGGTGGCCGGTGCCGGCGAGCGCAGGCCGAACAGCGCACCGATGCCGAGCAGGGTGACGGTGGCCACCGCCACCACCACGAGTGTCCGAAGAGGATTACGCATCGCCGGAGTCCCTTCCTTCCAAGGCGGGGCGCGCCCCTGACGGGACGCGCCCCGAGCACCAGCTAGAGCTTTACGGTGTCGTCCGAGACAGCGGGTTCCGGTCGGCGGCGCCGGTACCACCAGGTCACCAGCACCAGGGCCAGCAGGAGCGTGCCGATCACGGCGATGGAGAGCACCGAGCCCATGCCCATGTCGTCGGACGCCGCGGCGGCGGCCGGCGAGAGGGCCGGTGCCGGCGAACCGTCGTCACCGGGCTGCACGGTCGCGCCCGGGCCGGCGTTCGCGTTCGGGTCGCTCGACCCGGCTGCGGCACCACCGTTGACCGCGCCCACGTTGGGCAGGGCCACGTACGGGAACTGGTCGCCGAACTGGTTGTCGTTCCCGTCCACCTTGTCGCCGGCGGCGAGCGCGTCGACGAGCTGACCGGTCTGCGCCGCACCCTCGACCGCCTGGATGGAGATGTCCACCGCGTCGTCGGTCAGCCGGCGGCCGTTCGGGAAGCCCTGCAGGTCGCCACCGAGCACGCCGAGCCGGTTGGGCTGGTCGGCGACCGGGACGCCCAGGTTGAGCCGGAGCATCTCGGAGGGCCGGAACCGCTTGGGGTTCACGTCCTTGTTGTTCAGCTGCGAGTTGAGGTCGGCCTTGATCGGACCGTTGGCCTTGGTGGTGATGCCGGTCAGGAAGATCTCGACCAGGTCGTTGCGCGGCGTCGCCGGCGCGGGCACGCCGTAGATCTGCTCGATCAGCTTCGGCAACTCGGGGTCGGTGACCCGCTTGACGACGGCCGGGATGCCGGCGTCCTTGTCCGGGGAGATCGAGTTGAACGCGTCCTTCAGGTTCGCCGGCACGACGACCTCGTTGACCAGCGGGTTGCCGAGCCGCGAGACCTGCACCCGCTCGCCGCGGATGCCGTTGGTGCTCTGGCCGGTGACCCGCACCTTGGCGCGGTCGGTGGTGGTCCAGATGCCGACGACCGGGTTGCGGTTGGCGTCGCCGCGCAGGGCGACGTCCTTGAAGGGCACCTGCAGCGCGATGGTGTTGACGTTGTAGCCGGCCAGCGTGTCCTGACCGGTCTCGCTCAGGTCGCCGCCGTACAGCAGGTCGAAGACCCGCAGGTCGAGGAAGAACGGGTCGTCTGCCTGGCCGGCGAACAGCTTCCAGCCACCGTCGAGCTGGATGGTGGCCTCGTCACGGAGCTTCTGGTAGTCCGGCATCGAGGCGTTGCCGATGCGGGACGGCGCGACCGGCGCGTTGCTGATCCGGGTCTTGAACGGCCCGCCGTTGAACGACGACTCGAGCGTGTAGGTCTGCTTGAACAGAAGGTTGGGATCGTCGAAC
The DNA here is from genome assembly GCF_016862515.1 of Asanoa iriomotensis. Lineage (GTDB taxonomy): Bacteria > Actinomycetota > Actinomycetes > Mycobacteriales > Micromonosporaceae > Asanoa > Asanoa iriomotensis. Next base: position 95,411 of record NZ_BONC01000033.1, read on the forward strand.
GAGTCGACGGGCCCGTTGTTGTAGAGGAACGTCGAGCCGCCGCGCTTGTCGACGTTCTTGAACGTCCACCGGAACACCGCGTCGGCCTTGGCATCGCCGTCGTTGTCGATGTTGATGTTGTAGGCCGCGTCCGTCGCGAACGGGTAGAAGTTCGGACCGCCGTTGGGCTCCTCGAACGGGATCCAGTTGGCCACGAACGTCACGTAGTCCGGCCGCTCCGGGCTGACGAACGCGTACAGGTCGGTGTTGTCGGCGGCCGGATCGCTGGCGATCAGCGGCGCCTCGCGGTGGCTGGACGCCACCGACGTCTGCGGCCCGAAGGTCGCGAGCGCGATGCCGCTCACGGCGAGCGCCGCGAGGATCGCGCGGGTCTTCCTGGTCATCTCTGTCCTCCCGTCAGGGGGTTCCTGCGCGAGGACTTCGGTGCGGCCCAGGGCGTCGGACTGGTCGGAGTCGGGTTGCCGTCACCGACCAATCCGCCGGCCCCGCTGCTGCGAATAGCGGCATCCGCAGGAGTGCGGCGTCGGTTTCTGGTCATCGACGCCGACGGGGCGGCCCGTTCGGATCACCAGCCCGACCAGCCACTCCAGTTCGCGATGAACCGGATCAGCGAGGCCGAGTTCGAGGCGGGCTGCGCCGGGCCCGCCTAGGTTGGGAGACATGCGGCTGCGACGGGTGTACGACGAGACGGGGCCCGACGACGGCACCCGCGTGCTGGTCGACCGGATCTGGCCGCGCGGCGTACGCAGGGGCAGCTTCGACGAATGGCTCAAGGACGTGGCGCCCTCGACGGAACTGCGCGACTGGTACGGCCACGACCCGACCAAGTTCACCGAGTTCCGCCGCCGCTACCTGGCCGAGCTGAAGCTACCCGCCCAGTCGCGGGCGCTGGCGCAGCTCCGGAAGCTCGAGAAGAGCGGCACCGTCACCGTGCTCACCGCGACCAAAGAGGCCGACATCAGCCACGCGAAGATCCTCGTCGACCTGCTGCATTAGGTCGTGTCTCGTGGATCAGGGCGCCGCGCCGCCGGGCCCAGGCGGACCACCCTGATCCACGAGACACGACCTAGCCGCGCCACACGATCGGGTTCACCACCTGTCCCTCGGACCAGCGACAGGTATTTCCGGCAGCGTGGCGTGCTCCTAGTGTCGACCAGCGTCCCTCCGACCTGGTGGCGGTGACCCCATGACCAGCACCCTTCCTGTCCGCACCGAGCCGCCGATGGCACTTACGCCGCCGGCCGCCGAACCTGTCGCGACGCCCGTCGGTGGCCCGGCCCGCTCCGGTTGGCGGGAGGCGACGCTGACGCGGGCCAAGGAGATCGAGTCGCTCGCCGAGTGGATCCGGGCCGGCGCGACCGAGCGTCCGCCGGGCTGCGAGGTGCTGCTCGACGCGATCCGGGCCCACCTGGCCGCCGCGCGCGGTGCCGCGCTGCGCCGGGGGCGCGGCGGCGCGCCGATCGAGCGGGCCCGCACCAACCTGGACGCGGCCGAGGCCCTGCTGCTCGACATCGCGCCGCCCTGGTACCTGCTCGGCACCATCCCCAGCGTGCTCGGCCACGCCCAGCGGCACCTGATCCCGACGGACCCGCGCCGCCGGCAGATCGAGCGGGTCGCGCAGGCCCTCGGCATCACCAACTCGCAGCAGCGGGTGACGTCCGAGGAACGGCTGGTCATCGTGGCCCGCGAGCGCGGCTCGATCGCGGCCGTGCTGCGGGCGGCCAGTTCGGCGGCGCATCGCGAGCTGGTGCGCCTGCGCAGCTTCCGCAACGTGGTCGTGGCCACCACGGTCGTGCTGGCGACGCTCGTGGTCGCCGTGGCGGTCGCGGGGTTCGTGCGGCCCGAGATGGTCCCGCTCTGCTTCGCACCCGAGGACGGCGGCCAGGCGATCGTCGTCTGCCCGACCCGGCAGTCCGCTCCGTTCCCGGCCGCGGCCCGGTCGGCCGACGCCAGCCTGGCGCAGAACATCGACCTGGCAACCGCCGGCACGGTACGGCCGTACGACGCGCTGCTGATCCTGGTCATCGGCCTGATCGCGGCGGCGGTGGCAGCGGCGGCTGCGGTGCGCGGCATCCGTGGCTCGTCCGAGCGCTACGGCGTGCCGGTCGCGCTCGCCCTCCTCAAGCTGCCGACCGGCGCGCTGACCGCGTTCCTCGGCCTGCTGCTCATGCGCGGCCAGTTCGTGCCGGGCCTGAGCGCCCTGGACACGTCGGCGCAGATCCTCGCCTGGGCACTGGTCTTCGGCTACGCGCAGCAGTTGTTCACGCGCCTGGTCGACCAGCAGGGCCACGCGGTGCTGGACTCCGTGCGCGGCGCCAACACCGCGCCGGTGACCCCGCCGTAGGACGCGGCGGGCGGGCGCCGAAG
>NZ_BONC01000034.1 GCF_016862515.1 Asanoa iriomotensis
TACTTCTCCAACGCGATCCGGGAGGACATGATCCTGCGGCTGGCCCGCGGCGGCATCGTCTTCGCGCCGGGCCGCGCCGGCACGGTCCAGGAGGTCTTCCAGGCCGCGACCAAGACCTTCTACGGCACCGACGGATCGAGCGGCGCGTACGTGTTCCTGGACAGCGCCTACTGGACCAAGACCCTGCCGATCGAGACGCTGCTGCGCCCGCTGATGGCGCTGTCCCGCTTCGGCGACCTGTCGGACACCATCCACGTCACCGACGACGTCCAGGAAGCCGTCCGGGTGCTGACCAAACCGTCCTAACGGGATCGCGGCAGGCAGCACTTCTTGTACTTGACCTCCGAGCCGCACCAGCAGACGTCGTTGCGGGCCGGCGGCCACGGGACGTTCAGGCCCCGTCCGTCGAGCTCGTCGGCGTAGTCGTCGAGTACGTCGTCCACCGGGTCGTCGCCGCGCCGCTCGCTCAGCTGGACCAGCTCGTCGGCGGTGCCACGCACGATTCCGCGGGCGCCGGTGATCCCGGTTTCCGCGACGGTCGCGAGGATGTGCTCGATGTCGGCGCGGTGCGCTTCCCAAGTCGGACCACAGCTTTCGGCCAGGTCCGGCCGACGCTCGGCCAGGCGGGCGAACTCGGCGGCGGGAAGGAACAGGAAGGGCCCGCTCAGCGCCGCCGTCAGCTCGGCTTGGTGCTCTTCCTCGGCCGCCGCCTCCAGTTCTTCGGCCATCTCGTCGAGCGCGTCGTGCGGCAGGCCCAACTCGTGGCGCACGGCGTGCCGTTGGGTGATCAGCGCGTACACGATCACGGTCGCCAGCTCACCGGCGTCATCGAGGTCGTCCGTCTCGGGCAGCGCCGCGCGTGCCTCGTCGACGGCCACACTCAGCCACTCGTGTGCGGTCTCGCCACGGCCACCGGCCAGCAGCGCTTCGGCGATCTCCGCCGCCGCGTCGGGGTCGGTGGTCAGCAGCGGCCGCAGCGGAGTCAGCTCGGCCATCGCCTCGTCGGCGCGGTCGAGCTCGAACAACAACCGGGCTCGGAACAGCTGGGCGAAGTCCGCCGCCGTGCCGTGCCGGCGGTGGGCGTCGATCGCCCGGTCGGTCAGGTCGAGGCTGCCCGCCGGGTCATCGGCGTTGAACAGCAGCTCGGCGGCCATGCCCAGGGCGACGACGTCGTCCCGCGGGTCGGCCAGTCGGCCACCGTCGACGATGGCCACCAGCTCGGCCGCGCCGGCCGCCGGCTCACCACGCTCCGCGGCCCCTTCGGCGATCGCGTCCAGCTCGTCGACGCTCAGTGTGGAGGCGATGGTCACGCGACTACCTCGACAATCGAAGAAAATGGCCGGCCCCGAACAGCGGGACCGGCCATTTCACGGATGACTACTTGGACAGGGTGGTGCCGGTCGAGCGCAGGTTCTCGCAGGCGTGCGTGACCCGCTCGGCCATGCCGATCTCGGCGGACTTGCCCCAGGCGCGCGGGTCGTACTGCTTCTTGTTGCCGACCTCGCCGTCGATCTTGAGGACGCCGTCGTAGTTCTTGAGCATGTGGTCGGCCACCGGGCGCGTGAACGCGTACTGCGTGTCGGTGTCGATGTTCATCTTGACCACGCCGTAGTCGAGCGCCTCGCGGATCTCCGAGAGCAGCGAGCCCGAGCCGCCGTGGAAGACCAGCGACAGCGGCTTCTCCTTGCCGGTGCGGGCGCCGACCGCGTCCTGGATCTCCTTGAGGATCTCCGGGCGCAGCTTGACGTTGCCCGGCTTGTAGACGCCGTGCACGTTGCCGAAGGTCAGCGCCGCCATGTAGCGGCCCTTCTCGCCCAGGCCGAGCTTGTCGACCATGGCGAGCCCGTCCTCGACGGTGGTGTAGAGCTTCTCGTTTATCGCGTTCTCGACGCCGTCTTCCTCACCGCCGACGACACCGACCTCGATCTCCAGCACGACGTGCGCCGCGGCGGACTCGTCGAGCAGGTCGGCGGCGATGTCGAGGTTCTCGGCGAGCGGCACGGCCGAGCCGTCCCACATGTGCGACTGGAACAGCGGGCCCTCGCCGCGCGCCACGCGCTCCTTGGAGATCGCGAGCAGCGGCCGGACGTACTTGTCGAGCTTGTCCTTGGGGCAGTGGTCGGTGTGTAGCGCGATGTTGACGTTGTAGTTCTTGGCCACCTCGTGCGCGTAGGTCGCGAGCGCCACGGCACCGGTGACCATGTTCTTGACAGCGGGGCCGGAGAGGTATTCGGCACCGCCGGTCGAGACCTGGATGATGCCGTCGCTCTCCGCCTCGGCGAAACCGCGCAACGCCGCGTTGAGCGTCTGCGACGAGGTCACGTTGATTGCGGGGTACGCGAACGCGCCAGCCTTGGCGCGATCGAGCATTTCTGCGTACACCTCGGGCGAAGCGATGGGCATGTCTGCCGCTCCTTGTCTAATCCGGTCACGGATGCCGGACCGCGCTGTCCTCCGTCTTGCAGTATCCCGCAACGGCGGATCGCACCGACAAGCAGGTCAGTCGCGCGGCTCAGGCACGATCAGGCTCAACACCCAGCTCACCACGGCCATCACGATGGCGCCCCAGAACGCGGGCCAGAAACCGTCGATGAAGAACGGGAGGTCGAACTGGTGACCGATCCAGTCGGTGAGCAGGAAGAGGAGCGCGTTGACGACGAGGGCGATCAACCCCAGCGTGAGGATGTAGAAAACGCACCCGACGACCTTGATGATCGGTTTGAGGACCGCGTTGACGACCCCGAAGATGACCGCCACGACGACCACGGTCAGCACCGTCCGGCCGGCGTCGCTGCCGCCGATGTCGATGCCGGGCACGACCAGCGCCGTGATCCACAGGGCGATCGCGTTGATGGCCACCCGGATCAGCATTCCCATGGCACCCATCGTGGCACCGGCCCGCACCCCACGATGCCCCGAGGTTTGCCAGGGTGATCGGCCGGACAACCCGCTTCCGCCGTACGGTGAACAGGAAGGGAGGCGGCGCCGATGAGCCAGCCCGAAGAGCGTGACCCGGAAGCACCCGAAGCCGACGCCACGGAGCAGGCCACCCCGGCGGAGCCCGACAGCGACCCCGACGACGACGTGGTCCACGTGCGCCCGGACGTGCCCGAGGCCGACGCGGTCGAACAGTCCCTCGCCGTCGGCCCTGAGGACGACTATCGCTAGCGCACCGACTGCGGGTTCGCCTCGGCCCACTCGGTCAGCCGGTTCTCCTTGATCGCGGCGAACACCGGAGTGCTGAGCGCGGGGTCGAGCCGCTGGTAGGAGACCCGCCCGATGGTGACGCCGCGGAAGTTCGACCCGATATCTACCGACTTGACCGCGTCGACCCCGGCGGCGATCGAGAGCAGCTGCGGCGTGCTGATGCCGGCGCCGGCCACGTCGATCCCGGCCGAGGCGGCCTGCGCCACCCGGGCCAGCCGCACCGGGTCCCGGATCTCGGTGCCGATCAGCGCGCGGACGAACGCCCGCCCGTTGGCGTCCCGGTCGTAGGCGCCGTGCGGCAGGCCGTAGCGCTGCCGGAGCAGGTCGACCATGCCCTTGCCGTCGAGCCGCTGGCACCCGGCGGGGAACACGCGGCCGGTGTGCCGCGAGGTCACCGGCCGCTCGACGCAGATCTCGACGCCGCCGAGCGCATCGGTCACGGCGCGCAGACCCGAGTAGCGCACGGTCACCGTCGCGTCGACGCGCAGCCCGGTGGTCGCGGTGATCGTGTCGGCGGTGAGCTTGGCGCCCGCGGCCAGGTCCGGCCCCGCACCGTGCCGCTCACTGCCGAAATAGAAGCTCTCGCCCAGCCGGGCACGCCCCCGGTCGGGGATCTCCACGAGCAGGTCGCTGGAGAGCGAGACCAGGTAGGCCGTGTGGCTGCCGGCCGGCACGTGCGCGAGCAGCACCGTGTCGGCCCGGTAGCTGCGGCCGCCGTCGTTGTCGACGCCGAGCACGGCCACCGTCAGCGGCCGGTCCGCGACGGTCGCGCCGCCGGGCAGGAAGGTCTCGCCGGTGAACGGCTGGTCGACGGCGTCGCGGAGGGCGAACGGCATCGCCACCGCGGCGACGACGGCCAGCGTCGCGGACGCCAACCGGTTGGTCAGGCGGCGCTTCCGGCGACGGCGTACGACCACACGATCGATGGCCTCGCGCAGCGGCGCCGTCGGCGGCGCGAGTGTCTCGTGCCGCTCGAACGTCGCGCGCAGTTGATCTTCGATCATGGGTAGGTCTCCACCAGCTCGGCCCGCAGCGTCGCGAGCGCACGCGAGATCGACGACCGGACGGTGCCGACGGCACACCCGAGGATCTCGGCGATCTCGGCGTCGGGCAGGTCCTCGTAGTAACGCAGCACCAGGGCCGCACGTTGCGCCTTGGGCAACCGGGCCAGCCACGACCAGATCTGGTCGCGGTCCGCGGTGGCCTGTGCGTGGTCGACGGGTACGACCTTCGCCGCCTCGTCCGGTTCGGCGCGTAACAGCACCCGGCGCAGCCAGGAACCGCGCCGCCAGTCGAGGTACTGGTTGGTGATCATCCGGCGGACGTACCGCTCCGGTGCGTCGGCGCGCGCCACCTTCCGCCAGTTGAGCTGGACCCGGACCATCGTCTCCTGCACGAGGTCCTGTGCCAGGTGCGGGTCCCCGCACAGCATCACGGCGTACCGGAGCATGTTGCCGAGTTGCACCTCGGCGAACTCCTCGTACGTCAGCGTCACAGGTACCTCCGGGGTGGCTCTGCCAGGACGACGCGCTCCGGCACCGAAACCGCTGCGAAGATCACCAATATTCAGCCGTTCGGCCAGACTACCGTCAGCGCTATCGCGGTCTTGATCTCCACTGACTAAGCTCCGCGTCGATCCCTGGGGAGGACGCCGGATGCGCCGCTGTGTCATACGCCAGCTCGCCGCCGGATGCGGTGCGGTGCTCGCCGCGGTCCTCCTGGCCGCGCCGCCGGCCCTGGCCGCGCCCGAGGACATCGCGATCAACATGCGCGACGTGACCGTCGCCGTGGGCCACCCCGGTGTCGTCGCCGGCGCGACGCTGATCTCCGCCTCGCCGGTCGCGCTCGACGACGTGGTGGTCACCTACGACTTCAGCGCGCTGGTCGGCGTGGCCGAGGTGGTCGCGCCCGGCTGCGCGCTCGTGGACACCACGATCCTCGGGTGCGCGCGCGACGAGGTGCGGCTCGGCAGCGCGCCCCTGCCCGGGCAGTTCGACGTGGTGGTCCGCGCGGTCGACGGTGCGAAGGTCGGTGAGGGGCCGCTGCAGGTGGGCGTGAGCGCCGCCGGGCGACGGCCCGTGTTCAGCAACTCGTGGGTGCGCGTCGGCGCCGGGGTCGACCTGGTCGCGGGCCCGGGCACCGAGCTGACCCGCCGGCCGGGCGAGGCGTTCACGTTCCCGCTGCGGGTCGACGTCGCCGGCACCACCGCGGTCGAGAAACCCAACATCTACTTCACCGAGGTGTACGCGTTCCGCGCCACCCGCAAGTTCTCCAACTGCCTCTACGTCGAGGACCGGATCCGCAACTGCTGGTTCGACGCCACGTTCCCGCCGGGCGCCGGCTACACCGCGGTGCTGCCGTTCGCCCTCGGCACGGACACCGCCGCGCCCGGCACGAAGAGCGTCGAGGCGCTCTGGCTCACCGCGGCCGAGGCCGAGGACTACGAGACGTTCCTGACGGGCCACGGCTACAACGGCGGCGAGCTGGGCACCGACGGCGAGCTCACGCTGGTTCCCGAGCTGACGCTGCGGGCCGCGACCCAGGCCGACACCGTGCCGGCCAACAACCGCAGCACGCTGTCCGTCGCGGTGACCGGCCAGAACGGCCTGGACCTGGCCGCGTCCGGGGCCGCGGTGCACGGCGCGGTCGGCGCGCGGGTGCCGGCCCTGGTCGGCTTCCGCAACCACGGCCCGGCGGCGGCAGAACACCTGGGCGGCGACGTCGCCACGGTCGAGGTGACGATCCCGCCGGGCACGACCGCGACCGCCGTGTCACCGGAGTGCGCGCCGCTGACCGATCCGGCTGCCGACGGCGCACCCGGTGCCCCCGCCTACCGCTGCCGGCCCGGCCCGCTGGTGCGCGCCGACTTCATCGTCGAGTTCACCTTCGAGCTGCGCATCGACCGGGCGCAGCCGGCCGACGGCGGGGTCCGGCTCACGGGCACGGAAGACCTCGACGCGACCAACGACCAGGCCGCGATCACGGTAAACCGCGCCATCACCACGCCACCGCCCGCCGCTGCCCGCGGCCTGCCCATCACGGGCGCACCCGCCGGACTCCTGGCGGGACTCGGCACGATCATGATCGTCGTCGGCGCGTGCGCCGTCGTTCTGGCGCGGACCCGCGCCGGTTAGCCCACTCGAACGGGGAGACAAACCACACCATGCGACTCACCCCTGCCCGGCGGCTGCTCGCCGGGATAGGCGTCGTCGGCGCGCTGGTCGCGACCGGCGCGCTGCCGGCCGCGGCGGCCCCCACCGCCAAGCTGGGCCTCTACATGCCCGACCACACGGTCGCGGTCGGCGCACCCGGTGTCATCGATGGCGCCGTGCTCTACGCCGACGAGCCGACCGCCCTGGTCGACGCGGCGGTCATCTTCGACTTCGCCGATCTGGCCGGCGTCGCCGAGGTCGTTCCCGAGGACGGCATCGGGCCCGACTGCACGAAGACCTCCGCACACGAGCTGCGTTGCACGCGGTTCGAGACCTGGGCGGACCCGTTCGGCGCCGGCGGCGACTTCAACGTGGTGATCAGGGGCGTCGCGGGCGGGCCGGAGGGCACCGGCACGCTCAAGACCACGCTCGAGGTGTCCGGCTACGACTCGGTGACCACGGAGTCGACCGTGCGCGTCGGCACCGGCGTGGACCTGGCCGGTGGCCCGGACACCGATGTCTCGGTCGCGCCCGGCGGCGCGTTCAGCCACCACGTCTCGGTCAAGAACGCCGGCGACGCGACCATCGAAGGCTTCAACGCGATCTTCGACAACAACTACGCGATCCGGGCAGCCAAGAAGTTCACCAACTGCACCTACGTGGGCGACGAACTTCGCACCTGCGCCTTCGACGTCACCATCGAGCCGGGCGAGACGTTCCAGGGCGACCTGCCCTACCGGCTCGGCGCCGACACCGAGGCGCCCGGGCACCAGGTCGGCTTCCTCACCCTGCTCACCCGCGCCGAGTTCGAGGACTTCAGCGGGTATGTGAAGCAGTTCGGCGCCGACATCGGCAAGCCAGGCACGGACGGCACCTTCGAGCTGACGGCGGCGCCGGCGAACCTGGCCCGACGGGGTGCGCAGGCCGATGTCGATCCCGAGAACAACTGGAGCGGTGTGAACATCACCGTGACCGGTAAGAACGGCTACGACCTCGTGGCCGCGGGCGCGCGCATCACCGGCAACGTCGGCGACGTCGCCGACGTGGACCTCGGCTTCCGCAACGACGGCCCGGCCGCGGCCGACTCCGGTCGCCTCGGCAGCAACGTGACCCTCGTCGACGTGACCGTGCCGAAGGGCACCACGGTTGTCGAGGTTTCCGACCAGTGCGTGCCCAAGCCCGCGAACGACGCCGGCGAGTACGGCGAGCCGGGCGAGCCGGGTGCTCCCGTCTACCGCTGCTTCCCCGGTGACCTGGTGACCCCCGGTGAGACGGTCGGATTCCCGTTCCGCCTGCGGATCGACCAGGCCCAGCCCGAGCGCGGCCTGGTCACCATCAACGCGAAGTGCGAGTGCGAGGGCCGGCAGTCGGACATCAACTCCGCCAACGACACCGCGCCGATCGAGGTCAACGCCGCCGGCGGTGGCACTGGTGGCGGCGGCGATGACGGTGGCCTGCCGATCACCGGCCCGGCCGCCGGCCTGATCGCCGGTGCTGGCGGCCTGCTCCTGGTCGCCGGTCTGGGCGGGGTCGTGGTGGCCTGGCGCCGCCGCACCCGGTTCGTCGCCTGACCCAACCCTCCGGAACGCCTCGCCGCGACCATCGCGGCGGGGCGTTCCGTCGTTTTATCGGCCGCCCTGCCCATGCAACCGCGCGCGGACGGCCCGCGTCTTCCCCTTACGGGCGCACCGGCCGGCTCTGGCCCGCACCCGCGCCAGCCAGCTCCATCCAACGGGGAGAAAGACAACCATGCGACTCACCCCTGTCCGGCGCGTGCTCGCCGGGCTCGGCGCGGCCGGCACGCTGCTGGTCACCGCCGCGTCGCCGGCCGCCGCGGCGCCGGTCGACTTCGACTTCGTCGCGCAGGGCGCCCGCATCACCGGCGTCGTCGGCGACCAGGCGCAGGTCAAGCTCGGTTTCCACAACCAGGGACCGGCCACGGTGGACCGCCGCAACAGTGCCGGGGACGTCTCGGTCGTCGACATCGCACTGCCGAAGGGCACGACGGCGGTCACGGTGCCGGCCGAGTGCCAGCCCGGCGCGGCCGGCGCGTACCGCTGCTCGCCCGGCCCGGTCGCCACGTCCGGCCAGACGATCACGTTCCCGTTCGTCCTGCGCATCGACAGCGCCGAGGTGGCGCCCGGCTCGGTCACGATCAACGTCCGTTGCCAGTGCGACAGTGACAACGTCGACGCCAACGCCGGCAACGACACCGCGCCGATCGAGGTCGTGGTCAACACCGTCGTCGCCACCAGCGCCGCCGGCGGCGGCCTGCCGATCTCGGGCGGCGCCGCCGGTGTGATCCTCGGCGCGGGCGGCCTGCTGCTGCTCGCCGGCGTGGTCGGCGCCGTGGTGGCCGGCCGCCGCCGGGCCCGTCCCGCCGGCTGACCGGTGCGCCTGTCCCGGGCGGGTTCTGCCGCCTTGCCCGCCCGGGCTTGCCAAGGCCTGTAGCCTTCCTACCCGTGGAGACGACCCGCGCCCTCACCGAGAACCTCGCCTTCAACCCGCTGGACGCGAAGGAACTGGTGCACACCTTCGGGCTGTACGGCATCTGGGCGATCCTGTTCGCCGAGACGGGCCTGTTGGTCGGCTTCTTCTTCCCCGGCGACTCGCTGCTCTTCCTCGCCGGCGTCGCGGCCACGCCGGTCGCCGACGCGATCTTCGGTGACGGCACCCGGTTGTCCCTGGCCGGCCTGCTGATCGGCGCGCCGCTGTGCGCGATCGTCGGTGCCCAGCTCGGCCACTTCCTGGGCGCCCGGTACGGCACCCGGATGTTCGACAAGCCCGACTCCCGCCTGTTCAAGCGGGAGTACGTCGAGAAGGCCGAGCACTACTTCCAGAAGTTCGGCCCCGCCAAGGCCGTGGTGCTGGCCCGGTTCATCCCGATCGTCCGCACGTTCCTCAACCCCGTCGCCGGCGTCCTCGGCATGCCGGCGAAGCAGTTCTTCCTCTGGAACGTCGTCGGCGCGATCCTCTGGACCGACGGCATCATCCTGGTCGGCTACCTGCTGGCCGGCCGCATCTACGCCGCCATCGGCACGCACATCGACCGCTACATCCTGCCGTTCGTGCTGCTCATCGTGCTGATCTCGGTGCTGCCGATCATCATCGAGGTGGTCCGCGACCGCCGCGCCCGCAAGCGCGCCGAGGAGCTGGCGGTCATCGGCGTCTCGCCGGTCGCCGGCATCGCCGACGCGATCTCGGAGGAGCGCCACCGCGGCCACCGGGGCAGCCACCGCGCCGAATAGCTAACCGGGCCGGTCAGGCGCTGGCCGGCGGCGGCTGGTCCCGCAGCTCGGTGGCACGACCGATTGCGAGCGCCCGATAGGTGAGCTGGGCCGCCTCTTCGAGGTTGTGTGCCCGCTTGTGCGCCAGCTCGACGCTGTCGGCCAGGACCGAACAGCCGTGGCGGCTCAGGATCACGCAGTTGGTGCCGTCCCGCACGGCGTCCGCGGCGGCCTCGGCCAGCTCGGTGGAGCCCGGCGGAAAGAACGGCACGGTGGCGACCCGGCGCACGTAGAAGGCGTGGTCGGTGGTCACGAGGCGGATGTGTTCGCCCAGGGCGTCCAGCAGCAGGGCCGTCTGGGGATGCAGGTGGATGATCGCCGTCACGTCCGGCCGGGCGCGATAGGTGGCGAGGTGCAGCGCGACCTCGGAGCTCGGCGCCAGCGGCGGGTACGCCGTAGGGCCGGCGGGCGGTGCGCCGCCGGCGGTCAGGGTGCCGCCGTCGTCGATCCGGACCCGGACGAACGACGGGCGAGCGAGCTTGTCGAGCCAGGTGCCCGCGCCGGTCACCCAGCAGGCATCCGCGCCCGGCAAGCGGGCGGACAGGTTGCCGCCGGAGCCGACCACCAGGCCGGCACGGACCACCGCAGCGCCGACCTCGGCGAGCTGGTCGCAGAGGTCGCGCTCGTCATCGGACCCGGCGTCGAGTCTCATGGTCGGCGCCGGGCCGGTGGCGGTCACCGCCTCAGCGAGCGGCCTTCTTGGTGGCCCGCTTGCGCGGCGGGGTCAGCAGGTCGGCGATCGTCGCGATGGCCGACGGCACGAGCCGGTAGTAGGCCCACACGCCGCGCTTCTCCCGCTCGAGCAGCCCCGCCTCGGTCAGGATCCGGAGGTGGTGGCTAACGGTCGGCTGTGACAAGCCGAGCGGTGCGGTCAGGTCGCAGACGCAGGCCTCGCCTTCCGGTGCCGACTGGATGAGGCTTAGCAGCCGCAGTCGGGCCGGATCGGCGAGCGCCTTGAGCACCCCGGCGAGGCGCTCGGCGTCGGCGCGTTCGATTGGCTCGCCGGCTAGCGGCGAGATCTGAGGCATGGTCATTTCAGCCAACGCAGTTCCCACGTATTCCATCCTTCCACTTACAGCATCGACCCGCCTGCATATGAGCAGGTCCGAATCGGCAAACTTTTACGCCACTAGGCCGAGGTCAGCCATCGAGTAGGCCGCCTTATAGGTGAGACCCGCCGCCCGAACGGCGGCGCCACCTCCCCGATCGACGATAACCGCTACGCCAACGACCTCGGCCCCGGCTTCCCGGAGCGCCTCGACTGCGGTCAACGGGCTTCCCCCGGTAGTGGAGGCGTCTTCCACCACCAGCACCCGCCGTCCGGCAACATCAGGACCCTCGATCCGGCGTTGGAGACCGTGCGCCTTGGCCGTCTTGCGGACGACGAACGCGTCGAGTGGCCGCCCGGTTGCCGCCGCCGCGTGCATCATGGCGGTCGCCACCGGGTCGGCACCGAGGGTGAGGCCACCCACAGCGTCGAAGTCCAAGTCGGAAGTCAGGTCGAGCATGACACGTCCGACCAACGGTGCGGACGCATAGTGAAGAGACACGCGACGGAGGTCGACATACCAGTCGGCCTCCTGACCCGAGGACAGCACCACCCGGCCGTGCACAATGGCAAGCTCAGTGATGAATTTACGCAGGTCGTCGTGGTCCCCCATAGGGGACAAGCGTAGTGGTCGATCCTGTGAACCTGCTGGGCGCCCCACCAGCGATCGGGAAATTTCGCCCGATAGCGAACTCTGACGGATCACGGACTCCCGTGTCGATGGTCACCGAGCGTCGCGACCCCGGGTGTCCTTGGCGACCCGGGCGAACACACCGCGCGGCGCGTGGCGCATGCCGAACACGGCGACCTTGTATTTCCAGTCGGGCACGCTCACCAGCCGGCCGCGGTCGAGGTCGCGCAGCCCGTGTGCGACCACGTCGTCCGCCTTCAACCACATCCAGGACGGTGTTTTCGACATGTCTATGCCGGCTCGGGTGTGGAACTCGGTGCGCGTATAGCCCGGACACAAGGCCATCACCCGGACCCCGAACCGGCCGACCGCGCGCCCGATCGACTCACTGAAATGGGTGACCCAGGCCTTGCTGGCGGGATAGGTCGAGCCCGGCATGACCGGCGCGAACGACGAGGCCGACGAGACATTGATCACAGCCCCTGTGCCGCGGCTGGTCATGCCGGGCAGCGCCGCGTGGGTGAGCCGCATGACCGCGTGGATGTTGAGCTGCAGCAACCATTCCTCGTCGTCCGCGGTCGACCGGAGGAACGACCGGTTGAGGGTCGCGCCGGCGTTGTTGACCAGCAGGTCGACCTCGTCGTCGCGCAACCGCTGCGCCACGGCGGTCAGGCCGGCCTCGGTGGCCAGGTCGGCGGAGAGCACCTCGGTGGAGGCGGCGCCGGCGGACCTGGCGGCGACCTCGGCGAGGCGGTCGGCGTCACGGGCGACGAGTACCAGCCGGTAACCGTCGGCGGCCAGGCGGCGGACGAACGCCGCACCGATACCGGAACTGGCACCGGTCACGAGTGCGGTCGGCACAGGGACCCTCACATGGCGGCGGGGGTGGTCGCCGGCGGGTCCGGGCGCTGCCAGTCCGTCGGGTCGACCGTGGGCGGGGGTGGCGCTGTCTGCGGCGTGCCGGTCGGGCTCGGGGGAAACGACGGCGTGCGCTTGAAGTATGCGTTGGACGCCGGGAGGGCCAGCAGCAACGCCACCACAACGTAGCCCAGCGCCTGCAGCACGGAAAGGGCCGCGCTGGTCCAGGGCCACCACGACGGGTGCGCCCCGTCGATCGCGACCAGCACCGCGTCATTGTCGAACGAGCCGACCCGTTGCACGAAGCCGAAGAGCGCGGCGACCGCGCCGGAGACCAGACCGATGGCGCAGACCACCCAGGTCGCGACGCGCACGGCTGCGGTGCCCCGCGCGATGCCGATCGCGAGCACGACCAGCAGCACGGTGGCCACCACGCTGACGAACGCGGCCGCGATCGGCACGCCGCGCAGCAGCGTCGTGCCGCCGTTGACGTCGTCGACCGGGACCCCACCGGCCTCGGCGGCCGACTGGAAGCGTTCGACGATGCCGGGCATCAGCGCGAGGCCGATCGCACCGTAGACCAGGCCGCCGACCGCCATGAGGATCAGCAGGACGGCCGCGCCGCGGACCGGCCCCGGCGCGCGCCGCGCGGGCGTCAGTGGCTGTTGCTGTATCGGTTGCGCTGGGTACGACACGGGGCCCTCCGGTACGTCCGTTGTGGCTGAACCTACTCGGAAGGCCCCGGTCGCGCTGACTACCTGGGCGGTGCGGGTGTTTCCGGCGGCTCGGCGGTCGGCGCCGGCGGCAGCGGCGGCTCGCCGCCCTGCGTCGGGAACGGCGGCGTCGGGTAGCTCGTGCCGGGCATCACCGGGTAGCCGGGGGTCGGCGGCTCCCAGTTCGCGGCGCGGGGCTTGAACCACTCGTTGGAGGCGGGCAGCGCCAGCAGGATCAGCGCGACCAGCACGCACAGGATCGGGACGACCAGCAGCACCACGTTGACCGGGTCGTACCAGCCCGGCATCGCGGCGTCGATCTTCCCCTGCACGTCGGGCACGTCGCCCGAACTCTCGAAGTTCACCGCACCGCCCGCGGCGTTGCCGACCGCGCTGAGCCCGCAGCAGAGCACGAACAGGCCGCCGACCACCCAGGTGACGATCCGGGACGCGTTCTTGCCGCGCAGGTTCAGGAAGCCGAGCACGACCAGCCCGATGCCGATCACGAGCGCGATGATGCCGACGACCACCGCGACGGCGACGGCGGCGGTGTCCGCGCTGCCTTCGAGTTCCGTGCCCGCGTAGGCGTCACTCAAGGCCTGGCGGAACGAACTGAGCGTCGCCAGGGTCACGATCAGGCTGATGACCTCGACCACCGCGACGGCGTAAAGGAGGTAGCTGGAAATCCGGACCGTGCCCGGCGGTCGGGCACGGTCCGGACCGGGGGCGAACTCCGACACGGCGCTCCTTCCTCGATACATCACAATGAGTGAAGATCAAGGTACCGGTACCGCGCCACTCTGTCGCCCCAGGGAGTTGCCGGCGATCAGGCGACCAGCGCCATCACCGTCAGCCCGTCCTTGCTGTCGGCCAGGTCGACCGAGACGGTGTCACCGTCGCGGATCTCGCCGGCCAGCAGCGCCTTGGCCAGGCTGTCGCCGATCGACGACTGGACCAGCCGGCGCAGCGGCCGCGCGCCGTAGACCGGGTCGTAGCCGTGCTCGGCCAGCCACGCCCGCCCCGCCTCGGTGACGTCGAGCGTGAGGCGTCGTTCGGCCAGCCGCTTGCACAGCAGGTCGAGCTGGATGTCGACGATCGCCCGCAGCTGTGGGCCCGACAGCGCGGAGAACACCACGATGTCGTCGAGCCGGTTGAGGAACTCCGGCTTGAAGTGCGCGCGGACCACCGCCAGCACCGCCTCGCGGCGCTGCTCCTCGCCCAGCGTCGGGTCCGCGATCAGCGTCGAGCCCAGGTTGGACGTCAGGATCAGGATCGCGTTGCGGAAGTCGACCGTGCGACCCTGGCCGTCGGTCAGCCGGCCGTCGTCGAGCACCTGCAGCAGCACGTCGAAGACGTCCGGGTGGGCCTTCTCCACCTCGTCGAGCAGGATCACCGAGTACGGCCGGCGGCGCACCGCCTCGGTCAGCTGCCCGCCCTCCTCGTAGCCGACGTAGCCGGGCGGGGCGCCGACGAGCCGGGCGACGCTGTGCTTCTCGCCGTACTCGCTCATGTCGATGCGCACCATGGCCCGCTCGTCGTCGAACAGGAACCCGGCGAGCGCCTTGGCCAGCTCGGTCTTGCCGACACCGGTCGGGCCGAGGAACAGGAAGCTACCGGTCGGCCGGTCAGGATCGGCGATCCCGGCCCGGGCGCGGCGCACGGCGTCGGCGACCGCGCTGACGGCAACGGGCTGCCCGACCACGCGGGACGACAGGGACTCCTCCATCCGCAGCAGCTTGGCGGTCTCGCCCTCCATCAGCCGCCCGGCGGGGATGCCGGTCCAGGACGCCACCACGGTGGCGATGTCGTCGGCGCTGACCTCTTCCTTCAGCATCGCGCCGCTGCTCTGCAGCGAGACCAGCTCGGCCTCGGCCGCGGTCAGCTCCGCCTCGAGCTCGGGGATCCGGCCGTAGCGCAGCTCCGACGCGCGGGCGAAGTCGCCGTCGCGCTCGGCGAGACTCTCCTCGCCGCGCAGCCGCTCCAGCTCCTCCTTGGCCGTGGAGATCTTGGTGATGTGCTCCTTCTCCAACCGCCACCGCTCGGACAGGGCCGTCAGTTGCTCGCGCTTGTCGGCGAGCTCCTTGCGCAGCCGGGCCAGGCGCTCGGCGGAGGCCACGTCGGGCTCCTTCTCCAGCGCCATCTCCTCGATCTCGAGCCGGCGGACGGCCCGCTCGACCTCGTCGACCTCGACGGGCCGCGAGTCGATCTCCATCCGTAACCGCGAACCGGCCTCGTCGACGAGGTCGATCGCCTTGTCGGGAAGGAAGCGGTCGGTGATGTAGCGGTCCGAGAGGGCGGCCGCGGCGACCAGCGCGGCGTCGGTGATCCGCACGCCGTGGTGCACCTCGTAGCGCTCCTTGAGGCCACGCAGGATGCCGATGGTGTCCTCGACCGACGGCTCGCCGACCACCACCGGCTGGAACCGCCGCTCGAGCGCCGGGTCCTTCTCGATGTGCTGGCGGTACTCGTCCAACGTGGTGGCGCCGACCATCCGCAGCTCGCCGCGGGCCAGCATGGGCTTGAGCATGTTGCCGGCGTCCATCGACCCTTCGCCGCGGCCGGCACCGACCACGGTGTGCAGTTCGTCGAGGAACGTGATGACCTGGCCGTCGGAGTTCTTGATCTCCTCGAGGACGGACTTGAGCCGTTCCTCGAACTGCCCGCGGTACTGCGCACCGGCCACCATCGCGGCGAGGTCGAGGGCGACGAGCTTCTTGTCGCGCAGCGACTCGGGCACGTCGCCGGCCACGATGCGCTGGGCGAGCCCCTCGACGATCGCGGTCTTGCCGACGCCCGGCTCGCCGATCAGCACCGGGTTGTTCTTGGTCTTGCGGGAGAGCACCTGCATGACGCGGCGGATCTCGGAGTCGCGGCCGATCACCGGGTCGGTCTTGCCGTCCCGGGCGCGGGCGGTGAGGTCGACGCCGTACTTCTCGAGGGCCTGGTAGGTCTGCTCCGGGTCGGCGTTGGTGACCCGGCGGTCGCCGCCGCGGATGGCGGGGAACGCGGCGACCAGGTTGTCTTCGGTGGCGCCCGCCTGCTTGAGCACCTCGGCGACGGCGCCGCCGACGCGGGCGAGGCCGGCGAGCAGGTGCTCGGTGGAGACGAACTCGTCGCCTAGCGGGCGGGCGATCTGCTCGGCCGCGCCGATGGCGTTGACGAACTCGCGGGACAGGTTGGGCTCGGCGACGCTCGGGCCCTGCGCGGTCGGCAGGCTCTCGACGGCACGGGCGGCGGCGCGGCGGATGTCGGCGGCGTTGGCACCGACGGCGCGTAGCAGGCCACCGGCGGTCGAGCCGCCGGTGTCGAGCAGCGAGAGCAGCAGGTGCCACGGCTCGACGGTGGCGTTCCCGCGCTGCGTCGCGCTGGCGGCGGCGCCGGTGATGACCTCACGACTCTTGGTCGTCAGACGTTCGGTGTTCATGGGCTCCCCTGGTAGCTGGCGTCCACTAGGAACGACGAAACCAGAGTTGAGTCTATTCCGCTCAACCTGAGGCCTGTGATCTGCGTCACTCGTTGCCGACCAGCACCCTGATCCACTTCCGTTCGCCGAAGCCTTCGACGCCCAGCCAGTTGACCGCGCCGCCGGTGCAGAACAGCGTGCCGTCCGGCAGACCACGCAGGTAGCAGTCGCCGACCGGCCAGTCCACCCAGGCGAAGGCGCCGCCGGAGACCCGGCCCGGCCGCTCCGGCGTGGTGACCGCCAGGGAGGCGTCCGGCAGCGGCACCGCCGACGTGAACCGCTCCGGGTGCCCGGCCGCGCCCATGAGCCGCCAACCCTGGCCGTCGAAGAACCAGATCGACGGCCACGAGATCAGGTCGGTCTGGCCGATCAGCCACGGGTACGCGCCGGTGCGGTCCACCGCGATCCGCACGGCGACGACCTGTCCGCTCGCCCCGGCGACCGGCACCTGACGCCAGGTCGCGCCCTCGTCGTTCGAGACCGCCGAGATCGGCCGGCCGTTGTCGTCGATGCCGACCGCCAGCAGCCACATGGCGGCCGAGGCGACCGCGCGCAGGCCCGGGACCTCGGGCTGCGCTGGGGTCGGGTGCGACTTGCCGTCGGGACCGAACCGGACCACCCGCTGCCGTTCGTCGTCGCAGCACACCTGATATTCGCCGCGGACGCCGCGGACCGCGGCGCTGTCGACGTCCGCGTGCACGTAGGTCACGCCGCGGTCGAGCGAGACGTAGTAGCCGTTAGGTTCGGCGTAGAGCACCAACCGCTGGCGGTCGGCCTCGATCGAGTAGCCCTTGGCCGCCGAAACCGGGTTGTACGCCTGGTGCCAGGTCCGCCCGCCGTCCTCGGTGCGCACCACGGCGGCCGAGCAGGTCTCCGCCGGGCCGGGCGCGGCACTGCCCGAACCGCACCGGGCGAACAGCGCGTAGCCGAGCGCTTGGTCGACGAACTCGACCTGCTGCAGGTGGTAGCTGGGCGGCACGGGCACCGAGCCGGCCCGCACCTCGAACGCCGCAGCGGTCGGCGACGGTGCCGGCTGGGTCGGCGGTGGCGGCGGCTTGCGCCGGATGTCGCCGATCGAACACCCGCCGAGCAGCGCGAGCACGGCGGCCGCCGCCACCACGATCCGTCCGCGCATGAGACCTCCCCGCGTAGGTCCGAGTCCCGGGCGATGGGCACGGTTCCCGATCTTTAGATAGGTTGCCAGCGTGCGAGTACGGGTGGAACAGACATCGTTACCCGGTATCGGGGTGCGGCACGACTTCGTCACGGAGGCGGGCCGGCGGCTCGGCGTGGTGTCGCATCGCGACGGACGCCGCGCACTGATCGTCTACGACCGCGACGATCCCGACGCGCGGCTGGCCGCGATCCAGCTCACCGACGACGAGGCCGAGGCGCTCGCCGACCTGCTCGGCGCGTCGCTGATGCTCGGCCAGCTGGCCGGCCTGCGCGACCAGGCCGCCGGGCTGCTCACCGAGCAGATCGCGCTGCCCGCCAGCTCCCCGTTCGTCAACCGGCCGCTGGGTGACACCCGCGCGCGTACCCGCACCAGCGCGTCCATCGTCGCTGTCCTGCGCGCGGCCCGGGTCATCCCGTCGCCCGGCCCCGACTTCCGGTTCGAGAGCGGTGACGTGATCGTGGCCGTCGGCACCCGCAAGGGGCTCGACGCGCTGACCCGAATCCTCGCCAACAACGACCCGGACGGCTGAGCCCGCGATGCATGAGAGCACGACGGTCCTGCTGATCGAGGTCGGGGCGCTGATGTTCCTCCTCGGCCTGCTCGGACGGCTCAGCCGTCGCTTCGGCATCTCACCGATCCCCCTCTACCTCCTCGCCGGGCTGGCCTTCGGCCACGGCGGCCTGCTGCCCCTCAACGCCAGCGAGGAGTTCTTCTCGGTCGGCGCCGAACTCGGCGTGATCCTTCTACTCGTGCTGCTCGGCCTCGAATATTCGGCCGACGAGCTGGTCGGCAACCTCCGCTCCGCGGCCCCGGTGGGCCTGCTGGACGCCGCCCTCAACGCCCTGCCCGGCGCCGCGTTCGCGCTGCTGCTCGGCTGGGGCTGGGTGGCCGCGGTGGTGCTCGCCGGCGTCACCTGGGTGACCTCCTCCGGCGTCGTCGCCAAGGTGCTCGCCGACCTGGGCCGGCTGGGCAACCGGGAGACCCCGGTGGTGCTCTCCGTGCTGGTGATGGAAGACCTGGCGATGGCGCTCTACCTGCCGTTGCTCACCGCGCTGCTGGCCGGCACCGGCCTGCTCGGCGGCGGTGTCGCGCTGATCGTGGCCGTCGGCACGGTGTCGATCGTGCTGGTGGTGGCGATCCGGTACGGCGGCTGGATCTCCAACGCGATCTCCGCCCGCGACCCGGAGGCGCTGCTGCTCGGCGTCTTCGGCCTCACGCTGCTGGTCGCCGGCGTCGCCGCGCAGCTCAAGGTGTCGGCGGCGGTCGGCGCGTTCCTGGTCGGCATCGCGGTCTCCGGACCCGTCGCACACCACGCCACCCAACTGCTCTCGCCCCTGCGGGACATCTTCGCCGCGGTGTTCTTCGTGTTCTTCGGCCTGACCACCGACCCCGCCGACATCCCGCCCGTGCTGTTGCCGGCGATCGCGCTCGCCGTCGTCACGATCGCGACCAAGACCCTCACCGGGTACGTCGCGGCGCGGCGCGCGGGCATCGCGGTGCGCGGCCGCTGGCGGGCCGGGTTCTCGCTGACCCCACGTGGCGAGTTCTCGATCGTCATCGCCGGCCTGGCGGTGGCCACACCGGGCATCCCGGCGAAGCTGGGCGCGCTCGCCACCGCGTACGTGTTGATCACCGTCGTCGTCGGCCCGATCATCGCGCGCGTGCCCGACTTCGAGTGGTTCAAGGCGCTGCTGCGGCCACGACCGGCGGCCACGCCCGCGCTGGCCGGGGCGGACGGATCGCCGGTGCCGCGGCTCACCGACACTGACGATCCGTTAAGTCGACACACACCGGACGCTACTAGCCAGTAACAGAGCGCGCCCAGCCGATCGTGCCCGGGTCTTAACCTTTGGCCCCTTCCGCCGGTTCGCGCCAAGCGCTACGGTGACGCCGCAGAGGGGTCCTGCAGCGGAAGATCGACCATTGGGCGAGATCGACGCATGACCATGCGGAGCGAGGTGTCCGTGAGCGTGCAGTCGACATCGTTCAGCGGGTTCGCCAACCCCGTCGATCCGACACCGGCGGAGCTACGGGCCTGGGCCTACCATCCCGACACGGTGCCGCTGAATTCCATGCCGCCCGACTGGGACCTGCTGGTCTCCGGCGACCATCTGGTCACCACGCTGTTCGAGCTGGCGATGGACCGGTCGTGCCCGGCCCGGCGGTTCGCGTTGCACTGCCTCTACATCTACGCGGCCGACGGCATCCGCACGAAGTTCCGCGCCCACCCCAAGCGGCGGCTGCGCAAGCTCGTGCAGCAGGCCGAGTCGCTGGGCGACGACCTGATGCGCACCTGGGCACACAACAGCCGGGTGCTGCTGGCCAAGCCCGACCTGTTCGACTACCGCGACTGGTGCGAGGGCGGCCTGGTCAGGTCGGGCCGCCGGCTCTCCTAGCCTCTGCTCCGGGCGGCGCCGCGGATGATCTCGGCGAGGGCCGCCGGTCGTTCCTCCGGGATCCAGTAGCCCGTCTCCTCCACCAGCTCCGCCCGCCCGTCCGTGGCGACCTCCGCGACCATCTCGCGCAGGGCGGCCGTGGTCGCGGCCGGCGCCGCCCCCACCGCGGTGACCGGCATGGTCAGCCGGCCGTCCTCGGCCAGCGCGGCCAGGTTGAGCTGCCGGTCCAGGGCCAGCGAGCGATACATCTCCAGGGCGGCCCGCAGCGCGCCCGGTGCCGCGTACGCCTCCGCGTAGCGGTCCACCTCCGCCGCGCCGATCGCGCCGGCGTCGTAGATCCGGGACCGGATGAAGAAGTCGACGTACGCCCGCTCGCGCCCGCCGATCAGCAGGTGCGCGACGTCGGCGTTGGCGTGGAACGACAGGTGCCACTGCCGCGGGTTGGTCATCTGGTGGTCGAGCTGCGAGGTGCCGGGCGGTGCGGCCTCGACCAGCACCAGGGCCGCGGTCACGTCGCGGTGGCTCAGCGCGTACGCGAAACCGACGTAGCCGCCCACGTCGTGCCCGCAGACGAGCGCCGGAGTGGTGCCGAACTCGGCCCGGGCGATGGCCCGCACGTCGGCGGCCAGGCTGTGCTTGTCGTAGCCGCTGGCCGGGCCGGGCGAGCCGCCGAGCCCGCGCAGGTCGGGCATGACGATCCGGAACTCGCCGGCCAGCAGCTCGGCGACCCGCACCCAGGCACGCCAGGTCTGCGGGAAGCCGTGCAGCAGGATCAGCGGCGGGCCCTCGCCGACGACCGCGTAGTGGTGCACGGCGTCGTTGGCGGCCAGGCGGCGATGTTGAATGTCCAATCTCGAGCTCCCCGGGCGCGGAAGGCCGGGACCCCCCGTGGATCCCGGCCTTCCTTGTCCGATATGGTGAGATTAGTCCTTCGCCGACTTGTGCGGGCGCTTATCGCGTCGGCGGGTCGGCCGCTCGGCGTGGCCGCCACACCACCAGCGCGGTCGACGTGCGGGCGGTCGGCACCAGGTCGCCCCGCGAGTAGGGGCCGACCGACTCGAGCTCGGCGATCCGCTGGTAGGCCGCGGTCAGCGCCGCCTCGAGCTCGACGACCCGGTCGCTGAGGTCGCCCACCGTCTGCTCCAGGCCGATGATCCGCCGGATGCCCTCGAGGTTGACGCCCTCGTCCTGGCTGAGCCGCTGCACCTCGCGGAGCAACTCGACGTCGCGGGTGCTGTAGCGGCGCCCGCCACCGGCGGCCCGGCCGGGCTGCACCAGCCCGAGCCGGTCGTACTGCCGCAGCGTCTGCGGATGCATGCCGGCCATCCGCGCCGCGACCGAGATGATCAGGATCTTGGCGTCGGACGACGCTTCGATCGTGACCGAGATTTCCTCTTCCTCGTAGGACGTCATCGGACGTCTCACCTCCGCCACAAGGTGTCGCGACCCGCGTCCGGCGAGAGCACGGCGAACTTCTCCAGCGCCTCGCGGGCCTCGTCGGTCAACGCCGTCGGCACGGCCACCTCGATGGTGACGAGGAGGTCGCCGACCTGTCCATCGCGCTTGACGACACCCTTGCCCCGGGCCCGCAGGACCCGGCCGGCCGGAGTGCCCGGCGGCACCCGCAGCGTCACGTAGCCGTCCAGCGTGGGGACCCGCAGGTCGGTGCCGAACACCGCCTCCGCGTACGTGATCGGAGCGGTGATGGTCAGATCGTTGCCGGACCGACCGAACATGTTGTCGGCACGGACCCGGACCAGCACGTAGAGGTCACCGGGCGGACCGCCGCGGTCGCCGGGCTCGCCCCGGCCCGCCAGCCGGATGCGCTGCCCGTCGGAGACGCCCGACGGGAACCGCACGTTGAGCGTGCGGGCCTTGGTGACGCCGCCGGTGCCGTGGCACTCCGGGCACTTCTCGTCGACGATCGAGCCGACGCCCTGGCACTCCCGGCACGGCTCCGAGAAGCTGAACGAACCCTGGTTGCGGGTGACCAGCCCGGAGCCCTGGCACTGCGGGCAGGTGCGCGGCTGGGTGCCCGGCTTGGCGCCGTTGCCGTGGCAGGTGTCGCAGACGCCCGGCGCCCGCAACGTCAGTGGCAGCGTCACACCGCGGACCGCGTCGCCGAAGTCGAGCGTGACCTCCGCCTCCACGTCGCGACCCCGGGCGGGACCACGAGGCTGCGCGTTCCGGCCGCCCGAGAAGATCGAGCCGAACAGGTCGGAGAAGCCCGCACCACCGAACCGGCCGTCGCGGCCGGTGCCCGTGGTCGGGCCGCCACCGCCGCCGCCGCCGAAGCCACCGAACAGGTCCGACAGGTCCGAGGGGTCGAAACCACCCGGGCCGGGCCCGCCGCCGGTGCGCGCGCCGCGCCGGAACGCTCCCGCGCCGAACAGCGAGCGCATCTCGTCGTACTCCTTGCGCCGACTGGTGTCGGAGAGCACGTCGTATGCCTCGGAGACCGCCTTGAAGCGGTCCTCCGCCTCGCTGTTGCCGGGGTTGTGGTCGGGGTGCAGCTCCCGGGCCAGCTTGCGGTAGCTGCGCTTGATCTCGTCGGCGGAGGCGGACTTCGGAACGCCAAGCACGGCGTAGAAGTCCTTCTCCAGCCAGTCCTTGGAGCCCACGTCAGTCCGCCTCCCTTCCGACTGCTAACAGGTTGAGCCTCACTCGGGGTCGGCCACCGCGACCAGCGCCGGTCGCAGCAACCGGTCGCCGAGCTGGTAGCCGCGGCGCATCACGTCGATGCACGTCGGCTCCGTGACCTCGGCCGAGGTCAGGTGGGCCACCGCGTCGTGGCGGGTCGGGTCGAACGGGTCGCCCTTCTCGCCGAACGCGGTCAGCCCGAACTTGCCCAGTGCCGTGACGAGCTGCTCCGCCACACTTCCGAACGGTCCGACCAGGTCGCCGTGTTCCCGCGCCCGGTCGAGGTCGTCGAGCACCGGCAGCAGCGTGCTGATCACCTGGCCCGTGGTCTGCTCGGCCGCCAGCCCCCGGTCGCGGTCGACCCGCTTGCGGTAGTTGGCGTATTCCGCCGAGACCCGCTGGAGGTCGCGGGTGCGCTCCTCCAGGTCGGCTCGCAGCGACTCGAGCTCGGCGCCCAGCCCGCCGGCGGGCTCGGCCGGCACCACCACCGGCTCGGCCGGCTCGGCCGGCTCCACCACTGGCTCCTCGACGTCGGCGCCGGCGTCGGCCGCCGGTGCCGGCGTGTCGACCGGCTGTTGATCGGCCGGTGCCTGCGGGCCAGGCACCTCGGTGTCCTCTTCGGCGGCCGGCTCCGCAGGCTCGTCCTT
Organism: Asanoa iriomotensis; assembly: GCF_016862515.1. GTDB lineage: Bacteria > Actinomycetota > Actinomycetes > Mycobacteriales > Micromonosporaceae > Asanoa > Asanoa iriomotensis. Next base: position 23,220 of record NZ_BONC01000034.1, read on the forward strand.
CTCGTTCTTGAGCTTGCCGGTCGCGTCGATCCGCCGCTTGTCCCGGATGACGATCCGCTCCGCTCCCTTGCCGTCGGCCTGGTCGCGCTCGGTGCCACCCGGCGCCGACCCGGCCTCGACCGGGTCGGCGGCTCGTGGCTTTTCCGTCATGCGGACATCCTCACTGACGTCGCGTGCCCTCGGGTCACTTCTTGTCGTCCTCGACGATCTCGGCGTCGACGACGTCGTCCGGACCGTTGCCGTTGCCGCCCGGAGCGCTGGTGCCCGGGCCGGCCGCGCCGTCGGGGCCAGGGCCGGCGGTGCCGCCGGGGCCGGCCGCGCCGGGGCCCGCCTGCTGCTCGGCCTGCTGCTGCGAGTAGAGCAGCGAGCCGGCCTGCTGCGAGACCTGCGCCAGCTTCTCGTGCGCCGACTTGATCTTCTCGATGTCGGTGCCGCCGAGCGCGCTGCGCAGGTCGCCGAGCGCCTCGTTGATCTGCTCACGCGACTCGCCCGGGAGCTTGTCGCCGCTCTCCGCGAGGAACTTCTCAGTCTGCCACTGGAGCTGCTCGGCGAGGTTGCGGGTCTCGGCCTCGTCGCGCCGGCGCTTGTCGTCGTCGGCGTGCTCCTGCGCGTCGCGCATCATCCGGTCGATGTCGTCCTTCGGCAGCGCGGAGCCACCGGTGATCGTCATCGACTGCTCCTTGCCGGTGCCCAGGTCCTTGGCGTTGACGTGGACGATGCCGTTGGCGTCGATGTCGAAGGTGACCTCGATCTGCGGCACGCCCCGCGGCGCCGGCGGGAGACCGGTGAGCTCGAACGTCGCGAGCTTCTTGTTGTAGGCGGCGATCTCGCGCTCACCCTGGAAGACCTGGATCAGCACGGACGGCTGGTTGTCGTCGGCCGTCGTGAAGACCTCGGAGCGCTTCGTCGGGATCGTGGTGTTGCGCTCGATCAGCTTGGTGAAGATGCCGCCCTTGGTCTCGATGCCCAGGCTCAGCGGGGTGACGTCGAGGAGCAGGACGTCCTTGACCTCGCCCTTGAGCACGCCGGCCTGCAGCGCGGCACCGACCGCGACGACCTCGTCGGGGTTGACGCCCTTGTTGGGCTCCTTGCCGGTGAGCTGCTTGACCAGGTCGGTCACGGCCGGCATGCGGGTCGAACCACCGACCAGGATGACGTGGTCGACGTCGGCGACCTTGACGCCCGCGTCCTTTATGGCCGACTCGAACGGCTGCTTGGTGCGGTCGAGCAGGTCCTGCGTCATGCGCTGGAACTCCGACCGGGACAAGGTCACGTCGAGGTGCAGCGGGCCGGCCTGGCCGGCGGTGATGTAGGGCAGGTTGATGTTGGTGGTGGTCGCCGCGGAAAGCTCGATCTTGGCCTTCTCGGCGGCCTCACGCAGCCGCTGCAGCGCCATCTTGTCCTGTGCGAGGTCGATGCCGTGCTGGCCGCGGAACGTCTTGACCAGGTGCTCGATCACCCGCTCGTCCCAGTCGTCACCACCGAGGTGGTTGTCGCCCGAGGTGGACTTGACCTCGACGACACCCTCGGCGAGCTCGAGGACGGACACGTCGAACGTGCCGCCGCCCAGGTCGAAGACCAGGACGGTCTGCTCCTTGGAGCCCTTGTCGAGGCCGTAGGCCAGAGCGGCCGCGGTCGGCTCGTTGACGATCCGGAGCACGTTGAACCCAGCGATCTCACCGGCCTCCTTGGTGGCCTGGCGCTGGGCGTCGTTGAAGTACGCCGGGACGGTGATCACCGCGTCGGCGATCTGCTCGCCCAGGTAGGCCTCGGCGTCCCGCTTGAGCTTCATCAGGACGCGGGCCGAGATCTCCTGCGAGGTGTATTTCTTGCCATCGATGTCAATCGACCAGTTGGTGCCCATTTCCCGCTTGACCGAACGGATCGTCCGATCCGGGTTGGTCACCGCCTGGCGCTTGGCGACCTCACCGACGAGCACCTCGCCGTTGCGGGCGAACGCGACGATCGAGGGGGTCGTGCGCGCACCCTCCGCATTTGCGATGACGGTGGGCTCACCGCCTTCGAGGACGCTGACGACCGAGTTCGTCGTGCCGAGGTCGATGCCGACCGCACGTGCCATGGCTACTTCCTTATCTCAAGTTGAGTGGATCGGGCTCAATGATGCCACGATCACGCCACTCGTCAAATCGGGTTGAGTGTGGTTCGCGCAACTTCAACCGCCGCGTTCCTGTTGAACAGGCCGCATAGATCGGGCACGCTTTACCCGTGACGACGCAGGCAGCGGCGGTGGCACCAGAGGGGCTACCCGGCGCACTGGGCCGACTACGGGCGGCGATCTCCGCGGCCGACTACCCCCTGTCCCTGACCTCCGCGGCCGAGGCCCGGAAGGTCGGCGCCGCGCTGCTCGACCAACTCGACGACTATCTGTTGCCCCGGCTGGCCCGGCTCGACGCGCCGTTACTGGTCGTGGTCGGCGGATCCACCGGCGCCGGCAAGTCGACTTTGGTCAACAGCCTGGTACAGGCCCGGGTGAGCGCGCCCGGGGTGCTCCGGCCGACCACCCGGGCACCGGTCCTCGTCTGCAACCCGTCCGACAGTGTCTGGTTCCGCCAGGGCGACCTGCTGCCCGGGCTGACCCGCACGACGCAGCCCAGCGACGACCCGCACACCCTGCAGCTCGTCGCCGCGCCCGCGCTCACCCCCGGGCTGGCCTTTCTCGACGCGCCCGACATCGACTCGGTGGTCGACCAGAACCGGCAGCTCGCCGCCCAGCTCCTGGCCGCCGCCGACCTCTGGCTGTTCGTCACGACCGCCGCGCGCTACGCCGACGCGGTGCCATGGGGGCTGCTGCGCACCGCCCAGCTCCGCGGCACGGTGATCGCCCTGGTGCTCGACCGGGTGCCGCCCGAGGCGGGCGACGAGGTGACCGCCCACCTGGCCGAGATGCTCGAGGCCAACGACCTCGCCGAGGCGCCGCTGTTCGTGCTCCCCGAGACCGACGTGGACGGCCAGGGCCTGCTGCCGCACCGCGACACCGCTGAGCTGCGGGCCTGGTTCGGTCGGCTGGCCAGCGACGCCAATGCGCGCGCGGCCGTGGTCCGGCGGACGCTCGACGGCGCCGTGGCAGCGCTGCGGCCGGCCGCCGACGGGCTCGCGGCCGCGGCCGACGAGCAGGCCGCGGCGGCCCGGGCCCTGCGCGACCGGGTGCGCCTGGCCTACCGCGGCGCCGCCGAGACCGTCGAGCGCAGCCTCAAGGACGGCCGGCTGCTCCGCGGCGAGGTGCTCAACCGCTGGCACGAGTTCGTCGGCACGGGCGACTTCTTCCGCGGCCTGGAGGCCCGGGTCGGCCGGCTGCGCGACCGGATCACGGCCGCCGTCACCGGCCGGCCGCAGCCCGGCAACCGGCTCAAGTCGGCGATCGAGTCCCAGCTCACCACGCTTCTGCGGGGCGTGGCGGCGGACGCCGCCGAGAACGCATACACCGGGTGGCAGGCGCATCCGGCCGGCGCCGCGCTGCTCGAGCCGTCGCTGGCCCGGCCGACGCCCGACCTGGCCGAGCGGGCCGACCGGCTGGTCCGCGACTGGCAGCGCGGCGTGCTGGAGCTGGTCCGCCAGGAGGGCAGCGACAAGCGGTTCGTCGCCCGCACCGCGGCGTACGCGGTCAACGCGACCGGCCTGGCCGTCATGATCGCGGTGTTCGCGTCGACCGCGTTCATCCCCACCGGCCTGGAGATCGGCACCGCCGCCGGCACCACGCTGGCCGCGCAGAAGGTGCTCGAAGCGATCTTCGGCGACCAGGCGATCCGCCGGCTCGCCGCCAAGGCCCGGCAGGACCTCCTCGACCGGGTCGACGTGCTGCTCGCCGACGAGGCGGCCCGCTACTTCGACCGGATCGAGGCCGTCGGCGTCGACGCCGATCCCGCCGGCGAGCTGCGGGCGGCGGCCCAGGAGGTCGAGCGGGCGCGGTCGGCGGCGGCGCTCACCAGCGGCGTCAAGCTGGCGCTGCCAGAGCGAGGTTCGGGGGCGGCGCAGTGACCCAGTTCCTGGGGCGGGTCCGGGAGACCCTGCGCGGCAGCCGCCGTGTCGACCCCGACGTGCTGCTCGGCCGCCTCGACGCGGTGCAGGGCTTCCTCGACGCCGCCGACGGCCACCTGCCGTCGGAGCGCCTGGTGCCGGCGCACACGCTGGTCGAACGGGCCACCGGCCGGCTCGCGCTGTCCCGCGACCACACCCTGGTCGCCCTCGCGGGCGCCACCGGCAGCGGCAAGTCGAGCCTGTTCAACGCGCTGGCGCACATGCGCCTCTCGCCGGTCGGCGTGCGCCGGCCGACCACGGGCCAGGCGTTCGCCTGCGTCTGGGGCGCGGCCGACGGCGCCGGCGGCCTGCTCGACTGGGTCGGGGTGCTGCCCCGCAACCGGTTCGCCCGGGAGAGCCCGCTGGACGGCGACGACGAGGCCGCCCTGCGCGGTCTGGTGCTGCTCGACCTGCCCGACTTCGACTCCGTCGAGGCGTCGCACCGGGTCGAGGTCGACCGCCTGCTCGGCCTGGTCGACCTGATCGTCTGGGTGGTCGACCCGCAGAAATACGCCGACCGGGTGGTGCACGAGGCCTACCTGCGCGAGTTCCACCGCCACAAGGACGTCACCGTGGTCGTGCTCAACCAGGCCGACCGCCTCTCCGCCGCCGACCTGCCGAAGGTGCTCGGCGACCTGCGCCGGCTGCTCGGTGAGGACGGTCTCGGCGGCGTGCCGGTGCTGGCCACCGCGGCCGTCCAGGACGCGGCCATGGTCGAGCTGCGCCGGCTGCTCGAACGCACGGTGGCGGAGCGCCAGGCCGCGCTGCGCCGGCTCAGCGGTGACGTCGACGCCACCTTGGCCCGCCTCGACGACCTCGTCGGCGGCCCCGCGCCCGACGACGTCGACCGGGCCACCGTCCGCGGGCTCGCCGACGCGCTGGCCGGCGTCGCGGGCGTGCCGGCGGTGGCCGACGCCACCGAACGCGCCTACCGGCACCGGGCCGGCACGGCGACCGGCTGGCCGCTGGTCAAGTTCTGGCGCAAGCTGCGGCCCGACCCGCTGCGCCGGCTACACCTGCACACGCCGCCCGTGGCGAACACCGAGCTCGCCGCCGGCGGCGGCGAGCCGCCCACGCCCGCCGCGACCTCGCTGCCCGACCCGACCGCGGCACAGCGGGCCTCGCTCGGCATCGCGCTGCGCGGCGTCACCGACCACGCGGCCGGCGAGCTGCCCGAGGCCTGGCGGGCCGCGGTCGGCGACGCGGCCCGGTCCCGGCTGGGCGACCTGCCCGACGCGCTCGACAAGGCCGTCGCCGGCACCGAGCTCGGCGTCGAACGCAAGCGCGCCTGGTGGCGAGCCGTCGGCCTGCTCCAGTGGCTGCTCACCCTGGTCGCCGTGGCCGGGCTCGGCTGGCTGGTCGCCGGCTACATCGTGCGGGCGCTCGGGCTGCCCAGGTTCGACTACCCGATGTTCGGCGACGTGCCGCTGCCCACCGTCGGGCTGATCGGCGGTCTGGTCGCGGGCATCCTGCTGGCCATCCTGGTGAAGCCGTTCATCCGTCTGGGTGCACGGCGGGCCCGGCGACGGGCCGAGGCGCGGATGCGGGAGTCGGTCGCCGAGGTGGGCCGCGATCACGTGATCGCGCCGGTCAGGCTGGTCCTGCGCGACTACACGACCGCGCGCGACGCGTACGCCGCCGCCGGACCGCCCCGATAGCGGCCTTTCGGCACTAGTGCCCGCTCCGGCGGACCAGCGTAGGGTCGTCACATGGCGACGCCACAGACCCCCTTCGAGGCCGTGCTCAAGGCCGCGCGGGACGTCGACAAGCTCGACTGCGCGCTGGACGCCGAAATGCTCGGCACCGCACTGCTCGGCAGCGTCTACGCGATCGCGGAAGAGGACCGCGCCGGCGCCGTGCGTACCTTCGTGGAAGGTTTCCTGACCGCCACCTCCCGGCGGCGCGCCGCGGCCGCGACCACCATCCGGTCCGTTTTCGCCTCGCTCGTGCCCGACGCGACGGGTGCCGCCGCGGTCAAGCCCGGCGCACAGGCGCCGTCGTGGTCCGGCCAGCTCGGGCGGGTGCGACCGACGGGCGCTTATGCCTATGGCGACGTGTACGGCGACCAGACGTCCTACCTCGCCACGTTCGCCTACGACGACGACGCCGAGGGCGGCCCCGAACACGCCGTCGTGGCGCTGGTCGACCACAACATCGGCATCACCAAGGACGTGTTCGTCGGCGGGCCGGCGGAGCGGATCCTCGACCAGGTCCGGCGGATGTGTGCCGCCGACGGGCTGACCTGGTTCCGCGAGGAGGACCCGCGGACCCTGCGCGACGAGGTGGCCCGGCACCTGCGGATCACCGACGAGCTCGGCGACCTGCCCGGCGAGGGCTCGCTGGCCACCGACCGGGCCCTGGTCGGCGCCCGCCTGGCGCTGCTGCCGGCGCCGGCGCTGCGCCCGGTGCCCGACCTGCCCGAGCCGCTCGGCGACGAGCAGCGGTCGGCGTTGATCCGCACGTTCCTGTCGTCGCCGGAAGCCGCCCGCTTCGAGCTCGACCAGGTGCCGGAAGGCGACCTGGGCTCGCTGCACTTCTGCCTGAGCCTGGTGCTCGACCACGCGGCGAGCCTGCCCGACGCCGACCCGATGCGGTGGAGCCCGATCGTGGTCGAGCTGTTCCTGCTCGACTGGGTGCACCGGCGGGCGGTGCTCGACATGGACGACGCCGCGCTGCTGCCGCGGGTGGTGCGGGGCTGGGCGGCTTATGCGTCACGCGTGCGCGGCCTGCCGGCCGAGGCCGTGGCCGCGACCGACCAGGCGGTGGAGGACACCGTGCCGGAGTTCGTCCGCCTCTACACGACCGGTGAGCGGCGCAGCCCCGCGACCGCCGCCGTGGCCCAGCTCATCGCCGAAGGGGTCGACCTCAACGACCCGGCGGCACTCGACGCCTGGCTGGCGGAAAACCGGGACCGCCTGGACGACTGACCAGCATGCGAAAGGGGCGGCCGGATTCCGGCCGCCCCTTTCGCTGTCTGTTCCGTCAGTTGGTCGCCTCGGGCGACGGGCTGTTGGTGCCGCCGGTCGGCGGGGCCGCCGCCTTGGGGCTCAGGCACAGCACGTTGTCGGAGCGGCCGCCGGAGACCTCGACGAACGGCTGGCCCTTGTCGGGGCACTTGGCCGCGTCGTCGACCCGGGCGACCACCTCGAAGGCGTCCGGCTCGGTGCAGAGCGCCGACTCCGCGGAGCCACCCGACTGGCGGACGCACTCACCGATCGCCGGGTTGAAGCTGTCGCCGCTCGGGCGGGTGAACGCGTAAACCACCGCCAGCGGGATGACCAGCAGCAGCACCGCCGCGCCGAGGACCATCGCCAGCACCCGGCCGTTGCGCTCCTTGACCGGCGGGTCCGGCTTGTCGTCGGTCTTGGCCGGCGCGGCCGCCGGCGCCTCGGCGTCCGGGCGGAACGCGTCGAACCGGTTCTGGTCGGCGTCGGGTGGCCCGGCCGACCACGTCGCGGTCGGCGGGCCGCCGGCGTTGCCGGGGCGGTTGACGGCGCCGAGCGGCCGGCCCGTGTTGATGGGCCCGCTGATCCGGCCGTGCGGGCCGGCTTGCGGTGAGCCGGGCGAGCCGGGCGCCGGCGGGACACCGACACTGCCGGCGTAGCCGCCCGGCGGGCGGATGCCCTGCGGTCCCTCGGGCAGGTCGCCACCCGGCCGACCGTCCGGCGGCGCCACCCGGGCGCTGGAGCGGAACGTGCCCGGCGGGCCGGGCGGCGGGGGTGGCACCTCGATCGGCGGACCGAACGCGGTCGGCGGGCCCTGCGCGTCGCCGGGGCCGAAGCCTTCCGGGCGGCCACCGAACGGCGAGTCGTCGGACCGGCCGGGGAAGCCGGGCTGCTGCGGACCGCCGAAGCCGGAGTCGTCACGGCCCGGGAAACCCGGCTGGCCGGCGAACCCGGTCTCGTCCGGCCGCCCCGGGAAGCCCTGCGGGCCACCGAAGCCGCCCTCGTCGGCACGCCCTGGGAAACCGGCCTGGCCGCCCGGCGCGGCCGGGAAGCCCGGCTGCGGTCCGCCGAAACCGGCGTCGTCGCCGCGCTGCGGGAAGCCGGACGGCTGACCGCCGAACCCGGCGTCGCCGCTGCGACCAGGTGAAACAGGCTGCTGACCCGCGAAACCACCCTCGTCACCGCGACCGGGGAAACCGGGCTGGCCCTCGTCGCCACGGCCCGGGAAACCAGGCTGCGGTCCACCGAAACCGCCCTCGTCGCCACGGCCCGGGAAACCAGGCTGCGGGCCGCCGAAGCCGCCCTCGTCGGCGCGGCCCGGGAAACCAGGCTGCGGGCCGCCGAAGCCGTGTTCGCCGCTGCGACCAGATGAAACAGGCTGCTGGCCCGCGAAACCGCCCTCGTCACCGCGACCCGGGAAACCGGGCTGGCCCTCGTCGGGCCGGCCCGGGAAGCCCTGCGGGCCACCAAAGCCGCCCTCGTCGCCGCGGACCGGGAAGCCCGGCTGCTGGGCGCCGAAGCCCTCGTCAGGGCGGCCCGGGAAACCGGTTTGCGGACCGCCGAAGCTGTGTTCGTCGCGTGCCGGCGAACCCGGGAAGCCGGGCGGGAAGCCGGGCTGCTGGCCCCCGTACGCGTTTTCGCCAGGCCGGCCCGGCGCGCCGGGGAAGCCGCCCTGCTGCTCGCCGCCGTCGCGGTTCGGCGGCTCGCCGAAGCCGGGGAAGCTGGTGCCGTCGTCGCCCGGCACGACGCCGAACCGGTTGCCGCCGGCCGGCGAGCCCGGGGAGGCGGAGCCGGCGCGGCCGAAGCCGTCGGGCTGGTCGCCGAAGCCGCTGGGGCCGCGCAGCGGCTCACCCGCCGGCGCGCCGAAGCCCGACGGGTCGGGCTGCGCCGCGGACTCCGCCGGTGCGGTCACCGCGCGGCCGTAGACCCGCGGCTGCGGCGGGGTCGCCGCGGTGGGCGGCAGCGGCTCGTCGGTCGCCGGCTGGACCCGGCTCGCGGTCGGCACCGAAGCACTGGCGCTGACGGCGCGGCCGGCCGACGGCGGACCGCTCGGCGGGCCGGACGTCTGGCCCGGGCCGCCTTGGCTGGGCACGTGGCCGGCCCGTTCCTCGGCCTCGGCCACGAAGCGGGAGACCTGCGGCTCCGGGGGGCCACCGAACTGGCCGGGGTCGACCCGGACGGCGCCCATAGGCACGGACGCGGAGCCGCCGACGCGGGCCGAGCCCACGGACGCGGAACCCATCGGGCCCGCTCCGGGCGGGCCGCCGCTGGTCGGCGACGTGCCCTGCGGCGGCACGGGCGGCGCTGCGAAACCGGCGAACCCACCCGGGTCGCCACCCGGCCGGCCGCCGGGCTGCGCGGCGCCGGGGCCGCCGTCGGAGGTGGGCGCCCAGCCGCTGGGCGCGAAGCCGTTCGGCGCGCCGTAGGAGGGCCCGCCGGACGACGGCTGGTCGTCGCCGGAGTCGGTCGGCTGCGGGATCTGCACGCGGCCGGTGGCGGAGCTGTCACTCGACGTGCGCGGCTGCGGCACGCTCGGCGGGTATTCGGTCCTGCCGTGGTAGTCGATCGCACCGAAGCCGCCACCGTCGGACGGTGCCTCGCCGGGCGGGAAGGCGCCGAACGACGCGCCCGGAACCCGGGTCTGCTGGGGTGGCAGCGGGGTCGGCTCGGCGGCTTGGGGGATCGGCGCCGGAGCCGGGGTGTACGGCGGTGGGTCGGCCGGGCCGGGCCGGCGGCCGTTGGCGCCGCCGTGGTCGGCCTGGCCGCCGAACCTGTCGCCCGGGTGACCCTGCGCCGGACCGGCGCCCCACGGCGCCGGCTGGGCGCCCGGTGGGTTCCACTGGTCGGTCCGCTGTGGTGGGTCGTAGCCCGGCGGCGCCCAGGACTCCCCTGCCGGCCGGCGCCGGGGATCCAACTCGCCGCGCCGGGGACCGCCCGCGTCCGGGGCAGCCTCGTCCGGCTCGTAGCCGGGATGCTGCGGACCCTCGGACGTCATCTGCGCCTCCTCGATCGCGGAACAGCGGCCCACCCGTCATGCCGACGGAGGGCAGCCCGCCCAACCGTACCGGGCGGTGCGACGGGTAGGAATCCCGGTGCTGTGAGCAGCATCGGTGCGGCGGATCGGTAATCGCGCCAACACGAAAGGCCCGCCCGGACGAGCCGGACGGGCCTCTCTGTTCGCAGGTGTCAGTAGTGGTTGCGCTGCGAGATCGCGATGATCTCGGCGCGAACGGCCGACGAGTGCGTCTGGCTGAGCGCGCGCTCGAGGGCACGGGCCCGGCGCATGCGCTCACGGTGTGCGCGGTAACGGTCCAACATGGTGCTTTCCATCGGTGCTCCCTGGTCCCGCACCGGTCTCGCCCCAACCGGTGTCGATATCTATTTAACCGCACCAGGCCGCCAACCGCCAACGATTATTAGGTGAGCCGCGCCACCAGCCGAACAAACAAAGGTCATCGGCAAGGTGGACGGACGAAGAAACGCAAGAGCCGGCGCGGCCCGAAGGCCACGCCGGCTCTCGACAAATGCCGTGAACTAGGTCCAAGCGAGCAATGTCGCCTCGGGATCGCTGAGGAACGCGCCCACGTCGCGCAGGTACTTCGCGCCCAGCTCACCGTCGATGATCCGGTGGTCGAACGACATGGCCAGCTGGGTGACCTGGCGGATCTGGATCTGACCCTCGTGCACCCAGGGCATCTCGCGCACGGCTCCGAACGCGATGATCGCCGACTCGCCGGGCGGCAGGATCGGCGTGCCCGCGTCGACGCCGAACACCCCGACGTTGGTGATCGTCAGCGTGCCGCCGGACATGTCCGCCGGCGGCGTCTTGCCCGACTTGGCGGTCTGCACCAGCGCGGTCAGTGCGTCGGCCAGCCCGCGCAGCGACAGCCGGTCGGCGTCCTTGATGTTGGGCACGATCAGCCCACGCTCGGTCGCCGCCGCGATGCCCAGGTTGACGTAGTCCTTGACGATGATCTCGTCGCCGGCCCAGGTCGAGTTGACCATCGGGTGCCGCTTGGCCGCCAGGAGCACGGCCTTGGCCAGCAGGAGCAGCGGGGAGATCCGCACCTCGCGCCAGTCGGGCAGGACCCGCAGCCGGTCGATCGCCTGCATCGTGCGGGTCATGTCGACGGTGAGGAACACGGTGACGTGCGGCGCGGTGAACGCCGAGGCCACCATGTTCTCGGCGGTCAGCTTGCGCACGCCCTTGACCGGGATGCGCTGCTCCCGCGCGCCGGCCGGGACGGCCGCCACCGAGGGCGCCGCCACGGGCGCGGCCCCGCCGTTCTGTGCGGCCAGCACGTCGTCGCGGGTGATCGAGCCCTGCGGGCCAGAGCCGACCAGGGTGCCCAGGTCGACACCGAGGTCCTTGGCCAGCTTGCGGACCGGCGGCTTGGCAAGCGCGACCTGGTCTGAGCGTCCGGCGCCGGGGGCGGGTGCCGGTGGCTCGACCGGAGGGGCCGGCGCGGGAACCACCGGCGCGACCGGGGCCGCGGCCGCAGCGGGAGCCCCGTCGGTCTTGCGCGGCCGCCGCTTGGCGGACGGCGTCTTCGGCCCGTAGCCGACGAGCACCGCGTTGGCCTTGGGCGCCGGGCCGCCGATCAGACCCGGCTCGACGGACCCCTCCGCGGGCGCCACCTCGACGGCGGCCAGCGAGGCGGCCGACGGCTCCGGAGCCTCGCCGGCGGCCGGGTCGGTGTCGATCGAGATGATCGGGTTGCCGACCTCGACGGTCGTACCCTCGGGGTAGTGGATCTGGACGACCTTGCCGCCCCACTTCGCCGGGATCTCGACCGCTGCCTTGGCCGTCTCGACCTCGACGATCGGCTGGTTGAGCTCGATCTCGTCGCCCACCTGGACGAGCCACTTGATGATCTCGCCCTCGACCAACCCCTCACCGAGGTCGGGCAGGTTGAAATGCTTGATCCGGGACATCGCGGTCACCAGCCGAACGAGCGGTCGACGGCGTCGAGCACCCGGTCGAGGTCGGGCAGGTATTCCTCTTCGACCCTAGCCGCGGGATACGGCGTATTGGGAGCGGTCACCCGCAGCACCGGGGACTCGAGGGAGTAGAAGCACTCCTCGGTGATCCGGGCCGCCAACTCCGCGCCGACGCCGACGTTGCTCGGTGCCTCGTGCACGACCACGCACCGGCCGGTGCGCCGCACCGAGTCGTAGACCGGGCCCATGTCGAGCGGCGAGAGACTGCGCAGGTCGATCACCTCGAGCGAGCGCCCGTCCTCCTCGGCCGCGGCGGCCGCGTCGAGCGCGGTGCGCACCATCGGCCCGTATGCGAGAACGGTCACGTCCGTGCCCGTGCGCACCGTGCGGGACGCGTGCAGCGGGTAGGCGGAAGCCAGGTCCAGACCGAGGTCGACCTCGCCCTTCTCCCAGTAGCGCCGCTTCGGCTCCAGGAACACGATCGGGTCGTCGGACGCGATCGCCTGCTGGATCATGTAGTACGCGTCTTCCGGCGACGAGCAGGCGACCACCTTGAGGCCGGCGGTGTGCGCGAAGTATGCCTCCGGCGACTCCGAGTGGTGCTCGACCGCACCGATGCCGCCACCGAACGGGATCCGGATGACGATCGGCAGCCGCACCTTGCCCTGAGAGCGGAAGTGCATCTTCGCGACCTGCGAGACGATCTGGTCGTACGCGGGATAGACGAACCCGTCGAACTGGATCTCGCAGACCGGGCGGTAGCCGCGGATCGCGAGGCCGACGGCGGTGCCGATGATGCCGGATTCGGCCAGCGGCGTGTCGATCACCCGGTCCTCGCCGAAGTCCTTCTGCAGGCCGTCGGTGATCCGGAAGACGCCGCCGAGCTTGCCGACGTCCTCGCCCATGATGATGACCTTGGGGTCGTTCTCGAGCGCCCGGCGCATGCCGGTGGTGAGCGCCTTACCCAGTGTCAGCTTCTCGGCCATCAGTGCGCGCTCCCCTCGAACGAGGCAAGGTACTGCCCGAACCGCTCCCGCTCCTGGTCGACCAGGGGCGAGCCGTTGGGGTAGACGTTGTCGAACAGCGTCATCGGCGACGGGTCGGGCATTTCGAGGACCCGCTCGCGCAGGTGCAGGGACTCGCGCTTGGCCTGCTCGTCGACCTCGGCGAAGAAGGCCGCGTCGGCGACCTGCTCCCGCTCCAGGAACGCGCGTACCCGCTTGATCGGGTCCTTCGCCTGCCAGGCCTCGACCTCGCTCGCGATGCGGTAGCGGGTCGGGTCGTCGTTGGTCGTGTGCGCGCCCATCCGGTAGGTGTAGGCCTCGATCAGGGTCGGGCCCTGGCCGAGGCGGGCGTGGTCGAGCGCGGCGCGGGTGACCGCGTAGCTCGCCAGCACGTCGTTGCCGTCGACCCGGATGCCGGGGAAGCCGAAACCGCCCGCACGGCGGTAGAGAGGGATGCGGGTCTGCCGCTCGAGGGGCTCGGAGATGGCGTACTGGTTGTTCTGGCAGAAGAAGACCAGCGGGGCGTTGAACACGCCGGCCCAGATGAACGCCTCGTTGACGTCGCCCTGGCTGGTCGCGCCGTCGCCGAAGTAGGCGATAACCGCCTCGCCGTCGTCGGTGCCGGTCTTGCCGTCCATGGTCACGCCCATCGCATAACCAGTCGCGTGCAGGGTCTGCGCACCGATGACGATCGTGTACATGTTGAACTTGAACTCGTTGGGGTCCCAGCCGCCCTGGTCGACGCCGCGGAACAGGCCGAGCGGCATGATCGGGTCGATGCCGCGGCAGTAGAGGACGCCGTGCTCACGGTAGGTCGGGAAGGCCATGTCCTGGGAACGCAGCGCGCGACCGGAACCAACCTGGGCTGCCTCCTGGCCGAGCAGGCTGGCCCAGATGCCCAGCTCGCCCTGGCGCTGCAGGGCGGTGGCCTCGGCGTCGAGCTTCCGGACGATCACCAGATCGCGGTAGAGACCGCGGTATTCCTCATCGGTGAAGTCGGCACGGTAGACCGTGCCGTCGGATCCGGTCACCGACTCGATCCGCTCACCCTCAGGGGTGAGTAACTGGACAAGCTCCCCGTCGGGGGGCGAGCCTCCCTTGGCCATCGTGTCTCCCTGTCTGTGGTGCGGCGCCGGGGGTGTCCCGGCCGCGCAGCTTGTCGCCTGCCGGCTGTGCCGACCGGCCCTCTTTCCACCGCGCCTGACCCGGTGGGGCCGCCGCGCGGTTGGGAGCCGACATCGCGTTCCGCGCCCGCCGCAGGAGGTGCATGAGGCCACGGCCACGTTGCCGTCGCCTCCATCCTCGCATTGCCGGAGGCGGTCCCACAGGTCGGTTGACACTCTCCATGATCGAGCTGGCCTGGTCCAGCAGGGTGAAAGTTGGCACATAGACACGCTGTAGGTGGCTGGCAGACCGAGCGTAACTGCGCAACCCTGGTTGCCGAACGGGATGACCGAATAGGACCAATTGGGCCCGTTCCGGTTAGCCATCTGCAGACGAGGAGTTCGGCCGTGCCGGACCATGCCCCCTGGCCCCCGCCGGGCGGTCGACATCGCGCCACCGGCCTTTCCGGCCCAGGTCGGCGCTACACGCTCATCGTGATGGCCCTGGCCGTGACCTCGTCGTTGCCGATCCTCGCCGCGATCGGGCCGGGTGCCGGCCAGATCGGCTCCGCGGTGGCCGGCGACGACATGACCGGCACGACGCCGTTCATCGCCCCGCCCTCGCCCGACCCGGTCGTGGTCATCCCGATCCGCCCCGGAGTGCTGGACACGCCCCCGCCGCTGGTCGAGCTGCCGGCGCCGGCCGGCACGGCCGCCCCGCCCCGGCGACCCGTCAAGCGGACAGTCACCCACCACCGCCACCAGCGGCCGGCGGAGGCGCAGCCTGACCGGGCGTGGCGGCAGGTCGAGCCGAAGACGCCGCGCGTGCGCGAGGGCCGGCCGCGCGCCGAGGCCGCCCGCGTGGTGCACAAGCACCGGCAGTGGCGCCGCTCGCCGACGGCATCGGTCGGCCATTGCAAGCACCGGCAGGTGCACACGGCGGCGCCCCACGGTCGGCGCCGCGGTCGTTGACCCTCAGCCGCGAGCGGTGTGGGTCTCCAGCAGCGGCGCGGCGCCCCCGCCGCACTCGGCCCACGTGCCGTCGAAGCCGTGCACGGCGATGCCGCTGGTGCGCAGGTCGGCACCGTTGTCGGGGTCGAGCAGCTCGGACGTCTCCGACACCGACGGGTTGTGCCCGATGATCATCACGGTGTCGGCCGCGTCGTCGACGCCCTGGATCAGGTCGAGGATGTCGTCCTCGTCGCCGTCGTAGACCTCGGCCCGGTAGTCGACCTCGGGCGCCGCGGCGTCGGCGCCCGCCGCGTCGGCCATGCCGAGGGCGATGCCGTGCCAGGTCTGCCGGGTGCGCTTCGACGGCGAGCAGATGACCAGGTCAGGCCGGTAGTCGCGGTGGGCGAGCCAGGCGCCGACCGCACCCGCGTCGGCGTGCCCGCGAGCGGTGAGCGGGCGATCGACATCGGCGACGCCGTCGGGCCGGTCGGCCTTCGCATGGCGCACCAACAGGATCCGTCGCTCCGTCATGCCACCAAGCTTGCCTGATTGGCGCGTGTGGCACATGGGTAAGACGGACTGTGCCCGCCCGCTCTACGCATCATGAAGGAGGCGACCACAGTGGGCATTGGTGGCAGCATCTTCCTCATCGCCGTCGGCGCGATCTTCGCGTTCGCACTGGACGTCAACGTGGGCTGGCTCGACCTCGACGTGGTCGGGTGGGTGCTCATGCTCGCCGGCGTCGTCGGGCTGATCCTCACCACGTGGTGGTGGCAGAGCCGCCGGCGGACCACCGTCGTGCGGGAAACGCGCGCCCCGTACGGGACCACCGCCCCGCCGCCCCCGGCCGCGCGGGTCGAGGAGTACCACGAGGTGCGCCGGGACGACCGCGCGTACTGACGTTCGATGATCCCGTGGCCCCCCACCTGGCGGGGGGCCACGCTCATTTCGCGAAAAGGGCCAGGTAGATCGCGACGTGGTGGCAGATCGCCGCGATCAGCGTGCACGCGTGGAAGAACTCGTGGTGGCCGAACACGGTCGGCCAGGGGTTGGGGCGGCGCAGGGCATAGAACACGGCGCCGACGGTGTACGCGAGCCCGCCCGCGAGCAGCAGCAGGACGCAGGCCACCCCGCCGTTGCGGAGGATGTCGGGGATGACGGCCAGGGCGACCCAGCCGAGCGCGAGATAGAGGGGCGCGGACAGCCACCGCGACCCGTGCGGTCTTAAAAGCTTCAGTGTCACCCCGCCGATGGCACCGGCCCAGACGATGCCGAGGATGATCGTCGCCGTGCGCGTCGGCAGCAGGAGCACGGCGAACGGGGTGTACGTGCCGGCGATGAAGATGAAGATCATCGAGTGGTCGAGCCGGCGCATGACCTGGTAGCCGCGCTCGGACCACACCCGACGGTGATACAACGCGCTGGTGCCGAAGAGCGCACACACGGTGACGCTGTAGACGACACAGCTGACGAACGGGGACCATCCGGGCCGCGTCGCCGCGATCGCGCAGAGCACGACACCGGCCACGACCGCGACGAAGAAGGCGTACGCGTGGAGCCAACCACGCATCCGCGGCTTGCCGAGGTCGACCGGCCGCATCCGGGATCGGGTGGACGTGGTCACCGGATCAGGCTACCGACCTGCACTGGGAGGAGTCTGCAAGTCCGCGCGACCGCGGGTGTGAAGCAGCGCACCAGCCGTCGACAATGGAGCCGTGCGCATCCACCCGGTCGGCGCGACCGCCCTCCTGATCGAGTGCCCGGCCGACGAGGTCGAGGCGTGGCGGGCCGAGCTGTGGCGGCGCCGTTCGGCGGGCTCACTGAGCGTGGCGGAGATCGTGCCCGGGGCGCGGACCGTGCTGCTGGACGGCGTCGACCCGCTCGCGGCCGACCTGATCATGAGTTGGGCACCACCGCCGGCTGTCGGCGCCGCGTCGGGCGACCTGGTCGAGATACCTACGGTGTACGACGGCCCTGACCTGTCGTCCGTCGCCGCGCTGTGGTCGCTGCCCGTACCCGCGGTGATCTCGCGCCTGGCTTCGACGACCTTTCGGGTGGCGTTCTGCGGCTTCGCTCCCGGTTTCGGCTACCTGACCGGCCTGCCCGCCGCGTTGTCGGTGCCCCGGCTCGCCACACCGCGGACCTCCGTGCCGCCCGGGTCCGTCGGGCTCGCCGGGCCGTACGCCGGGATCTATCCGACCGCCTCGCCCGGTGGTTGGCAGCTCGTCGGGCGCACGTCGGTGACCTTGTTCGACGTCTCGCGGGATCCGCCCGCGCTGCTAGTGCCCGGCACGGTCGTGCGGCTGGTGGCGGCGTGAACCGGGTGCTGGAGATCGTCCGGGCCGGCGCGTTGACCACGGTGCAGGACCTCGGGCGCCCCGGGTACGCGCATCTCGGCGTGCCGCGGTCCGGCGCGCTCGACGGTCCGGCGTTGCGCCGGGCCAACGCGCTGGTCGGCAACCCCGAGGACGCCGCGGGGCTGGAGACCACGTTGACCGGGTGCGGGTTCCGGCTGCCGACCGGCGGCCTGGTCGCGGTGTGTGGCGCGGTCGCCCGGGTCAGGGTCGACGGGGTGGAGGCGCCGTCGGACGCAGCGGTCGAGGTGCCGGCCGGCGGGTTGGTCGACGTAGGGCGGGCGACCGACGGGGTGCGCTCGTACGTAGCCGTCGGCGGTGGCCTCGCGGTGCCGCCGGTGCTCGGCAGCCGGTCGACCGACACGCTTTCCGGGCTCGGCCCGGCACGCCTCCGCGACGGCGACCGCCTCCCACTCGGCGCCGCTGACGCGGCGTCAGGACTCGCCGCCGCTGACGCGGCGTTAGGAACGGTCCGTTCCTATACGGAAAGCGTTAGGAACGGACCGTTCCTTTCACTGGCGGTGCGGCTCGGGCCGCGGGACGGTTGGTTCACCGCCTCGGCGGTCGCGACGCTGCTGAGCACGCCGTACACCGTGAGCCCGCAGAGCAACCGGGTCGGTGCGCGGCTGGCCGGCGCGGCCCTGACCCGCGCGGACGCCTTCGCCGGCGAGCTGCCCAGCGAGGGTGTCGTGCTGGGCGCGGTGCAGGTGCCGGCCGACGGCCAGCCGCTGGTGTTCCTGGCCGACCACCCCACCACCGGCGGATATCCGGTGATCGCCGTGGTCACCGACGTAACCGCCCTGGCACAGGCCCGTCCGGGCAGTACCGTCAGATTTCATGGACCTGAACGCTGATCTCGCCGAGGGCTTCGGCATCTGGCGGCTGGGCGACGACGACGCGCTGCTCGACGTGATCACGTCGGCCAACGTCGCGTGCGGCTTCCACGGCGGCGACCCGGCCACGATGCGCCGGGTGTGTGCCACCGCGGCGGCCCGCGGCGTGGCGATCGGCGCCCAGGTCAGCTACCGGGACCTGGTCGGCTTCGGCCGGCGGCGGATCGACTACGCGTTCGACGAGCTGCGCGACGACGTGATCTACCAGATCGGCGCGTTGGACGGGTTCTGCCGGGTGGCCGGCAAGTCGGTGCGGTACGTGAAGCCGCACGGCGCCCTCTACAACGTCGCCGCGGTGGACGAGGCCCAGGCGGCGGCGGTGGTCGCGGCCGTGCGCGACTACGACCGGTCGCTGCCGCTGGTCTGCTCGCCGGGGTCGACGCTGGCAGAGCTGGCGGTCGGGGCCGGGTTGACCGTGGTGGCGGAGGGTTTCGCGGACCGGGCGTACGAGCCGGACGGCCGCCTGGTGTCGCGCTCGCAGCCGGGCGCGGTGATCGACGACCCGTCGGCGGTGGCTGAGCGGGCACTGCGGCTGGCCCGCGAGGGCACCGTGACGGCGGTCGACGGCTCGGTCATCCCGGTCCGGGTCTCCTCGATCTGCCTGCACAGCGACACGCCGGGCGCGGCGGAACTGGCCCGCCGCATCCGCGACGCCCTGACCGGCGCCGGCGTCCCGCTGACCCCCTTCGCGGGCGCCTGACCCTCGGTCCTCAGCCTTCGTCGAGGCCGCGCAGCACCAGCGCGACGCGGTTCTGGCCGTCGGTGGTGACCTTGATCGGGACGCCCCAGTCCTGGCGGGTCAGGTGGCAGGCGGCGTGTTCGGCCTCGGCGTCGCAGGTGGCCGCCTGGGCCACCACCTGCAGGACCCCGCCCTCGATGCCCTCGGCGATCACCAGGCGGCGGCGCAGGTCGGTGGTGGTGCCCTCGCCCTCCAGCAGCAGCTCCGGCGGTGAGGCGGAGACGACGAGCCGGGTCGACGGGCCGAACGACTCGTCGAGCTTCTGCCCGGGCGCGGGGGTGAAGATCACGTCGAGCGTGACCTCGCCGGCGGCGACCGTCGTGGGCGGGCGCTCGGTGCGGTGCCGGGTGCCGGGTGCGGTCGACGCGCTCGCCGTCGCCAGCGCGGTCAACCGGTGCCCGGCCGACTCGACCACGAGCACGGTGCCGTCGGCGGTGACGGCGATATCGCTGGGCTCCGCGAGCCCGTCGGCCACGGTCTCGACGGAGTCGCTGACGGGGTCGTACCTGCGCACCGCGCCGTTGTAGGTGTCGGCGACGAGCACGGACCCGTCGGCCAGCGCGTGGACACCGAGCGGGTGCTGGAAGAGCGCCTGGTCGGCAGGCCCGTCCATGTGGCCGAAGTCGAAGAGCCCCTGGCCGACCGCGGTGTGCATCGCGTCGTCCTCGACGTAGCGCAGCGCGCTGGTCTCGCTGTCGGCGATCCAGAGCCGCTTGCCGTCGAGCGAGGCGTCGAGGCCGGAGGGCTGCGCCATCCAGATGTCGGGCAGGGTCCCGTCGCGCAGCGCCTCGACGGTGGTGCCGGCGTAGACGCCGGTGGTGCGCTTGATCGGGTCGTACCACCAGAGCTGGTGGATGCCGGCCATCGCGATGATCACCTGGCCGTCGTACCAGGCCACGTCCCACGGCGAGGAAAGGTCGCTGGCCAGGGCGTCGTGCGCGTGGTCGTCGGGCGTCGACCGCCACTGCCGCCCGGTGCCCGCGATGGTGTGCGTCTCGCCGGTGGCCAGGTGCAGCCCCCGCAGCAGGTGGTTGACGGTGTCGGCGACGACGATGTCGTACCCGACGGCCTCGGCGATCTCGGCGGGCAGCAGACAGAGCCCCTGCGGCTCGGCGAACTCGGCCTTGTCCGGCCCGCCGTCGGCGCGCCCTCGGGTGCCGCTGCCGATCCGCCGGATCTCCGTTTCGGCGTCCGGCGCGAGCTCGACGATCGAGTGCCGCGCGGAGTCGGAGACCAGCAGGTTGCCGTCGGGCAGGACGACGACCTTGCCGGGGAAGCGCAGCGCGGTGTCGGCGGGCGCGGGGGCGACATAGGGCCCGTCGCCGCGGTGCAGGGTCCCCTTGGCCTCGTGGGTGGCGACCAGCTCGTCGATCAGCCGGCCGAGCCCTTCGGCGTGGCCCTCACCGGCCATGGTGGCGACGACGTACCCCTCGGGGTCGACGACGGTGAGCGTCGGCCACGCCTTGGCGGCGTACTGGTCCCAGGTGATCAGCTCCGGGTCGTCGAGCACGGGGTGGTCGACCTCGTAGCGCTCGACGGCGGCCCGCAGCGCCTCGGGATCACGCTCGTGCTCGAACTTCGGCGAGTGCACCCCGACGACGACCAGCACGTCGCCATATTTCTCCTCGAGCGGCCGCAGCTCGTCGAGCACGTGGAGGCAGTTGATGCAGCAGAAGGTCCAGAAGTCGAGCAGGACGATCTTGCCGCGCAGATCGCCGATCGACAGGGCCTTGCCGCCGGTGTTGAGCCAGCCACGCCCCTTGAGCTGAGGCGCCCGCACGCGAGGAGTCACCCGCCAATCCTGCCAGCCTTCAGAACGCCTCTTCCGGGAGGTCCATCAGGTCCAGGGTGGTGGCTTCGATGATGCGGCGGTCGGCGCCCAGGCGGGGCAGGACCTCGCGGGCGAAGAAGCGGGCCGCGGCCACCTTGCCCGCGTAGAAGGCGTCCGGGCCCTCCGCCAGCTTGCGCAGCGCGACGTCCGCCTGCCGCTGCAGGAGCCAGCCCACGATCAGGTCGCCCATCGCCAGCAGGAAGCGGCGGCTCGTCAGGCCCACCTTGTAGATCGCGCGCGGGTCGGTCGCGGCCTCACCGAGCCAGCCCGTCATCACCCCGAGCATCGCCTGGGTCTCCGCCAGGGCCTTGCCCAGCGCGACCCGCTCCTCCTTGAGCTGGCCGTTGCCGCCCTCGGACTCGATGAACTGCTGGATCTCGCCCGCCACGGCCAGGAGCGCGCGGCCCTGGTCCTTGACGATCTTGCGGAAGACCAGGTCCAGGCTCTGGATCGCGGTCGTACCCTCGTACAGGGTGTCGATCTTTGCGTCGCGGACGTACTGCTCCAGCGGGTAGTCCTGCAGGAAGCCCGAACCACCGAAGGTTTGGAGGGACTCCGAGCCGAGCAGCTCGTAAGCCCGCTCCGAGCCGAGACCCTTCACGATCGGCAGCAGGAAGTCGTTGACCCGCTTGGCCAGCTGCTCGGCCGAGGCGTCGCCGGCGTGCGCGGCCAGCTTGATCTTGTCCTGCCAGCTCGCCGTGTAGACCACCAGGGCGCGCATGCCCTCCGCATAGGACTTCTGCAGCATCAGCGAACGGCGTACGTCCGGGTGGTGGGCGATCGTCACCCGCGGCGCGCCCTTGTCGCCCTGCCGCAGCAGGTCGGCGCCCTGCACCCGGGACTTCGCGTACTCCAGCGCGTTCAGGTAGCCCGTCGACAGGGTGGCGATCGCCTTCGTGCCGACCATCATCCGCGCGTACTCGATGATCAGGAACATCTGCCTGATGCCCTCGTGCACGTCGCCCATCAGCCAGCCCTTGGCCGGGACGCCGTGCTCACCGAAGGTCAGCTCGCAGGTGTTGGAGACCTTGATGCCCATCTTGTGCTCGACGTTGGTCGCGAACACGCCGTTGCGCTCGCCCAGCTCGCCGGTCTCCTCGTCGAAGTGGAACTTCGGCACGACGAACAGCGACAGGCCCTTGGTGCCCGGCCCACCGGCGCCCTCGACACCGACCGGCCGGGCGAGCACGTAGTGGACGATGTTGTCCGCGAGGTCGTGCTCGCCCGAGGTGATGAACCGCTTCACGCCCTCGATGTGCCACGAGCCGTCGGGCTGCGGGACCGCCCGCGTGCGACCGGCGCCGACGTCCGAACCCGCGTCGGGCTCGGTGAGCACCATGGTCGACGCCCAGCCCTTCTCGATGAACAGCTCGGCCCACTTCTGCTGCCGTGCGGTGCCCTCGCGGTGCAGCGTGGTCGCGAACGACGGACCGGACGCGTACATCCAGATCGGCGCGTTGGAGCCGAGGATCAGCTCGGCCAGCGACCACCACAGGGCGCGCGGCGCCGACGTGCCGCCGAGCTCCGCCGGCAGGTCAAGGCGCCAGAACTCGGCGTCCATGAAGCGGTGGTACGAGCGGCGGAAGGCCTCGGGCAGCGGCGCGCTGTGGGTCGCCGGGTCGAACACCGGCGGGTTGCGGTCGCTGTCGGCGTAGCTCGCGGCGAGGTCCTCGCGGGCGAACCGGTCCAGCTCGACCATGAAGTTGCGGGCGGTGTCGACGTCGACGTCGGCGAACGGGGCCTGACCGAGGACCTGGTCGGCGCCGAACACCTCGAAGAGGTTGAACTCGATGTCGCGCAGGTTGCTCTTGTAGTGCGTCATGTGCCTGGGTTCCCCGATCCGGCGACAGTGGTTACTAGGCGGTAACCAAGGTTATTACCCGCGAGTAGAACTCACAAAGAGGCACAGCCGGTGACCGGTGCCACAGTACTTCGCAAGTGGCGTCCCATTTGAAACGCTTTATTCGCTTATGGGGGTCAATATCGGGTGGAAGTCAAGTCGGCGCGCCGACAATCGCGTCACCGTAGCCGGCCGGAGGTCGTTTGGTGGTTACCCGCGCCCGCAGGGCGCACGGACGCAGGAGGACCCCGATGACTCTCGCCCATCTCGCTGCCCTGCTGCTCAACCCGCGTGCCGGCTACGTCGGCCGGCACCGCGCACCCGACGCCGACCGCGTTGTCGCCACGGCCCGGGTGCCGCGCCTGGTGACCGTCAAACAGCCCTGAAGAGCGCTATTCGCTGCCAACTTCCCAGCTGGGGACGCTGGCGGTGGTGACGGGGCGCGCACCGGCGTACTCCATGAGGACGACCGCGATGTCGTCGTCGAGCCGGCCGTGCACCCACTCGACCAGCGCCGTCTCCAGTGAGGCCAGCCCGTCGCCGACCGTGCCGTGGCCGAGCAGCCGCCACGCGCGGTCGGCGATCGGGAAGAACTCGCCCTCCCGGCGTGCCTCGCCCAGGCCGTCGGTGAACAGCAACAACCGGTCCCCCGGCTCGAGCCGCTCGACCCGCGGGCGGACCACCGGCATGAAACCCAGCGGCGGCGCCGGCGCCGGCGGCTCCAGCGGGATCACCTCGCCGCGCCGGAGCAGCAGCGGCGCCGGGTGCCCACAGTTGACGATCGTCAGCGTGCCGCCGCGCTCCTCGACCATCGCCGCGGTGACGAAGTCCTCGTCGCCCACGCTGCGCGCGACGGCCCGGTCCAGGTCGGCGACGATCGCGCGCAGGTCCGCCCGCTCGTAGGCCACGTGCCGGTAGGAGCCGAGCACGATGCTCGCGGTGCGCACGGCGTCGAGGCCCTTTCCGCGCACGTCGCCGATGATGATCCGCACGCCGTACGGCGTATCCAGGCACTCGTAGAGGTCGCCGCCGATCTCCGCCGTCGCCGTGGCCGAGATGTACCGGCCCGCGACCTGCAGCGAGCCGATCTGCGGCCCGATCGGGCGCAGCACCGCCTGCTGGGCCACCTGGGCCAGTTTGGAGAGTTCCGCGATCCGGGCCGCCTGGCGCTCCCGGATCACCGCGACCACGGCGGCGATCGCGGTCGCCAGCGCGACGCCGGCGACGTTGACCCCCGTGGAGATCGTCACGCCACGGGCGGCGAGGGCGAAGGCGATGCCGACGACCGTGGCGAGCACGCCGATCGTGAGCACCATCCGCCAGGAGGCGAACGCCGCCGCGAGGAACGGGGCGGCCGCGACCAGACCGACGTAGTTGGCGCTGGAGCCGTCCGCGATCTCCACTGCGGACACGATCGCGAGCAGCACGAGGGCCGCGCCGAGGCCGGCGCGGGAACCAGGGCTGAGCGGGCGACGGCCCGGCGGGCGAAAGTGCATGGGTACGCGGAACAGCATGCCTGATGGACGTGCGGTACAGAACGAAGTTGGCCCCTCGGCCATCCGGTTCTGACCAACCCGGCCGGTTCCGTCAGTTGTCGAGGACGTCGTACTTGACGGTCAACTCGCCCTGACTCAGGCTCGCGATCGCGCGGAACGCGGCACGGGACAGGTCGATGCACCGGCCTTCGACGAACGGGCCCCGGTCGTTGATCCGGACCACCACGGACTTGCCGTTGCTCGGGTTGGTCACCCGTACGCGCGTGTTGAACGGCAGTGTCTTGTGCGCCGCAGTGAGCGCCTCCGGGTCGAACACCTCGCCGTTGGCGGTCATCTGCCCCTCGTCGTAGTACGACGCGCCGCAGGTGCCGCTGCTGACCACGGTGCCGCCGGTGGCCGGCTTGCTGGTGGTCCTGGCCGGGGTCGGCTTCTTGGTGCTCGGGGAGCGGACGGCGCCGCGGGAGGCGTGCTCGGGCGAGCGGCTCGGCGTTGCCGTGGGTTTGGGCTTCGCGGTTGCCGAGGGGGTTGCCGTCACTGTGGGTGATGGCGCTTCCGCTGTCGGTGTCGCGTCGGTCGATTGTGGAAAATCGATCCGGCCGACCGTCGACGCGGCCTTCTCCTCGGTCAGCTTGAATGCACCGAAAGCGCCACTGACCAGCAGCGCCAGCACGACGACCGCGGTCGCGACCGGTCCGAACAGCGAGGCTGTCGCCGGTCGCCTGGTATGCCTACCCGCCACGATCTCGGGCTCCTCTCACCGGGGGTGAACCGTTGCGGACGCTACCGAGCGTCGTACGTCGGATGTCAACGTGATCATTGGCTTTCGCCCGAATATGGACGGAAACGTTCAACCGATCGACTGACCCCGCGCTGGTCCGTGCGTCCCGGTGTGCAGGATGGTTGTCGTGGCCTCCTCTGCACCGCTGCGGGACGACTCGTTGCGCGCCGCCCTCGCGGAGGCGTTCCACTGGTTCGACCCGGGAGCGCACAGCGACCACCTGGTCAGCGACGTGTCCGGTTGGTGGCATTCGCCCTCGTTGTTGGCCTCCGTCGGTCCTGCCCTGGCCGACCTGTTCGCGGACGCCGCGCCGACGCTCGTGGTCTCGCCGGAGGTGACGGGCTTCCTGGTCGGGCCGTTGGTGGCGGTGGCGTTGGGCGTGGGCTTCGCGCCGGCGGTGAAGGACGGCGGCGACCGGCGGTTGGTCGACCGGGTGACCTGGGCGCGGACGCCGCCGGACTATCGCGGTCGGGAGCTGCGGCTGGGCGTGCGCGATCGGCAGATCCGCGCGAACGATCGGGTGCTGGTGGTCGACGACTGGGTGGCGACGGGTGCGCAGGTGCGGGCGCTCTACGACGTGGTGGCGCTGCGCGGTGCGACGGCCGTCGGGTGCGCGGCGATCGTCGACGCGTGCCCGCCTCCGGTGACCGCGGACCTGGGGTTGCGCTCGCTGCTGACGGCGGCGGATCTCGGTTAGCTCGGCGGGGCGAACCAGGCCTTTTGGTCTCCGGCCAAGGCCTGCTCGAGTCGCAGCTTGGCCAGCTCGTCGAGGGGCGGGTGGTCGTCGACCGGGAACCAGCCGACTTCGAGCGACTCGTCGTCGTTGACGGTGGCGGCGGTGGTGAGCGCGCGGCAGACGAAGGTGACGTTCAGGTATTGGGCAACGTCGCCGTTCGGATATTCGACCACCGGGCTGACGGTGACCGAGCTGATCCGCTCGGGCGCGACGCGCACCCCCGTCTCCTCGAAGACCTCCCGCACGATCGCGGTGGCGGGCTCCTCGCCGGGTTCGGGGATGCCGGAGATCAACGACCACCGGCCGGTGTCGGCGCGGCGGCCGAGCAGGAGCTCGCCGGCGGCGTTCCGGACCACGGCGCTGACGCCGGGGAGCCAGAGGCGGGTGTGCCCGATGTGGGCGCGGATGTCGGTTATGAAGCGCGGGGTCGCCACGGGGGCACCCTAAACGACCATTCGCGCAGCTAGAGCCAGCTACCACCCGGGGAGATCACAGACTGGTATAGCGCTATCTGCCATATCGCAGACTGGCGTCTACCGGAGAGCGATGTAGTTCGGGTGCAATATGTGTAGCCACACCCCGGGAGGAGGTCAGATGCCCACCTACTATCCCGGTCCGGACGTGCGAATCACCGACGAGGCGTTCACCGTCCTGGGCGATCGACCGATCCGGTTCCGCATCAGGGACCTGGTCGACCCCTATGTCGTCCGTGGCGACCGGCACCCCGCTGGAGTGGTGACCGGCCGCTTCGCCATCGGCACCGCGGTCGCGGGCACGGTGAGCTGGGGAATGCACGACTCCCTGGTCCTACACGTCGCCATCCTGATCGCGATCGCCATCCCCGTGCTGGTCACGGGCGCGTGCTTCCGTGCGGCACCGCGCACCTACCAGCTATGGGCCGTGCACGAGTCGGCGGACGTCTGCCTCTACAGCAGCACGCACCCAGCGCGGTTCGGCCAGGTTCGGCGGGCCCTGGTCAGAGCCGTGGAAGAGCAACACCGCCAGCGCTCGACAGCAACGTGGCTGCGCGAGATCGAACGCTGAGCTGCCCCGATCGGCGCCGAGGGTGGACCGGCCCACCCTCGGCGTCTCAGCGTGTGCGCCAGCTTGCGATATGGCAGGTTGCACGATGGCGAGAAGGAACATCGCGGTGCATAATGTTGTCCAATCCGCGCGTTCGGCTGACAGTTGCACCACTGACTTCCGTCGCCGGCAGCGACACCTTGGCCCGAGGGCCGGCGTATGCCCGACGCGCGCTCTCAACATGACAGGAGAGCGCCCACGATGGCCGACTCGCCCTATGTAGCGCGTCGTCGCGTGCGATTGGCGATTCGGCGTGCCCGCGAGACCAAAGGCGCGACCCAGAGCGAAGTGGCCGAGGCCATGGAGTGGTCGCTGTCCAAAGTGATGCGGATCGAGAGTGGCGAAGTCACGATTTCGCAGAACGACCTGCGCCCGCTGCTCGCCTACCTCGGCGTCAAGGAACGCGCGAAGGTCGAGTCGCTGGTCGCGTCGGCAAAACTCTCCAAGCAGCGTGTGCAGTGGTGGGAGACCCCGCAATACCGCGAACTGCTGACGCCGTCGATCGTCCAGCTCATGGGCTTCGAGGTGGCCGCGCAAGTTACCCGCTACTTCTGTTCGATGGTGGTGCCCGGTCGCCTGCAGACCCCGGCGTATGCCCGCGCCATCATGGAGACGTTCGCCGGCGAGCTGACCGAGGAGGCCGTCGAGGCCCGGGTCCGGATGCGCGAGCTGCGCCGGGAGCAGTTCCTGTCGCCCACGGAGCACCAGGACATCTTCGTGGTTCTCGACGAGTCAGTCCTGCACCGCCAGGTCGGTGGGGCCGACGTCCTTCGTGAGCAGCTCGAACACCTGCTCGACCTGATCGGAGCACAACGGATCGCACTCCGGATCGTTCCGTTCAAGGTGCAGTCGCTGATCCCCATGTTCGCGACGTACGAGATCCACAACTTCGCGGACGGTGGGGAGATCCTCTACCGGGAGAGCGACACTCTCGACGAGATCGTCGAAGACCCGGAGAAGCTCAGACGGCATCGAGAGATCTTCGAACGGGTCTGGATCGGCGCGTACGACGAGACTTCATCGGCCGGCCTCCTCAAGGACCACGCCGACGCGCTACGTTGATCGACAACCGGTCTTCCCGTTTCGCGGACAGAACTAGTCCTGACGTGCCAACCTGCGATATGGCAGATAGCGGGATGGCGGGAAGGGATCTCGCCGTGCATAATGGACGGATGACCAGTCGCCGCGGGGGCGGCAGGCTGTTACCGCCCCGGCTTGGTCCGTAATCGTTCGGTACGCCCGCCCCTCGGGCAACCTGCGCGTCCTGCGGACAAGGCCAACCCTGGCAACTTAGGCTGGCAGGGCAACTGGCTAGGCGAAGATCCGACTCACCACCGCCGCGTGAAATCGCTGTGCCTCGCGTGCTGGTCATCTGATAGGAGCGCCATGGCGGCCTCAAGCGACTCACCTGCGGTGACGGGCTCTCCTGTCCGCCGCGGGGTCGGTCGCACGCAGCCTGCGTTCGCTACTCGCCACTTTGGAGCTCCCACCTCTTGGCCGGCGGGCACCACCACGTGGCGATACAGGCAAGGCGGCACCACAACCTCGTCGATGACGCGGACAAGATCCAAAGGCGTCACGAGATCTTCGATCGACTTCCGTGCTGCGCAACTATTTCGCCGCCGTGATCGAATACCGAGCCAACCGTGAGCCCAAAACGGCAGTTTGGCACGGCGTCACATAACTGGCATTCGCAATTATTGTGAGAAAGGTTGAACGTTGACGAACTCGACGACGGCGCCCAACTGGCGCAAGAGCAGCCGTTGCGCGACCGGAGCATGCGTCGAAGTGGCTGACGTGTCGGACGCCGTGCTGATGCGTGACTCCAAGACGCCCGAGGCGCCAGCGCTGGCTTTCGGCCGCCTGGGCTGGAACGATTTCCTTTTCGGCGTGAAGAATGGCGAATTCGACGCCAATTGAGCGGCACTCGAGCGAGGCGCGCCGGAGGCAATAGCGCGCCTCGCCCGACAGGGTTCGCCAGCGCAGTAACGGCATAAGCGGCATATCGCATTTGTCCGGCGCAAAGACGTGGCATTCCGTTCCTTCTGTCCCGGCAGTTGCTTACGCTAACTTCTTGGGAACACAAGGAGGCTGGTTCAAATGCCAATTGATCCGCCCAGGATTGAGTGGCGACGCAGGTGCGCCAGCGGCGCCTGTGTCGAGGTCGCCGAAGTGGGCCGATCCGTCGCCGTGCGTGACTCGAAAGACCCCGATGGCGCAGTGGTGCTCTTTACTCGCTCAGCGTGGAGCGAGTTCCTCACCGGTATCCGCCAGTACGAGCCGCGCCGCTAGCCCGGTGCATCCGGAGCGACCCGCCGAATCGCTCCGTCATCCCCGCCCCAACCGCCGCCGGCGGAGATGACCCGAGATCAGTGCACATCGCAAGGTCACGAGGGCCCTGCGCTGTTGCGACGCCAAATCCGCCGACATTCGCGAAGCCGGTCAAGGCGCTCACCGCGACACCGCCGTCCGTCGCGCCTTGACCGCCGTTGCGCCTGCGGCCGTACTCTGGTGACGGCCGCAGGGAGGTCGTCGTCGAGACAACGGTCTGTGTCGTGGGTGGTGGCCCAGCCGGCGTTGTGCTGGGGCTGTTGCTGGCACGGCAGGGTGTCGAGGTCGTCGTGCTGGAGAAGCATGCCGACTTCCTGCGTGACTTCCGCGGCGACACCGTCCATCCGTCCACGTTGAACCTGCTCGACGAGATCGGGCTCAGCGCGGCCCTGGCGGAGCGGCCCGGGCGCGCGGTCGACGACCTGAGGGTCACCTTCGACGACGGCACGGTGCGGGTCGCCGACTTCAGCCGACTGCCTGGCCCGCACCGGCACATCCTCTTCCTGCCGCAATGGGACTTCCTCGATCTGCTCGCCGCCGCCGCGGAGACGTTGCCGTCTTTCACGCTGCTGCGCTCGGCCGAGGTGGTCTCCGTGCTGCGTGACGGTCCGCAAGTCGTCGGCGTGCGCACGGCCGATGGGCGGGAGGTCCGGGCCCGTCTCACCGTCGGCTGCGACGGGCGGACGTCGGCGGTGCGGGAGTTGCTCGGGCTGCGGCCCCGCGAGTTCGGTGCGCCGATGGACGTGCTCTGGTTCCGGCTCTCGCGGCGTCCCGACGAGCCGGCCGGGCTCGACATGCTGGTCGGTGCGGGCGGGCTGATGCTCTGCATCGACCGCGGGGATTACTTCCAGTGCGCGTACGTGATCGCCAAGGGCGGCTACGAGACCGTGCGGGCGGCCGGGCTCGACGCGTTCCGGGAGCGGGTCGCGGCGCGGGCGCCGCGGTTCGCTGACCGGTTGGGTGAGCTGGCGACCTGGGCCGACGTGCGGTTGCTGACTGTCCAGCTGAACCGGTTGCGGCACTGGTCGGTGCCGGGCGCACTGCTGATCGGCGACGCCGCGCACGCGATGTCCCCGATCGGCGGGGTCGGCATCAACCTGGCGGTCCAGGACGCGGTGGCGACAGCCCGCCTGCTCGGCCCGGCGCTGGCCGCCGGCACGCTGCGCGACGCCGACCTGGCCAAGGTGGAACGCCGGCGCCGCTTTCCGACCGTGGTCACCCAGGGCGCGCAACGGCTGGCCCAACGCCGGGTGGTCGACCCGCTGTTGGCGACGACCGGCGCGGTGAAGGTCCCCGCGCCGTTGCGTGTGCTGGACCGGACGCCGTGGCTGCAACGCCTCGCCGCGCGGGCGGTCGGCCTGGGCGTCCGGCCCGAGCACTTCGTCAGTCGATCGCGTTGAGCGTGATGCCGGCCTGGGCAGCGGTGGGCAGCCAGACCAGCAGCCCGGTCACCGCCGCGGCGATGACCAGGCGGACGAGGTTGCGCATGACTCCTCCTCGAGCTTCCCGATAGGACACTGGGGATTCGTGGCGAAGGTCGCGAAGGATTGGCTCAATGCACCATCGCCTCGTAGGCGTCGCCGGCGTCGCTGATCGGGCGGTAGCGGTCGTCGGCCGCGGCCGCGTGCAGGTCCGCGAGCAGGTCGGTCCCTGCGGGCAGCCGCAGCTCGGTCCGGAGGCGTTGGCGGGCCGCGTCGAGGTCGGGCCAGTCGGCGCGGATCTCGTCGTCCGCTTCGGCCAGCCAGGCGCGTAGCTTCGCCCCGCCGTCGTCGCCGAGTGGGTGAGCCGTGGCGTCGTGGATGCTGGACAGGCCGACTATCAGGGCCAGCGCGTCGCGCAGCGTTGTTGCGATCAGGCCGCCTTCGCCTTCGGAGCCCACGTAGACGACCGGGCGGTCGGCACCGTCGCCGGCCAGCATGAACGCGCCACCGGCGGCGTCACCCGCGATCATCTCCAGCCGTTCGCCGCTGGCCAGGTGGACCTCCTCCGCGGGTCCGTTGTCCACACGGGACAGATCGAAGTCGAACTCGGCCAACGCCTGCGCGATCCAGGGCGTCGCGCGGATGTGCTCCAGCAGTTCACGGTCAGACATGCCCGCGACCGTACCCGGCTCCTGGTCTAGCCCTCAGGCTCTATCCTTCGGCCAGAGTGGGTGAGGAGGGGTGTCGATGCGCGTGGCGATGGCCACCTCCGTGAGTGCGCCGGATGCGGTCAACGAGGACCTCTTTCTCGCCGGCCCCGGGTTCGCGGTGTTGCTCGACGGTGCCGGGACGCGCGGGATCGAGGCGATCTGCCGGCACGGTGTGGCCTGGTACACCACGCGCCTCGGCGGTGAACTGGTTGCGCGCCTGGCGTTCGAGCGCGGGCCGCTCACGCAACTGTTGGGCGACGCCATCGAAGCCGTTGCCGCCACGCATCGGCACACCTGCGATCTGGCCGATCCGAGCAGCCCGTCGGCGACCGTGGCCATTCTCCGCCTTGGTGGTGGTCGGGCGGACTACCTCGTACTCGGTGATTCGGTTCTGTTGCTCAATGGCTCTCGGGCGCTCGTCGTCGACGACCGCCGGGAGGTCGCGTTCCGGCAGCCTTATCAGGTTGTCTACGACGCCGCGGCCGAGGGGAGCGCCGAGTGGGTGGAGGCGCGGCGCGTCTACATCGAGGCGTTGCGGGCCAACCGCAACCAGCCTGGCGGGTTCTGGCTCGCCAAGGACGATCCGCGCGCGGCCGCTGAGGCGATCACCGGCACGCTGCCCATCGGCGAGGTCACCGACGCGGCGCTGCTGACCAATGGCGCCAGCCGCTACGTCGACCGCTTCGGCCTGGCCGACTGGGCACAGACGTTGCTCACGCTCAAAACCCTGGGCCCAGAAGAGATCATCCATCGGGTACGCGCAGCGGAACAGGCAGCCGGAGTGGTCCCCGACGACGCAACGGTTGCCCATTTGGCGTCGATCGCGAAGTGACGGCCGGATCGAGGCCGGCGCGTCGGCCAGATCCGCGTCCGAGACGGACATTTCTGCCCACGAAGCCCTTGGCGCGACCTAAGGTCGCAGGTGAGGGGGCGCGATCATGGCCGACTCTTGGCGGAAGTTGCCCGGCGCGAAGGCCTACCGGGTGCTCGAATCCGGACCCACCATCCTCGTCTCGACCCGCAACAAGGCGGGGCGGGCCGATCTGATGACCGTGGGTTTCCACATGGTGATCTCGCACGAGGGCGTGCTCGCCGCGGTCATCTCGCCCGGGGACTTCTCGCAGGAGTCGTTGGCCGAGACCGGTGAGTGTGTGATCGGTGTGCCGGGAGTCGACCTGGCCGAGCAGGTCGTCGACATCGGCAACTGCTCGGGCTTCGACGTCGACAAGTTCGAGCGGTTCGCGCTCACGGAGAAGAAGGCGCGACACGTCAAGGCGCCGCTGGTCGCCGAGTGTCTGGCCAATGTGGAGTGCACGGTGCTGGACGACTCGCTCGCCGACGCGTACAGCGGGCTCGTGATCCTCCAAGCTCGTCAGGTCTGGATCAACACCGGGCGTGCCGAGCACCGGACCTTCCACCACAACGGCGACGGCACCTTCAACGCCGACGGCGATCTCGTCGACCTGCGCGACCGGATGGTCCTCTGGAAGGCCTACCAGGACTAGGGATTCACCAGATCACCACGGCGCCGCCGGCTTTGCGGGCGCGTTTGATCGCCGCGGTGATGTTGCTCAGGCGGTGCGCGACGAAATCCGGGTCGCGGCCGACCGAGGCCGAGACGTAGCCCAGGTTGGACAGCACCAGAGCGCAGTCCGCGTCGAGGGCGTCGAGTTCGGCAAGGGTCTCGGCGTACACGTCCTGGGTCGCCAACATCGGCAGCATGCGGGCGCCGAGCGCGACGACGCACGGTGAGCCGTAGAGGCCGGCGCGGGCCGCCTCCGGCCCGGCTAGATCGGAGCCGGCTGGTCCCTCGAGGAAGACCATCTCGCCGGCCGGGCCACGAACGTACGCGTGCACGAGGAGACTCATTGTCGTCGATAGTGACACATCGACGACGCTCCGCGTACACAACTAAATGGTTGTGCAACGGTCTGGTTGTGGATATGGTCGGAAGCGTGACCACCGACGAGCTCAGCCTGGTCTTCGGCGCCCTGGCCGACCCGACCCGCCGAGCCATCCTGGAGCGCCTGGCCCGCGGCGACGCGACGGTCAACCAGCTGGCGGAGCCGTTCGCGATGAGCCAACAGGCCATCTCGAAACACATCAAGGTGCTGGAAAAGGCCCGCCTGGTCCGCCGCACGCGCGCGGCGCAGGCCAGACCGTGCGCCCTCGACGCGGTGCGCCTGGACGCGGCCGCCGGCTGGATAGCGGAGCACCGCCGGATCTGGGCGGACCGCTACGACCGCCTCGACGAGCACATCGCCCACCTGCGCGAAAGGAACGAACCATGAGCGACCCGGGCGAACTGACCTACCGCCGCGTCCACGCGGCGCCGCCGGACCTGCTCTTCGACTGCATGACCGATCCAGCGCACCTCACGCACTTCTGGGGCCCAACGGGCACGACAACCCCGCTCGACGGCATCGTCATCGATCTACGCCCGGGCGGCGCCTTCGAAACAACGATGGTCAACAACGCCGACGGCAGCACGTACACGATGCGAGCTACTTACGTGGAGATCGACCGCCCCCACCGCCTGGTCTGGATCGAGCCGGAAACCCAGGGCGGCATGAAAACGACGGTCACCTTCACAGGGCTGCCGGACGGCCGCACAGAGGTAATCACGCACCAAACCAACGTCCCTGCGGCATACCGCAGCGCCGAAGCCCGGGCGGGCTTCCAAACCAGCCTGGACCGCTTCGCGGCGTACCTGGAATCCCTAGAGGGAGGCACATCATGGGAAAGGTAGTTTCCAAGGACGGCACCACAATCGCGTACGACCGCACCGGCACAGGCCCACCGTTGATCCTGGTGGACGGCGCAATGTGCTACCGGGCCTCGGGTCCAATGCGCCCGCTGGCGGCGGCCTTGGCCAACGATTTCACGGTCTACACCTACGACCGCCGGGGCCGAGGCGAAAGCACCGACACCCTGCCATACGCGGTGGAGAAGGAGATCGACGACCTACGAGGCCTGGTCGAAGAGGCGGGCGGCACGTCCTTCGCCTACGGCATCTCCTCAGGCGCGGCCCTGGTCCTACACGCAGCCGCAGCCAACATCGGCCTATCGCAGGTGGCCCTCTACGAACCACCCTTCATCTCAGAAACCGACGGCGGCACCTGGAGCCGCTCCTACACAGCGCGTCTGGAGCAACTGCTTTCGGCAGGAGACAACGGCGACGCGATCGAACTCTTCATGACCTCAGTAGGCCTGCCACCGGAAGCGATCGCCGGCATGCGCACCCAGCCGTTCTGGTCACTGTTCGAATCAATCGCGCCAACCCTGTCCTACGACAACGCGATCATGGGCAACAGCGCAGTCCCGCTGGAGACCGCCGCCAAGGTGACAGTTCCAACGTTGGTGTTGGCCGGCACCGCCAGCCCGCCCACCCTGCTCACCGCAGCAAAGTCAACAGCAGCCGCGATCCCGGGCGCCCTCCACCAGGAACTGCAAGACCAAACCCACGACGTAGCACCGGAAGCGCTGGCCCCAGCACTGACGCGGTTCTTCCTAACGGACTAGGCACCGCAACAGCACGACCACCGCAACCGCCAACGCCGGGTGTCCGGAAGCTCGCCTCGGCGCAGAAATGCCGAGTCCCCTGTGGGTGGTGGCGGCGTTTCCGCGCCGGCCACGCCGGGGCGGTATGCGGAACCACACCAGCCAGACCGGCGTCCAACCCGCATGAGGAACGACGGAATCCTCGCGCTGGCCGTCACACTGCTTCTGGCCGGCTGCACGGCCCAGCCGACCCTGGCGGCTGGGCCGACCGCCCCGCCGTCCGAACCCCCGGTCGAGCTAGCTACGCAAGACTGCGGCGCATTCATCTTCCGCCAAGGCCAAAAGGTGCCAGCCTCCGTGGTGCAATGCGTCATCGAGGCCGCCGAGGCTCGGCGACCGGCCCGACTGGTCATCACCCGTCCCACAGTAGAAGGCGACCCCATCACCACCAGCTACGCAGTCGCGGTTGACGGGCGCGTAGAGGTGACCATCGACGCCCGCGCAGACCGTTTCGGCTCCGGAAATGTGGAGCGCCAAACCTGCACAGGCCCCACCGTCCAGGACGCCCACGGGCTGACCTTCGCCACCTGCTCCACCCCCGAGCCCGTCTGAGCGCTCCGACGGAGCGCCCACCTTCGACCCACCCAAGACCGAAGCCCCCCGACGGACCGTCACCGTGCCACCGCGGCGTGGATCTCGCGCAATCGCCAGCTTTGTCGGCTCTGACCAGCGACTCGCCGTGACCACCCGAACCAGCAAGGCCCAAACCGCACGCCAACATGCGCACCAGCCAGGACCACCGGAACGTGGGGTGTCCGGGGCTCGGCCCCGGAGCAGATATGCCGAGTCCCCCTGGTCCGCGCGTTCTGCGGACAGGGGGACCCAGGGACGAGCGGGTGACGGGAATCGAACCCGCACTGTCAGCTTGGGAAGCTGATGTTCTGCCATTGAACTACACCCGCAGGCGGGACCACTCTACCCAATCGCCGCAGGGTGCGCAGCTACCCCCTGCGCTGAGGGGCACGAGTAGGGCAACCGCAGGGTTTCGGGCCGTTCCTTCGCATCATGCTCATCGGTAACCTCCCTCACATCTGTTCCACGGGGAGGAAGAGGTGAGCAATGACGCTTCACGGAACGCGGTGGGGGCTGCGGGCCGCGGCCACCGCTGGGGCCGCGCTTGCTCTGGTGCTCAGTGCCGGTGGCGCTGCCGTGGCGAAGCCGGCAGCGAGCGCCGCGGGCGGCGCCGGCGGTGAGGTCTGCGTCGGCGGTGGCGGCAGCCACGTCGACCTCAAGGTGAAGAACGGTGCGGCGCAGCGGCAGGATCCCAATGATCTGTCCGCCGCCGAGGTGGCGGCTGCCGAGGCCGAGTTTGACGCCGCTGCCGCGGCCAAGGGTCTCGGGGTCGCCGACGAGCGCGTCGCGAGCCGGCGGAAGATCACGGTCCCGGTGGTCGTGCACGTCGTGTCCGAGGATGGCACGCGGGCGACAGGCAACATCCCCCGCTCCATGATCGATGCGCAGATCAACGTGCTCAACCAGGCCTACGGCGGGTTCACCGGTGGGGCGGCCTCGCCCTTCCAGTTCAAGCTCAAGAAGGTCAACCGCGTCGTCAATCCTGACTGGTCGCCGATTCTCGTCGAGACCAAGGCCGAGCGGCAGATGAAGCGCCAGCTGCGTGAGGGTGGGCCCGAGACGCTCAACATCTACGTCGGGCTCGTCGACCCTGGGCTGCTCGGCTGGGCGACCTATCCGAAGCGCAACATCACCGCGTACGACGGTGCCGTGATCCTCTCCGAGTCGTTGCCCGGCGGCATCGAGGCACCCTACAACGAGGGTGACACCGCGACCCACGAGGTCGGGCACTGGCTCAACCTCATGCACACCTTCGAGAACGGGTGTGAGGGCAAGGGTGACCACGTCGCCGACACGCCGGCCGAGGCGCAACCGCAGTTTGGCTGCCCGATCGGGGCCGACACCTGCACCGCGCCCGGGCTCGACCCGATCCACAACTTCATGGACTATTCCGACGACTTCTGCATGTATCAGTTCACGGCGGGCCAGGTGAAGCGGATGACCCGCGCCTGGGACACGTTCCGCGCCGCCTGACGAACCAGAGCGCCGCCGGCACCCCACGGTGCCGGCGGCGCGAAGGTCAGCTCAGGTGGCGACCTCCAACAGCGCCCGGCCAGGAGCGCGCCGCACCGGCGACCGGCCTGCCCGGCGCGGGGATGATCGGCGCGGGCGGCCGGACGACGGGTCGAGCCAGATGCGCACCTCGGGCGCGCCGGCCCGGCGAGAGATCATCGCCACCTCGACCGTCAGCTCGAACAGCCGCCAGTCGACCCGGGGCTCGGCGCGTAGGTTGGCGGCGATGGCTGCGATCAGCCGCGGGTCGCTGACCGGCTCGGCCCGCCCGGCGACATAGGCCTCGTCGTCGTTGTCTTCGGGTGGGAACGAGTGCAGCGCGTAGCGCCCGTCGCGCTCGAGGTCGCGGCGTTTGGGCGAGTCGACGACGAAGCAGAACAAGCCGTCGTCGGTGATCACCGGTGAGACCGGGTGCACCCGCGGACCGCCGTCGGCGCGGACCGTCGCGAGGTAGCCCAGGCCGGGCCCGTATTGGTGCATGAGGGCGTGGATCGCCCGCGCAAGTCGCGGCTCATCAGCGGCGAACTCAGACCAGGAAGCCATGGAGTGATTCTATCGTACATACGTACGAACCATAGGGTGATTCAATGCTGCTCTCCGATCGTGACCTGGTCACGGAGATCAAATCGGGCGCCCTGACGCTGGAGCCGTTCGAGCCCGCGCTGGTGCAACCCTCCAGCATCGACGTGCGGCTTGACCGGCTCTTTCGGGTCTTCAACAACCACCTCTACACCCACATCGACCCGGCGGTTCAGCAGGACGAGCTGACCTCGCTGGTCGAGGTGCCCGACGGTCAGCCGTTCGTGTTGCACCCGGGCGAGTTCGTCCTCGCCTCCACGATGGAGGTCATCTCCCTGGGCGACCGCCTCGCCGGCCGCCTCGAGGGCAAGTCCAGCCTCGGCCGGCTCGGCCTGCTCACCCACTCGACCGCGGGTTTCATCGACCCTGGCTTCTCGGGTCACGTGACGCTGGAGCTGTCCAACGTGGCCAACCTGCCGATCATGCTCTGGCCCGGCATGAAGATCGGCCAGCTGTGCATCTTCCGGCTGTCGTCGCCGGCCGAGCACCCGTACGGCGCCGCCGTCTACGGCTCCCGCTACCAGGGCCAGCGCGGCCCGACGCCCAGCCGCGCCTGGCAGAACTGGCGCACCTGGCCGACGGCCCCACCAGCATGAAACGGCGGGGGGCCCGAAGGCCCCCCGCCGTCGAACGAACGACCGATCTAGCGCTTCTTCACCGATCGATAACCCGTGATCGGCATGTTGTTGACGCTGGAGACCTGGACCGGTTTGCCGGCCCGTGCGGCGTGCACCATCTGACCGTTGCCGATGTACAGACCCACGTGGCTGATCGGGCTGTAGAAGAACACCAGGTCACCGGCCCGCGGCTTGGACACCGGATAGGTCTCGTCCCACTGGTCGCCGGTGTAGTGGGTGAGCGAGACGCCCGCCTTCCCCCACGCGTAGAGCGTCAGGCCTGAGCAGTCGAACGAGTTCGGCCCGTCGGTGTTGAACACGTAGGGCTTGCCGACCTGGGCACACGCGGTCTTGACCGCCGTCGCCTCGGCCGTGGTCACCGTCGTGATCTTCGGGCAGTTGGCCACGCTCACGCGGGTCGGCGGCAGGGACGCCTCGAGCTTCTTGATGTCCGCGGCGATCTGCTTCTTGCGCGCGGCGAGCTCGGTGTCGGTCTTCTTGTTGGCCGCGACGAGAGCGTCGAGCTTTTCCTTCTGCACGTTGAACGCGTCGCGCGCCTTGACGACGTCGGCGATCTGCGCCTGCTCGTGCCGGGCCAGCATGTCGATGATGACGAGCTGGTCGGTGAGGTCGCCGGTGCGTGCGCCGCTCAGCAGCATGCTCAGCTCACCGGTCGGACCCGTCTTGTAGTGCTGGGCCGCGATGACACCGATCCGGTCGAGCGCGATGTCGGCCTTCAGCGACAACGGCTCGATTTTCTTTTGTAAGTCTTTGGCTTTCTTTTGGTTTTTCTGAAGATCCGAGTGGACCTTGTTGTACTGCTCGATGACGGGCTCGAGCTGCCGCCATTTCTTGTCGATTTCAGCCTCGATCTGCTGCGGTGTCGGCTCGGCAGCAGCGAGGCCCGCGGGCAGCACAGCGGCGACCACGCCGAAGGCCAGGGCCAGTAGAACGCGGACGAACGGCCGGGACGCGCGCAAGGCGATTGCCTCCCGTAGTGAGACTGAGTGGGCGTGGGGGGTACGCCGCCGAGGAAACACATTAGGGAATGGCGAAACGGGTCGCAAGGCCGCATTCGCTGCGCTGTCAGGCGGGTACGGGCGGTGTAACACCAACGCCGGGAAAGCCCGAATTGCCCTGACCCACAACGGCATTCAACACATCGTCGAGAGTCACTACACCGAGGGGTGCGCGGCCGTCACTGACCAACACCATGTGCTGCCGCTCACGCCGCATCGAGAGCAGGAGATCGGCCAGGGACCGGTCCGGCGGTACGACCGTGAGCAGCCGGATCATCTCCGCCGGCACCGCTGCCGTCCGGCTCGCGCCGGCGTACCCGATGATGTCCTTGACGTGCACGAAGCCCAGCACCCGGCGGGTGCTGCGCTGCACCACCGGGAAGCGCGACCGCCCGGTCCGGGTCGCCAGCACCTCCAGCGACGCCGGCGACACGTCCTCTGCGACCGTGGTCACCGACGACCAGGGCCGCATGGCGTCGGCGGCGGTGCGGTCGTGCAGCGCCAGCGCGCCGGTGATCCGGGCGTGCTCCTCGGAGCCGAGCAACCCCTCCGTCCGCGCCTGCGAGACCAGCCCGGCGAGCTCCTCCGCGGTGAACACGGTCTTCACCGCGTCGGTCGACTCGACCCGCCACAAACGCAGCACCACCTTGGACACCCACTTGAGCGCGACCAGCAACGGTTTGGTCGACACGCAGAACGCCAGCATCGCCGGGCCCAGCCAGAGCGCGGAGGGCTCCGGGCCGGCGATCGCGATGTTCTTCGGCACCATCTCGCCGATCACCGTGTGCAGGTAGACGACGATCATCAGCGCGACGACGAACGCCACGGGGTGCACCGCCGCCTCCGGCAACCCGGCCGCGTGGAACGGACCCTCGAACAGGTGGGCGATGGCCGGCTCCGCGATCGCGCCGAGGCCGAGCGAGCAGATCGTGATGCCGAGCTGCGCGCCGGCGATCATCAACGGGATCTGGTTCATCGCCGACAGGGTCATCCGGGCCCGCCGGGACGTGCCGGCCAGCGGTTCGATGACCGTGCGGCGCGAGGCGATGAGCGCGAACTCGCTGCCGACGAAGAACGCGTTGCCCAGGATCAGCACGGCCGTGATCAGCAGGTTAAGCATGCTCGGCCTCCGGGCTGACCACGCGCACCTGCTCGATCCGGTGCCGCTCGACCTCCACGACGGTGAACTCCCAACCCGCGTCGCGGATCTCCTCGCCGGCCACCGGGATGTGCCCGAGCCGGGCCATCAGGAAGCCGGCCAGCGTCTCGTATGGACCCTCGGGCAGGCGGAACCCGGTCAGCTCGGCCAGCTCGTCCGCGCGCAGCATGCCGTCGACGAGGAACGTCCGCTCGCCGCCCGGCACGGTCAGCTCGACGGCGCCGGTCTCCGCGACCGCCTCCAGGTCGAACTCGTCCGCGATCTCGCCGACCAGCTCCTCGACCAGATCCTCGACGGTCACCACGCCGTCGGTGCCGCCGTACTCGTCGACCACGATCGCGAGGTCCGCGTCCGCCGCCCGCAGCGCGGTGAGCACACCGTCCAGATCCAGACTCTCCGGGACGTAGACCGGCTCGCGGGCCACCGCGGCCACCGTCGTGGTCGTCCGCCTTGCCGGGGGTACGCCGAGCGCGTCCGGGACCGCGACCACACCGGTGATCAGGTCGAGGGTGTCCTCGTACACCGGGAAGCGGGTCCGCCCGGTCTCCTGCGCCGCGGCGAGCAGCTCGGCGACGCTGGCCGACGCGGGCAGCGCGATCACGTCGACCCGCGGGGTCATCGCCTCCGCCGCGCGCTTGTCGCCGAACCGGATGGTCCGCTGCAGCAGCATCGCGGTGTCGGATGGCAGGGCGCCCGCCCGGGCCGAGATGGCGGCCAGCAGCCCGAGCTCCTCGGGCGACCGGGCACTGGCCAGCTCCTCCTGCGGCTCGATGCCGAGCCGCCGCACCACCCAGTTCGCCGACGCGTTGAGCACCGCGATGAGCCCACGGAAGACGGCCGAGAACCAGCGCAGGGGCACCACCGTGCCGAGCACCGCGGACATCGGCCGGGCCAGCGCCGCGTTCTTGGGCACCAGTTCGCCGAAGAGCATCGAGAGCAGCGTGGCCAGGGCAAGGGCGAGGATCGTCGTCACGGTACGGGTGGAGTCGTGCGCCAGAGGTTCGATCAGCGGCCGGAACAGCTTGGCCAGCGCCGGCTCCGCCAGGTAACCCGTGAGCAGGGCGGCGATCGTGATGCCGAGCTGCGCACCCGAGAGCTGAAACGACAGTTCGTGCAGGGCCTTGCGGACGGTGGCGGCGCGCTTGTCACCCTCGGCCGCGCGCCGGTCGATCTCCGCCCGGTCCACGGTGACCAGACCGAACTCGGCCGCGACGAAGAAGGCGTTGGCGCCGGTCAGCAGCACGAACCCGACCAGCGGAAGGATGGTGGTGAGCAATAGGTCGTCGATGATCGGTTCACCTCGGGCGGGATTGTTTCACGACTCCGGTGTCCTGGGGTTTTCCGCAGGCCGTCGGGTGGTCGGCCGCATGGTGGGTGACCGGCACCGTCCATAGCGTCGGTCGCATGATCCTCTCCACCGAACCGCAGACCGGGGGCGGCGTCGCCGCCTGGGCCGTCGACCTGATGGAGCGCCTCGGCGCACCCGGCGCCGGCCTGGCGGTCGCCCTCGAGAACCTGTTCCCGCCACTGCCCAGCGAGGTCATCCTGCCGCTCGCCGGCTTCACCGCCAGCCGCGGCGACATGAGCCTGGCGGCGGCCTTGTTCTGGACCACCGCCGGCTCGGTCGTCGGCGCGCTCGCGCTCTACCTGGTGGGTGCCGCGGTCGGCCGGCAGCGGATCCGCGCGATCGCCGCCCGGCTGCCGCTGGTGCGCCTGCGGGACATCGACCGCACGGAGGCGTGGTTCGCCCGGCACGGCACCAAGGCGGTGTTCCTCGGCCGGATGGTCCCGATCTTCCGCAGCCTGATCTCCGTGCCGGCCGGTGTCGAGCGCATGCCGTTGCCGACGTTCCTGGCCCTGACCACGGCGGGCAGTCTCGTCTGGAACGCGGTGTTCATCCTGGCCGGCTACCAGCTCGGCGAGTCCTGGTGGCGGGTCGAGGCGTACGCCGGCGTCCTTCAGAAGATCGTCATCGGTGCGGTCGCCGTGGGTCTCGTCTGGTTCGTCGCCACCCGGTTGGTGCGACTCGGGCGCTAGGAACCCAGGTAGTGGAGGACCGCCAGGATCCGTCGGCTGTAGCCGGTGGTCCGGGACAGGTCGAGCTTGTCGAAGATCGCGTTGACGTGCTTCTCCACCGCGCTCTGCGAGACGTGGAGGTGGGCCGCGATGCCGGCGTTCGTGTGGCCCTGCGCCATCCGGTCGAGCACCTCGGCCTCGCGCGCGGTCAGCCGGCGCAGCGGGTCCGTGTGCGACGTCCGGGTCAGCAGTTGGCGGACCACCTCGGGGTCGAACGCGGCCCGGCCGGCGGCCACGCGGTCCAGCGCGTCCAGGAACTCGCCGACCTCCGCCACCCGGTCCTTGAGCAGGTAGCCGACCCCGTCGCTGCGCGTGGTGAGCAGCTCGACCGCGTACCGCCGCTCGACGTACTGCGACAGCACCAGCACACCGACCGCCGGCCACCGGTCGCGGATCTCCACG
Source organism: Asanoa iriomotensis (assembly GCF_016862515.1). Lineage (GTDB taxonomy): Bacteria > Actinomycetota > Actinomycetes > Mycobacteriales > Micromonosporaceae > Asanoa > Asanoa iriomotensis. Next base: position 65,909 of record NZ_BONC01000034.1, read on the forward strand.
GCGGCGCGCAACCCTTCGTCGCGGTGGTTGGGCGGCATCCGGACGTCCGCGACCACCACGTCCGGCTGGTCGGCCGCGACGGCGGCCAGCAGCGCCGGCGCGTCACCGACCTCGGCGACCACCTCGTGGCCCTCGTCGGTCAACAGCCGGGCCAGGCCGGCCCGCAACAGGACCGAGTCCTCGGCGAGGATCACGCGCATGGCAGCTCCGCGGTCACGGTGGTCGGTCCGCCGGCCGGGCTGTCGACCGTGAACGAGCCGTCCAGGGCCGCGGCGCGCCGGGCCAGTCCCGCCAGTCCGCCGCCCGCCGGGTCCGCGCCACCGGGGCCGTCGTCGGTCACGGTCACGCGCACACCACGGGCAGCCGGCACCACCGACACGGTGACCCGGCTGCCCGGGGCGTGCTTGGCCGCGTTGGTCACCGCCTCGGAGACCACGAAGTAGGCGGCGGTCTCGACCGCGGTCGGGAGCCGGCCGACCTGGCAGTCGACCGCGACCGGGCCGCCGCCGCGCTCCGCCACCCGGGCCAGCGCCTCCGCGAGGCCCAGGTTGTCGAGGTCGGCGGGGTAGGCGCGCCAGGCGACGTCGCGCAGGTCCGCCAGGATCTGCCGGGCCTCGTCGTGGGCCTGCCGGATCAGGTCGTCGGAGCGGGCGCGGTCGTCGGTGCCGCGCCGGGCCTGCCCGAGCAACAGCCCCAGGGCGACGAGCCGCTGTTGTACGCCGTCGTGCAGGTCCCGTTCGATCCGCCGGCGCTCCGCGTCGACGGCCGCGACCACGCCCGCCCGGCTGGCCGCGAGCTCGCTGATCCGCCGCTCGTAGCGGGCCCGGTCGCTCGGCGCCAGCATTCGGCCCGCGAGCCACCGGTCCAGCGCCGCCACGCCGAGGAAGCCCTGCACGGCCAGGAACAGCAACACCAGGCCGCCGACGACCTGTGCCGACACGATCAGCGCGCCGCTGCGGCCGACGAACAGGTCCCGGGCCCAGACCGCGCCGGTGACCAGGCCGTAGAGGAAGAGCAGGGCGACGAACCCCCCGAGCAGACCCACGAGCCAACGGACACCGAGGTACGCGACCGCACGGCGCCCGGGATAGTCGTCGAGGTGCTCGACCGCGGCGCCGCCGGGCAGGAAGGCCGCGATCCGCCGGCGCTCCACCTCGACCAGGTGGCGGGCGGGGCGCTCGATGCCGACCGCCTGGCGCCCGCGGATCAGCTCGACCAGGGCGACCAGCGCGGCCCAGCCGAGAAACGCGAGCTCGGCGACGGCGGTGGCGGCACCGACGGACACGCCGACGAACAGCCGGCCACCCGCACCGAGCACCCCTGCCACCATGGCCTGCACGGTACAACTGTGGTTTTCCGCAGGCCGCGGGATGTGGAATGGCTCAGTTGGGGCTGTAGGCGAGCAGCGCCAGGTCCCGCACGTTCGCAGGCTCGGTCACCTCGGCCTTGACGTTGCGGTCAGGGCCCAGCAACGTCAGCTTGTGGTCGTCGGTACGCACGAGCGTGTCACCGTTGGGCTGGAACAGCACCGCCGTCACCGCACCCGACACCGGCAGACCCACGTCCCCACCCGTAGCCACTTCGACGACAGCGTCAGCGAACAGATCCCGCCCGATGTCACCCGCCGGCTCGTCACCCGTGCGCTGGTTGACCGCCATCAGCCTCCCGTCCGGCGAGATGCTGAACGGATCACAACTGCTCCGGCGCTGCGGGTTCGTCTCGCTGTCCGAGTCGCCGAACACGGGCACCAGACGGGCGTTGCCGCCATCGGCGTCCGCCGTGCCGATCTGGCACGTGCCGGAGGCGTACCCGAGGCGTTGCCCATCGGCCGACCACAGGAAATGGATCCCGTCGACCTGATGCGGCAACGGCGTGAACACGCCCGACTCCACCATGACCACACCCATCGTCGTATCTCCGGCGCCGGCACTCTTCGCCACCAGCAGACGCCGCGAGTCCGGCGACCACGCCGGCTCGAAACCGACGCCGACACTGCCCCGCAACACAGTCCGCTTGCCGCCCCCGTCCCGATCGGTCACCACCACGTCACCGTCGCCGTCGACGTACGCGATCGACGCACCGTCCGGCGACACGTTCGCGCTGAAGGCGCCGGCGTTCAACACCGTCTGCACACCCGACCTGGTCAACCGCACCAGCCGATCCGAGTCGGCGTAGTACAGCCAGCCCGGCAGCCCCGCGACGGAGCCGACGACCGCCGGCGGGCTCGACGATGGCGGCGCGGTCGCCGTTGGCTGGAGTGTCGGCGACGGCAGGTCGGTTGCGGAAGGCGGGCCGACTGCCGGCGTGTTCCCCTGCGTCCCTGGCAGGCCTAGCTGCCAGGCGAAGACGCCGGCCAGGGCCAGCACGCACGCGGCCGCGGCGCTCCCGACCATGGCCCGGTTGCGCCCGATCCGCTTCGAGCGGGACAGCGACCGGTCGAGGAGGTCGGCCGGCTCCGCCTGGTCGCTGATGCGAGCGAGGCTCTCACGCAGTCGGTCGTCGCTCATCGTCCGGCTCCCTGAGATGTGGTACGAGCTTGCGCAGGTGCTCGATAGCCCGCGCGGCCTGGGTCTTGACGGTGCTGACCGACACGCCCAGTATGTCCGCCGCCTCGGCCTCGGTGTGATCCTCGAAGTAGCGCAGCACCACCACTGCCCGCTGGCGTTTGCTGAGCGATCCCAGCGCCCGTTCGAGGGTGATCCGCCAGGCGATCGCGTCCGGGTCGTCAGGACCGCCGCGGTGCGCCGGCTCGGGCAGTTCGCCTGGGAGGAACTCCGCCACCTTCCGGCGCCGCCACACCGAGACCTGGAGGTGGTACATGACCCGGCGGGCGTACGCTTCGGCGTTTCCGGTCTCGTGGAGCCTGGACCAGGACCGGTGGGTACGGGCGAGGGCCTCCTGGACGAGGTCCTCCGCGAGGTGTTGATCGCCGGTGAGCAGGTAGGCCGACCTGAGCAGGGCATGGCTCCTGGCCCGCACGAACGTCGCGTACTCGTCCTCGCGGGTGGCCATGCATGATCCGATCAACGAGGAACCGTAGGCGGTTGGGGAGTTTAGTACCGCCACCGTCGGTGTGCTGACCGGCATCGAAGCTCCGAAGATCGGGACTGCCCGCGGCGCCCCCGTGTGCGCCGCGGGCAGCCGCATCATCAGTTGGCGCTGTAGGCGAGCAGCGACAGGTCCCGCACGCTCGCGGGCTCGGTCACCTCGGCCTTGACGTTGCGGTCAGGGCCCAGCAACGTCAGCTTGTGGTCGTCGGTACGGACGAGCGTGTCACCGTTGGGCTGGAACAAGACCGCCGTCACCGCACCCGACACCGGCAGACCCACGTCCCCACCCGTAGCCACTTCAATGACCGCGTCCGCGAACAGATCCCGCCCGATGTCACCGTCCGGCTCGTCGCCCGTGCGCTGGTTGACCGCCATCAGCCTCCCGTCCGGCGAGATGCTGAACGGGTCACAACTGCTCCGGCGCTGCGGATCCGAGTGGCCGAACACGGGCACCAGACGGGCGTTGCCGCCATCGGCGTCCGCGGTGCCGATCTGACACGTGCCGGTCGCGAATCCCAACTTCTCTCCGTCGGCGGACCAGAGGTAATGGATGCCGTCAAGCTGATGCGGCAGCGCGGTGAACACGCCCGACTCCACGGTGACCACACCCATCGTCGTATCCCCGGCGCCGGCACTCTTCGCCACCAGCAGACGCCGCGAGTCCGCCGACCACGCCGGCTCGAAACCGACGCCGACACTGCCCCGCAACACGGTCCGCCTGTCGCGCCCGTCCCGATCGGTCACCACCACGTCACCGTCGCTCTCGACGAACGCGATCGACGCACCGTCCGGCGACACGTTCGCGCTGTAGGCGCCGGCCTTCAGCACCGTGTCCACTCGCGACCCGGTCAACCGCACCAGGCGGTCCGAGTCGGCGTAGTACAACCAGCCCGGCAACCCCGTGACCGAACCGCCGGTCGACGGCGACGCGGAGGGAGCGGCAACCGGGGGCACCGACGCCGGGGCCGGGCTTCCGGCGCTGGCCGGGTCGGTTCCGCAGGCGGCCGTCAGCAACAGCGCGGCGCCGGACAGGCAGGCGGCGGCGCCCTGAAGGGCCCGGCGAGAGATGTTCGTGTTCATGACTGAGAACCCCGTTCGAGAGGAATGAAAGGAAAGTCGCCGGCCGGGCGTCGTGCACGTCCTGTGCGCATATCAAGACGCGACCCGGGCTCGACCCGGGTGACAGGCCGTTCGGCTTTCTTTCACTCAACTGAACGGTGGATGCGGGACGGGTTCTATCCCGCGGCGGTGACCTCCGGCTCGGCGGAGGAGGCCGGGCTCTCGGGCTTGACCGAGCGCAGCAGCACCGTGGCCACGTCGACCACCTCGACGCCGTCCGTGGCGCCGGCGGCCTGCTTGGCGGTGACCCCGTCGCTGATCATCGTGAAGCAGAACGGGCAGCCGACCGCGATCGTGTGCGCGCCGGTGGAGATCGCCTCTTCGACGCGCTCGATGTTGATGCGCTTGCCGATCCGCTCTTCCATCCACATCCGGGCGCCGCCAGCGCCGCAGCAGAACGAGCGCTCGGAGTTACGCGGCATCTCGGTCAGGTCGGCGCCGCCGGCGGAAGCCTCGAGGACCTCGCGCGGCGGGGTGAAGACCCGGTTGTGCCGGCCCAGGTAGCACGGATCGTGGTAGGTGACACCGCCGTCGACCGGCTGCACCGGGGTCAGCTTGCCGGAGGCGACCAGGTCGGCCAGCAACTGGGTGTGGTGCACGACCTCGAAGCTGCCGCCGAGAGCGCCGTACTCGTTGCGCAAGGTGTTGAAGCAGTGCGGGCAGGACGCGACGATCTTCTTGACGCCCGCGTCGTTGAGGGTCTCCACGTTCTGCTGGGCGAGCATCTGGAACACGAACTCGTTGCCGATCCGCCGCGCCGGGTCGCCCGTGCAGGTCTCACCCTCGCCCAGGATCGCGAAGTCGACGCCGGCCTCGTGCAGCAGCGTGGCGACCGCGCGGGTGGTCTTCTTGGCCCGGTCCTCGAACGCGCCCGCGCAACCGACCCAGAAGAGGTATTCAAAGTCGTCGCCGGCGCCGGCCCGCTTGACCTCGAAGTCCAGGCCCTTGGTCCAGTCCTCGCGGGTGTTCGGCGGCGCGCCCCACGGGTTGCCCTTGTTCTCGAGGTTGCGCAGCATCACGCCGGCCTCGGACGGGAACGACGACTCGATCAGCACCTGGTAGCGGCGCATGTCGACGATGTGGTCCACGTGCTCGATGTCGACCGGGCACTGCTCGACGCAGGCGCCGCAGGTCGTGCACGACCACAGCACGTCCGGGTCGATCACGCCGCCGTCGGACGCGCTGCCGATCAGCGGCCGGTCGGCCTCGGCCATGGCCAGCACGTCGACCCCGGCGAGTTGCTCCTGGCTGGCCTTCTCCTCGCCGGTCAGGTCCTTGCCGCCGCCGGCCAGCAGATAGGGCGCCTTGGCGTACGCGTGGTCGCGCAGCGAGAGGACCAGCAGCTTCGGGGAGAGCGGCTTGCCGGTGTTCCAGGCCGGGCACTGCGACTGGCACCGGCCGCACTCCGTGCACGTGGAGAAGTCCAGGAGACCCTTCCAGGTGAACTGCTCCACCTGCGCGACGCCGAATTGGTCCTTTTCCGGGTCGGCCTCCTCGAAGTCGAGGAGTTGGCCGTTGGAGGTCATCGGCCGCAGCGCGCCCAGGCCCGAGCCGGCGGGCTTCTCGGGGTCGCGCTTGAAGAAGATGTTGGGGAACGCCAGGAAGCGGTGCCAGGCGACGCCCATCGTCAGGTTGAGCGAGATGACGATGAGCCACGTCATCGAGATGACGATCTTGATCGCGGCCACCACCGGCGCGCCGGCCTCCCACGCCGGCAGCACCGAGCCCAGACCGTGCGACAGCGGCGCCGCCCAGGTGGGGAACTCGAGGTGGTCGTTGGCGGCCTTGAACCCGCGGATCAGGAACCCGCAGACCAGCACGCCGACGATCACCCACTCGACGAAGTAGCCCTGCCACATCGTCGAGCCGGTGAACCGGGACAGCCCGCGCGCGCGGCCCGGCCGGTTACGCAGGCGCACCGAGATCAGGTAGAGGATGCCCAGGATGCCGAGGATCCCGATGATCTCCGTGACGAAGCCGAAGACCACCCAGCCCGAGAGCCACGGTATGCCGCCCGCCGGCGAGGCCACCTCGAAGTAGGCCTCGAGCACCAGCAGCGAGAGGACGACGAACGCCACCATCACGAACCAGTGCGCGGCGCCGATCGCGGACCACTTCAACATCCGGGTGTGCCCGGCGGTCTCCGTGAGCATGACCTTGGTGCGGGCACCCCAGGAGCCGAGCCGGGCCGGGTCGGGTTGGCCCTGCCGGACCACGGCGAGCATCCGCGTGACAGCGCGGGCCGCCAGCGCCACGGCGACGAGCGTGATGAGACCAGCGATGGTCGTACAGATGATCTCGACGACGCCCATGCGCCCAGCCTCCGTTGGCCTAGGTGTGCCTGAGAGCCAGGTTACGACACGGGTTACTAGTCAGTAACGTGAGGTGTGCCGCACCTGGTCTACCAGGTCACCTTAGTCAACAGATCTTTAGCGCCAACGGCTGAACACCGCGAGCGAGGCGACCATCGCACCGAAGCCGATCGCGAGGTTCCAGTAGCTCCACGACGCCACCGGGTAGTTGGTGTCGGAGAGGTAGTAGACGACCAGCCAGGCGATGCCGAAACCAATCAGCGCGACGCCGGTCACAGGGAGCCAGCGCGGGCTCGGCTTGCGGCTCGCGGCCACCGACGACGGACGTACGTCGGTGGGAGGGGTGTAGACCTTCTTCTTGCGAACCTGCGACTTGGGCACGACGCTCTCTCCTGGTTGTGGTCCTCGCTCGGGCCTGTCAACCGGCGATGGTCCATGGCCAATAATGTTCGCCAGCTAGCGTAATCGGCGCGGCGCGTCGCGGCCATGGACGGGCGGCATCCGGTTATGGGAATAATCCCGGCAGCGTGCACGGAGGAGGAGCCAGGTGCCCGACTCTACTGACTGGCGGGCCGCTCTGCGGCGGGCGGCGCGCGTCCGCAAGCCGCGCAATGCCTGGTCAGCGCTGGTGCCGCTGATCGCGCTGGCGGCCGGGCTGCTGTTCACGACCACGGCCAAGACCGCCGACGGCACGGCGCTGCGTGAGGATCGCCGCCCGCGGCTCGCCCAGGTGGTCAACGAGGAGCGCGACCGGGTGACGGCCAGCCAGCAGCGGGCCCGCGAGCTCGCCGCCGCGGTCAAGAGCCAGACCGACGAGCTGGCCCGCACCGACGGCCCCATCCGCGCCGAGAGCGACCGTGCCAAGGGCATGGAGCCGGCCGCCGGGTTCACCGCGGTGCACGGCCCCGGGCTGACGGTCCGGCTCGACGACGCGCCGCAGCGGGCCGGCGAACGGCCCGACGGTGTGCGCCCCGACGACCTGGTCGTGCACCAGGGCGACGTGCAGGCCGCGGTCAACGCCCTCTGGGCCGGTGGCGCGGAGGCAATGTCGATCATGGGGGTCCGCGTGTTGTCGACCAGCGCGGTACGCTGCGTCGGCAACACTTTGCTCCTGCACGGACGTGTCTACTCACCACCGTTCGTGATCACGGCGATCGGTGATCCCAGCGCGATGCAACGGGCGTTGGGAGAATCCGACGGCGTACGTCTCTTCAAAGACGCTGTCGATCACTTCCAGCTCGGATATCAAGAGACGGTGGAGAAGGACGTGACGATACCCGCGTTCGAGGGGTCCAGTGCCCTCCGATCGGCGAAGGTGACCTCATGAGGCTTTCGCCGTCATGACGGACGATCAGAACGGACGGCATCGCGCGCGTGACGACGTCGACGCGACCGCGGTCATACCGCGCGTGGTCGACGCGACCGGGCGCCGGCCGCATCCCCGCCCGCTGGAATACCAGGGCGCCCGCCAGCCCGCGGCAACCGTGCGCGACGTGCCGGTTACTCCGGGTGTGTCGCTGCGGCCGCCGGCGCCCGAGCCCGACAGCACGGCGGTGATCCCGAGAGTGGCGCCGCAGGCGCCCGACCAGACCGCGGTGATCCCCAAGGTGTCGCCCAACCCGAAGCCGACCGCACCGGCGCCCGCACCGGCGCCCGCGCCCGCACCCGCGCCCGACGTGACCACCGTGATGGGCGCGGTGCCACCGGCGCCCGAGAAGCCCGACCCGGCCGACCTGCCGCCCCCGCCGAAGCCCCGGCGCGGCGAGCGGGTGGTGCGGCTGCGGGCCGAGAACGTCGGCGACGACTACCGCAGCGTCTACTCCGAACTGACCCGGCCCACCGTCTGGTCGCGGATCCGCGCCGGCATCCGGGTCGGCGGCGAGCTGATGATCACCGTCGGCCTGGTGGTGCTGCTCTTCGCCGCGTACGAGGTCTGGGGTGTCGGCGTCGTCCAGGGCGGCAAGCAGGATGCCCTGGCCGGCGCGCTCGAGCAGCAGTGGGCCAACGAGCCCGGCGACGACCCGACGGTCGGCCCGACCGCCGGCACCGGCGGGCTCGGCTCCAAGATCCACGGCATCGCGAAGCTCTACATCCCGGCTCTCGGCCAGCAGTGGGTGGTGGTCGAGGGGGTCACCCAGGCCGACATCCGCTACGCGCCGGGCCACTACCCCGACACCGCGCAGCCCGGCCAGATCGGCAACTTCTCCGTCGCCGGCCACCGCAACAGGGCCACCTTCTGGCGGCTCGACGAGCTCAACAACGGTGACGCGATCGTCGTCGAGGACAAGGCGAACTGGTACATCTACAAGGTCGTGAAGACCCGGATCGTGCTGCCGACGCAGGTCGAGGTGGTCGCGCCGGTGCCGATGCTGCCCGGCTCCAAGCCCACCAAGGCGATGGTCACGCTGACCACCTGCAACCCGAAGTTCGACAACTACCAGCGCCTGATCGTGCACGGTGAGCTGGCTCGGACCCAGCCGAAGTCGCAGGGCGACCCGGCCGAGCTGGGAGGCTGACCGGTGTACGCGTGGATCTGGCGCAAGCTGCCGTTCGACGGCGTCGTGGGCAAGCTGCTGACCTCGCTCGTGCTGATCACGGGCATATTGGCACTGTTCTGGTTCATCGTGTTTCCTTGGGCTGAGCCGCTGCTGCCGTTCGACGACGTCCAGGTGACGCAGGACGGCGGCGTCCCGGGCGCACCGGGCGGCGCGGGCGTGGACGACCCGGGTGTCGGCACGCCCGACCCGCGCGAGTCCGGGTTGGGCGACCACGACCTGCCGTACTCGACCGCGACCGACAACCCGCTTCCGAGGTAGCCACCATGCGCGTGCTGGTGATCGACAACTACGACTCGTTCGTCTTCAACCTGGTGCAATACCTGGGCCAGTTGGGTGTCGAGTGCGACGTGCGGCGCAACGACGAGATCGAGGTCGCGGCCGTCGGCCGGTCCGGCGCCGCGGGCGTCCTGCTCTCACCCGGCCCGGGTACGCCCGACCGGGCCGGCATCTGCCTCGACGTGATCAAGGCATACGCGGGCGAGCTGCCGATCTTCGGGGTGTGCCTGGGGCACCAGGCGATCGGTGCGGCCTTCGGTGCCACCGTGACGCGCGCGCCGGAACTGCTGCACGGCAAGACCTCGCTCGTGCACCACCGCGGCGCGGGCGTGCTGGCCGGCCTGCCCGAGCCGTTCACCGCGACCCGCTACCACTCGCTGGCCGTGCTGCCCGAGACGCTGCCCGACGAGATCGAGGTGACCGGCACCACCGAGTCCGGCGTGGTGATGGCCATGCGGCACCGCACGCTGCCGATCGAGGGCGTGCAGTTCCACCCGGAGTCCGTGCTGACCGAGGGCGGGCACCTCATGCTCGCCAACTGGCTCGCGGCATGCGGCTATCCCGCGGCCCTGGAGCGCGCTCCCGAGCTGGTCGCCGAGGTCGACGCGCGCCGTCAGGCGGCGTTCGCCACCGCCTGACGCGCGTCAGTTCCGCTGGGCCCGATCGTCGCCGACGACCGGACGCCCGCCGCCGATGCCCGGGATGATGTCGCCGATCCCGCCGTTGTTGCCGCCCGGAGGCGGCGACGTGGGTTCGTCGGTGGGCTGCTCGTCGGGCTGGACGAAGACCGTCACCGTGATGGTGATCGTGTCGCCCTTCTTGGCTTCCTTGCCGCCGCCGGGATCCTGGCTGGTGACGCGGTCGGCCAGGTTCTGGTTCTGGACCTCCTGGCCTTCCTTGATCTCCACGTCGAAGCCCTTGTCGCGCAGCAGCGCCTCGGCCACGTCCTTGGTGCGGTTGACCACGTCGGGCACCGGAATCAGCTCGCCGTTGGAGATCTGCACCTTGATCGCGGTGTTGGGCTTGACCGAGGTGCCGGCCTTGTCGACGCTGATCACCTGGTCCTTCGGCAGCGAGCTGTTGACCGCGTCGAAGTCGGGCCTGAGCTTGAGCTCCTTGAGCGCCCGATCCGCCTCGGACCGGCTCTGACCCTTGAGGTCGGGCACCACCACCGTGCCGGGGCCGGCGCATACGGTCAGGTTCACCGTGCTCTGCTTCTCGGCCTTGGAGCCGCCCGCCGGGTCCTGGGCGGTGACGGTGTTCTCCTTGCAGTCGGCCGCCTGCTGCGGCGTCGACTCGACGGTGAACCCCTGCGCGGTCAGCGCGGCCTGCGCCTGCGCCACCGGCTGGCCGACCACGGACGCGACGTCGACCTTCTCGCCCCGGGCGTTCTGCACCAGCAGGCCGGCCACGAGTGCGATCACCGCGAGCACGCCGAGCACGCTCAGCACGGCCAGCACCCAGTTGGAGCGCTTGCGGGCCTGCGCGTCGCCCACCCGGGCCGCCGGGATCGCCCGCGTCGGCGGGCCCTGCTGCCGGCGGACCTGGACGGTGGCCGCGTTCGCCGCGCCCATCGGCATGGTCTCCTGGTCGCGCATCACCGGCGTGGCCAGCACGGGCCGGCCGGTGGCGGCGCGGAGCAGGTCGGCGCGCATCTCGCCGGAGCTCTGGTAGCGGTTGAGCGGGTTCTTGGACAGCGCCTTGAGCACGATCGCGTCGATCGGCGGTGTCACGTCGCGGTTGATCTCGCTCGGCGCCCGCGGGTCTTCCCGGACGTGCTGGTAGGCGACGCTGACCGGGCTGTCGCCGACGAACGGCGGGTGGCCGCAGAGCAGCTCGAAGAGCACGCAGCCAGCGGCGTAGACGTCGGAGCGGGCGTCGACCGCCTCGCCCCGGGCCTGCTCGGGCGAGAGATACTGGGCCGTGCCGATCACCGCGCTGGTCTGCGTCATCGTGGTCGCGCCGCTGGCCAGGGCCCGGGCGATGCCGAAGTCCATGACCTTGACCTGGCCGTTCTGCGTGAGCATCACGTTGCCGGGCTTGATGTCGCGGTGGATGATGCCGTGCCGGTGGCTGAACTCCAGCGCCGCGCAGATGTCGGCGGTGATCTCCAGGGCCCGGCGCGGCTGCAACCGGCCTTCGGCGGCCAGCACCTCCTTGAGGGTGCGGCCGTTGACGAACTCCATGACGATGAACGGCAGGGTCTCGCCGGTCGGCGCGATCTCCTCACCGGTGTCGTAGACGGCCACGATCGCCGGGTGGTTGAGCGAGGCGGCGTTCTGGGCTTCGCGCCGGAACCGCATCTGGAACGTCGCGTCGCGGGCGAGGTCGGTGCGGAGCATCTTGATCGCGACGTCCCGGCCGAGCCGGAGGTCGCGGCCGCGGTGCACCTCGGCCATGCCGCCGTATCCGAGCAGCTCGCCGACCTGGTACCTGCCACCCAGCAGGCGGGCCTGCGTCATCTCGTCAACATTCCTTCGCTCGTCATCCCGATGTGGAGGATTCGCTCTCCAAGACGGTACGGGGCGTCAGCCGCCTCGGTTCCACCGACGGGTAGATGAAGCGCGGTCGTTACCTTCCCGATGGGGGCCATCGAGCCCGCCCCGCCGCTTCCGCCGTCGTTGTTGCGGAGACTGAGCATGTAGGAGATGACACCGGCGCAGACCAGAACCAGCACGCCGAGTATCACTGCCAACACGACCAGTAACCGTCGTCCTCCGCTGCCGGGTTCGGCGACGGAGGGCGCCGACGCATAACCGTATCCTGCGGACGCCGGTGGCCGGTTTGCCGGCACGTTCGGGTAGCCGCCGCGCGCCACCGGCCCGGCGGGCTGCGGTGGCCGGGGGTTGCCCTGTGGCGGCGCCGGCTTGGTCGGGCCGGGCACGGTGGCCCGCCCGCTCGGGGCCAGCGCGGGGGACGCGGGCGCGCCCGAGATCGGCCCGGCCTTGGGCGGGATCGTCGGCGACAGCGGCCGGTGCGGCACAACGGGCCCGCCGGTGGCCAGCGTCGCCGCGGCCTGCCGGGACACGGCCGAGAAGGCCGAGGCGGTGGGCCAGCGAGCGGCCGGGTCCTTGGCCATCGCCCGGTCGACGATCGACCGGATCGCCGGCGGGATGTCGCCGGGCAGTGGGCGGGCCGTCTCGCGGACGTGCTTCATGGCGATCTCGAGCGGGTTGTCCCCCTCGAACGGTCGGCGCCCGGAGAGGCACTGGTAGGCGACCACGCCCAGGGCGTACACGTCGGAGGACGGGGTGGCGGTGGCGCCGGCCGCCTGCTCGGGCGAGATGTAGGAGGCGGTGCCGAGCACGGAGCCGGCCGCGGTGAGCTGGCCCACGATGTCGGAGCGGGCGATGCCGAAGTCGGTCAGCACCAGCGTGCCGTTGGGACGCACCAGCAGGTTGCCGGGCTTGACGTCGCGGTGGACGATGCCCTTCTCGTGCGCCGCCTGCAGCGCGTCGGCCGCCTGGGCGACCAGGGCCATCGTGCGGGCCGGGGTGAGCCGGCCGACCCGGCTCAGCGTGCGGGAGAGCGCGTCGCCCTCCACGTACTCCATGATCAGGAAAGCGATCTGCTGGTCGCTGCCGTAGTCGTAGACGTCGACCACGCCGGGGTGGTTGATCGTGGCCATCGTGCGCGCCTCGCCGCGGAACCGCTCGGCGAAGCCGGGCTCGTCCAGCAGCGCGGGCAGCAGGATCTTCACGGCCACTGTGCGGCCCAGCACCTCGTCGGTGCCGCGCCAGACATCGCCCATGCCGCCGCCGGCGATGCGCTCGTCGAGGCGGTAGCGCCCGCCGAGCATGACCCCGGGACTGATCACCTCAGCTGCCCTCCGCGTCGGTGACCACCGCGCGCATGATCTGGCCGCCGATCCGGGCCGCCTCGGCGCTGCCGCCGGGGCCGGCCTCCTGCAGGAACACGGCGACGGCGCTGACCGGCTGGCCGTCCTTGATCGCGAAGCCGATGAACCAGCCGTGGTCCTTGCGGTCCGGTGCGGACTGCGCGGTGCCGGTCTTGCCGCCGACCACGATGTTGTCGATCTGGGCGTTGCGGCCGGTGCCGTTCTCGACGACGTTGACCATCATGTCGCGCAGGTCGCCGGCCACCTGGCGGCTCACCACCGCGCCGTTGAGCTCCTTCGGCGTGGCCGTGTAGTGCGAGGTGGTGCGGTCCGGCCCGAGCAGCTTCTGCACAAGGTAAGGACGCATCTGCCGACCGTCGTTGGCGACCGCCGCGGCGATCAGCGCGCCCTGCATGGGCGTCATCCGGACGTTGTTCTGGCCGATGCCGCTCTGCGCGAGCGCCGCCGGGTCGTCGCCGCCGTCCGGGTTCTTGATGTCGCCGGTCTCGCTCGGCGCGATCGGAATGCCCTCCGCGTTGAGCCGCCCGCAGGTCAGGTCGGTGTTGCCGAAGCCGAACTTGCGCGCCTCTTCCTTGATCTTGTCAGCGCCGAGCGCGACCGCGAGCTTCGCGAAGCCCGTGTTGCACGACTCGGTCAGTGCCTCGCGGAGCGTGACCTGGGGCTCCGGGCAGATCGACGCGGCCGCGTTGCGGATGTCGGTGCCCGAGGTGGGCGGGGTGTACGACGACCCGGCCGAGATCTCGGTCTGCTGGGTGTAGCCACTCTCCAGCGCAGCCGCGGCGTCGATCACCTTGAACGTCGAGCCGGGCGGGTAGGTCTCGCTCAGCGCCCGGTTGACCAGCGGCTTGTCGGGGTTGCTGTCGAGCTTGTCGTACGCCGCCGTGGCCGCGTCGGTGTCGTGGCTCACCAGCGGGTTGGGGTCGAAGCTGGGCATCGAGACCAGCGCCTGCACCGCGCCGGTCTGTGGGTTGATCGCCACCGCCGCGCCCTTGTCGGCACCCACCCGGTTGTTGCTCAGCTCCTTGTAGGCCGTCTCCTGCGCCCGCTTGGAGAGGCTGAGCAGCACGCTGCCGCCGGGCGTCTTCTCGCCGGTCCACAGGTCGGAGATGCGGTCGGCGACCAGCGCGTCGGCGGTGCCGGCGAGGAACTCGTCCTCGGTGCGCTCGATGCCGGTGGCCGCCAGGTTGACCGGGTTGTAGCCGACGACGTGGGCGTAGGCCTCGGGGTTCGGGTACTGCCGGATGTACTTGAGCTCGCCGTCGGTCGGCTTGCTGGTCGCCAGGGCCGTGCGGCCGGCCTCGATGACGCCCCGCTCGCGCTCGTACTCGGCCACCTGCACCCGGCCGTTGTAGTCGCTGTTGCGGTATTCGTCGGCCTTGTAGGCCTGCACCCAGTTGAGGTTGGCGAAGAGCAGCGCGAAGAGCACCAGGACGACGACGCCGACCCGGCGCAGGGGTGCGTTCACGGCTTGATCACCTCCGTGGGCGCCCCGTGCAGCTGCGCGGGGGCACTCGCTGTCGCGCCGCTCGGCCGGGCCGACACCGAGGCGTCGACCGGTCGCCGGGCCGCATCGGAGACCCGTAGCAGCACCGCGATCAGCATCCAGTTGGCCATCAGCGACGAACCACCGGCGGACAGGAACGGCGTGGTCTGCCCGGTCAGCGGAATCAGCCGGCTGATCCCACCCACGATGACGAACACCTGCAAGGCCAGCGTGAACGCGAGACCGCCGGCGAGCAGCTTGCCGAACGAGTCACGCACCGCGAGCCCCGCGCGCAGGCCGCGCTGGACGATCAGCAAGTAGATGATCAGGAGCGCGGAGAGCCCGAAGAGGCCGATCTCCTCGCCGATGCCGGCGAAGATGAAGTCGTTGTGCACCTCGGGGATCTTGGTCGGCTGCCCGCCGCCCGGCCCCGCGCCGAACAGGCCGCCGCTGCCGAGCCCGAGCAGCGACTGGACCAGCTGGTAGCCGTCCACGTACGGGTCGGAGAACGGGTCGAGCCAGATCTCGGCGCGCTGGTAGAAGTTGGCGAACGGGCCGCCGACCGAGGCGCCGAGCAGGTACGCGGCGTACGCGCCGCCGAAGAACAGCAGCAGACCGATGATCAGCCAGCTGACCCGCTCCGTGGCGATGTAGAGCGTGACCACGAACATGCCGAAGTAGAGCAGCGAGGTGCCGAGGTCCTTCTCGAAGATCAGGACCAGCAGCGACACCGCCCAGACCGCGAGCACCGGGCCCAGGTCGCGGCCACGGGGGAAGTCGACGCCGAGCACCCGGCGGCTGGCCAGCGACAGGACCTCGCGCTTGCGCACCAGGTAGTAGGCGAAGAAGGCGAGCAGCGCCAGCTTGGCGAACTCACCCGGCTGGATCTGGAAGCCGCCCACCTTGATCCACAGCTTGGCGCCGTTGATCTCCGAGAACCGCCCCGGCAGCAGGGCCGGGATGAGCACCAGGACGATGCCGCCAAGACCCAGCGTGTACGCGTACCGGGAGATCGCCCGGTGGTCCTTGACCACCAGGAGCACGATCGCGGCGAACACGACCGCGATCAGCGTCCAGGCGAGCTGGCGGCCGCCCGTACCCGCGAAGATCGGGAAGTTGAGGCGCTCGGCCGCCGGCGCCTCGGCCAGGTCGAGCCGGCGCAGGAAGGCCACGCCGATGCCGTTGAGCAGGGCGACGGCGGGGATCAGGGCCGGGTCGGCGTACGGCGCGGCGTACCGGACCACCAGGTGCAGGCCGAGGAACAGCACGCTGAGCACGGCCGCCGGCACCCAGAAGTTGCCGGTGATCGTGTCGAACATGGTGAGCTGGATCGTCGCGCTGTAGGCCGCGACGAGGACCATCGCGAAACCGAGCAGCGCGAGCTCGGCGTTGCGACGGGTCTGCACGTCACGGACGCGCGGCAGCTCACCCGTCGCCGCGGGTGTGTTAACCGGACCGGCCTGCGCACTCACGATGTCAGTCGGACGGCCGGCAGTCCGCCGGGTCGATGACCGGCGGCACGGTGTCGGTTGGCGGCGCCTCGGGCACCGAGGTCGGCGTGCCGATCCCGGTCGCGGGCGCGCCCGGGGTCACCGTGGCGGTCGCGGTCGGGCCCGTCGTCGGCGGGCTCGTCGCCGTCAGGGTCGGCTCGGTGACCGGCGCCGTCGGGCTCGGCGGGCAGGCCGGCTTCAGGTTGGGGTTGGTCGGGTCGTCGGTGGTGAGCTCGGCCAGCCGGCGCTGGGCATCGGCCTCGCTGTTGGCCTGGATGCCCTGCTTGACCCGCTCCTGCGCGACGGACGTGAGCTCGTCGAGCGTGGTGGCACTGGTCGACTGGACGCTCGACAGGTCGACGCCGGCGATCTCGCCCGGCACGCCGCGGAACACGGCGAGCTGGCCGTCTTCCGTGGCGCCCACGTAGAACTGCTGCTGGGTCACCCGCCAGCCGGCCCAGAGACCGCCACCGAGGATGATCAGCAGCACGCCGAGCAGCAGCGCGGTGCGCAACGGCCGCCGGCGGCGCCGGTCGGCGTCGTCCTCGTGCGACCCGGACCGGCCGTTGGCCTCGGCCGGCAGGTTCTGGTCAGGCACCGGGGCGCGCGGCCCGGCGAGCGCCGCGGAGGCCCGGGCGGCCGGCGTGTCGGGGTTGGCCGAGGTGCTGTTGCCCCGGTCGCGGGCCGCCGCGCCGCCGACGATCGGAGCCGCCTCGACGATGTCCTGGTCGGTCGCGTCGGCGACGACCACGGTGATGTTGTCGGGGCCGCCGCCGCGCAGCGCGAGCGCGACCAGGCGCTCGACGCACTGCTGGGGGTCGGCGAAGTCACGCAACGACTCGGCGATCGTCTCGGCGCTGACCACGCCGGAGAGCCCGTCGCTGCAGATCAGGTAGCGATCGCCGCGGAGCACCTGGCGCACGGAGTATTCCGGGTCGATGTCGCGGCCGTCGAGCGCGCGGGTGAGCAGCGACCGTTGCGGGTGGCTGCTCGCCTCCTCCGCGCTGATCCGGCCCTCGTCGACCAGCATCTGTACGTAGGTGTCGTCCTTGGTGATCTGCGCGAACTCGCCGTCGCGCAGCATGTAGGCCCGCGAGTCGCCGATGTGCACCATGCCGATCTTGCTGCCCGAGAACAGGATCGCGGTGAGCGTGGTGCCCATGCCCTCGAGGTGCGGATTGGCGTCGACGGTGTCGCGGAGTTGTTGGTTGGCGGTGTCGACGGCCGTGCGCAGCGCGTCGACGAGGGCGTCACCAGGGACGTCCTCGTCAAGCGGGGCCATGGCGCCGATGACGATGTTGCTCGCGACGTCACCGGCGGCCATGCCGCCCATTCCGTCGGCAACGGCGAGCAGCCGCGGTCCGGCATAGACGGAGTCTTGATTTCCGTCCCTGATCAGACCGCGGTCACTGCGGGCCGCGTAACGCAGTGTCAGTGTCATGGCCGTAACTCGAGTGAAGTGCGGCCGATGCGGATCGGCACGCCGAGGGGGACGGGGGTCGGTCCGGTGACCTTAGCGCGATCGAGATACGTCCCGTTCGTCGAGCCCAGGTCTTCCACGAACCACTGCCCTGACCTGGGAACAAGCCGGGCGTGACGCGCCGACGCGTAATCGTCGGTGATCACCAGTGTCGAGTCCTCGGCGCGGCCGATCGTGATCTGGCCGTCACCGAGCGTGATTCGCGTGCCGGCAAGCTGTCCCGCGGTCACCACCAACTGGTGAGCCGCGCGGCCTCGCTTCACCTTGGCCGGCCGCTGTTGGCCGGTCGACGCACCCACCCCCCGTGGTGCGGCGACCAGCCTGCTGGATCGGGCCCCGGCGAAGAGGTCACGCCGGATCACACCCACCACCGTGAACACGAAGATCCACAGCAGAATGAGGAATCCGATCCGGGCGACTTCGACGACGAAATCTCCGGCCAACGGGCTAACCGTCCACGCGGAACGTCAGCGTCGTCGTGCCGAGCTGGATCATGTCACCGGGGTTGAGGGCGACGGCCGAGACGCGCTGGCCGTTGACCATCGTGCCGTTGGTCGAGCCGAGGTCGGTGAGCACGACCTGCGCGCCGTCGAAGTCGAGCCGGGCGTGGCGCCGCGAGATCCCGACGTCGGGCAGCCGCAGGTTGGCCTGGTCTCCCCGGCCGATCACGGTCGAACCCATCTGCAGCGGGTACGTGCGACCGTCGCCGGAGACCAGGCGGATGTTGCGCCCGCCGGCGCCGCCGCCGTGCATCGGCGGCTGGCCGTAGCCCTGGTCGTAGGGCTGCTGCTGCTGTTGGTAGCCGCCCCCCTGGTCGTATCCCTGCTGCACGGGCGCGACGTCGCCGCCCGTGTAGACCTCGGCCGTGACCCGGAACATGCCGGTGTCGAGGCCGTCGCCGCGCTCGATCTCGACGATCACGTCGCCGTAGACCGTCCACGCCTGCTCGCCGATGAACTCCGCCTGTGACTGGGCGAGCTCCTGGGCGAGCGCGGCCGCGTACGGCGCGAGCCGGCTGTGGTCATAGGGAGATAGGTCGATCACGTAGCGGTTGGGCACCAGAGTCCGCCCGCCGGCCAGGATAGCCTTGTGCGCCTCCGCCTCCCGCTGCATGGCGTTGAGGATCTCCACAGGGTGGACGACCCCCTTGAACACCTTGGCGAAGGCCCCTTCGACCAGGCCTTCCAAACGCTTCTCGAAGCGTTGCAGCACGCTCACCGGCTCCTCCTCGGGTTCCGAGGCCATGATGGTATCCGGCCGGGGCACCAAC
The DNA here is from genome assembly GCF_016862515.1 of Asanoa iriomotensis. Taxonomy (GTDB): domain Bacteria; phylum Actinomycetota; class Actinomycetes; order Mycobacteriales; family Micromonosporaceae; genus Asanoa; species Asanoa iriomotensis. The sequence goes on from NZ_BONC01000034.1 coordinate 84,806, forward strand.
AGTCCGCATGGCGACCGGCCGACGGTCATTACCGGTCTCCGTGGAACGCCGTGGGAGCGCTGCCGCACGTGACGACTGGGTGCCCGACGCCCACTGACATGCCCGTCACCGGAGTGGCGGAAACGCCGTGTTAGTCTTCCCAGGCGCCGCGAGCGGCAACCGCCCACGGCCACCGGCAGGGATAGCGTAATATGTGCCGGCAGCTGTTCCCGGGGAAGTGGCGGAATGGCAGACGCGCACGGTTCAGGTCCGTGTGCCCGAAAGGGCGTGGGGGTTCAACTCCCCCCTTCCCCACCATGACGTTGGGCTCCGCGACTCGCGGAGCCCTAACGTTATGCCTGCCCCGTCGCCGAGCAGCCTGGAGTGATGCGTGTCCGTCGCGTTGGTGACCGGTTCCGGAGGCCTGATCGGCTCGGAGGCCAGCCGGCATTTCGCCGGGCTCGGCCTGGATGTCGTGGGCATCGACAACGACATGCGCCGCTACTTCTACGGCGAGGACGGCTCGACCGCCTGGAGTGTCGCGCAGCTCGGCGAGCAGCTAGGCGGCGCGTACACGCACTACGACGCCGACATCCGGGACCGCGCGGGCCTCGAACAGATCTTCAAGAAATACGGCTCGGACATCGCCGTGGTGATCCACACCGCCGGCCAGCCCTCGCACGACTGGGCCGCCAAGGAGCCGTTCACCGACTTCGACGTCAACGCGGTCGGCACCCTCAACGTGCTGGAGAACACCCGAGCGCACGCGATCGACGCGCCGTTCATCTTCTGCTCGACCAACAAGGTCTACGGCGACCGGCCCAACAGCCTGCCGCTGATCGAGCAGGAAACCCGTTATGAAATCGCTCCCGACCACCCCTACGCGCAGGGCGTGACCGAGGACATGTCGATCGACGACTGCCTCCACTCGATCTTCGGGGTGAGCAAGGTCGCGGCCGATGTGATGGTCCAGGAATACGGCCGCTACTTCGGCATGAAGACCGCCGCGTTCCGGGGTGGCACGCTGACCGGCCCGGCCCACTCGGCCGCCGAGCTGCACGGCTTCCTCGGCTACGTGATGCGCTGCGTGATGGAGGAGCGCACCTACAACCTCTACGGCTACAAGGGCAAGATGGTCCGCGACGCGATCCACTCGCACGACGTGCTGACCGCGTTCGAGGCGTTCTTCCGGGCACCCCGCTCCGGCCAGATCTACAACCTGGGCGGCGGCCGGCACTCGAACACCTCGCACATCGAGGCGTTCGCCGTGGCCAAGGAGATCTCCGGCCGTGAGCCGCGGATCAACTACGTGGAGCAGGCGCGGATCGGCGACCACCAGTGGTGGATCAGCAGCATGGCCCGGTTCCAGGAGCACTACCCGCAGTGGCAGCAGACCTACGACGTGCCGATGATCCTGCGCGAGATCTACGAGGCCAACGTCGACCGCTGGGTGCCCGGGTCGTGATCGACAAAGGCCGGCACAGCATCCTCGGCGTCCTGGTCGACGCCGTCGACTACGAGTCCGCGACCGCCCGGGTGATCGAGGCGGCGCACGAACGCCGGCCGCTGGCGCTCACCGCGCTGGCCGTGCACGGCGTGATGACCGGCGTGCAGGACCCGCCGCACAACGCGCGGCTCAACTCCTTCGACGTGGTCACCCCCGACGGGCAGCCGGTGCGCTGGGGGCTCAACCTGCTGCACCGCACCGCGCTCACCGACCGGGTCTACGGCCCGACGCTGACCCTGCGGGTGCTGGCGCGCTGCGCCGACGAGGGCCTGCCGGTCTACCTCTACGGCTCGACCGACGAGACGCTCGGCCGGCTCGTGCCGGCGCTGGAGAAGATGTTCCCGGCCCTCAAGTTCGCCGGCTGGGAGTCTTCGAAGTTCCGCACCGCCCTGCCGGGCGAGGCCGTGGAGATCGCCGACCGGATCAAGGCGTCCGGCGCCCGGGTGGTGCTGGTCGGGCTCGGCTGCCCGCGGCAGGAGATCTTCGCGTACGCCATGCGCCCGCTGCTCGACATGCCGCAACTGGCCGTCGGCGCCGCCTTCGACTACCACGCCGGGCTGCTCCGCAAGCCGCCGCCGTGGATGCAGAAGCGTGGCCTGGAGTGGCTCTGGCGGCTCGGCCTCGAGCCGCGCCGGCTCTGGCGTCGCTACGTGATCCTCAACCCGGCCTACGCGGCGCGCCTGTTCGCGCAGAAGACGGGCCTGTGGAAAGCGGCCCCGCCGCCACCGGCGACGGAGCCGCTCACGGAGTTCCCTGTCTAGAGCGTCAGGGTCCACGTGTTGATGTAGCCGGTGTCGGTGCTGTAGACGTCCCGAACCCGGAGTTGCCAGTTGCCGTTGGCCGACTCGCCCGACAGGTTGACCGTGTAGGTCGCGTTGACGTTGTCGGCGCTGTCGAAGGCGCTGCTGTTCTTGAGCCGGAAGGCGGTGCCGTCCGGCGCGACCAGGTCGATGACCAGGTCACCGCGGTACGTGTGGACGATGTTGACGGCCACGGTGGACGCCGTCGACGGCGCGCGCCCGCAGCCCGAGATGGCGATCGTGCTGGAGATGTTGGTGTTGTTGTCCGGGATCGCCACGTCGGTGCCGTTGGTGCCCGAGCAACCGCCGCCCGTGCCGCCGGTGACGGTCAACGAGTAGGTGGTCGACCGGGTGCCGGACGCGCCGGTCCCGTTGACGCTCACCGCGTAGGTCCCGGACGGGGTCGACGCCGAGGTGCTGATCGTCATCGTCGAGGAACCGCCAGACGTGACGGTCGCCGGGCTGAAGCTGGCCGTCGCACCGGACGGCAGACCGCTCGCGGCCAGTGACACCGACTGGGCCGAGCCGGACGTGGTGCTGGTGGAGACGGTGGCGGTCGCGGCCGAGCCGGCGGTGACGGAGCCGCTGGTCGGCGAGACCGACACGGCGAAGTCGTTGGCCGGCGGCGTGCCGTCGTTGACCACGAAGAGCAGCCGGTTCGGGGTCCCGGTGCCTGGGTTGGTCACGACGTTCGGCGTCGAGTTGTTGACCAGGTAGTCGCGGACCTGCTGGTTGGTCCAGCTCGGGTTGGCCGAGAGCACCAGGGCGGCCGCCCCGGCCACGTGCGGCGTCGCCATCGACGTGCCGCTGATGGTGTTGGTGGCCGTGTTGCTGCTGTACCAGGCCGACGTGATGCTGACGCCCGGGCCCAGGATGTCGACGCAGGTGCCGAAGTTCGAGAACGAGGCCGCGGCGTCGTTGCTCTGGGTGGCGCCGACCGTGATCGCGTTGGGCACCCGGGCCGGCGAGTAGTTGCAGGCGTTCTGCCGCTGGCCGAGGGCGTTGCCGTTGCCCGCCGCGATGGCGAACGTGACGCCGGAGTTGATGGCGTTGTTCACCGCGTTGTCGATCGAGGTGTTGGCACCGCCGCCGAGGCTCATGTTGGCGACGGCCGGCTTGATCGCGTTGGCGGTCACCCAGTCGATGCCGCCGATCACCTGTGCGTTCGTGCCGCTGCCCTGGCAGTTGAGCACCCGGACGGCGACCAGTTGCACGCCCTTGGCCACGCCGTACGCGTTGCCGCCGACCGTGCCGGCCACGTGCGTGCCGTGCCCGTTGCAGTCGTCGGCCGCACCGCCGTCGACCGCGTCGAAGCCGCTCGTCGCCCGCCCGCCGAAGTCCTGGTGGGTGGTCCGGATGCCGGTGTCGACGATGTACGCGTGCACGTTCGGGGCCGTGTTCGGGTACGTGTAGGACTGGTTGAGCGGCAGGTTGCGCTGGTCGATGCGGTCCAACCCCCAGGACGGCGGGTTGGTCTGCGTGCCGAGCGCGTGGACGGTGTGGTTCTGCTCGACGTAGGCGACGTTCGGGTTCGCGGCGACCTTGGCCGCCTGTGCCGCGCTGGCGCGCAGTTCGAAGCCGCGCAGCGCGCTGCGGTAGGTCCGCATCACCTTGCCGCCGTGCCGGCCGGCCAGCGCCGTCGCGCTGCCGTCGACCGACGTGCGGGCGACCGCGCTGTCCTTGAACACGACGATGTAGCTGTCTGCGACGGCGGTCTCGCCGCCGGCGCTCAGGACGGTCCCGGACGGTTCGGCGGCCGCCGCGGGTGCGGCGAAGGCGAACGCGGTCAGCGTGGCGACACCGACCAGGACGGACTTACGCGGGAGTTTCATCTCCCTCCTCCCCTCCGATCGGTGGACCGGCCGTCCCCGTTCGTGACGGGATATCGGCGTTCACCGATCTTTGGGTGAGGCTATGCCGCGCGGGCAGATGTGAATAGATGTCGAATTTTCAATACCACTGGCGTGTCCCCCTACGGGTGACACCTGCGGGTGGGACCCGGGAGGCGCCCGGATGTGTTCCGTTGCCTTGTGGACGATCCTCTATGGCATGGGGACCGATCTGGCACTGACCGCCGCCATCGCCGCCGCCGCGCTCGCCGCGGCCGGGCTCGCCGACCTGCTGCCGCGCGCCACCAGCGCCGCAGCGCTGCGCCGCCGCGCGGCACGCCTGCAGCTCCTGGTCGTGGGGTTGCTCGCGGTGCTGGCCGCGATCGGCCTCGCCGGTCTGGCCGGCTACGCCGACCTCGTGCCGGCCGTCCTGCCGCTGTGGGTGCCGGCGTTCGCCGTCGCCGCCGTCTCGCTGCGCCGGCTCGCCCGGGTGCGGCGCGGGGCCGCCGCGTTCGCGACGGCGCCGCACACTCCCGCGCCGCCCGGCCTGCGCGCCGCGGCCGCGCATCCGTTGCTCGCCCTGCCGATCCAGGTCACCGCGCTGGCGGGCGTGGCCGCGGTGCTCGCCGCCGCGGGTCTGGTCGCGTTGAGCGTGCCCGCCGTGCTCGGTGTGGTGCTGACTGCGGCCGGCCTGGTGGCCACCGGCATCGGCGTGCGCGACGCGCTGCGGCACAGCCGCCTCGCCGAAGGTGCCGTGGCCCGGCCTGAACGCCTAGCGCGGCCGGTTGGCGTCCTGTAGGTAGAGCAGCTCAAGGATGGAGCGGGCCGCTTCGAACCAGCGGTCGAGCCAGCCGGCGGTCGGGATGCTCCCCTTCGGCGGCAGTTCCAGCAGCAGGCCGCGCAGCAGCGGGTGGTCCGCGATCAGCGCCTCCGCGTCGCCGCTGGCCCACTGTGGCTGGTAGACGGGCGCCAGGGACGGCAGCGCCGGCCGCTCGGCGTCGTTGCCGGAGTTGAGGTCCGGCGGGAGGCCCTGGCGGACGACCCGCTCCGGCTCGCGCTCCGCCGGCCCCTCGATGGTCAGGGACGCCTCGCGGCGGGTCTTGCGGTACGGCCCGGTGAAGCGCTCCTGCGTCGCCGAACCGTTTCCGAGGTTGTCGGGCATGGTCATTGGTGTGTCGCCTGCCTGCTCGTTCGGACTAACCCGCTCGGCGGGTTGACCTGGCATTTGCCGTGTCTTCTGGTACAACGACGCTGCGGTGTCCCCTGTAACGAACCAGGCGCCCTCCGGAAGTCCGGAGAGCGCCTGGCGCAGGTCGATCGGGGCTTTGACGGGGCTTTGATCGGGGCTTTTGGTGCGGGGCCTTACAGGTCGAACTCGCCGTCCTTGGCACCGCCGACGAAGGCGTCCCACTCGTCGATGGTGAACAGCAACGCCGGTCCGGTCGGGTTCTTCGAGTCCCGCACGGCAACGGCACCGGGCACGAAGGCGACCTCGACGCAGTTGTCGCAGTTGGGCCCGCTACGCGTGCTCTTCTGCCAGACCGCGCCGGTCAGGTCGACATCAAACCCCTTGGTCTCGCCTTCCACAGTGGCTCCTTAGCTAGCTTTGCGATGTAGGCGACCGACTCCTCGGGGCGGAGCGCGGCCGCACGGATGTGGTCGAAGATGAAGACGTACTTCCGCAACTCGTCGCTCTTCTCGATGAAGAGGCCCCCGGTGGCGTTCTCCGCGTAGACCACTTCCGGGTCACTCGGTTCGGGGAACTCCAGAATGGCGAAAGTGCCGTCCATGCCGGCGTGAGCACCTGCCTCGAACGGCAGGATCTGCAAGGTCACATTTGGGAACTCTGCCGCCTTCACAAGCCTTTCGAGTTGGGCCCGCATAACGGCGTCACCGCCTACAGGCCGGCTCACCACAGCTTCATCCAGGACGAACCACAGGTCGATCGGGTCGTCCTCGTTCAATAACGACTGACGCGCGCGACGGACACTCACCCGACGGTCTACATCTTCGGCGGTGAAGTCGGGTCGAGCGGCGCGGATCATCGCCTTGGCATAGTCCTCTGTCTGCAGGAGTCCGGGCACCGCTTGTTGTTCGTACGCGCGGATGGAATGGGCCGCGGCCTCGAGGCCGACATAGGCGCCGGCGAGCACCGCGCCATACGGATGCCACCAGCCTTTCTGCCTTGCCTCGCGGGAGATCTGGACGAGCTCTTCGCACTCCGGCCCGGTGATGCCGTAGATGGCGAGCATGTCCCGGACGTCGCGCGGCGTCGCCGACGTGTGACCGGTCTCGATCCGCGAGATCTTCGAAGCCGAGCATTCCAGCCGCTCAGCGACCCCGTCGATGGTGACGCCCGCCGCCTCGCGGCGGCGACGTAGTTCGGCGCCTAGCCGCCGGCGGCGGATGGTCGGGCTCCGGCGTTCGGTCACCGGGGTCACCTCCGGACAGGTGCGGATAGGTTTAGCGTCCGCACCCGCCGCGAGAACCGACCAATTCGGACGAACGCGGCGAGTTACGCGATTGCGACGGTCGCTGGGTGATGCGACCTCAGTCTGACGCGCTTAACGGTCGGACATCAAGGACCATTGCGGCCGCAAGAGGCCACGAAAGCACTACCAATGTGCAACTTGCATTGATCATGTTGTTGGTGCACTCTGTCCGTAGGCCGCGGGTTACTCAGCGTTTCCGAAAGATCAGTTCCCGCCGGTGGTCCTTTTCTGAGTCCTCCCGATCATTCGGCTTCGGAACAGGAGTAGATGTGCTTCCCCGCTCCGGTGACGTGCTGCACGTAACGCGCGCGGCGAGCGTCCAGTTCATCGACCCGCTTCTCTTCCGCGTGATCCGCGTGCACGACTGGCCGACCTACGACGGCTGGGTCTGGCTCGACGGCTACGAGCTCAACGCGGCTGGCGACGCGGTCGAGCGACGCTCGATCTTCGTCCAGCTCAACGGCCTTCGACAGCTGCGCTCCCCCAATGACCTACGTGCCGCACCGCGCCGCGTGGGTGCGCCGGTGCCGGCCCGGGTGGGCTGACGCTTTCGCGTTCCCGGCGTGTCCGGGGCCGCGCGGCTCTAGACTCGACATACCCACCGAACAGTTCTTCCCGGGCGTGACCAGGACCCCTATTCCTGGGGGTCACACATGGTCAAGCCACCGGCGAGACCGCTGATCCGCTGTGCCCAGGTGCATCTCGCGGCCGCCGCGTTCCTCATCGGCGGCGTCGTGTTGCCCGGCGTCGCCCTACCGGGCATCGCGTTGGCCGCCCGCACCGCGGCCGCACCGGCCGAGTTGCCGGTCGTGCCCGGCTCGACGCCGCGCATCGCCGGCCTGCCCGATGTGGAGAGTCTGCTGCCGCCGGCGACCTCGCTCCTGCCGTCGCCGGCCTGGCGCTACCTGGACCCCTTGCGACCGATCGCGGTGCCCGGGCTCCCCGCGCCCGGGCTGGTCGTCGAGCCCGTCGACCCCGGCGGGTGGTTCGACCACGAGGATCCGGACGAGCCGGCGCCGGACGATCCCCGACCCGACGACCCGGTTGTCGAGGAGCCCGCACCGGACCAGCCGGTGCCGGGCGGTGCCGCGCCGCCTGTCCCGCCGGTCGCCCCGGCCGCCCCTGTGCTGCCGACCGTCGCACCCGCACCCCCGCCCGGTGTCGCGCCGCAGCAGCAGCCGCGCCCGGCCTCGCCGTCGTCGTCCACGCGCCACCGCCGGACGCCGACGCCGTCGCCCGCCGACACCCGCGGCCTGGACGAGCTCTTCCCGGACCGGCCGTCGACGGATCCCACCGCCGGCGCCGGTGGACCGGGCGGCGGGCCCGTCGACGCGGAGCCGGCGTCGTACGCCCGCCCGCTGATCTATTCGGGAATCGCCGGCCTGCTCGTCTCCGCGATCGGCATCGCGGTGGTCCTCAACCGCCGGCGCGGCTGGTGACCGTTACGGACCCGGCGGCACGCTCGGCGAGGTCGGCGGCGACGGGGTCTCCGATGGCGTGGCCGGTGGAGTCGTCGGTGCCGGGCCCGACGAGACGTCGAGGGTGACCGACGAGCCGGCTGCGACCTGGGCGCCGGGCGCCGGGTCGGAGCCGACCACCATGCCCGCGGGCCGGTCGGAGCTGACGTAGTTGAGCTGGGCCGACAGGCCCACGCCGGAGAGCCGCGCCGTCGCCTGCTCGACCGTCAGCCCTTCCAGGATCGGCACGACCACTGCCGCCGGCGTCGTCGCCGTGGGTGTGGGCGCGGCGGTCGTCGGCGCCGCGGTAGTCGGCGCGGGCGTGGTCGCGGCCGGCGTGGTCGGGCTCGGCTCGGGAGTCGGGCTGTTGTCACCGCGCAGGATCAGCCAGAGCCCGAACGCCAGCACGCCGAGCAGGACGAGCGCGATGAAGCCGATCAGGATCGGCATCCACCAACGGGACCCGCCGTCGGGCGGGCCCGGTTCATAGCCGTCCGGCGGACCGTCGTCCGGCGGCTCGCCCGGGCCGCCGGGCCGAGGCACGCCGGCGCGACCCGCCCAGGCCGGATCCGCCGGCGGCGTCGCGTCGCGCGGTCCCGTCCGCTGGATCCGGGTGGTGCGGTCGTCGGCGGGCGGCACCCCGTTGGTCCGGTCGGCCGGCGAGATCTGGGTGGTGCGGTCGTCGGGCGTGGGCTCGATCCGGGCCGTGCGATCGGGATCGTCCGGCAGCGGCTGGGTCTCCGCGGCCGCGTCACCGCCGTTTTCGTCCTTGCCGTCCTGGTCGCGGATCGGGTCGAACGGCGCCGTCCGGTCGAGCGGCTGATCGGGGTCGTCCGAGCCGGCACCACGCCGCGCGGGCGGGTCCTCGGGCTGGTCGGCCATCCTCGATCCCTTCGCCGCCGGGTCCTGTCCGGCACCGACCCTAACCTGCCCGGTCGAAACGCGGCTATGGCGCTTTCCCGGGCTCTCGGAGCACCGGGCGTCAGGCAAGACTCGCCCGGCATGCGGCCGGACGCTACGCTGCCCCGCATGGCCGTACGAGGCTGGGGAGGATCGATCGCCGCGGCGATCGGCGTTGCCGCCTGCGCCGGCGCCGCGCAGCTCGGCCTCGGCTACGGCCTTGGCATCATCACCTGGCTGCCGGCGTCCGACCGCGCGGGCGAGGCGGCCTGGGCGGCGAGCCTGGCCTGGGCCGCGTGGATCGCGGCGACCTCGACCGTCGCGGGCGCTATCGGCGCGCACCGGCTCACCGAGGTGGCGGCGGATCCCGACGGCGCACCACCGGCCGCCGCGTTCCTCAGCCGCCTGTCGCTCGTCGTGGCCGCGGCCGTCGGCGCGCTGGTCACCGTCGCGCTGGTGGCCGTGCCGGCGCGGGCCGCGGTGCGGGCCGACACGTTCTCGCCGCAGACCATCGCCGCCGGCTACGCGGTCATCGGTGTGCTGCTCGGCATCGTCTTCGCGGTCTGGGCGCTGTCGTCCCGCGCGGCCGCCCGCAACGTGATCGCGACGGTCGTCTGGCTGTGGCTGCTCGCGGTGGTGTCGGTGACACAGGGGGTGATCTCGGGCGGCGACCAGTCGCCGGCGCAACTCGGCGTCTGGCAGATCACCGGCGCCGGCGAGGCCCTCTGGTTCCGCGACTATCTCTACTGGCCGGGCGCCGCGCTGGCGCTCGGTGCCGCGTTCGTGATCGGCGCCCTGGTCGCCCGGGGGCCGGCCCGCGACCCGCACCACCGCGTCGGCGCCGCGGTGTCCGGCATCGCCGGCCCGCTCGTGGTGGCGGCCGCCTACTTCCTGGCGGCGCCGCGCCTGGCCGGCATCCGGCCGGAACAGATGTCGGCACACCTGCTCGCGCCGTACGCGGTGCTGGCCGGGCTCGCCGGCTCGGTGCTGGTCACCACGCTCGCCCAGCGGACCGACCGGGAGCAGGTCACGGTGCCGGCCCAGCGCGACCACACGGCCGACGACGAGCCGGACCGCGAGCCCAGCTACGCGACCGAGTTCGCCGGCCGTCCGGGCTCCAACGACCACGACACCGCCATCGCCACTCCACTGTGGCCAGAGGGCACCGCACCCGGCGAAACCCCGCCGCCGGCGGAGCCCGCGAAGCCCGCGCGCAAGCGCCGCTCGAGTCGCCGCGGCGAGGAAAACTA